>NZ_JAHLOS010000109.1 GCF_018917525.1 Enterococcus raffinosus | reverse complement strand
GTAGATGGGTATCTAGTAATTTTATAAGTTCATCCAAAGTTTCGACGACTCCGTTCTAGTTTTTATATTATTATTACCAAAGTCGGACTTGGAAATCAACTAACACTGGAAAGAACCATGATTTTAATGAAACTGATAGTATGTCAATGTCAATTCGATGTTGATGGCCGTCGTTTTGAGGTTGAAAACCAGTATTCAGTTGAGCGCATCGCTCAAGAGTGAGACTTCGAAAATCCTAGGTATTTTGGAACAGCTTTTAAAGAGTGGTTTATTCAAATCCCTAACAAGTATCGAATGAATCAAAGAAAAGAGATGGCTAATGACAAAATTAGATCTAAAGAAAGCCTAATTTTGTACCATCAATAACTAGTATTCATTAAAAATAAGTCTAGTGGTAATAAGTCAAGAGTAAAGTAACACGTTTTCTACCCTAAAGAACTGAAAGAAGGTGCACTCAAAAAAGCCTAGCCTAATGAAGCGTTTTCACAGGCTGAGTTCAAAGAG
>NZ_JAHLOS010000108.1 GCF_018917525.1 Enterococcus raffinosus | reverse complement strand
TCAGCCGAGAAACTATAAAAAACGAAAAACAGTTATGGATGATTACTTAAATATTATTTTCAAAATGATGCAAGATGGTCACCCGGATGACATTATTTACTTTTATCTCCGATACAGCGGGTGTGATAAGAATCAAAAGACCGTCTGGAGTTATATTCAGACCATCAGTAAAAATAATTTTCTAGGTCGTAAATCTATGCATAGTAACCGATTATTTCGGCAAGTTTATCCAGAAGATGTGCGAATGATTAGACGAAATCGGCTCTTAAACTATCTACTAACCGTGAATCCTAAAACAAAAAAAGAGCATCAGATCGAAGAATACTTACCAGCTATCAAAGAAAAATACCCCATTGTTTCTGAGACAGAGACCATCTTCCGAGAGTTCCATACGATTATCATGGGGGATTCTCCAGACGACCTGGATATTTTTATTCACGCCTATCAAGATTCTCCGATTGATTCTTTTTGTCAGAGCATAAAAAGGGATATCGCCCCGATAAAAAACGCGATATCCCATAGTATAAGCTCTGGATTCGTCGAAGGTAATAACAACAAATTTAAGCTTATAAAACGA
>NZ_JAHLOS010000107.1 GCF_018917525.1 Enterococcus raffinosus | reverse complement strand
GCAGTCGCAGCTATCGCTTTTTTCGGAGTTTTTTCTTTTTCTGGGGATTGTTCGGCAGCGCTTGGTTCAGTTTCCTCTGCTGGTGTTTTGGTTTTTTGACGGGAATTATGGGCAGTCGCAATGACTTTCCCTGAAGTTTGATAGCTCACATAGGTCGCATATTTCCGCACAGCGGCTGTGTCAAAAATACTCAAAGTTGTTAATATCTTCAACACTTGAATCGTTTGTGCTTCATCAAACGTTGCGTCCGTCTCGCGAATCGTCAGCTTGTGTTTTTTCCCAACAGTATCCTCAAAGATCGCTTCGACACGATAAACAAGACCCTCGATCCGATTATCGAGTGTCCCGGTTTGTTCTAAATAGCTTTTATTCAAACGCGCTTCTTCCGTTTGCGCAAGGTAGTTCGAATGCGTGCCAAACAGTCGATTTACCACTGTTTTCCATTCATCCGCGGTGAAGTAATCCTCAAAATATGGCAAATATCGCCGCATGACAGCGGTTGGTTCGGCTGATAAATACACTTCTTGAATCAAATCCTGGATCAACTCCGCAAATACACCCATGCAGAAAAAGCTCCGCACAAG
>NZ_JAHLOS010000106.1 GCF_018917525.1 Enterococcus raffinosus | reverse complement strand
AGTGTGGTGGCGATAGCGAGAAGGATACACCTGTTCCCATGTCGAACACAGAAGTTAAGCTTCTTAGCGCCGATTGTAGTGAGGGGTTGCCCCTTGTGAGATTAGGACGTCGCCACGCGAATTCTTATGGAGGTTTAGCTCAGCTGGGAGAGCATCTGCCTTACAAGCAGAGGGTCAGCGGTTCGATCCCGTTAACCTCCATTTGAGCCGTTAGCTCAGTTGGTAGAGCATCTGACTTTTAATCAGAGGGTCACTGGTTCGAGCCCAGTACGGCTCATAAGTATATGCGGGTGTGGCGGAATTGGCAGACGCACTAGATTTAGGATCTAGCGCCTTACGGCGTGGGGGTTCAAGTCCCTTCACCCGCATTTTATTTTTTTGTAGTTGCCGGCTTAGCTCAGTTGGTAGAGCATCTGATTTGTAATCAGAGGGTCGAGGGTTCAAGTCCTTTAGCCGGCATCGTGCGGAAATAGCTCAGTGGTAGAGCACCACCTTGCCAAGGTGGGGGTCGCGGGTTCGAACCCCGTTTTCCGCTTTCCTGAAGACCAGGGAAGAACGCCGGGGTGGCGGAACTGGCAGACGCACAGGACTTAAAATCCTGCGGTGAGTGATCACCGTACCGGTTCGATTCCGGTCCTCGGCAT
>NZ_JAHLOS010000105.1 GCF_018917525.1 Enterococcus raffinosus | reverse complement strand
GGAAAATAGTGATGTTTCAGTATCATGATAAACGAACTAACACGGATAAGATAAAGACGATGTCGGTAGAGGAATTTATTGGTGCACTGATTCGTCATATTCCAGAGAACCAGTTCAAAACAATTCGTAGATACGGCATTTATAGTCGGCGGATCAAGACAATCATGAAAAAAGTATTAAGTAATTACCAGAAAGAGATTCAACGAATGCTTGTGAACGTGAAGAAAGCACTTAAACCAAAATCATGGTGTGAACGAATAGCCGAAGAATTCGGAGTAAATCCATTGGAATGTACTAGATGTGGCGAATATTATGAATTTAGTGGAGTTAGTGTGTCTAAAAATGGACGACTTGTAGTGAAATATGCGAAGAATAAAGAATCGGAACGATTCATGCGAGAGGAGAATAAAAAAATTGGGGAAGAAGCATCGAAACGTAAGTATGAAAAAGAAAAAGAAGCAGCTTTTAAAAAACTTCGATTCCAATGGAGTGGTTCATTACATTTGTCTTGAATGTGGGATAAAGGAAAAAATTCCAAAGGAAGTAGTTCAATTTTTGGATGCAGGAGATGTTGCATTTGATCCTGAGAACGCTCCGCAATTTGATTGCGAAAAATGTGGTGGAGAGATGTATCCAGAATATTATAAGAACGTACTTGGATACGAATTTAGAATCAGTGATCGACAATAAAATGATTCATCTAAACAAAAAGTCCTCAGGAGCGGTTTTCTCCTGAGGTTTTCTTA
>NZ_JAHLOS010000104.1 GCF_018917525.1 Enterococcus raffinosus | reverse complement strand
AAATCATAACCACCCGTGAAACGGGTGGTTTGCTCTTCGGCTAGAAGCCTCTCTTACCGGCCTCGGCCTAAAAGGCCCTCTGAAAGCTTCCCCCCGCACCACTTCTACTCGCTGATTCTAAAAGAATCTCGCTCTATCTCTTTTTATTTTTTGCTCCTGTAAACGGGTCTACCTCTTCGAACAACGTAAGCTGATCTGCTGAATAATCTTCTTTTATTTGTTTACGAATATACTCAGCTATCTGCTCCTTATTCCGTCCAACCGTGTCCACGTAGTACCCTCGACACCAAAATTTTCGGTTCCCATAGCGATATTTCAACTCTGCATGACGGTCGAATATCATTAAACTACTTTTTCCCTTTAAATAGCCCATGAATTGCGAAACACTTAACTTTGGTGGAATACTTACAAGCAAATGAATATGATCTGCACAGGCATTTGCCTCAATGATCTCTACTCCTTTTCTTTCACAGAGCGTGCGAATGATTTCGCCAATGCTTTCTCTGTATTTCCCATAAATAATTTGTCTCCGATATTTTGGTGCAAACACGATGTGATACTTACATCTCCATTTACTATGTGATAAACTTTCTTTGTCCTTTTCCATAAGGACACCTCCTATCTTTGATGGTGATGCGGTCGGGAAACCAACATCAGTTTATCAATTTTGGGAGGTCTTTTTAATACCACGCTGGAAGCTCTTTTGAACCACCAGCACAGCAGGTGGTTTTCAAACATACAAAAAAA
>NZ_JAHLOS010000103.1 GCF_018917525.1 Enterococcus raffinosus | reverse complement strand
CGCCAGCGTTCGTCCTGAGCCAGGATCAAACTCTCATAAAAAGTGTTTGAAACAGTCTTGCGACTGTTAAGCTCAATTGTAATAATTGACTTGCTAGCATATTGCTTGCTATGTTGTTTGCTTCTATATAATAGAAGCGCCCTACACATTTGGTTTGTTTTATTCGTTCAGTTTTCAAAGATCTACATTGTTTGTCGCTTTGTTTCAGCAACTTTTATATCTTAACAGCTTGCCAAGCAAATGTCAACAACTTTTTTGAAGTTTTTTTGAAAAAGTTATATTCAATATTTCAGCAACTCAGTTATAATAACTTAATATCTTGAAAGTGTCAATGGTTTTATTCAATAATTTTTAATTATCATTTAAAACTCATAAAAGCAGATATCTTCTAGTTACCATAACTAACAACAGTCATTTAAACTCCAAAGAATTTCCTCTTTATTTAAAAACTGTTACTATTGAAATAAAAATTCCATCCTTTATCAGGATGGAATCCGCGTGGCGACGTCCTAATCTCACAAGGGGCAACCCCTCACTACAATCGGCGCTAAGAAGCTTAACTTCTGTGTTCGACATGGGAACAGGTGTATCCTTCTTGCTATCGCCACCACACTGGTATTCAATTGAGTAAACATCGTTCACTCAAAACTGGATCAGAAACATTCTAACAACCGTGAATCAATTTTTGGTTAAGTCCTCGATCGATTAGTATCAGTCCGCTCCGTACATCACTGCACTTCCACTCCTGACCTATCTACCTGATCATCTCTCAGGGATCTTACTT
>NZ_JAHLOS010000102.1 GCF_018917525.1 Enterococcus raffinosus | reverse complement strand
CTAGGACGTGTCTGAAAACCCAATAAAAATATGGTATGCTCTGATAAAAACGACTGGAGCAGGATAACGAATGGCACAACCACGACGATATGAACTGAGCGATGAGCAATGGGATCAGATTGGCGGACTATTTCCGAATTATCGAACTGGACGTCCGCCTAAATTGAACAACCGCACTGCGTTTAATGCCATTCTTTGGATCGCTCGCAGTGGCGCTGCTTGGCGAGATTTACCAGAAGAACGATACGGTTCTTGGAAAACAGTCTA
The DNA here is from genome assembly GCF_018917525.1 of Enterococcus raffinosus. GTDB lineage: Bacteria > Bacillota > Bacilli > Lactobacillales > Enterococcaceae > Enterococcus_A > Enterococcus_A raffinosus_A. The sequence continues at coordinate 606 of NZ_JAHLOS010000102.1, read as the reverse complement.
CACTCGGTTTTGCAATTGGAGGGACAGCGGCTTATTGATAAAAATCTTTCAGGTTCTTCAAGTAGAACCTGATTTTGAGACGATCAGTATCGACTCCACATCGATAAAAGCCCATCAACATAGTGCAGGAGCTAAAAAAACGCTGAACTCAACGAAGTGAAGCAACATATAGGGAACAGCCGCGGCGGGAAAACAACCAAAATCCATACGTTAGTGGATGGTTTGGGAAATCCATTAGCTTTTCTTTTAACTGGTGGGCAAACCCACGATGCTGTTGCGACGATCCCATTACTAGAACAATTTGAAATTGAAGGAAGCACTATTTTGGGTGACAAAGCCTACGGATCAGAGACGATTCGTGACTGGATATCTGCACAAGGAGGCAGCTATACGATTCCTCCAAAATCGAATGCCAAAAATCCTTGGAAAGTCGATTGGTTCTTGTACAAAGAGCGCCACTTAGTAGAATGCTTTTTCAACAGGATCAAACACTTTCGTCGTGTCGCTACACGGTATGACAAATTGGCAAAGTCGTTTTTATCATTTGTTTATGTGGCTGCTATCTTCAAACTGACTCAGTAACGAGTTTTCAGACACGTCCTAGTA
>NZ_JAHLOS010000101.1 GCF_018917525.1 Enterococcus raffinosus | reverse complement strand
CTAGTTGAATTCGAATCACTGATCGAAGTACTTTCGCTTGTGCTGTCGCTCGTACTTACAGATGTGCTTCCACTATAGCTTCCTGACTCGCTTGATGATTCACTTACACTTGTCGAAATAGATTCGCTAATTGATGCACTGATTGAATCACTAATACTTGTGCTTTCACTATTACTTTCGCTTGTGCTAGTTGAGTTCGAATCACTGATTGATGTGCTTACACTTGTACTGTCGCTATCACTCACGCTTGTACTTTCAGATCTTGAATCACTGATTGAATCGCTAATACTTGTGCTTTCACTATCGCTTTCGCTTGTACTAATGGAGTTCGAATCACTAATCGAAGTACTTTCGCTTGTGCTGTCGCTCGTACTTACAGATGTGCTTCCACTATAGCTTCCTGACTCACTTGATGATTCACTTACACTTGTCGAAATAGATTCGCTAATTGATACACTGATTGAATCGCTAATACTTGTGCTTTCACTATTACTTTCACTTGTGCTAGTTGAATTCGAATCACTGATCGAAGTACTTTCGCTTGTGCTGTCGCTCGTACTTACAGATGTGCTTCCACTATAGCTTCCTGACTCGCTTGATGATTCACTTACACTTGTCGAAATAGATTCGCTAATTGATGCACTGATTGAATCACTAATACTTGTGCTTTCACTATTACTTTCGCTTGTGCTAGTTGAGTTCGAATCACTGATTGATGTGCTTACACTTGTACTGTCGCTATCACTCACGCTTGTACTTTCAGATCTTGAATCACTGATTGAATCGCTAATACTTGTGCTTTCACTATCGCTTTCGCTTGTACTAATTGAGTTCGAATCACTAATCGAAGTACTTTCGCTTGTGCTGTCGCTCGTACTTACAGATGTGCTT
>NZ_JAHLOS010000100.1 GCF_018917525.1 Enterococcus raffinosus | reverse complement strand
GTACTTACAGATGTGCTTCCACTATAGCTTCCTGACTCGCTTGATGATTCACTTACACTTGTCGAAATAGATTCGCTAATTGATGCACTGATTGAATCACTAATACTTGTGCTTTCACTGTTGCTTACACTTGTGCTAGTTGAATTCGATTCACTAATTGATGTGCTCACACTTGTACTGTCGCTGTTGCTCATGCTTGTACTTTCAGATCTTGAATCACTGATTGAATCGCTAATACTTGTGCTGTCGCTGTTGCTTACACTTGTACTAATTGAGTTCGATTCACTGATTGATGTGCTCACACTTGTACTGTCGCTATCGCTTACGCTTGTACTTTCAGATCTTGAATCACTGATTGAATCGCTAATACTTGTGCTTTCACTATCGCTTTCGCTTGTACTAATGGAGTTCGAATCACTAATCGAAGTACTTTCGCTTGTGCTGTCGCTCGTACTTACAGATGTGCTTCCACTATAGCTTCCTGACTCACTTGATGATTCACTTACACTTGTCGAAATAGATTCGCTAATTGATACACTGATTGAATCGCTAATACTTGTGCTTTCACTATTACTTTCACTTGTGCTAGTTGAATTCGAATCACTGATCGAAGTACTTTCGCTTGTGCTGTCGCTCGTACTTACAGATGTGCTTCCACTATAGCTTCCTGACTCGCTTGATGATTCACTTACACTTGTCGAAATAGATTCGCTAATTGATGCACTGATTGAATCACTAATACTTGTGCTTTCACTATTACTTTCGCTTGTGCTAGTTGAGTTCGAATCACTGATTGATGTGCTTACACTTGTACTGTCGCTATCACTCACGCTTGTACTTTCAGATCTTGAATCACTGATTGAATCGCTAATACTTGTGCTTTCACTATCGCTTTCGCTTGTACTAATTGAGTTCGAATCACTAATCGAAGTACTTTCGCTTGTGCTGTCGCTCGTACTTACAGATGTGCTT
>NZ_JAHLOS010000099.1 GCF_018917525.1 Enterococcus raffinosus | reverse complement strand
GAAAGTCATCAAAAGAATCATGTATGGTCGTTGTAGCTTTGAAACGTTAAGGAAAAAGACCATTCAATTAGAATGGATGAGAAAAAAGCGGATTTTCAACTAACGCTGGAAAGAACCACCTTTATCTTGCCACAAACAAAAACTGGCTTCATTAAATGGTATTGGAAATTACAACCTGATTTATGCAGGAAATAAGTTGGTGTTTGAAGGAAATGTCGTAACTGTTCAAGATCAAAATGGTGTAGTGACTGATCAGCAACAAATTACTGAGTCGGACAAAATAGTTTCGAATCAACCGATTGGAGAATCTGTAGGTCAGGCCACACAAACTCCAAGTAAGTCAAATACACACGAACAAGATCAAACGAATGACGCAGCCTCTGATACTACTTCAACACCTACTAATAATGAGGAAAGCAATAATGACGGAACCACAGGCAATGGAAGCTCATCTGACGGAACAAGTAATGGTGGAGAGGTGACTAATCCTACACCAGATCTGAAACCGGCCCCAGATCCCACACCGACACCGAATCCAGAGCCACAGGTTCAATACACAGTTTGGTTCTATGCTTATGAAGGTGAGGATCAATCAAAGAACATCGAAAAAGGAAGTCGATTGTTCTCAACAGAGGAAGAGGCAACAAGCTTTATTGATGGCTATGCAGATAGTTTGCTAATGGAAGGAATTGCTGGAAGTTATGGGGTAATGTCCTGGGAATCCTAGATTGAAGTGAAAACACTTATAAGGTAATTACCTTATAAGTGTTTTTTCATATTAACTGGATATAGCAAAAATTAAAAAGTATTAGATTCTTTAAAAAGGAGAGAAACGCCCTTGTTTGTTAGTGATTTTGAACATATTTTTGGAAGAAATATGTTTTAGAAGAGCAATCCCAATAAAGAACTTTATAGAGTATAAATAAAATTTTATTTAATCAAAATTGTATAGATAGGTAGCCTAAGTATACAAAAGGTGGAATATTCATTTTGTTTTCACAGAAATTCTAACCTAATATGTAATTTCATGATTTTATTATCTATCATTAAATGAAATCATTTATACGCCAATTGAAGAGGTCAACAATTCATATTATTAAGGATAAATCTAACTCCATGGCGGATTTTATAATGAACTTAGCCACTTAAGACAATAAAAAAACGTCATTGCCCAATTTCATGTATTATTGAAGTTCTCACACAATCAATAAAGGATGAACGGACAATGACGCAAATC
>NZ_JAHLOS010000098.1 GCF_018917525.1 Enterococcus raffinosus | reverse complement strand
GGCGGATTTTATAATGAACTTAGCCACTTAAGACAATAAAAAAACGTCATTGCCCAATTTCATGTATTATTGAAGTTCTCACACAATCAATAAAGGATGAACGGACAATGACGCAAATCGAGAATACCACAATTTCACGCACTGGACTACACCTAAATTGGGAAGAGCGAAACAAAATACATGCTTGGAAACAATTAGAACAGCCCTTATCCAATCGGGCGATCGCGAAACTTCTTGGTCGTGCGCCACAAACGATCAATACCGAAATCAAAGATGGAACCGTTCGACAAATAAAACGGCAAACGCATCACGGGAAAACCTACGAGTATGAAACCTTTGTCTATTCCCCCGACGCTGGGCAAGCGGCTTATGAAAAAGCTCGAAGGAATTCTCGGAAACAGCCCAAGTGGCTGGATGCACCAGATTTCATGGCTTATGCCGATCATCAAATGAAGAAGGAAAAACAATCTCCAGATGTTGTCATTGGGCGAGCGAAGAAACTAAACTTGTTTTCTCATGAAGAAATTCCCTGTACAACTACGCTGTATAACTACATTGATCTCTGCTTGATGGAGACAAGAAATATCGATCTGCACCTCAAAACACGGCGAAACACGAAAACGAGTCGAACGCGAAAGAACAAAACGATTCTTGGGAACTTGATTGAAAAGCGTCCTGACATTGTGGATAAACGGGAACGTTTCGGCGATTGGGAAATTGATACGGTCAATGGGATGCGTGTTGGAAAAGACCAAGCGCTGCTAACTTTAACCGAGCGAAAAACGCGCTACGAAGTGATTATCAAAATTGACGGAAAAGCGGCGAACCCAGTCAATCGAGCATTGACGACGTTGAGAGAAGCCGCTGGAAAAGATTTTGCGTTGCTTTTCAAAACAATCACTTCAGACAATGGTGTGGAGTTTTCAGGGCTGTCTAATCTTCTTAAAGAGATTACCGAAGTTTACTTCACCCACCCGTATTCTTCATGGGAACGAGGAACAAACGAGAATCACAATGGCCTGATCCGGCGCTTCATTCCAAAGGGAACCCGAATGGAAGACGTCGCGCTGTCGACCATTCGTCGTATCCAAGACTGGATGAACAATTTACCGAGAAAAATATTGGGTTATGCCACTCCACGCGAGTGTTTATTAGCAGAATTATCAAAGTTATCGTTGGCTGCTAAATAGAGAATAAAATTGAATAACACATGAATTTCAATAAGTGGCTAACTTGCACTTGAAATTTGGG
>NZ_JAHLOS010000097.1 GCF_018917525.1 Enterococcus raffinosus | reverse complement strand
TTATAGAAGTTGCGATAACCAAACGCGATTCGTTTGATCAGCTTGATCTTGTTGTTTAGACCCTCTGTGACGCCGTTTGAGTGGGACACTTTAAAGGCATTTGAAATGCCCGATTGGTAGCGGTGGAAGATCGTGAATTTCTTTTTAAACGACTGAGGTAACGTAGATGAAATTGTTTTAAGGGTTTCTTGAAAGCCTTCCGTATCTCGTTTAACGAAATAATAGCGTAATAACTGACAAAAGTGATACGCTGTTCGCAATTCTTCGTTGTAGCTTAACAGTTCATCGACGATTTCTGTTTGACTAATTGGTCGTTTAAACAGCCGGTGATAATGCCGTTTGAGTGGCTCCAATGTCGTGGAATCTTTGAGTAAGAGTTTCCAATATCGCTTGAGCCGACGGTACTTCTTCTGATTTTCAGAGTGTGAGGTTCGAAAACGATTCATGATCTGGACACGCAATTGATTGAAGCTGCGATTGATATATTGGACAATATGAAAGCGGTCAGTTACGATCTCCGCATTCGGAAAGACCGTTTTAAGCAACTGACAATAGCTGGCATTCATGTCCATCACTAGGTACTTGACCTTTAAACGGGCCTTTCTAGGAAAGCGCAAGAAGTATTGAGTTAGTTTGTAAAGTCTGCGATCTTCAAGGATCGTAAATAGCTGATTGGTTGTCCCATCAACACAAATAAAACTCATGGAACCAGAAACAGACTTCATTGATTTGAACTCATCCATACACAACACCGTCGGAAGGAAGTTCATACGTGGCTGGTAATGCTTCGTTGCTTCACGCAAGATACGTGTCACCGTCCCATCCGAGACGAAGTACTTCTTAGCGATTAGTTTACGTGATTGATTTTTGTACAGTTCCATGAGAATCGCCTGCTTCAGTTCCTTTGTTAGTTGATGATGTTCATCAACTAAGTCCGTTTTCGCAGAAAAGGTCCGTCCACAATCATGGCAGAGAAAACGGGTACGTTTCAATTCTAAAATAGTCAACTTCTCTTTGACTTTCAACATCTGAGTGCGTGTCGTATAGGAACCGTTGCGGATAATACGAACCGATCCACAGTGTTCACAATAGGAAGGAGAGTCATCAAATTTTCCTTTAATAAACTGCGCTTGAACGCCTTTATATTCTTTTTCAATCAGCCATTCTTCCTCAAAAAATAAATGTTTATCTGTTAATCCGAGTAATTTTCTAGTATGATTATCCATTGAGAGACTCCTTTGGTAGGGTGATGTTTTGGTCGACTAAATTTTACCAAAAGTGAGTCTCTTTTTGAGTTGAAACGAAGAAAAAGTGTTGGTAGAAAATCGAAGTCGATTTTTCACCAACACAAAATATTATAGAACC
>NZ_JAHLOS010000096.1 GCF_018917525.1 Enterococcus raffinosus | reverse complement strand
TGGAATGGCAACACTTTTTTTGACAAAAATTATAAGGTGTTGTGAATCTCTTGGTGTTATTGCTCCGATTGCCCTTGACAATGAGCCTCCTCGGATCGGATTCTTTCCGGCAGAAGCGTGCTCATTCAATTACGCTGCCTCTCCAGAGGTATCTGATCCGAGCTCATTATCAAAGGTTCGCTTCGCCAATCTCTGTTGACGAAACTGGATCGGTGTTACATATCCCAATGTGCCATGTAAGCGCAGATAGTTCCACCAATGCACATAATCAAACAATTCTAGACGTAGCTGTGCCAATGTCTCAAATTGGGATTGATGCACGAATTCGACTTTGACAGATTTATAGGTAGATTCTGCAACGGCATTATCATAGGGACAGCCTTTCTTACTCAGCGAACGAGTAATCTCAAAACTATTTAAAATCTCATTAATGGTTTGATTATCAAATTCCTTTCCACGATCGGTATGGAAAAGTTTGACGTCTGTTAAAGGATAAGGGATCCGTCCAAAGGCTTCTTTTACCAATGCGGCATCCTTTTTCTCACCGCACGAATAACCGATAATTTCTCGATTAAATAAATCCAGAATGAGGCAGATATACTGCCATTTTTTTCCAACACGAACATAGGTAAGATCCGTGACGATGGCTTCCAATGGCTGTTCTTGTGTAAAGGTCCGATCTAATACATTCGCTGTTTCCGCTTCATTACAAGCTGTTCGCTGGCCTTTAAAATGAGCGATTGTATAGGTAGATGTCAACCCACGTTGTTTCATGATTCGACCGATTCGGCGCCGACTGAGTTGAAGGTCACGCTTTGCTAAACATTTCTTCAATTTCCGGGTACCATAGGCTTTTCGGTTACGAATAAATTCTTCCTGTATGACTTCTTCTAATTCAGACTCATTTCTGACAGGTTGTGCTTGATAATAGTAGGTTTGACGAGAAATGTTTAGAATTTTGCACATCGCTGATATCGAGTATTTGTGCTTGTTGGCATCAATTACTTGTCTTTTCGTCCGAATATCAGCGCCGCTTGCTTTAAAATATCATTCTCCATTTCGAGCTGTTTGTTTTTCTTTCGTAATGCGATCAGTTCTGCTTGTTCCGGGGTTAAGTTATCTTTTTCCTTGAACGAGCCTGTTGACTGTGCTTGCTTCACCCATTTATCGAAGGCTGAAACGGTCAGCTCATAGTCTCGAATGATTTCTGCGCGTGGTTTGCCTGCAAGGTAGAGATCGACGACTTGTTGCTTGAATTCTTTTGAATAGGTTCTTCGTTGACGTCTTGACATGAAAAATCCTCCAGTGTGTTTTTTATTATTCTACACACCTTATTTTTTCTGTCTAGTCTAGTGTAGCCGATTCAT
>NZ_JAHLOS010000095.1 GCF_018917525.1 Enterococcus raffinosus | reverse complement strand
TTGGATCGGCTACACTAGACTAGACAGAAAAAATAAGGTGTGTAGAATAAGAAAAAACACACTGGAGGATTGTTTATGTCAAGACGTCAACGTCGAACCTATTCAAAAGAATTCAAACAACAAATTGTCGATTTATATCTCGCAGGAAAACCTAGAGCCGAGATCATTCGTGAGTACGAGCTGACCGCTTCTACCTTTGATAAATGGGTGAAGCAGGCTCAGACCACTGGCTCCTTTAAAGAAAAAGACAACCTTACTCCGGAGCAACAGGAACTGATCGCTCTGCGAAAGAAAAATAAGCAACTGGAAATGGAGAACGACATTTTAAAGCAAGCGGCGCTGATATTCGGACGAAAAGACAAGTAATTGATGCCAACAAGCACAAATACTCGATATCAGCGATGTGCAAGGTCTTAAACATTTCGCGACAAACCTATTATTATCAAGCCAAAACAGTCGAAAACGAAGCCGAGCTAGAAGCACTCGTGGAAGAAGAATTTCTCCGCAATCGTAAAGCGTATGGCACCCGTAAACTGAAGAAATGCTTGGCCAATCTTGGGCTTCAAGTCAGTCGCCGCAGAATTGGGCGTATCATGAAGCAACGCGGATTGCGCTCAACCTACACACTCGCTCATTTCAAGGTGTCCGCTTCTTCTTGTAACGAAGCCAAAACAGCGAATGTATTGGATCGAAGCTTCTCAAAAGGAACACCATTGGAGGCAATCGTTACTGATCTTACCTATGTGCGTGTTGGTAAGCACTGGCATTATATCTGTCTTATCCTCGATTTGTTCAATCGAGAAATTATTGGGTATTCTTGCGGCAAGAAAAAAGACGCGGCGTTAGTCAAAGCGGCGTTCGCTCGAATCGTCTATCCTTTGACGAATGTGACTCTTTTTCATACGGATCGCGGGAAAGAATTTGATAACCAAACCATTGAAGAAATTCTATCAGCCTTTGATATCACGCGTTCTTTAAGCAAGAAAGGCTGTCCCTATGATAATGCGGTTGCGGAGTCTACATACAAATCGGTCAAAGTGGAATTTATTCGTCAGTACCAATTTGAAACGCTGGGAGACTTACAACGAGAATTATTTGATTACGTGCATTGGTGGAACTACTTGCGGGTGCACGGCACATTGGGCTACGAAACTCCAATGGCGTTTCGTCAAAAGAGATTGACGAAACGTCCCCTTGATAATGAGCTCGGATGTGATATCGGTGGAGAGGCAGCGTAATCATTTTAGCTTGAGCATCTGCCGAGAAGCATCAGATCCGAGGAGACTCATTTTCAAGGGCAATCGGAGCAATAACAGGAAGGTTTCATGACACCTTATAAATTTTGTCAAAAAAAGGGTTGCCATTCCAT
>NZ_JAHLOS010000094.1 GCF_018917525.1 Enterococcus raffinosus | reverse complement strand
AGTCTAGTGGTAATAAGTCAAGAGTAAAGTAACACGTTTTCTACCCTAAAGAACTGAAAGAAGGTGCACTCAAAAAAGCCTAGCCTAATGAAGCGTTTTCACAGGCTGAGTTCAAAGAGATGCGTCAATAACAACTTGTTATTTCTCTATCAGCCCCCTTTGCGGCATGTAGAGTTGGTGGTTACGTAACAGAATATCCACCAGACGCACAAATTTTCTTGCGGTTAAGACGATGGCACGTTTGTGTTGATGTTTCGCTGTTTCATTATATTTTTTATGGTAAAACTCTCTATACTCGGCATCTCGTGATCGAACTAAGTTGGCGGCTTCAACTAAGTAATAACGAAGATAACGATTGCCTCGTTTCGCTAAAGAGGTGTTTTCGGAGTTTTTATCTCCCGACTGGTTTTTAGGCCAATGGAGCCCTGCATATTTGGCGATTTTCGCTTCATTTTCAAAGCGTTCAATCTGACCAATCTCGGCTAAAATCCCACCTGCATACACCGGTCCAACACCGGGAATACTAGTCAGACATTGATATTCAGGGAGTGTTTCGACAATCTCTTGAATTGCTTGATCCAACTCTTTGATCAAGCTTGTCAAACTACGAATTTCGCGAGCGTAGACACTTAAAACGATATCCACAGAATCTTGTTGGATTTTCCCAAGGCGGTAGCTGCCACGAATCGCTTTTGCGATTGCTTTGGCAGTTCCTTCAGGGTTTTTGAAACGACCACGCCCCATTTTTTGAATCAAAGCTGCGAAGTCTTCCAAGGGTAGCTGCGCCAGTTGGTCAAGGGTGTAATCTTCTGTCATCAATGAGACGAGCGTTGCGCTAAGAACGGAGGTGGTACTTCCGTCAGCTTTCAGCTCAATTGGCAGACGATTACATTTATAATAAATGTTTTCGATAAAGTGTTGCTTGGCTTCGACCAATTGTTCAACGATCTGTAGTCTGGTACGAGTCAAGTGCTGTAACGCACGGTACTGTTCATCTTTCACAATGGACGTCGCGTAGCGACTTACACGAAAGTAATCAGCGATATAGAACGCATCAATCTGATCGTTCTTTTCTTCTTCAAAGATCTTGCGATAGCCTTTGATTTTTTGTGGTTGTTCAACAGAGACATCCAGATTCAATGCTTGAAGTTCTTTATCTTCTTTGAAAAACATCGCTGGATGGAAACTGTATAACGAGGTCGCCTCCATGCCAATCACCACTTTGGTAAAGGCAAATTCATGGGTGAAGTCTAAGATCAGTTTCTTGATCTGTGAAGCACCGAGGAAGCTATTTTCAAAACGTGCTTCTTTTAGGATGGTGAGTTCTTCATCATCTGTTAAAAAGCAGGCATCCAAATTCTTGGAGCTAACATCTAAACCGACAAATAATTTCATGAGGGAAGGACCTCCTTTCGATTGTATTTTGGAAA
>NZ_JAHLOS010000093.1 GCF_018917525.1 Enterococcus raffinosus | reverse complement strand
AGATCTGAAAGTACAAGCGTGAGTGATAGCGACAGTACAAGTGTAAGCACATCAATCAGTGATTCGAACTCAACTAGCACAAGCGAAAGCAATAGTGAAAGCACAAGTATTAGTGATTCAATCAGTGCATCAATTAGCGAATCCATTTCGACAAGTGTAAGTGAATCATCAAGCGAGTCAGGAAGCTATAGTGGAAGCACATCTGTAAGTACGAGCGACAGCACAAGCGAAAGTACATCAATCAGTGATTCAAGATCTGAAAGTACAAGCGTGAGCAACAGCGACAGTACAAGTGTAAGCACATCAATTAGCGAATCCATTTCGACAAGTGTAAGTGAATCATCAAGCGAGTCAGGAAGCTATAGTGGAAGCACATCTGTAAGTACGAGCGACAGCACAAGCGAAAGTACTTCGATCAGTGATTCGAATTCAACTAGCACAAGTGAAAGTAATAGTGAAAGCACAAGTATTAGCGATTCAATCAGTGTATCAATTAGCGAATCTATTTCGACAAGTGTAAGTGAATCATCAAGCGAGTCAGGAAGCTATAGTGGAAGCACATCTATAAGTACGAGCGACAGCACAAGCGAAAGTACTTCTATCAGCATGAGTGACAGAAGCGAGTCAGGAAGCTATAGTGGAAGCACATCAACAAGTACAAGTGATAGTACAAGTGTAAGCACATCGATCAGCGAGTCGAACTCAAGCAGCACAAGTATTAGTAACAGTGAAAGTGCAAGTGAATCGGCAAGTTATAGTGGAAGTACATCTACAAGTATGAGTAACTATGAAAGTACTTCAAGTAGTACAACTACTCCAATTTCCAATAGCGCATCAACAAGTACCAAAGGTATAATTGCGGGATCGACTGCAAAAGCGTTATCTGGAACTACTACAGGTGCTTTAACTAATGCAACAGGTCGAACAACAACTTCAAGTGGAACTGGATCTTCTGAAAAACAACTTCCAAAAACTGGTGAATCCCTTGAATCAAGCTTGCAGCTTTCATTTGTTGGGCTAGCCAGTGTTCTTGCAGCTCTTGGTTTATTGAAGAAAAAAGATGAACAGCAAAAAGATTAGTTTTTAGAAAAAAATCGGTTGTAGAGTTCAACATAAAAAGTTGAACTCCATGACCTGATTATGAGTTGTTTGTACTTTTTAGACTATTAGTAAATTAGGGCTGATGAAGTCATATGAAAACATCTAAAGTAGGTGAAATTTTGCTACTCTAGGTGTTTTTTTTAGTAAAAAAATTTTCTCAAATTTCAAGTGCAAGTTAGCCACTTATTGAAATTCATTGGTATTTAGTTTTTGTTGGTGTATTTTGCAAGACTTTTATGGTTCTTTCCAGTGTTAGTTGATTTCCAAGTCCGACTTTGGTAATAATAATATAAAAACTAGAACGGAGTCGTCGAAACTTTGGATGAACTTATAAAATTACTAGATACCCATCTAC
>NZ_JAHLOS010000092.1 GCF_018917525.1 Enterococcus raffinosus | reverse complement strand
GAGAGTGTAATATAAACCGTGTAAGTAACCATTAATCCTAGGTAGGTGGTTGCTTCGCGGTTTTTCTTTTTCTACAATAAGATCAAGAGGTGAGTACACGATGGCTAGAAAGAAAAGAAATCCTGATGCCGAAAAGTTAGCTGAATCCATTCTGAATGCCTATCAACCTGAATCTGTCGATGACATGCAAGATGCTTTGAAAGAGGTGTTTGGGCCCCTTTTTGAAAAGATGCTTCAAGGAGAATTGAATAACCATTTAGGTTATGATGCCCATTCTAAAGAGCCTAAGGAACACGATAATCGTCGAAATGGCTATGGAAATAAAACACTTAAAACTAGTTTTGGTGAAGTAGCTATTGATGTTCCTAGAGACCGGGAAGCTTCCTTTGAACCAGAGTTAATTCCTAAGCGAAAACGAGATGTCTCCGACATCGAAGGGAAGGTTCTTTCCATGTATGCACGAGGAATGAGTCAACGAGATATTGCCGCAACCGTCGAAGATATTTATGGCTTTGATATTTCCCATGAAATGATTTCAGATATCACTGACGCTGTCCTTCCTGAATTGGAAGAATGGCAAGCCCGCCCCCTAGCCAAGTGCTATGCCTTTCTATTCGTTGATTGTATGTATGTTACTTTACGAGAAAATTATGAAGCCAAAGAATATGCTGTATACACTATTCTTGGCTATGATCTCAAGGGAAATAAGGAAATTTTAGGGTTATGGTTAAATCAAACAGAATCTAAAAATCGCTGGATGCAAGTATTTGATGAACTGAAAGCACGTGGTGTCGAAGATGTCTTTTTCATTTCGATGGACGGTGTTTCTGGCCTCGAAGAAGGCGCAAAAGCGATCTTTCCATCGGTAATTGTTCAGCGTTGTATTGTTCATCTTGTTCGAAATGCATTGCGCTATATTCCAAGTAAGGACTATAAGGAAGTCTGCCGAGATATGAAAAAGTTCTACGGTGCTTCGTCTCTAAACGCTGCACATGCTGCTTTTGACAGTTTTCAAAATCGGTGGTCTCATTATTCTGGTGCTGTAGATGTCTGGAAACGGCACTTTGCACATGTTGAACAACTATTTGATTATGGTAGTGCCATTCGAAAAATTATGTACACTACCAATGCGGTTGAAAGTGTCCACTCCAGCTTCAGAAAAGTCACAAAAAAAGGAGCGTTCTCTAATGAGAATGCGCTCCTAAAACTACTTTATTTACGCACGAAAGAATTACACGCGAAGTGGTCAGGTGGTCGAATTCAAAACTGGGCTATGGTGCTTAATCAGTTAATGATCAACGAGACCTTCTCCTCTAGAATTGAAAAGTATGCGATTTACCTTCCGTAACAACGGTAGGTTTATTCAACTATGTGTCCGATCAAAATTTATCTGATTTCAAAATAGCCGAGAGAATTATGGTTGTTAAAAACTCTTAACTATTTAACTTCCACAGTTTAGTTGACAAACCCTAT
>NZ_JAHLOS010000091.1 GCF_018917525.1 Enterococcus raffinosus | reverse complement strand
CAATGTCATTAACTTAAGCATATTGACAAATAATCCGTAGTACTGGTGGAAGAATTGTTCTTCTCCAGTGCTACGGATTTGTCTTTTATTCGCTCGATGGCACGTCTAAATAAGCGATTTGAGCTTCCTCTATCAATAGGTATAACGATACGATCGCCTAGATTTATTTACGCTATTTTGCCTTTTGGCTGTTCGATTTGGGCGAACAGGAACGAGGTGCCGCTTCATTAAATTCTCCATTTGTTTTACATATTCTTGCCGTTTCTCAGGTTCATTTCCAATAACCGATTGAATAAAATAGGTTTTAACAATTCCAATAGAAATACTGATATTTCGCCTCATTTCATATTTGTATTGTTCTTGAGGAACCTTGTCTATTTCATTTAATTCGATCATGTAAAGCATAACTAAATTATACAACCAGACACAACAGTAGATATCCTGACGAATCAACCAGTCACGGATTCCGCTGAACTCTTCCAATTTCATCCGATTTTTCAAGATATTATAAGCCGTTTCAATTTCCCATCTTAAACGATAGAGTTCCTTTAGCCCTTCCAATGAAAATTCGTCTGGCGTTAAGTTTGTCAAAAGCAACTCCTCATAGTTTTCACCGGTAGCTCTCTTTACTAAAGGAATTTTCACGAAGCGTAGGGGGTACGTTGTATTCATTAATTTTGTCCGAAATGCCCGGTCCTTTCGATAGTCATTTGTTTGTTTACGGGTAAATGTCACATCGATGGTTTGATCCCCTCCAGAAACAAGATTTCCAAAATAACGTTTCCACATTTGATTATCCATTCTCATAACGAATTTTTGGTTGTTCTCAATCAGTTGATCAATCAATTTCATAGAGAAATATCCGCGGTCAAAGGTGGTGATAGTGGGTTGTCTGAGTATTGTTTTTAATTGATCTAGATGCTGTGCGGCGCACTCGCGTTCACTAAATTTATGTGGTTCAATACAGGTATCCAGTACAATCTTATTGACACAATCATAAAGTAACGAAATTTTTGCCATCACTGGACAGACCGCATCTTGTTTCGTCTGATGGACGCCATAGATTTTAGCGTTTTCCTCTGTTGAAGGCAGAATAATATCTGAACCATCAATCGCTGTAACTATATAGCCATTTAATTTTGCCAGATTATCATCATATTTTTCATAAGCCATCGAGAGATAATCGCCCATCATTAAATGAAGGGCATTTGGGTTAAACTTCATTCTTGCTTTGTAGAAAGCAACTGTTGAAATATCCAATGGCTGGTTTTGTGCGGAATAAAAATTGAGGAGTTCAGAAAACTGTGAATTCCCTTTTTGTGAGAACATTTGAAGCATCAGATTAAGTGGCGTTGTTTTTCTTTTTCGAGTGAAGGCACGAGGATGGCCCTCACGAATATCTTCTATGAAAATGGTGGGTACTTCATCAATGAATTCATAAAAATCGCTTAACAACATCATTTTTAACCCCTCCTTTACTGGACTTCTCTCTTTTAAGTATAACTTGAAAAAAGCAAAAAAAGAGGCACAAATTCGAACTGTTCCGAGTTTGTGCCTCTTTATAAAAATCAAGT
>NZ_JAHLOS010000090.1 GCF_018917525.1 Enterococcus raffinosus | reverse complement strand
CATCATTTTTAACCCCTCCTTTACTGGACTTCTCTCTTTTAAGTATAACTTGAAAAAAGCAAAAAAAGAGGCACAAATTCGAACTGTTCCGAGTTTGTGCCTCTTTATAAAAATCAAGTGCCTTAAGTTAATGACATTGGAAGAGATTCCCCCTCTTTTTTATTCTTTGTTTTGTTAGCTTAACAGTTCTTTTTTTACCAACTCATACTTTGGCTGAAGAAAACAACACGACAAATAAGGTCAGCTTTGATGCTCAAGCAGTTTTACCTGAGAATCAGCAATCTGAGGCTAGCTATTATGATCTGAAGGTGCAGCCTGGTGCTGAGCAGGAATTAACACTAAAGCTGCAAAATACAAGTGAAAAGCAGATTCAGGTCATGGTTGAGGGAAATAACGCCATTACTAATAAAAATGGTTCAATTGATTATTCAAAGCATGGTGCCAAGCTAATTGGTGGACCATCTTTTGAAGAACTCATCTCTGAGCCGCAGACAGTTACGCTGAAGCCAGGAGAAGCGCGGGATGTAAGCTTTCAATTAAAGGTTCCTGCTGAAGGATTCGATGGAACGATTCTAGGCGGCTTTTATTGCTATGAAGATACGAAAGGGCAAGAAAAAAAAGATGAAGGATTCAGCCTCAAAAATAAATTTGCCTATACTATTGGTGCCAAACTCAGCTGTTCAGATAAAGAGCTCCAACCAGGATTGGCTTTAACAAAAGTGACTCCAGGATTAGACAATGGTTATTTGACAGTATTTGCTGAGATGGAAAATACGCAGCCCATACTCATGAGCAAATTGGCTATGCATGCGACGGTGACAAAAAAAGGTCAAAAGGACATACTAAAAGTCTTAGATAAAAAAATCTCCTTTGCACCGCGAACCAACTTCCGTTTGCCGATCAGTTGGAATAACGAGCCTCTTAAAAAAGGCAAATATGAACTAACAATGCATTTAAAAAATGATGCAGGAAAGAAATGGGTGTTTAGAAAAGAGTTTGAAATCAAAGGTACGGATGAAAAATTGAATAAGCAAGCAGTAGAAGTAAAAGATACAAAGGATTATAGCTGGCTGCTTTATTTAATAGGGATCGTATTCTTGGGAATCATTCTGGGTTTAATCGTGTATATTTACAAATTAAAAAGTAAAGATCGATAGAGCGGGGGAGAGAAATGAAAAAAGTATTAAGCTTTTTGCTTTTGGCGTTATTGATAGGGGTATCTATGCCAGCAGAAGCTGCTGAGCAAGCCAAAAGCGAAGCGGGTATAACATTTTATCAACCTAGTAATAAAAATCAAACGATACCAATGGAAAAGGTATCGATGAACGATTCCCAAAATGACGCACCTCAAATGGGGGCAGTCGCAACAGGATCAGGTTCTAAAATGTACCCAAAAACAAATGAAGAAAAATCTTTTTTATTCGGAGGAATCGGCCTGCTGATGTTATGTTTGTTTTTCATTATGGCTGTTGCGAAAAATAAGTTGAATGATAAGTCTAGTGGTAATAAGTCAAGAGTAAAGTAACACGTTTTCTACCCTAAAGAACTGAAAGAAGGTGCACTCAAAAAAGCCTAGCCTAATGAAGCGTTTTCACAGGCTGAGTTCAAAGAG
>NZ_JAHLOS010000089.1 GCF_018917525.1 Enterococcus raffinosus | reverse complement strand
AAGTTTGAAAATAAATAATACTAGTTGTTTTTGAAATAATGCATACCAAATAAGCCTGCCGTGTTCGATTTTTTTGCGGAAGGCGAAGGATTATTTCTTGAAGAATCAACGTCAAGCTGGTGGAGAAACATTATCGGTGATGGTATAGCCTCTTTTCCTAAGAAGGTCTAGTGCTTGAGCTTGTGTCAGAATTTTCGACTCATTCACAAGCTTAGCATCTAAATACCCTTCTGGATTATAAGGTTCCACTTTGCTTAAGACGTTCCAGATAGCGGTCAGGAGCATCTTACAAAGGGCGATAATCGCCTTCTTGTGTCCACGGTTGGCTTTGATTCTACGATAGCGTTTTTTAAACTCTGGATGTTCGTTTGATCTGATAAGAGCATTCGCAATCTGGACAAGCAATGGTTTTAGACAGTGCCCTGCGCGCGAGATTCGTGTTGCTTTTGTTCGTCTAGCACTTCGATCATTTCTTGGGCAACATCCAGCCCAAGAAACGAAATGTTTAGCAGTTGGAAAGACCGACATATCCGGTCCAATTTCAGAAAGAATTCCGATGGCTGTCATCGGATTCGCATTCAAGCCAGGGATGGTGTGTAGTAAATCCAAAACAGGTGAAAAAGGTTCCGCAAGAGCTTGAATCTCCTGATCGATCTTCTCTCGATGGGTCTCAATTTCGTCGATGTGTGTGAGACATTGGCGGAGTTTGATGGCTTGCGCGTCTGAAATCGCACCATCTACTGCCGCTTGGATTTCTTCAATCGGTGCTTTACACCGACCATGGACAAAGGGTCGAACATCGAACGTTTCGCCAGGATGATCCAACAGAAAATAGATGATGGAAGCGGAAGATTTCCCAAACACATCACTAAACACATCATCGAGTTTCAGGTTAGAAACGGTCAAACAGTTCAATGCCCGGTTTTTCTCACTCGTTTTCATCTCAGTCAATTTCTGGCGGTAACGCATCAAATCACGAAGCTGACGAATTTCAAGTCCAGGAATAAAACTGGGTTTCACCATATCGCACATAAAGAGGTCACAAATCCATTTGGCATCTTTACGATCGGTTTTATTCCCTTTCTGAGGCTTGGTGTATTTCGGATGAACTAAGGTGACAAAACAGGGTTTCTCAAGAATATTAAAGACGGGGATCCAATACTTGCCGGAAGATTCCATACAAACATCTGTACACTCGTATTTAGCCAGCCAGTCAGCTAACTCTCTTAGTCCTTTCGAAAAAGAAGAGAAGCGAGCTTGCTTATACTCCGTACGATTATTGGCATCGGTGATTCCAATACAAGCATAGATCCAGGATTTGTGGACATCCAATCCACAACAATTTTTACGAAAGATTTTGAACATGACAACCTCCTGTAAAAAAGCAGTACAGGTCAGGCAGGGACTGGTCATCCGGCGAAATCGAGTCAACTTCGGAAGAGATAAGTTTACGGGCTACTGGTTTGCGCCATTCATTGATGCCTTAACGGATGACCGACACCATATAAAAATGCGGGGTCGCCGCTATACAGCCCCGCCACTCACCTCCTCGGGTTCTGTAGTATACCAGGGACCTGCAAGGAGAGCGTAACACGAAAAATAAAGAGAGAAAGGTTCTTTGAGGATTTTCATCATCTCATTGGTGCCTTTCGTAGGAAGGCGGATTTATAAAAATG
>NZ_JAHLOS010000088.1 GCF_018917525.1 Enterococcus raffinosus | reverse complement strand
CGTGTAAAATATTGGGTTTCATCTCTCTAGTTTAATAGGAAAAAGACCAGATGAAAAGCGGTCAAAAGATTGATGTATCAATCCTTTGACCGCTTAAAATGTTATACTTCCTTTAATGTCGAAAAAAGCACCTTGATCACAAGGTGCTTAAAGGGGATGCTAGTCAAATAAACTAGCTAAGAAAGATTGAGAGAGGTCTTCCTCATATTCATATTTTAACAGATTTCTTTGCAATTTTGGTGATTTTACGAATTGTTTTTTTAACATTTTTAAATTTATTCGAGATGTTACTAAATATTTTTATTCCACGAAAGTATTCCGTTTTTCTAATTACATTAGAAATAAATTATAAAAATAATTTTTTAAGATATGTTAAGCTATTTTTACCCCTTAAAAAATATCCTTACAGCATATTGCTACAAGGATATGGTGTTTAAAGTTTGATATTATTTTCACAAGAAAAGTGAAAAAAATTAAATTTTCACGTATTCTAATTCAACACCAGCATTTCCATTTTTGGTAGCAACTCGATATGCCGTAGATAAGGTCTCCATGGTTGTAGGATCCAAAGCCAGCTTAACAAAAGTTGGTAAATCTAGTGTTTCAACGTCTACTTTCTTCTCCGTTACTAGTGGCTGCATCATTTTAGCGAAGCCGCCTGTGATTGAAATATTTCTTTTCTCGCAACGAATAGCATCTCGTAACTCCATTGGATTCGCGACTACTTTTTTCATTCCCATCACTCCTTCTTTTTTCGATAATATCATAGCGAGGATTATAAATCAACGTTTTTGTGAAAAAAAACACAAATTTATATAACAAGGATTTCTGTTATACTCTTAAAAAGGGAGTGAATCGATTGGATAAATATATGCAGCGTAAGCAGCGAGGATGGGTTGAAAACGATGACTTAATTGCTTATAAAGAGAAAACGATAGCGGAACTCATAGAACTACTTTCCTCAAAAGAGGCCTACGAACGAACTGTTTCAGCAAAACTCTTGCCGATAAATTGTGAGATAGCGAACATTTTATTGCATTCTTTAATGAAGGAATCGGCTCTTTATACTCGATTAGCCATTACTGAAAAACTAGAAAGCGGCGATTCACTGATTGCTCAGCAAATGATTCCTTTTCTTGCTGAGATTGGAAATAATCAACACCATTTCCCGGCTCCTCCTTCAAAAAAGAAATCTTTTCCCTTACCAAGAGATTTGATTGCTCGTTCACTGGGCCGTATGAAACCAGAGATTTTTCCAACACTTTTAAGAAACGCACCACAGCTTACTAGTTCAAAACTAAGTGAGATGATCGATGCGATTGGCTATATGGTCTTTTACAACCCCAGCCTGGCAACTGCACAAAATTATCAGACTTTGCTTGAGATTAGGAATTTATATAAATCGGATTCCTTGATTCAATGGAAATTTTCGATCTGCTTTTCAGCTTTTCCTCAAAGCAAAGAACTTTTACTGGAAGAAGAACAATTTATTTCAGAGGCACAACGATCCCTAAAAATCCTTAACACAAAAAAGGGTTGAATAGTATATCAATGTCATTAACTTAAGGCACTTGATTTTTATAAAGAGGCACAAACTCGGAACAGTTCGAATTTGTGCCTCTTTTTTTGCTTTTTTCAAGTTATACTTAAAAGAGAGAAGTCCAGTAAAGGAGGGGTTAAAAATGATG
>NZ_JAHLOS010000087.1 GCF_018917525.1 Enterococcus raffinosus | reverse complement strand
TGCCTTTGGTCACTCGAAAACCGACACCTAAGGCATATTGCCTTTTTATTTTATCTCATGTTATAATCAGTCTATATAAGAAATGGGTTGATATAACAATGGAATTGGACACAAATAACCATTCAGTGTTTCTTCTTTATTACCACCTTGTTTTAGTTACAAAGTATCGTAGACAAGTGATTGATGATGAAATATCAGATTATGCTAAAGATACTTTTGAAAGAATTTCAAAATCGTATCATATTACTTTAGTTGAGTGGAATCATGATAAGGACCATATTCACATCATGTTCAAAGCACAACCAAAAACGGAACTGACAAAATTCATCAATGCCTATAAAAGTGCCAGTTCTCGTTTGATAAAACGTGACTTTCCAAGAGTAAAACGATTTCTTTGGAAGGAAATGTTTTGGTCTAAAAGTTTTTGTCTTTTGACTACCGGCGGTGCACCAATTGATGTCATAAAGAAATATATTCAAAACCAAGGAAACAATCATAAATAGGAAGCAGGTGAACTTTATGGAACGGCTAAAAGCATACAAATTCAGAGTATATCCAACAGAAGCACAAGAAATCTTCTTTGCCAAATCTTTTGGTTGTGTCCGTAAGGTCTATAATCTAATGCTCGATGACCGAAAAAAGGCATACGAAGAAATAAAAAATGATTCTTCTAAAAAAATGACCTTTCCCACCCCCGCTAAATACAAGAAAGAATTTCCATTTTTGAAAGAAGTGGATAGTCTTGCTTTAGCGAATGCTCAACTCAACTTAGATAAAGCCTACAAAAATTTCTTTCGTGATAAGTCCGTTGGATTCCCACGTTTCAAGAGTAAGAAAAATCCTGTTCAGAGTTATACAACGAATAATCAAAACGGCACAATTGCTTTGATTGATAATAAATTCATCAAAGTTCCTAAGTTGAAATCCTTAATCAGAATTAAACTTCATAGACAACCTAACGGGAATATCAAATCTGCTACAATATCACGCCATTCTAGCGGTAAATATTATATTTCTTTGTTGTGCAAAGAAGAAATTAGCGAACTACCTAAATCTAATTCTGCTGTTGGGATTGACCTAGGTATTACGAACTTTGCGATTCTTTCTGACGGTCAAAAATTTGATAATAATAAATTCACGTCCAAAATGGAAAAGAAACTCAAACGTGAACAACGCAAGTTGTCAAGACGAGCATTATTAGCTAAACAGAAAGGTATCAATCTGTTTGAAGCTGAAAATTATCAAAAACAAAAACGTAAAGTGGCTAGATTGCACGAAAAAGTAATGAATCAACGTACTGATTTTCTAAATAAGTTGAGTACAGAAATTATCAAAAATCACGATATTATCTGTATCGAGGACTTAAACACAAAAGGTATGTTGCGTAATCATAAATTGGCAAAAAGCATTTCTGATGTATCTTGGTCTAGTTTTGTGACTAAATTACACTACAAGGCTGACTGGTATGGACGTGAAATAATCAAAGTAGACAAATGGTTTCCGTCTAGTCAAATTTGTTCAGAATGCGGACACAAAGATGGCAAGAAATCTCTCGAAATTCGAGAATGGACTTGCCCTATTTGTCATACTCATCACGACCGAGATATCAACGCTAGTATCAACATTCTGACCGAAAGTCTTAGAATACAATCATTAGCTTAGTTACACTCAAGAACCGTAGGAACTACGGAGATAGCTTGGTAAATAAGAGACACCTCTGTTAGTAAAGAAATACGCTATCAAGTATGCTCTCTTCCCAAGAAGCTCCCACTTCAAGCGTTAAGA
>NZ_JAHLOS010000086.1 GCF_018917525.1 Enterococcus raffinosus | reverse complement strand
ATGGTTCTTTCCAGTGTTAGTTGATTTCCAAGTCCGACTTTGGTAATAATAATATAAAAACTAGAACGGAGTCGTCGAAACTTTGGATGAACTTATAAAATTACTAGATACCCATCTACAATATGTGAATCACGAAGTGATTGATCAAAATTTTTATATTGATGTGCAGTCGAACCGTACAACAATGAATTGTCCATTCTGCCAAACCCCCACAAAAAAGGTTCATTCAAAATATGAGCGAACATTTCAGGATTTGCCGATCCAAGGAAAGAAAGTGATAATCATTCTACAAAATAGAAAATTTCTTTGTGAAGAACCCACTTGTCAGAAAACGACGTTCGCCGAAACCTTTGAATGTATTGCACCAAAAGCTAAAAAAACACGACGTCTTGAGGAAGAAATTATCCGACTATCATTGAATTGCAGTTCAGTAGCTGCTTCTGAGATACTAAGTAAGCAAACTGTAGAAGTGAGCAAAAGTACCATCTGCAACCTTTTAAAAAAAAGAGATAATACCAGATAAATCAACCATCACGGCAGTTTGTATTGATGACTTTGCCATTAAGAAACGCGAAAAATATGGAACGATCATGATAGACATTGCGACACATCGAATTATTGATCTTATTCCCAGTCGTGATTTAGTAGACGTTACACAGTGGTTAAAAACTTACCCTAACTTGATTCTGATTTCAAGAGATGGTTCTGTTACCTATAAAAAGGCTATTTCGAATGCACACCCACAGGCCCAACAGGTAAGCGATCGATTTCATCTGTTCAAGAACTTGATTGATTATGGAAAAGAAGCGCTCAAAAGAAAGTTGAAGATACTCATAAACATACCTATACTCAAACAACCAGAGGATCATCAAAGCATTACTGAAATCTGTAAAGAAAATGAGAATAGAAAGAAAACTTTAAAACAGAAATATATGCAGATCAGTAGCTTAAAAGCTGCTGGGTTAAACCAAACTCAAATTTGTAAGGAACTGAATATGGATGTTCGAACTTATAAAAAACTGGTTTCATTTACAGCTAAGCAAGCACAAGATTATTTTCAATTGACTTCAGTTGAACGTACGAAAGAAAAACTCACAAGAAAGTGGAAGACAGTTCGCAAAGTGCGTGAATTAAAGGCTTCTGGACTTAGTATCAGTGCGATTCACCGGGAAATTGGGATAGATCCTAGAACAGTAAAGCGCTATTTGGATCCAAATTTTAAAATTGAGTCAAACAGACAAAAACATAAAAGTATACTTAATCCTTATCGCTCGTATATTCATCAACAACTCGAGCTGGGGATGATGAGTTCTATCATAGAAAAATCAGTGAGAACGATGGGCTATACGGGTTCTTCATCAACTTTGCGGCATTACTGCAGTGACTTCAAAAAGCAGAGTAAGTCAATTCGTTACCCTCAAAAGAATGAAGGAGAGACAATCAAACGGAACCATTTAATCAAGCTACTCTATCGTCCATTAGAAAAGGTTCCTTCCATCACGGAAGAGCAATTCAATGTGGTAATGGAGAATGTACCGGAATTCAAACTACTCTACCAGTTGATTTGGGACTTTAAAAAACTCGTTAGCGAAAAGAAAATTGACCAATTAATTCCATGGTTATCCCGAGCAAGTCGCTTAGGGGTTAGTGAAATAGATAGTTTTGTCAAAGGCGTAAACCGAGATATTGAAGCTGTAGCAAATGCGATTCTTAGAGAAGAAAACAATGGTCTGGCCGAAGGCAGTGTCAATAAACTGAAAGTCATCAAAAGAATCATGTATGGTCGTTGTAGCTTTGAAACGTTAAGGAAAAAGACCATTCAATTAGAATGGATGAGAAAAAAGCGGATTTTCAACTAACGCTGGAAAGAACCAC
>NZ_JAHLOS010000085.1 GCF_018917525.1 Enterococcus raffinosus | reverse complement strand
AATATTGGGTTTCATCTCTCTAGTTTAATAGGAAAAAGACCAGATGAAAAGCGGTCAAAAGATTGATGTATCAATCCTTTGACCGCTTAAAATGTTATACTTCCTTTAATGTTAAAAAAGCCGTGTCTTATATTCGAGTGTCGACCCGGAATCAAGCAGAGCGTGGTGGAGAAAATATTGAAGGCTTTTCTTTACCGGCTCAGCGTGAAGCTAACAAAAGAAAAGCATCTGATTTAGGTGCGTTTGTTGTAAAAGAGTTTGCAGATAGAGGACAATCCGCCAAATCTGCCGATCGTCCACAGCTACAAGCCATGCTCAAATATGTTGAAGCACACAAAGGCCGCATTGATTATCTGATCGTTCATAAAGTAGACCGCTTAGCAAGAAATCGTGGTGACGATGTAGAAATTAATCGAATTCTAAAAGAAGCGGGCGTCCAACTAGTTTCAACTTCTGAGAATATTGACAGTTCGCCATCCGGTAGATTGTTACATGGAATTATGAGCGATATCGCAGAATTCTATTCAAATAATTTAGCCAGCGAAGTGATGAAAGGCTTGACCGAAAAAGCAAAAAGAGGTGGCACAGTTGGGCGAGCACCCATTGGCTATAAAAACGTGGTGGTCTTCGATGAGCGCTCTAGGGAAAACCGTACAGTTATTGTTGATGAAGAGCGTGCTCCGCTAATTCGATTAGCTTTTGAGCTATATGCTACTGGAGATTGGAATATTCGTACCTTAGCTGAACATTTAGCAAATCAAGGATTAAATATGCCGCCAAAAGCGAAACTCCCCGGCAAACTAATGGATAAGCGACTACTGAGCGGTGTCCTAAAAAATCCATATTACAAAGGTTTGATTAGATGGAATGGTGCTTACTGGCCAGGCGCTCATCCAGCATTGGTTTCAGAAGATCTTTGGGATAAAGTTCAGGGTGTATTAGCGACAAACAGAAATGGAGAACGAAGTAGAAAACATGAACACTTTCTAAAAAGTACCGTATATTGTGGAGAATGTGGTGGTAGATTAATAATCCACAAAGCTACCTCTCGATCTGGAACTATATATCCATATTTCGTTTGCTCCAACAAAGTCCGTAAAGCCAACCAATGCAAACACAAAGCTACTCTAATTGACGATGCAGAACAAAGTATTATTTCCTTATACGACAAAATCACTATTTCAAACCAACAAAAGGAGCAACTAAAACAATGGATGGATATCTACATTGATAAAAGCTCCAAACAACACGCTGCAGAACACTTAAATCTAAAAAAGCAAAAAGAGAAGCTAGAGAGACAACAACTCAAACTCCTAGATGCCCATTACGAAGACGCTATCCCAATAGACCTATTCAAGCAAGAGCAGGAAAAACTGAACTCCTCTTTAATCGGTATCGATAATCAACTCAAAATGCATACTGACTATTTTCAGCACGCTAAGGACAATTACGAAAAAATTCTTGAAGTAATTGAAAACTGCAACAGAGTATACGCCACTGCTCCTGACACAATTAAACGTATGCTTAATCAAGCCATTTTCCAAAAAATTCTCGTCTTTTCAACTGGCAACCTAGACTATGAAGCAGATGAAAGCTTTGATGCTGTCCTAAGAATTAAAACCCAAACAATAAAAAAAGAAGACTCCGCTAGCTCAAGCGGAGTCTTACGATCAATACCTGCTTTTTTCGTCAATTTTTTTGACGCAGGTTCTAATAAACCAATAATGGTCGGGAAGACAGGATTCGAACCTGCGACCCCTTGGTCCCAAACCAAGTGCTCTACCAAGCTGAGCTACTTCCCGATAAACAAAAAAACTACGCGCCCAAGAGGAGTCGAACCCCTAACCTTTTGATCCGTAGTCAAACACTCTATCCAGTTGAGCTATGGGCGCATGTATGTATATGCCGAGGACCGGAATCGAACCGGTACGGTGATCACTCACCGCAGGATTTTAAGTCCTGTGCGTCTGCCAGTTCCGCCACCCCGGCGTTCTTCCCTGGTCTTCAGGAAAGCGGAAAAC
>NZ_JAHLOS010000084.1 GCF_018917525.1 Enterococcus raffinosus | reverse complement strand
AGAGCGCAAGCTAAATGAGTTTTTCCTGTTCCAGGAGTGCCTACAAACACGGCATTTTCTTTCTGACGGATAAAGGAGAGGCTAGTCAATTCATCTTTAGTCGTCGAATTTGGCAATTGGATATGCTCATGCCACTCATAGTTGTCCAACGTTCGCTGAACGGGGATCTTTGCCTGTTTAAAGAGACGCATAGTCTTTAGTTTCTCCCGGCACTTTAACTCATTTTCCAACAAAAATATCAGCCAATCTTCCTTGGTGTCTGAGGTATTTGACTCCACAGCTTGTGGTATATGTGATAAGTGGAGCTGTTTACAAATTTCTTCTAATCGAGCTTTAGCCATTAATTGTCAACCTCCCAACCAGCGGTTAGAAAATTATCATAACTTCCCCAATCAATAGCGTAAGCATCATCTGGGTCTTCCAAAGCACCAATCAGCTCGTAGAAGTTGCGGTCAATTCCTAACATGTCTTTTGTAATCAATAATCCTAACAGTTGATTCAAGCGCTTGTCTTGTTCTTTCCAATCCGTATGACTCAAGTAAAGTTTGATCCGCTCAGGCAAATATTTCCAATAGCGGGAATAATGCATCGCTCGCGGTTTCCGCCGCCAATCAAGTAGAACTGCTTGCCAGTCAATGGCTCTAGATTTCATCATATAGGGTCGAAGACCCTCTGTGATGATTTCACCGTCTGTGCTAATGAGCTGATAAGAATCAAAGCGAAGCAGTGCATAAATCACTGAATGATTTCGTGCACGAGGAACGTGGACCCGCTCATTGTCTAGCTTGATTTTATTGTATTTATTTGCTTTTACTTCTATTTCCTTAAATACCGGATAATCTGTTTCAGGTAGCGCCAAGAGATCCGTTTTCTCTTCAAGCCAAAGTTCATTAATCACAACATATTTCTCATAATGTACCCGCTCACGATCTTGAGCTAGTTGAGAAGCTAAGGAGTCATTAAAACTGGCAAAGTCAGTCATAATCGGTGTTGCAGAAAAGAAATTGTAACGAACATAGCCTACTTTGTTTTCTACACTGCCTTTTTCATTGCCGCTTCGCGGGTTGCACACTTGGGTCTCAAATCCATAGTGGGTAGCGAATTGCAGAAAACCGTCAGTTAACACTGCAGGTTCTAGCCTTGATTTCGTTTGGATAACAGCCGTTGACATATTGTCAATTCGAATTTTACGCGGCACACCGCCTGCTTGGTGAAACAGCTCTTTCATGCCTTCTAAAAGACATTCTTGATTTTCCGCCGGGAGTGTTACTGCAAAGCCTGCATTACTAAAAGGAAAACTCATCACTAAAACTTTGACATCCTTGAAGGCTCCGTCATGACAAACTTCCATTGTACCAAAGTCGAGTTGCGCTTCAGCCGGAGGATGCTCTAAACGTTCAAACCCATGGTCTTCATTATCTTCAAGATAATGAGTAGCTTTCCAATCTTGGATAAAAGCACAAACTGTTCGATAGGATCCAGGGAAGCCTTCTGCCTTGAGGTCCAGGGTCATAGCTTCAGCTGTACGTCTTTTTTTCTTGGGGAATTTTGCGTCTTCAGAAAGCCAAAGGGCAACGATACCACCCCATTTTTCGACATACATCATACCAGTTTTTTTACGAATTTTTGATCGTGGGATCAGATCTTCGTCGGCATATTTTTTGGCGGTGCGCCAATTGATATCCAGCTCCTCTGCAATATGATTAATGGATTTATCGTGATTATTCCGTAGATTTCTGATAGTATTGATATCGGTCATTGTGAGCATACCTTTCTTACCTCCAGTTACAGTGTCGAGACTATAACTTTAGAGGAATTTCAGGTCGCTCGCAATGGCCTTTTTATTCTACGCTGATTGCTAAGTTGTGTACTTTTGCGTTGCAATTGTATGTACCTTTATCTTGCCACAAACAGTTGGTTATCTAGCGGCTAAGGATAGCTGTAAGCGTCAGATAGTAAGGTGTATTAAAAGCCCATCAATCCTCCTGTATACTTAAGGATGATTGATGGGCGTGCTTTTTTTATTAATAGTTAGCTTGGCACTTTCTTTGAACTTCCTG
>NZ_JAHLOS010000083.1 GCF_018917525.1 Enterococcus raffinosus | reverse complement strand
CTTCGCCGACTGCTAAACTTACTATATCAACTACAGGAGGTGTTCCAAATGGAGAAAAAAGAGATTGTGCCCATTCAGATCGTGGATCGAAATCCACCAATGGCACCCACTGCTCCCGCAAAATCGAAACTCGCTGCTCGTGTAAAATTAGGCCAAGCCGAAGCCTATATTTACAATGGAACGGATAAATATATTTTAGCTACAATCATGAAGGAGCTGAGCATCCATGCTTCTCGACTTCACTCACGTACCTAATATCTTTATCGTTTGTGGGAAAACCGATCTTCGAAAAGGAATCGATGGACTTGCGGCCTTTGTCACAGAAACATATCAACTCGATGTTTTCGATCACTCGCTCTTTCTGTTTTGTGGCTCAAAACCAGACCGCTTCAAGGCACTTTACTGGGAAGGTGATGGCTTTTTATTATTGTACAAACGATTTGAAAATGGTCGGCTTCAATGGCCGAAAAACTCTTCAGAAATGAAGAAATTAGATGTTCGGCAATTGAAGCGACTGCTTATAGGCTTTTCGATCGAAGAGAAGAAAACCATTCATTCCAGCACCAAGGGTGCCTTCTATTGAAGTAGTAGAAACGTTGGTTTTATGCGATTTCTACTACTTTTTTGTCGTCAGAAATGGTATAATAATAACAGGTGATATCAAGCGTGGAGGTGTAAATGATTGACTAAAAAGGGAAATCAGCTTCTTTTGGATAACAAGAAACTGGAGAAGCGTCTCCAAGAAATGACTGAACAATTTGAACTCGTCCTTGAACAAAATCAGTACCTTCAAGAACAGCTATTCGCGATGCAGCGTCAGATGTATGGACGAAAAAAAGAAGATACGCCATCTGTCGATGGGCAAACAAATTTATTTGATACAGACCCTTTTAAGGAACCAGAGCAGACTGGTCAGGAAAGCCAGGAATTGATTGAGGTAAAGAGCTTTAGACGGAAAAAGACAAAAGGAAAAAAAGCCTTGTCGCTTGCCCACTTACCCGCAAACCATCTTCACTATTATTTGGAGGGCGAAGACTGTCTTTGTGATGCCTGTGGTACTCACATGACTGAAATTGGCTCCACCGTCGTCCGTGAAGAACCTCTATTTATTCCTGCTCATATTGAAAAAAATTTATTTCACCAGCATGCGTACAAGTGTTGCACATGTGAAAAAGACAATGGAACAACATCAATTAAGAAAGCTCGTGTACCAAAACCTCTGATCAATAATAGTTTTGGCAGTCCTACGATGGTAGCTCAGACAATCGTTGAAAAATATATCAAGAAAGTGCCTGCCTATCGGCAAGAGAACGAATGGAAAACCTTTGGCTTTCCATTGGATCGACAGAAAATTACACATTGGCATCTTCTGGCGACAGACTACGTCTTGTCGCCGCTGTATCAACTATTAAAAGATACCTTACAGAACCAAGAAGTCATTCATGCGGATGAGACGCACTACAATGTCTTAGACGTTCCAAAAGCCACGACCTATTATTGGCTGTATACTTCTGGAAAAGCAGAAAGCTATCCCATTGTTCTTTACCAACATGAATTATCGCGCAAACATGAAATCCCTCAGAATTTTCTTACACACTTTACTGGCTATCTACATAGTGATGCTTACGCAGCTTATGGAAAAATGGCTGGCATCAAGAATGTTTACTGCTGGGCACATGTTCGTCGGAAATTTCATGAAGCGATCGGCTCACAGCCCAAAAAATATAGCACCGCCTTATTAGGCGAGCGCTATTGCGACCTTCTTTTCAAAGAAGAGAAGAAACTACGCCATCTAGATCCAACGGATCGTCAAAAACAGCGCAGTCAATGGATCAAACCCATCGTGGATGAATTCTTTTCTTGGGCATCTAATCTATGTGTTCTCCCAAGATCAAAACTGGGAGAAGCCGTTGCGTATCTGCTAAAGTACAAGGAAGGATTGTGTACTTTCTTAGAGGATGGACGGTTAGAAACCACGAACAATCGCGCGGAACGAGCCATCAAAGAATTGGTGATCGGTCGAAAAAACTGGTTGTTCTCAAAAAGCGAAAAAGGGGCGCAAGCAACAGGAATCATTCTGAGCATTCTACGGACAGCTGTAGAAAATGGCTTAGATCCAAGAAAATATCTGATCTATTTATTTGAAAATATCCCCAACCTGCCAAGTTTAACAAAACCTGCGCTGGCAGCTTATTTGCCTTGGAATCAGGAAGTTCAAAGAAAGTGCCAAGCTAACTATTAATAAAAAAAGCACGCCCATCAATCATCCTTAAGTATACAGGAGGATTGATGGGCTTTTAATACACCTTACTATCTGACGCTTAC
>NZ_JAHLOS010000082.1 GCF_018917525.1 Enterococcus raffinosus | reverse complement strand
CGTAAGCGTCATATACTAAAGCGTCTCGTTTTCTCCTTCTCCGACTGCTAAACTTACTGTATCAACTTACAGGAGGCACACTATGGAGAAAAAAGAAATCGTACCTATTCAGATCGTGGATCGAAACCCACCAATGTCACCAACTCCTCCAGCGAAATCAAAACTCGCTGCTCGAGTGAAATTGGGACAAGCCGAAGCCTATATCTACAATGGAACGGACAAATATATTTTGGCAACGATCATGAAGGAGTTGAGCATCCATGCTTCTCGACTTCACTCACGTACCTAATATCTTTATCGTTTGCGGGAAGACCGATCTACGAAAAGGGATCGATGGACTGGCGGCCTTCGTCACAGAAACGTATCAACTGGATGTCTTTGATCAAGCACTCTTTCTTTTTTGTGGGACAAAGTCTGATCGTTTTAAAGCACTTTACTGGGAAGGCGACGGCTTTCTATTATTGTACAAACGGTTTGAAAACGGCCGACTTCAATGGCCAAAACACACATCAGAAATTAAACAGTTAAATGTCCGGCAGTTGAAGCGACTGCTTACAGGCTTTTCGATCGAAGAGAAGAAAACGATTCATTCCAGCACCAAGGGTGCTTTCTATTAAAGTAGTAGAAAACGTTGATTTCATGCGTTTTTCACTACTTTTTCGCGCGAAAAAATGGTATAATAATAACAAGATATAAATACAGAAAGAGGTGGTAATCAGTGTCTAAAAAAGGAAATACTATGGTTAAACATAACAAGATATTAGAAAAGAAAAATAAAGAATTGACGGAACAATTAACCATGGCTATTGATCAGATTCAATACCTGCAAGAACAACTCTTTAGTATCCAAAGACAAATGTATGGGCGAAAAAAGAAGATACGCCTTTTGTGGATGGACAGACCAACTTGTTTGATAAAGAGTCTTTTAATGAACCAGAGCACACTGGACAAGAAAGCCAGGAAATAATTGAAGTCAAAGGATTTCGACGAACAAAATCCAAAGGGAAAAAAGCGTTGTCTTTATCTCAGTTACCAGAGAATCATCAACATTATCGGTTGGAAGGCGAAGCCTGTCTTTGTGAGACATGCGGGGCTGACATGATCGATATTGGTTCGACGGTTGTTCGTGAGGAACCTTTGTTTATTCCTGCCCACATCGAAAAAACTGTTTTTCACCAGCATGCTTATAAATGTCACGCATGTGAAAAAGAAACTGAGACGACAGTGATTAAAAAAGCTCCCGTTCCTAAGCCATTAATTAACAATAGTTTTGGCAGTCCCACGATGGTCGCTCAAACAATGATTGAAAAGTACGTGAAGAAAGTTCCTGCCTACCGGCAAGAGAACGAATGGAAAGCCTTTGGTTTTCCATTAGATCGTCAAAAGATTATCAACTGGCACCTTTTAGCAACAGAGTATGTATTAGCACCTGTTTATGAAGTTTTGAAACAAGAACTTCATAAACAACGTGTTCTCCATGCGGATGAGACACCTTACCGAGTGATTGATGCGAGAAACGAAAAAACATATTTTTGGGTCTATCTCTCTGGAAAATCAGAGAAGTACCCCATCATCCTCTACCAACACGAGCTCTCACGCAAACATGAATTACCTCAACAATTTTTGAAGGAGTTTACTGGCTATTTGCATAGCGATGGGTATACGGCTTACGGAAAACTGCGAGAGGTAAAAAACGCCTATTGTTGGGCTCACGTTCGTAGAAAATTTCATGAAGCTATTGGCTCACAGCCTTCTAAATACAGCCATGCACTAACTGGAGAAAAGTACTGCAATCTCTTGTTTAAAGAAGAAAGAAAATTGGCTCACTTGGATGCGAATGAACGACAAGAGCAGCGCAAACGTTGGATCAAACCGATTGTGGAAGAGTTCTTTTCTTGGGCAACCGATTTATGCGTCCTACCCAATTCGAAAATCGGTAAAGCGATTGAATACGCCTTAAACTATAAAGAAGGACTCTGTACTTTTTTAGAAGATGGGCGCTTAGAGCTGTCAAATAATCGTGCAGAACGAGCGATTAAAGAG
Organism: Enterococcus raffinosus; assembly: GCF_018917525.1. Classification (GTDB taxonomy): domain Bacteria; phylum Bacillota; class Bacilli; order Lactobacillales; family Enterococcaceae; genus Enterococcus_A; species Enterococcus_A raffinosus_A. The sequence continues at coordinate 309 of NZ_JAHLOS010000082.1, read as the reverse complement.
CTCGTTCTGGGTAGAAAAAATTGGTTGTTTTCCAAAAGTGAACAGGGGGCAAAATCCGCAGGGATCATTTTGAGTATTATTCGAACAGCTATAGAAAATAGCTTAGATCCCCGAAAATATCTGATTCATCTTTTTGAAAAAATCCCCAACCTGTCTATCCAAACGCCAGCTGCGTTAGCAGCTTATTTGCCATGGAACGAAACTGTTCAAGCGAACTGCCGCGCAAACTATTAACAAATCCCGCCATCATCCTTAACTATGCAGGATGATTACGGGATTTTTAAATACACTTTACTATATTACGTTTAC
>NZ_JAHLOS010000081.1 GCF_018917525.1 Enterococcus raffinosus | reverse complement strand
CATCATTTTTAACCCCTCCTTTACTGGACTTCTCTCTTTTAAGTATAACTTGAAAAAAGCAAAAAAAGAGGCACAAATTCGAACTGTTCCGAGTTTGTGCCTCTTTATAAAAATCAAGTGCCTTAAGTTAATGACATTGCAAATTTCTGCCTCGATTTTTTATTCCCAGTTTTTGCAAACATCGATCCATTGCTTAAACTGAGTATATTTTTCTAATTCTGGTATGGTCAATTCGATCGCGTTGTTTGAGTTGCCGCAAGCAGGATAAACACTTTCGAAGCGTTTCAAAGAATCATCTAGAAAGACATCGATTCCGGGATTGATTCCAAAAGGGCAAACCCCGCCGACTGGATGTCCGATGGTTGTTTCCACTTCATCAGCCTTCAGCATCAACGCACGTTCACCGAAAACAGCTTTAAATTTTGGATTATCTATCTTCGCATCACCAGCAGTGACGATCAAAATGCTCTTGCCGGCCTTTTTCAGCTTAAAGGACAAGGTCTTTGCAATACGTTCAGGTGCACAGTTCAACGCTTGTGCCGCCAGTTCGACCGTCGCACTTGAGACAGGAAATTCTTGGATGCGATCCGCTATTCCATAGTGTGAAAAGTACTCTTTTACAGCTTCAACAGACATTTGGTTTCCTCCTTGAATGGAATCTACTTATTCACCGTATTATTAGTAACTAATAATACACGCTTTAGCGAACGTCGTAAATGATATTTTGTTAGAATAAGGGAAGAGACTCTTACGGGAGGAAGCAGATATGAAAGAGGACAAGAAAAAATTATTAGCCAAAGTTGCTTATATGTACTATGAACAAGAACTGACACAGGCTCAGATTGCCAAAGAGTTAGACATCTATCGCACAACGGTTAGCCGGATGTTAAGTCAAGCCAAAACAGAAGGAATTGTGGAAATCAAAATCAATCATTTTGATGCACGATTGTTTGAGTTAGAAGAGCAGCTAAAGCAGACCTTTGATCTGACTGCTGTTGAATTGGTTCCAACCGAAAATGATAGTAGTGAAGAAGCCAAAGAGGATCATCTGGCAGAAGCCGCTGGAGCTTGGATTCGTCGTCAGTTATCCGATGAGATGGTCATTGGATTGTCATGGGGAGCCAGTGTCGGTCGGGCCGTGAACAAGATTGATCCAAAGCAATTGTCGAATGTCTCAGTCGTACCAGTAGTCGGCGGACCAAGTCATATTAATTCGCGTTATCATGTGAATACATTGGTATATGAATTGGCTCGTAAATTGAATGGTGATAGTCTATTTGTAAATGCGACGGTCATTCAGGAAACCAAGGAACTAGCTGAAGGAATTTTCAATTCAAAATATTTCCACGATCTAAAGGAGTACTGGAAGCGTCTAGATATAGTCATTGTCGGTGTTGGTGGACCTTTGAGCTATCATAAAAGCCAATGGCGAGATTTGTTATCACCGGCAGATTATGAAGAATTAAAATTACGCGAAGCAGTAGGCGACTGCTGCTGTCGTTTCTATGATGGCTACGGAAAGCTGTTGAATGGTGCTTTGGATCAACGAACCATTGGGTTATCTTTAAAAGAGTTGGCTGACATTCCTCAATCGGTAGGAATCGCTCGAGGAATTTCTAAGGCCCGTTCGATTGCTCCTTTGTTGGAAAAAGGGTACTTAAAAACATTGATCACGGATCAAGAAACCGCACAGGAAATCTTACGACTAAAACAACGAAAGTAGTTTCTCTTACAAAAATGCACATTTGTGCGATTGTTTTAAAACTTTTATTCGCGAAAGGCTTGGTACAAAGCTTTTCACTTTTTTTGTTAGGAAGAAGGCAGAAATATTTTTTTGAAGGTGCTATGCTTGTTCTATACAAAAGAGTAAAGGAGCTTTCAAAATGGAATTTATGCTAGATACAGCGAATCTTGCTGATATTAAAAAATTTGCAGACTTTTTACCAATCGCGGGTGTCACTTCTAATCCTTCGATCGTGAAAAAAGAAGGGAAAATAGATTTTTTCCAACACATGAAGGAAATACGCGGTATCATTGGTGAACATTGTTCATTACATGTACAAGTCGTGGCAACCGACTACGAGGGAATTATCAAGGATGCTGAAACGATCTTAGCGAATATTGATCAAAAGGTATTCATCAAAATTCCGGTTAATGAACCAGGTTTGAAGGCAATCAAGGAATTGAAACGTCGTGGTATCAACGTTACAGCTACTGCTATTTATACCAAGTTTCAAGCTTATCTAGCCATCGCAGCTGGGGCCGATTATATCGCACCCTATTTCAATCGGATGGAAAACTTAAATATTGATCCGCGGGAAGCTATTTTTGAAATGTCAGAAGAGATTGCTCGAACGAAGAGTGAAACAAAAATCTTGGCTGCTAGCTTCAAGAACGTGGGCCAAGTCAATGCTGCTTTAGAAAATGGCAGTCAAGCGGCTACGATGGGTGTGGATATTATTCAACAAGCGTTAGCAATGCCGTCAATTGCGCAAGCAGTGACTGATTTTACAGGCGATTGGGAAGCTATCTTCGGTGAAGGAACAACGATCGCAGATTTATAGGATAAACGAAAAAAACAGGCTCTTCGTCAAATCGTGTTGGTGGAGACAAATTTGAATAAAACTTAGTCCGATATGCGGCGCGTTCTGTGCGCCGCATATTTTTTAGTTTTCAAAGATCAGTCCTTGTTGTAAATAG
>NZ_JAHLOS010000080.1 GCF_018917525.1 Enterococcus raffinosus | reverse complement strand
GATAGCGATAGGTAAACTTTTGATGTTATCGCCAGTTTTTCCCCCGCTTCACACCGTGCGTACGACTTTCACCGTACACGGCGTTCCCCCGTTAATTAGCTACTTCATGTTTGTCTCAGTCCGGTCTTAAATTGATTACTGAATGAAATTCTTGTATTTCCTATTGCTACTCGTAATTTATTGACTTTCTCTAATTGGGAATCTGACAAGTTTAAATCCTGTAAATAAGATAGAAGCGTCACTTCACGTGTTGCGTGTATCATTCGATGAATTGTGTCGCTAATCAAAATCAGATTAGAATATCGATCATTTTTTGATTTGATCCATGGTATTTTATGGTGACAGTGCATTTGTGTGATATCTAGTTCCACACCAGTAATAGCGCATTTTCCTTGTTGAGCTACATATAGAGATATACGATTATCGTTAAACTCAATCGTTGCTCGTTCGCCAATTACTGGATGACTTCTAAGCCATTGAAGTGCTTGCACTGAAACTACTTGAAGCTTTTTATGAATCAGATTTCTACCTTCTTCTGTATACTTGCACACACCGTTGTGTTTCATTAAAGCCGTTCTCGTCTTTATGAAACCAATTGGTATGATCGGTACATCGTTGATATACCTTGTCATTTTTGATTTTAGATAAGGTCGAATACCTTTATCACGAGTTTTATATTTTGATGTCTTCTTTAATCCCAAGTGTTTAAATCGATGCTTTTCTACCTGAGTTAATTGATACTGGATCGGCATCAAATCGTCATTAACTTGCGTTGCGATTTGATAATAATTATGAATCCCGATAACCATACTGTTGTAAATGTTTAGGTTACGAGTGACGTCAGTACCGTTTGGTGCCTTTTGTATCAATTTTATCTGATCTTTGAGCTGTTTCTTGATCCTCTTTTTGGCTTTATCACAAATATGAGATTGGCAAACGTAATTCTTACGTCCCATTTTGTCGTATCCTTTACGCTCCATTTTCAATTCAAATCCAAGAAATTCACTGCTTTTCTTTTTCAAATTTGTAATTTTAGATTTTTCCGGAGAAATCGGTAAATGAAGTCGTTCTTCTAGCCACATTTTGCTTGCCGTAAATATTTTTTCAGCGTTGGCTCTTGTGGTCGTGAAGATTTTAAAGTCATCCGCGTAACGGACTATATACATTTCTTTTAGTGTTGAAGTTTTTCTCAACTGTTTATATCGGTAACTATGATTCCAGCGCCCGACTTTTTCAATGTAATGATCATTAATGTTTTCGCACTCGAAGCTTTCCCATTGTTTTGCTATCCACCAATCAAACTCATTCAAATTGATGTTTGCTAATAAAGGGGAAAGAATCCCACCTTGTGGTGTCCCTTTCGTTGGATAGATCGTTTCTCCATTCGGCATTTCGACAGGTGCTTTTAACATTTTACGCAAAATCACGAGTAGTTGTTTGTCTTGTATTCCCAATGTCCATATCTGTCGCAATAATTTTGTATGATCGACTTCATCGAAGAATCCTTTGATGTCTACATCGACTACATATTGCATTTTTGCTCGATTGATTCGCCCCGCCGCTGTTGAAACAGCATTTTCTGCTGAACGATTTGGGCGAAAACCAAAACTGTGTTTATAAAACTTTGGCTCACAGATTGGTTCTAGGACTTGTAGAATGCATTGTTGTGCGACTCTATCCCACATCGACGGGATTCCCAATGGTCTGGTTTTCCCATTCGGCTTGGGAATCTCTACTCGTTTTACTTTTCGAGGATTGTAATGAGTGAAACGTTTTCTTACTTTGTTGACAAACTCCTCTGTATCCAGCTTTTCGATATCATAGATAGTCACCTTATCTATCCCAGGTGTTGCACTACCATTATTTCGTTTGATATTTCGATAAGCTAGAAGAATATTATCTGTTGAGGTGATGATCGCCATCAAATTTTTAAATTTTTCACCCTTATTACTTTGCTCATAGATTGAATCGAAGACTTCGGTCATACCATAATATTCTGTATGGCGTAACCGTGTATTTTTCATTCGAGGTATCTTCTTAAAACTTTCTTTCAAGGTCTATCACGCTCCTTTTACGGTACGTGACCTTTTGAGTCATACCAGAATCCTTTGTTATGACTGAGTTGAAGTATATCAAACTAACGGCTAGAGGCTGTTGCTCCATTTCCATTACAGAAATTTCTTTGCTCGTGCCTCCACTCTCACTGTCATAAATTTAAGTTTCCTCTTTAGGATTCCCCTTAAAATCGCTTCATTGAGTATATTCTCTCCACGATGACAGCTTTCCACGTTCCCTTTGCTTTATCTTATTTCTCAACTTAGGTGCCAACTCTTGCCTAGTATCCTCTCCACAGCCTGTAACTGTGCATGGAGCTTTCGGAACCACCATAGGTACTCGCCCACGGAATACAGCTAACTTACTGTTAGCCACGTACTCATTTCTGAGTGCTCGCCACTTATAGACATTTCATTCGCCGGTTCGTCAGTGTTTTACCACATTCTCACCTTATCGAGTTTAACGACTCCCGGCCTATCAGATACACCCTCTACCGCTAGAGAGATTTCGTTGCCGATTACTATTTTTATCAACAGACGGTATCCTTCAGCCGACTTCACCGAGATTCACACCTCATTTCCAATATATGAAATGACGCATGTCGGAGTATCAGAGTAGGCGCTTCAGGGCGTTACTCCTTCATTTCACCTATCAAGCAAAGAGTTCACGACTCTCTTATATTTGAGAGGACGTGCGCAATCTTTTCAATTACGAACGTGTCTCACGATGATTATG
>NZ_JAHLOS010000079.1 GCF_018917525.1 Enterococcus raffinosus | reverse complement strand
GATTTGCGTCATTGTCCGTTCATCCTTTATTGATTGTGTGAGAACTTCAATAATACATGAAATTGGGCAATGACGTTTTTTTATTGTCTTAAGTGGCTAAGTTCATTATAAAATCCGCCTTTTTAAAAGAAGACATAAGATAGGTTGACAAAAAATAAAAAACAATTTATGATAGTTAGCATGATAACTATTTAAGGAGAGAGTCCCATGAATCAGTCCGAATCAATTGGTTTTGAGGTCAGAGAGCTATCACTGCTAATTGCCAGATATATTGAAAAAATGAGCGATGGTGGACATATTAGAGGACCTCAAGGCTTTGCTTTGGGATACTTGGTTCACAATCGCGACAAAGAAATTTATCAAAAAGATTTGGAAGAAAAATTATCGATTCGGAAGCCAACTGCCAGCAATCTAGTGGATCGCATGATCAAAAATGGCTTTTTGACCACTGCGCCTTCTCAAAAGGATAAACGGTTGAAGCGCTTGATCGTGACGGAAAAGGCAATCCAGACGACGATCGAAGTAGAGCAACAAATCGAAAATATCGAAAACATTTTGAAACAAGGTATTTCTGATGAAGAACTGACTCAGTTTTCCGCAACGATGGAAAAATTCAAACAAAATTTGAAATCCCGTCTCTAATCTGGCCGTTGAAGCGGTCAGATTTCATTTTCCGCAAATAGTTAGCATGCTAATTTTAAAAAGATGTCACTATCTGTTTGTAAATCCTTTCCAGGCGGATGTACGACGAGAATCGAACAAGGAGGTTCCCTATGATACAACTAATAAAAAGAACAAATACGAAAGAACGACTACTGGTACTAGCGAGTGTCCTATTCATCCTTGGACAAGTCTGGATGGATTTAAAGGTACCAGATTATATGTCGCAAATTACGACGCTGCTTCAAACTCCGAATACCGCTATCAGTGAAATCTTAAAACCTGGCGGCTGGATGGTCTTATTATCTTTAATGAGCTTTGTTTTTTCATCCATCGTCGGTTTGTTCGCTGCCAAAATTGCGGCGAGTTTAACTTGCCGGGTACGCCAAGACATGTTTGGCAAGGTGATGGATTATTCTACGCATGAGATTCAGCAATTTTCGATCCCTAGCTTGACCACACGGACTACGAATGATTTAACGCAAATTCAACAGGTGGTTGCGATGGGATTGCAATTGCTGATCAAGGGACCGATCACAGCCGTTTGGGCGATTTTGAAAATCGCTGGCAAGAATTGGCAGTGGACGACAACTACCGGCGTAGCCGTTCTGATCTTATTAATCATGTTGTCAGTCATCCTAACACTTGTGCAGCCAAGATTCCGAAAAGTCCAGCAATTGACAGATAAGGTAAATAGTATCACACGAGAAAATTTAACCGGACTACGAGTGGTACGTGCGTACAATGCTGAAGGTTATCAGGAAGAAAAATTTGAAGAGGCAAATCAAGAGCTAACTTCGACGAATTTGTTTGCTGGCCGAGTGATGGCTTTGATGAGCCCTGGTATGAGTTTGATCTCTAGCGGTTTAACACTGGCGGTTTATTGGATCGGCGCGTATATGATTCAGCAAGCAGCGGGGATGGCGAAGCTGACCTTGTTCAGTGATATGATCGTGTTTTCTTCCTATGCGATGCAGGTGGTCATGAGTTTTGTTTTGATGTCGATGATCTTCATGATTTTGCCACGGGCAACGATTTCGGCCAAACGGATCAATGAGGTTTTAGATAAGGAATCCTCTGTTGAATTTCCGAATGAGGGAGAGAAAAAGCAGTCAGATATTAAAGGGACTGTTGAGTTTGATCATGTGACCTTCCGTTATCCCGATGCTTCTGAGCCAGTCGTTCATGACATAAATTTTAAAGCAGGACAAGGAGACACAGTGGCATTTATCGGTTCAACCGGGAGCGGAAAAAGTACAATCTTGAATTTGATTCCGCGCTTTTATGAAACCAGTGAAGGCACGATCTCAATTGACGGGCAACCGATCAATACTTATAGCCATGTGAATTTGAATGACATTGTCGGATATATTCCGCAAAAACCTGTTTTATTCAGCGGGACGATCCAATCGAACCTAGACTTTGGAATCAGCAGCAATGCTCCGTTAGATGAGGAAAAGATGGAAGAAGCCTTGTCAATCGCTCAAGCCAGTGATTTTGTGAATGAAAAGGAAGACAAACTGAATAGTCACGTTGCGCAAAATGGTAGTAATTTTTCAGGAGGCCAAAAGCAGCGTCTGGCAATTGCGCGAGTGATCGCCCGTAAACCAGAAATCTTACTATTTGATGATTCCTTCTCGGCACTGGATTATAAGACGGATAAAAAATTACGAGAAGTTTTAAAAGAAAAATTGGCAGACACCACTAAACTTATTGTGGCGCAACGCATCAGCACCATCATGGATGCCGATCAAATCATCGTTTTAGATGAAGGACATATCGTTGGGCAGGGAACCCATGAAGAATTACTGGAATCAAATGCAGTCTATCAAGAGATTGCGTATTCTCAGCTGTCGAAGGAGGAATTAGCACATGGATAATACTTTAGAAAATGCACACACACCAGTGAAGGAACATCCATTGAGAGACAATGTTTTTAAAGCTCTGAACCAATATAAATGGCCGCTGCTCGTGACGATCGTATTTGCGACAATTGGCAGTATCACTCAAATCGTTGGACCGAATCGATTAAGTGAAATCACTGATTTGATTACACAAGGCTTAAGTGGTTCAATCAATCTCACGCGAATCAGTCAGCTTGGTCTAGGATTGGTCATTTTATATGGGATCGGGTCAATTCTTTCCTACTTCCAAGGATTTATTGTAGCGACTGTCACGCAACGTTTTTCTAAACAAATGCGACGTCAGATATCTGAAAAAATCAATGCAGTTCCATTGAACTATTTTGATTCCCATAGTCAAGGAGACACCTTGAGCCGGGTGACGAATGACTTGGATACAGTTAGTCAGTCGTTAAATCAAAGCTTAAGTACATTGTTTCCATCTATCACCTTGTTTATCGGTTGTTTAGTCATGATGTTTCGGACAAATTTGCTGTTAACGATCACCTCAGTCGTTGCTGTTTTATTGGGCTTTGTGCTGATGGCAGTTATTATGGCAAAATCTCAAGTCCATTTTAATCAGCAACAGCAAAAATTGGCTAAAATCAATGGTTTTGCTGAAGAAGCTTATTCAGGCCAGCAGGTGATTAGCGCCTACAGTGCAAAAAAAGACATGAAAGATGAATTTAAAGAAATGAATCAAGATTTCTACGGTAGTGTGTGGAAGGCACAGTTTCTTTCAGGAATCATGCAGCCGTTGATGGGATTTATTGGGAATTTTGGCTATGTAGCGGTCTGTGTCGTGGGGGCTGTATTAGCGTTGAGAGGGGATATCACATTAGGAGTCATCGTCGCCTTTACTGTTTACATTCGTCTATTTTCACAACCTTTGTCTCAGTTAGCTCAGGCTTTTTCAAGTCTACAGTCAGCAGGGGCGGCCATGAACCGAGTATTTGAATTTCTTGCTGAAGAAGAATTAGCTGATGAGTCAAAAAAAGGGACGCATATACGTAGCGCGGAAGGAAATGTTCGTTTTGAAAATGTCAGCTTTGGTTATGACAAAGCTCAGACAATCATCCATAATTTTAGCGTGGATGCTAAAGCCGGTCAGAAAATCGCTATTGTTGGTCCGACTGGTGCTGGGAAAACCACGATCGTTAATCTGTTGATGCGTTTTTACGAGACAAATCGTGGAGTAATCAAGATCGATGGGGTCTCTACGAAAGACATGACTAGAGAAGAAGTGCATGATCAATTTTGTATGGTACTGCAAGATACGTGGATGTTTGAAGGAACGATCAAAGAAAATTTGATTTATAATCAACAGCATGTTGCTGATGACACAGTTATTGATGCCTGTAAAGCAGTCGGGATCGATCATTTTATTCGAACACTTCCAAAAGGCTATGATACGTATTTGGATGATAGTGTTAGTTTGTCGGTGGGGCAAAAACAATTAATGACGATTGCACGAGCCCTTATCAAAGATGCTCCGATGTTGATTCTAGATGAAGCTACTAGCTCTGTTGATACGCGAACAGAAGAATTAATTCAAGCCGCAATGGACAAATTGATGAGTAATCGGACTTCCTTTGTGATTGCCCATCGCTTATCAACGATCCGCAATGCGGATTTGATCCTGGTAATGAAAGAAGGAAATATCATTGAACAAGGAAATCACGAAGAACTGATGGCGCAAAAAGGTTTTTATGCCGATTTGTATAATAGTCAGTTTGAAAAAGAGCAACTAGCATAAAGAAGACAGTGATTAAAATCGTTTGATTTTAATCGCTTTTTTTGTATGTTTGAAAACCACCTGCTGTGCTGGTGGTTCAAAAGAGCTTCCAGCGTGGTATTAAAAAGACCTCCCAAAATTGATAAACTGATGTTGGTTTCCCGACCGCATCACCA
>NZ_JAHLOS010000078.1 GCF_018917525.1 Enterococcus raffinosus | reverse complement strand
ACGCTTCTGCCGGAAAGAATCCGATCCGAGGAGGCTCATTGTCAAGGGCAATCGGAGCAATAACACCAAGAGATTCACAACACCTTATAATTTTTGTCAAAAAAAGTGTTGCCATTCCATGAGATCCTTTCAAAAGAATGTATTACTCCACAGTTGCGAGTTACATTTTTAGTTCTCACTTCTTTTATATTTTTTTTCTTGGTTACAATCACTGTACTTTTGGTCATACATCTGGGATATACATCAGAGTTTAGCTTTTCTAAATCTTGTTTTAAATTGAAATACTGTTTACTCAATTCCCTCCTTTTGATAATTATTTCTTTCATCAACTTTCGAATTGCTACCTCATTAATTTCCAATTATTTCCTCCTTTCATCTATAAATACTTTTTAAAAATAAATATGAAACCAGTAATTTATAGTTAAAATTAAAAAGGAACGAAAATCTTTGAGCGATTTTCCTTCCTTAGCTTTTATCTTGTTTTGATTATTAGATGTGATACGCCCCAGTTTTTTTATTTAATCTTCAATATGTTCTATTCTTCGAAAAGCATTTTTAATTTTCTAGGTGCTTTTTGATAGGCTATGGTCTGAAATATCTCTCCTTGGACAACTAACCTAGTATTTCCTTCAATATCACCACAAGTTACAAGGGTTACTAATTTTTTTGCCTCAACATCATCTATCAATTGTACTTGACTGGGATCAACTATTTTTTTCATGACTACTTTATATATGTAGATTTTCTTCAAATCCGTTAAATATATTCTAGTATCAATGCTAACATCATCTAAAGGCGTGAATAGTAACTTAGGATCGCTTGTTCTATGGCTTGCAAGGGCATAATTCCCTTCTCCCATCTTTTGTTCTTCTTTTAATGTACCTGCACCAGTTAGTAAGACCTTATTATCTACACCTTTCAGAATAGGAAGTTCTATTTTTACTTCAGGAATATTTATACCTCCTATTACAGGTAAATCGTTATTCTTAAATTGCTCTTTTAACACCATTTCAGAATCAATAGATTTCACTGAATCAAAGTCGTAATTTGCTTTTTTCTTAAGGTTTTTTTCTACATCACTTACAGTATATTGGGAAATTCTATTAGTTTCTGTTTGTCTACTTATCATAAATGTCTTAATTTGATTGTTGAAGATTAACATCAAACCGACCACTAGTAGCAGAAAACAAACGATACTCGAAAATTTTATTTTTCTTAAAATCGTCAATCTTTTCCTCATCTTTCTTCATCATTTCATTATCAAAATACAAAATATTTCATATTGCTAATGTTAAGAAGTAAAAAGCTAAAAATCTGTTTTATTCTTAATCTAATTTACTCCTTTGTTTTGATTTTAAGAACTTAATTTCATATCTCAATATCTCATTTTTTGCCTTAATCAATTTTATTTTCTCGTTGGTTTCTTCAAGAATATCTTCATGTTTTGGTGAAAGCACCCCCTTTATTATGAATGCCATCAACAAAGTCACAAATACTACGAACACCATAAATACTAATTCCACTATCTTTTCTCCTTTGACAATTTAATTAATAAATCTACCTCCATTTTTAAAATATCGGATTCTTCTCTTAGTCTGTCTAACTCTTCATCAATTTTTTTTATTTCAGTTTCTCTTTTCTCCAAATTATTATTGACAAGTTTCTTTTTATAATTGAAATGTTGAAAAAACATATAAAATATACACAGAGCCAGCAAGCCAACAAAAATAGAAATTTCCATACTTATCCCCTCACAGCATTCATAAGCTAATCTTCGACAAACGAATTTAATTCTGAAAATGCTAGCAGCATTCGCTCCACAATACTACATTAATATCAGGTATTGGTTTATGGCTTATAATCAAAATTCATATTCGTAAGAGAGTTTAATTGAAATTTAGCAAACACTTATGGACATTTTATGTGTTATAGTCTTCTTATTTGATTGAATCATGAAAATCAAAAAGTATTCTGATGTCTTTTCTAACTTTCAAACAAAATTTTAGGTCTATTGAATGTAAAAAAGGATATTTATATAATGATGGGAGAAAAGGATACAATTGATAGACACCATTGAATAATACCAATCTTGATATTTAGATTTTTCCTAGATAGAAAGGCCCGATAAAACATCAAAAAAAGGAATAAAGTCCTCTAAAAAAAGGATAATGTCATATTTAATATACGGAATATTTTTGAGAATTTAATTTCGAGGTATAAAAAGGTGTTATCAAGTGAGGGTATGATGATCCAAAATATTTCTATTGTGAATTGTTCTGATAGATTAAAGTACACAGTATTACAATTTCAAGCTAAATAAAAAGATACAACTGGTCCATTTTTACAAATGAGCAATAATAAAAAAGTGAAAGATTCACTGCAAAATAAACTTAAATATCCGCCTAATTAATTTTTGAGATTCGGCGGATATTTCTGTCTCTAATAAGAAATCTTTGAGTCAGTCCTATAACAGCTATTTGAATTGAGATAAAACCTAGTTAGTAATTTCCCAAAGTTTTGAAACTTCTCTTTTCTAGTCATTAACAATTTTCTATCTATTATATCAACTGCTTCTTAATCTTCTCAAAAATTTTCCTTCGAAATCGATAAGCGATTTCGCATTTTTCTCCATTCGACATGGTTAATATACGATTTCTTTCATCAATTTTAATTACATTTCTGCTATTAACTAAAATCCCCTGATGAATTTGAAGTAGATCCGGATAGGAAATCAGGATTTGTTTTAACGTTCCTCTAAATTCATCCAAGCTTGATCGAGTATGCATCTCCAGAATCCCTTTTTTACCGTTGGTACAGATAAACATAATGTCATGAAATGGATATCTATAAAAAGATCCGCTTGTTTCAATTACAAAGTATCTTTGCTGAGTTGCTTCTAATTTGAGAACTTTTTCGATACAGCGTGAAAAAGCCTCCTTAAGGTTATCTTCCTGATCCTTTACAATGTAATCTAGGGCCTTCAATTGTAAACGAAAAGCAAGAGGCATTTGTTCACCATCTGTCGTTATAAAAATCAAATCGCCCTGAGAATCAAATCTTCGAATTTCTTGAGCAAGGCGAATTCCGTTCATCTCAGTAGATAGATGAATATCTAGAATATATAATCGCTTTTCTCCAATAGGACGTTCCTCACCGCATTCCATTAACAATGTATACGGATCAGAAAATGAGAGAACCACGCTTACCTCTTCGTTGTTCTGAAGAATTTCCTTAATCAATTGTGTATAATATTGCCTTTGATGTCTATCATCTTCGCACAAAATAACTTTGATCATGTTGTTTTAGACCCTTCAATAATAATAACTTGAATATATCGATCTTCTAGAATTTGCGTCCTCAGCAAAAACGGTGCTTCAGCCAAGCAGCTTTCCAAACTAGCTAATCCAAATCCTCGGTTTTCCCCTTTCGTAGAGAACCCCACTCTCCGATGTTCATGTAGCGGCGGTAAATTATCACGACAGGTGTTTTCGACAATTATACAAATATCACAACCTTCTTGTATGACTCCAAGGTTTAATTCTCCTTCCCCCAAAAATGCCAGCTCTTCAAGGGCATTGTCCAAAATAATACCTAATCCTCGAAGCAAATTAGGCAAACAAAATTCAGGAAAACATATATTGCTGTCAATTTCCATTGATAAATGGATACACTTCGGATCGAGAATACCTAATTTTGTATGAAATAGACTCTTCAAAGGAATGCTATCTAATTTTTCAAGAGCTGAGAGATTGTACGTTAGTTTTGAAAGCTGATTACTTGGTTTTTCAATGTATTCTTCAAAGTATTCTTTGATTTCATTAATTTGACCTTTTTCGATTATCAACTTCATTCCAAGACAAAGATTGTGGAAATCATGCTTGAAATTACGAATTTGTTGGGCATTCTTCGCTAACTCCTGATAATAAAATTTACTATTTTCAAGTTCTGCTTTTTCTTGGGCAATTCGTGTTCGTTCCGCAAATGTTCGCTGAGCAAACAGTAAGACCACTAATAAGAAAAATAAAATAGCACATAGAGCCGTTATTATTGTAAATTTTAACAATGTTCCTGAACTAGCCGCATTAATGCCTGGAAGATCGTTCCTCCAAATACTGTATAGAAATCCTATTAGTGTTAATACCGTAATGAAGATCATTGTCAATTCAGTATGAATATATTTTTTATACAACCATGTCTCAAATTTTGATAAAAAAAATTGACAAAACACATAAAAGAAAGTTTGAAATAAGACGATCATCCACCATTCCATTTTACTAGAAAGAAAAGGAATTATCGGCGATATAGTGGTTTGTAATAACAGATTGTTACAAAAAAATAAAGATGAAAAACTAAATGATGTTATAGGATTATTCTCTGAAAAAAATAAAAACCCTAGAATCAGAAGAAATGTAGTAATTGTTCCAATTACTACAAATACATAATTTTGCATAAAAAATATGCATATGAAAACACCAATCAAAAGAAATACTTGTTTCTTGTTTCTAGGACGTGTCTGAAAACCCAATAAAAATATGGTATGCTCTGATAAAAACGACTGGAGCAGGATAACGAATGGCACAACCACGACGATATGAACTGAGCGATGAGCAATGGGATCAGA
>NZ_JAHLOS010000077.1 GCF_018917525.1 Enterococcus raffinosus | reverse complement strand
AAACAACATAGCAAGCAATATGCTAGCAAGTCAATTATTACAATTGAGCTTAACAGTCGCAAGACTGTTTCAAACACTTTTTATGAGAGTTTGATCCTGGCTCAGGACGAACGCTGGCGGCGTGCCTAATACATGCAAGTCGAACGCTTTTTCTTTCACCGGAGCTTGCTCCACCGAAAGAAAAGGAGTGGCGAACGGGTGAGTAACACGTGGGTAACCTGCCCATCAGAAGGGGATAACACTTGGAAACAGGTGCTAATACCGTATAACAATCGAAACCGCATGGTTTCGATTTGAAAGGCGCTTTTGCGTCACTGATGGATGGACCCGCGGTGCATTAGCTAGTTGGTGAGGTAACGGCTCACCAAGGCAACGATGCATAGCCGACCTGAGAGGGTGATCGGCCACATTGGGACTGAGACACGGCCCAAACTCCTACGGGAGGCAGCAGTAGGGAATCTTCGGCAATGGACGAAAGTCTGACCGAGCAACGCCGCGTGAGTGAAGAAGGTTTTCGGATCGTAAAACTCTGTTGTTAGAGAAGAACAAGGATGAGAGTAAAATGTTCATCCCTTGACGGTATCTAACCAGAAAGCCACGGCTAACTACGTGCCAGCAGCCGCGGTAATACGTAGGTGGCAAGCGTTGTCCGGATTTATTGGGCGTAAAGCGAGCGCAGGCGGTTTCTTAAGTCTGATGTGAAAGCCCCCGGCTCAACCGGGGAGGGTCATTGGAAACTGGGAAACTTGAGTGCAGAAGAGGAGAGTGGAATTCCATGTGTAGCGGTGAAATGCGTAGATATATGGAGGAACACCAGTGGCGAAGGCGGCTCTCTGGTCTGTAACTGACGCTGAGGCTCGAAAGCGTGGGGAGCAAACAGGATTAGATACCCTGGTAGTCCACGCCGTAAACGATGAGTGCTAAGTGTTGGAGGGTTTCCGCCCTTCAGTGCTGCAGCTAACGCATTAAGCACTCCGCCTGGGGAGTACGACCGCAAGGTTGAAACTCAAAGGAATTGACGGGGGCCCGCACAAGCGGTGGAGCATGTGGTTTAATTCGAAGCAACGCGAAGAACCTTACCAGGTCTTGACATCCTTTGACCACTCTAGAGATAGAGCTTCCCCTTCGGGGGCAAAGTGACAGGTGGTGCATGGTTGTCGTCAGCTCGTGTCGTGAGATGTTGGGTTAAGTCCCGCAACGAGCGCAACCCTTATTGTTAGTTGCCATCATTTAGTTGGGCACTCTAGCGAGACTGCCGGTGACAAACCGGAGGAAGGTGGGGATGACGTCAAATCATCATGCCCCTTATGACCTGGGCTACACACGTGCTACAATGGGAAGTACAACGAGTCGCGAAGTCGCGAGGCTAAGCTAATCTCTTAAAGCTTCTCTCAGTTCGGATTGTAGGCTGCAACTCGCCTACATGAAGCCGGAATCGCTAGTAATCGCGGATCAGCACGCCGCGGTGAATACGTTCCCGGGCCTTGTACACACCGCCCGTCACACCACGAGAGTTTGTAACACCCGAAGTCGGTGAGGTAACCTTTTGGAGCCAGCCGCCTAAGGTGGGATAGATGATTGGGGTGAAGTCGTAACAAGGTAGCCGTATCGGAAGGTGCGGCTGGATCACCTCCTTTCTAAGGAATCAGTTCATCTAAGATGAACGTTACGGAAACTACACAGGTTGACTTTTATTCGTTCAGTTTTGAGAGGTC
>NZ_JAHLOS010000076.1 GCF_018917525.1 Enterococcus raffinosus | reverse complement strand
GCGCACGGTGGATGCCTTGGCACTAGGAGCCGATGAAGGACGGGACTAACACCGATATGCTTCGGGGAGCTGTAAGTAAGCTTTGATCCGGAGATTTCCGAATGGGGAAACCCAGCATCTTTTATAGGATGTTACTTTTCAGTGAATACATAGCTGATTAGAGGTAGACGCAGAGAACTGAAACATCTAAGTACCTGCAGGAAGAGAAAGAAAATTCGATTCCCTGAGTAGCGGCGAGCGAAACGGGAAAAGCCCAAACCAAGAGGCTTGCCTCTTGGGGTTGTAGGACTCCAATATGGTAGTCCAGTGAGATAGTCGAAGGACCTGGAAAGGTCTGCTAGAAAGGGTAAAAGCCCCGTAGACAAAATTTGACTGGCACCTAGGAGGATCCTGAGTACGGCGGAACACGAGGAATTCCGTCGGAATCCGGGAGGACCATCTCCCAAGGCTAAATACTCCCTAGTGACCGATAGTGAACCAGTACCGTGAGGGAAAGGTGAAAAGCACCCCGGAAGGGGAGTGAAATAGATCCTGAAACCGTGTGCCTACAACAAGTTAGAGCCCGTTAATGGGTGATAGCGTGCCTTTTGTAGAATGAACCGGCGAGTTACGATTACTTGCGAGGTTAAGTTGAAAAGACGGAGCCGCAGCGAAAGCGAGTCTGAATAGGGCGAATGAGTAAGTGGTCGTAGACCCGAAACCATGTGATCTACCCATGTCCAGGTTGAAGGTGCGGTAAAACGCACTGGAGGACCGAACCCACGTACGTTGAAAAGTGCGGGGATGAGGTGTGGGTAGCGGAGAAATTCCAAACGAACTTGGAGATAGCTGGTTCTCTCCGAAATAGCTTTAGGGCTAGCCTCAGAGTAAGAATGATGGAGGTAGAGCACTGTTTGGACTAGGGGCCCATCTCGGGTTACCGAATTCAGATAAACTCCGAATGCCATCCATTCATCTCTGGGAGTCAGACTGTGAGTGATAAGATCCATAGTCGAAAGGGAAACAGCCCAGACCACCAGCTAAGGTCCCCAAATAACTATTAAGTGGAAAAGGATGTGGGGTTGCACAGACAACTAGGATGTTGGCTTAGAAGCAGCCACCATTTAAAGAGTGCGTAATAGCTCACTAGTCGAGTGACCCTGCGCCGAAAATGTACCGGGGCTAAATAGTTTACCGAAGCTGTGGAACACACCAATGGTGTGTTGGTAGGAGAGCGTTCTAAGGGCGTTGAAGGTAGATCGTGAGGACTGCTGGAGCGCTTAGAAGTGAGAATGCCGGTATGAGTAGCGAAAGACAGGTGAGAATCCTGTCCACCGAATGACTAAGGTTTCCTGGGGAAGGCTCGTCCGCCCAGGGTTAGTCGGGACCTAAGCCGAGGCCGAAAGGCGTAGGCGATGGATAACAGGTTGATATTCCTGTACCCGTTGTTTTTGTTTGAGCAATGGAGGGACGCAGGAGGCTAAGGAATCAGACGATTGGAAATGTCTGTCCAAGCAATGAGTCTTGATGTGAGTCAAATGCTTACGTCTCTAAGGACAAGTTGTGATGGGGAGGGAAATAACAGTACCGAAGTTCCTGATGTCACACTGCCGAGAAAAGCTTCTAGTGAGAAAACAATGGCCCGTACCGCAAACCGACACAGGTAGTCGAGGAGAGAATCCTAAGGTGAGCGAGAGAACTCTCGTTAAGGAACTCGGCAAAATGACCCCGTAACTTCGGGAGAAGGGGTGCTGATCTAACGATCAGCCGCAGTGAATAGGCCCAAGCGACTGTTTATCAAAAACACAGGTCTCTGCAAAATCGAAAGATGACGTATAGGGGCTGACGCCTGCCCGGTGCTGGAAGGTTAAGAGGAGTGCTTAGCGTAAGCGAAGGTACGAATTGAAGCCCCAGTAAACGGCGGCCGTAACTATAACGGTCCTAAGGTAGCGAAATTCCTTGTCGGGTAAGTTCCGACCCGCACGAAAGGCGTAACGATTTGGGCACTGTCTCAACGAGAGACTCGGTGAAATTTTAGTACCTGTGAAGATGCAGGTTACCCGCGACAGGACGGAAAGACCCCATGGAGCTTTACTGCAGTTTGATATTGAGTGTTTGTACCACATGTACAGGATAGGTAGGAGCCGTAGAAGTCGGGACGCTAGTTTCGACAGAGGCGCTGGTGGGATACTACCCTTGTGTTATGACCACTCTAACCCGCACCACTAATCGTGGTGGGAGACAGTGTCAGATGGGCAGTTTGACTGGGGCGGTCGCCTCCTAAAGAGTAACGGAGGCGCCCAAAGGTTCCCTCAGAATGGTTGGAAATCATTCGCAGAGTGTAAAGGCACAAGGGAGCTTGACTGCGAGACCTACAAGTCGAGCAGGGACGAAAGTCGGGCTTAGTGATCCGGTGGTTCCGCATGGAAGGGCCATCGCTCAACGGATAAAAGCTACCCTGGGGATAACAGGCTTATCTCCCCCAAGAGTCCACATCGACGGGGAGGTTTGGCACCTCGATGTCGGCTCGTCGCATCCTGGGGCTGTAGTCGGTCCCAAGGGTTGGGCTGTTCGCCCATTAAAGCGGCACGCGAGCTGGGTTCAGAACGTCGTGAGACAGTTCGGTCCCTATCCGTCGCGGGCGTTGGAAATTTGAGAGGATCTGTCCTTAGTACGAGAGGACCGGGATGGACTTACCGCTGGTGTACCAGTTGTCTCGCCAGAGGCATCGCTGGGTAGCTATGTAGGGAAGGGATAAACGCTGAAAGCATCTAAGTGTGAAGCCCACCTCAAGATGAGATTTCCCATTTCTTTAAGAAAGTAAGATCCCTGAGAGATGATCAGGTAGATAGGTCAGGAGTGGAAGTGCAGTGATGTACGGAGCGGACTGATACTAATCGATCGAGGACTTAACCAAAAATTGATTCACGGTTGTTA
>NZ_JAHLOS010000075.1 GCF_018917525.1 Enterococcus raffinosus | reverse complement strand
ATGTATCCAGAATATTATAAGAACGTACTTGGATACGAATTTAGAATCAGTGATCGACAATAAAATGATTCATCTAAACAAAAAGTCCTCAGGAGCGGTTTTCTCCTGAGGTTTTCTTATATGTACAGATTTTGCAGATAGTATGAGGGGGAAATAGAACAGTGACTTCATATTGAAATAGTTATTAACGGTAATTGGAGGATGAGCTATCTATAAGTTTCTCTTTATGCTTTGTGTGCTTTTTTTCTAAAAAAAAAATCTAATCGAGAAAGCGCTTACTATTTGCTGTACAAATATAGTTGGTATTCGTTACAATAGAAAAAAAGGGGGTCTTATTATGAAGGAATCATACAAAAAAATACTTGTCGCAGTTGATTCATCTGAGCAGGCACGTCGAGCCTTCCAAGAAGCTATCGAAGTCACCCGCAGAAATGACGCACATTTGTATATTTTGATCGTATCTGACACCAATCATTTAGGAGCCGAACCTTACGCTGTAGATCATATTGTGAAGGAAGCACAAAAAGCTGCAAGTGTTGTTGTAGGGGGATTAGAAGAAGTGATCCCAGAGGATATCTCCTATACAACTGTCGTTGATGATGGAAATCCAAAAGCAAAAATTGTTGCCTTTGCAGAAGAGAAAAAGATTGATTTGATTTTGATGGGTGCTACCGGTACGGGAACTTTCTCTCGATTACTATTGGGTTCTACAACAGCATATGTTGTCAATAATGCACCATGTAACGTAATGGTGGTTCGATAAAAAAAGAAGCCGGCACATTTTTGTGCTGGCTTTTAGCTTGCCCTTTGATAGCTTTGGATATCATTCATTAGTTTGGTTTTGCCTAAGACTGCGTATTTTGCGACAATAAATTGCCCTCGGTTATTTCGTTTTCCTAACACAACAATTTTCATACCAGCTTCGACATCTGCCAAAAAATTTAATGAATGAGCGGAAATTAAACAGTTGGTATTAGCGAGCTGAAAATAGACTAAAGGTTGTTGTGAAAATTGAATAATTTTTAGTTTCGTGACGGTTCCTTTAATTGATTCCATCTTTTTTCCTCCTTGTATGAATGCCTTTGAAAACAAGCTCATCATTTCTACGTTCAAATTGAAAATAGATATCCTTTTTGCGACCGGTCTTTTTAGCAGGGATGACAAAATAATCACGATTTTCGGCATCCATCTTGGCGGTAATTTGGTTTAAAAATAAAGCTAGCGGCAGGGAATCTTTTACTAATGAGTCATACGTTCGGTAAAATATTTCAACAGAATCTGGACTAATCATGGACATGGTCATCACCTCAAGATTATTATACGAACATTTGTTCGATAAGTAAAGTATTAAGTTGAAGTCTTTTAAAATAAAATACGCAAAGAAATGAGAAATTCTGCTTTAAGTATATCTTCTAAAAGTTAAAGCTGGGAGATAAGAGAAGCACGCTTGTCCTTTGCAAGCGTGCTACGTATTTTGAAAAGTATTTAGTGTCTACGTTTGGTTCTTTTTCCCATTTTTTTCAGGACCAACGCCCCTGCTATAATGACTACCGCACTGAAAGCAATCCATAGAGGATATTTTTCTTCCTTATTAGACTCGATGGCTGTAGTAGTTTTTTTCGCGCTAGATGTATCTTCAGCTATGGTATTCTTTGTGCTGCTCTTTTTTTCGGTTGCGGTGCTTTTGTTGGTAAAGGAGGTTGATAATTGATAATGCTGGTCAAAGTCTGTTCGATCAATAGATGGGTCGCTTAATCGGTTGTTCTCATTTAAATTGGTTTGAGTCGAGTATGTTCCAGTAACTGTTAAGGTTGTTGAACCCGTTCCTTCTACGACGGTTTCGCCACCAGCTATGATCGTTGCGGATTTTCCATCCTCGTCAACAATTTCGCCACCTGACTCCAAATTTAAGTTGGTTATCTGTGAATCGGCGGTCATTACCCATTTAGACGTTTTATCAATTGTGACAGTGATCGGGGTTTCACTGGCTGCGGTATTCACTTCGTTTGTAGTGATTTCGGTCTCGCCGTTGTAAGTCGTTTCTTCGGTCAAAATGAGATTGAGACTGCTAATAGAATCCACACTGATCTTACCGGCCAATTCTTGATTGATTCCAGTAAAGTTCACTTTGCCGCCATTACTGCCGGCGGTCCCCCAATTATTCGCATTATTTCCCTGAATCGTTAATAGCACTGCCTTATCACTATCAAAATCTAACGTATTATCCTCCAAGAGAATGTTGGCTTCAGTATTTGTTACATAAAACATCGTTCCTTCAGTGGCACTTTTTAAAGTGGAATTAACGGCTTCAAACTTTGCTGTTTCTCCAGTAGATGCTTCGGCATCACCTGAAGTGGATTGATAGATAATCACACCGTTTGCGACAGGATCACTACCGGTTGTTCCGGTTAACTTGCTGATTAATTTAGAATTGTAGATTTGAATAGAGTTATAGCCTTCCATACCAGCAATCTGGCTGCCGGTAGACGTTCCTTCGACGTTGCTCACTTCAATGTCACCGGTGGAATACAATAGTGGCGAGCCTGATCCTTGTGTTGTAAATTGGCTATCAGTGACTGAAACATTTCCACCGCCGCGATCGGTTGCTAAAGCAGCGCTATGATCCCCTTTGGTGCTGATGGAGGTTTTGTTGGCGATGATGGTGCCGCCATAGGTTGCATCCATTCCTCGGGAATTGTCCGCTTCTGTCGTAATAGTATTATCATTGGCATAAATAGTCCCGCTATCTGTCGCAAAAAGCCCGTTGCTCCCTTTATCGCTAGCAGTTAATTGACTGTTGGAAAGATAAGCGAAGGAATTCTCGTTCACTGCCAACAGGATTGAATTCAATCCATAGAAATTGCTGTTGTCATCGTTAGCACTTGCGCCAGCTTTTTCTAATGTACTTTTCTCAAGCGTCAAGGTTCCGCCATTTTTTACTAAGGCAGTATTTTCGTCATTGCCGTCAGAGCGTTGTTTTTCGGTGTCGGCTTCTACTTCCTGATTATCAGCAACTAGGCTGCCTTTCATCTCTCCCGTATAATCATAGGTCATAGTATCTGCACCACCCATTCCACCGCCATCTGGTGGAGCGGCTGGAACACCGGCTTGTTCATTAGTGAATCCGATAATAGGGAATGTGGTTGTACTTAACACTAAAGTACTTATTAGTGTAATGATTACTGACTGCTTTGTTCTCAAAAAAATACCTCCTACTAGTTGCTTTTTAACTTTATTGTAGAAGGAGAACCTTAAATGAGCCTAAAATGAATGGGCCATTGATTTTTTACGAAAAAAAAGAAGCTTCTCAGCTTCTTTTGGATTATGTGGATGACAGGAATCGAACCTGCACCTCTATCTTAAATGCGGACTACATCATTGAACGAGTAAAACACCAAGTTCATCCACGACTACAAGTATAGCGAATCTTGTGTGGATTTGAAAGAGGCTTCTCAGCAATTAAAAAATTATTATACTTTGCGTTTTTTCTCGTATTCTTCTGAAAATTCCTTCGCAATGAGCCAACCACAGCTTTCAGTAATGGCGGCAGCAGTGGAGCCATTGACAATATTACCTGCAACAGGAAGTTTTCCTGCGAGGAAGCGTGCCGTCATTTGCCCAGCTTTTTGAGCTAAAAATTGAGTGGCAAGGGCTTTTGATGCGCCCTGTTCGAGTTTAATATGAAAAATTTTTCCCAAAGCAATCACCATAGCGGTTTGGATCGGTAATAAAACGGTCGCATCAGGAAAAGGCAATTGTGCCATTCCTGCACCAACTCCTGCTGCAGCAGTAGATGCGCTATGAATGATGAGATGGGCTTTTCTTCTTTGGGTTTTATTCATCTCTAATTCTCCTTACTTCTCTGGTAGTTTGTGTAAAAATTTGATTGAGGCAAGTCTAGCATTTCATCGCAAAAAGAACAATTTTTCAGCTGGGTTTTTAAGTAGTTTTAATGATTAGAGAGTGAAAAAACAAAAAGAAATAATCATTTTCGTTTTTCGAAGAATCAGCAGAATGATAAAATAAGGGTGAAAGGGGCGTCAAAAATGGTTGATGAATATAAAAATATTTTAGTTGCTGTCGACGGTTCAA
Organism: Enterococcus raffinosus; assembly: GCF_018917525.1. Lineage (GTDB taxonomy): Bacteria > Bacillota > Bacilli > Lactobacillales > Enterococcaceae > Enterococcus_A > Enterococcus_A raffinosus_A. The sequence continues at coordinate 1,101 of NZ_JAHLOS010000075.1, read as the reverse complement.
AACAGTCGAAAAAGGCATTTGACGAAGCCATCAATATCGCAAAGAGAAATAAAGGGAAGCTAACTTTGGCAACCGTAATCGATACAGCTAGTTTCAGCGGAACGACTGGAGGAAATTCGATTCCGTTGATGCAGGAAGTCCATGAAAAAGCTCAAGGGATTATCACAGAGCTGGAGCATCATCGGATGGCAGAAGAACAAGAAGTTCACCTGACCTCTCAGATTATTGCTGGTAATCCTAAACGAGAGATTGTTGAGTTGGCGCAAAAACTAGATACCGATCTAATTGTGATGGGAGCAACAGGTTTGGGCGCACTATCCTTATTGCTCGTCGGTTCTACAACTGCTTATGTAGTCAATCAAGCACCTTGTAATGTGATGGTTGTAAAATAAGCATGAAAAAACGTCTGACTTAGTCAGACGTCAGACTGTAGACAAAGTCCATTTTATGGATGCTGTCTACAGTCTTTTCTTTTATAATAGATTTATGAAATCGAATACAAGGAGTGATAGTTATGATGTCTAAAAACAATACGAACGGTAGAAATCAATTTGCGATGCTCACGATTGATGATCTAGTTCCGCAAGATCATCTTGTTCGAAAGATTGATGCCGCGCTTGATTTTGACTTTATTTATCCAATCGTCGAAGCCACTTACTCCGATTTAGGTCGCCCAAGTATCGATCCAGTCATTCTGATTAAATTAGTGTTTATCCAGTATTTATTCGGCATCCGTTCCATGCGACAAACCATTAAGGAAGTCGACACCAATGTCGCTTACCGCTGGTTTTTAGGCTATTCCTTTGAAGAGAAAGTTCCCCACTTTTCAACTTTTGGAAAAAATTACGTCCGCCGGTTTAGAGAAACGACACTATTTGAGGATATTTTTTCTTATATTTTAGAACAAGCTGTCAAAGCCGGTTTTGTGACAGAGGATAACCTATACCTTGATTCGACTCACATTAAAGCCAATGCCAATAAACATAAGTTCACGAAGGAAATGACCCATGATGAAGCGAAAGCCTATCAAGATGAATTAGAAGATGAGATCAATCGTCAACGAATAGAGGCCGGAAAACGCCCTTTTACTTTGGACCTAGA
>NZ_JAHLOS010000074.1 GCF_018917525.1 Enterococcus raffinosus | reverse complement strand
AATCGCTTATTTAGACGTGCCATCGAGCGAATAAAAGACAAATCCGTAGCACTGGAGAAGAACAATTCTTCCACCAGTACTACGGATTATTTGTCAATATGCTTAAGTTAATGACATTGCAGAAATTTGCCTCGATTTTTTTATTTATACAATTCCTTGTTCGATGATTCGGCAGTCTGCCAAATATTTTTCCAGAATACATTTAACTTCCGCTTGATCAACAATTGCTTCATCTTCGAATTGGTACCCAACTAATAAGGCACGTGTCGTTTCCTCAGCGATCATTCCACGGGTTGAGTCAGAGGTCGGACTGCCGAACGGACCCTCAGTATCTGTTAAGACCAAAAGATTTTCAATATTCACTGATTTATTTCCAATTCCTGCATAGCGTGCCTCTACTTGTCCAACAGTCAATTGGATGGGTTCAGTTACTTTATCAAGGTCATAGGCTCCAAATGGCAGCTTCCATTTTAAAGAAAAATAATTATTCAAATCTACAAGCGCATTGATCTGATACAACCCTTTTTGTTGAACAATCCGACGCCACAAGCTATCAGACGACGGTCTAAAACGTGCAGGATCTTTTCCTAATGTTTTATAAACCTTTTTCGTCGCGACGATCTGCGGATTTTCTTTGATGGTTTCCAATACATCATTCGATTCAATTCTTCTAAGTAAAGGGTTCAACACTTCTTGCCAGATTTTTTCATTATGTGCTTCATTGGTAAATTCGATAACACTATAGGCTAATGATACACCTTGTTCTTTCACTTTTGGCTCTATCGTTAACTGCATACTCTTCCCTCCATCATTTCCCGGTTTAGTTTTCTTCTATTCTAAACGATTTCACACAAAAGCAAAAGCTTCCTTATTATTGAGGATCTTCGTTATAATGAATACGTAGAAAGAGAGGGATATACGATGAAAATTACTTATCATGGGCACTCGGTTCTATCAATTACGACGAAAGATGGACAGAAATTATTATTTGATCCATTTATTACTGGCAATACGTTGACAGACTTAAAGGCAGATGAGGTAGAAACCGATTGGCTTCTAATCACTCATGGACACAGTGACCATATTGGCGACATGATCCCAATTGCCAAACGTAATAATGCCACAATTATTAGTAACGTTGAAATCTGTAGCTTTGCAGAAAAAAATGGTGTGGAAAAGACCCACGGTATGAACATTGGGGGCAAATTTGATTTTCCTTTTGGTCGTGTAAAAATGGTTCATGCCCAACATAGCTCGGGTTATGAGGTAGACGGACAAATGATTTATATGGGGGAACCGGCTGGATTTATTTTCCAAAAAGAAGGTAAAACGATCTATCACGCTGGCGACACCTCAAACTTCGGTGATATGACACTCTTTGGCGAAGCCTTTGATATTGATATTGCTTTTTTACCAATCGGAGATAATTTCACGATGGGACCTAGTGAAGCTGCTAGTGCTGCGAAACGTTTAAAGGCAAAAAAGGTCGTCCCGATCCATTACAACACCTTTCCTGTCATCAAGCAGGACCCTGAAGCTTTTGTCAAACTACTGCCAGAAAATGTTGGCAAGGTCATGGCAGTCGGAGAAACAATCGAACTTTAATTAGCAAGAGGCTTGTGGACTATTTTGTTCACAGGTCTTTTTTGTCACTTGTACATCCTTTCAATCTGCTACAATAAAAGAGAACTAATCGGAAATGGAAGGAGCTCTTTATGCTAAATTTTGAAAGTGATTATTTAGAAGGTGCACATGAAAAAATCCTGCAGCGCATGCTTGAAACCAATGAGGAAAAATTAAGCGGCTATGGTCGAGATAAGTATTCCGCTTCTGCAGTCGAAAAGATTCGCCAAGCCTGTCACTGTCCCGAAGCCGATGTCTTTTTCATCGCAGGCGGTACGATGACCAATGCGTTAGTGATCGCCTCCCTGTTAAAAAAGATTGAAGGTGTTATCGCTCCGGAAACTGGACACATTACCACCCATGAGACAGGTGCAATCGAATTTTCTGGGCACAAAGTTCTAAGTCTGCCGCAAACCAATGGAAAAATATCCGCTCAGCAGGTGCGCTCTTACCTTGAACAATTCTGGTCAGATGACAATCGAGAATTCATGGTTTTCCCGGGAATGGTCTATCTCTCCCATCCAACCGAATACGGCACGCTTTATTCCAAAGAAGAATTGAAAAATATTTCTGAGGTTTGCCGCGAGTTTAAAATTCCCTTATTTATGGATGGTGCGCGGTTAGGCTACGGTCTTGCTAGTCCAGAATCTGATCTGACATTGCCGCTGATTGCAAAATATTGCGATGTCTTTTACATTTGGGGAACGAAAGTCGGCGCATTATTAGGAGAAGCGGTCGTTTTCACTAAAGAAAATTTACCGGAATACTTTGTGGCTCATATGAAGCAGCAAGGCGCACTGCTCGCTAAAGGACGACTGCTGGGTCTGCAATTTGACACCTTATTCACTGATCAACTGTATTTCGAGATCAGTCGGCAGGCAATCGCAATGGCGATGCGCTTGAAAAAAGGGCTGACTAAAAAGAATTATCGTTTTTATTTAGAATCACCCACCAATCAACAGTTTATTATTCTGGAAAATAAGCAAATGGAAGAATTGAAAAAAGAGGTCGCCTTCAGCTTCTGGGAAAAATATGACGATGAGCATACAGTGATTCGTTTTGCGACAAGCTGGGCAACAAAAGAAAAAGATATTGATGCCTTATTAGCGCTATTATAAAAAAGGCGGCTCGCAAATCCGAGCCGCCTTCAGCTTAAAATTATAGACTGATTAAACGATAGGTCAAACAAGCAACGTAGCATTCATAGCTCTCTGAAAAACGCATAACGTTATAGCCTAGCGCTTCGCTAATCTTTTTGATTCGGTACTTCACTGTATTTTTGTGAATAAACAGCTGTTCGCTGCAAATTTGAAAATCGGCTCCAGCATCTAATAAAAAACTGCATAACGTCATCAGCTGTTCTTTGCTGTCCATGATCGGTGATAATACACTAAGGGTCTCTTCCACCTCTGCTTCACCTGATTGGATTAGCTTACTAGCATTCGCGACTTGACGAATCTCACTGATGGAAAAGCTCTTCTTTCCATGAAATAGTTTTGGCAATTGTAATGCAACTTTGTTAACTAGCTGATAGGTCATTCGTACATCCATGGTATTTCGTAAACGTGGACACAAAACGATACTATCGATTATTTCTTGATAGGGACTCGTCCGCAGGTAAGACTCACCTAGCTCTAGCTCAGAATCATTGTGACAATAATTTCCTAACAGTACAATCAATTGGTCATCCATTAATTGAGCAACACAGGTCTTATAAAATTTTGAGGCATAGGCTAGAATATCCTGCCTTAATTTTTTTTCTTCTCGCAAATCATTTAGCTGTAGCAGCCACATTAAACCGATTCCTTTAACATCAATCTTCAAATGATTAGCCAGACGATACATTTTTTCGCTTTCATCATTCAAAATGGCCTGCACTAAAGCATATTCACTAATTTCTCCGTGCTTCTTTCCCCATAAGTTCATTGCCACCTGCAGCAATTCAACAGATTGATTACACTCAGCCTCTGTCAACAGCTCGTTCTCCTTTAACAAATAGAATCGCAGGAGACCATTCTCTTTATGATAAAGCTCTTTGTAAAAAATTGCGAAATCATTTTTTTGAACCTGTTTACCATCCTCCACTACGACTCGACGTAACAGTCGCTCTAGATCAACTGAGGAATTACGCGGCCATTTGACCTGATTAATCACCTCATTATCAGGATTAGTCAAAATGATATTCGTCCGTAGTAAGTCAGAAAGCAATCTCAATGTCACCTCGACTGTCCGCAAATGTTCTGGCAATAATGACGCCTTTTCCAAAACCTCGTTTACAATATTTTCTGTTGGGCGATCCTTCAAAATGGCCGCCATTACTTCCACGATTACTTCGCTATAGCGAATTTGATTTTGATTTTTCGGCATTTGAATAATTACAAAATCTAGATCCTCTGCTGTTTGAATCACTTCTGATGACAATTTAGGAACTACGATCCCTACGTAATAGAGGATGATTCCCAGCTCACCCATTTTATGTAACCGACGAATTGCTTCACATTGTTTTCCTACGTCATCTTTGATGCTGAAAAAAGAAGTCAGTGCTAACTCACCAGAGTGATATTCATTTGTCTCAAGCAAAGTAACATAATCATCCATATCTGAAATATCCAAGAAAGATAAGGATGTGACCGTTTGATTCAAGCAATTTTGTCCACTCATCAACTGAGCTTCACGTAAAGAGGGTAATCCTAACAACTCTTTTAATTTAGCTCCCACATTTATTCCTCCTACTAAAGAAATTATTTTTTTCAGAAAAATTTGTTTCTCCAGCCTTATCCTTTATTCTCGATATGGCTGGCTCCTATTTTTAGAAATCTTTTTATCAACCTCTGCTAAAGCAAAAAGTGAAAACTAATATCCTTAGATTTTTCACATCAAATTTTATTTTTCTTCTAACATTATCAGATTCACTTTTTATTGTCTATCCATTTTTCTTCAAAAGTCGTGAAATCTCTTTAATTGATTGATGTCTACAGTAATATATAGTAAATAGGATAAAATAAGGTAAAAAAAAGATAGGCTCTCGCCTACCTTAAAAAATCTCCTCTATTTAACTGCTGAGTCTGATTCAACAATTTTTCCAACAATGCCATAGTCTTTTGCTTCTTCAGCTGATAACCAGAAATTGCGATCTGTATCTTTTTCGATTTGCTCCAATGTTTGGCCGGTTGCTTTGGCAATCAATTTGTTTACGCGTTTGCGCATGCGTAAAATTTCTTTTGCTTCAATTTGAATTTCAGTTGATTGTCCTTGAACACCGCCTGCTGGCTGATGGATCATATATCGTGTATTTGGCAGACTATAGCGATCTTTTTTATCTGCTGCTAAATAGATTGTAATGCCTGCGCTCGCAACCCAACCAGTTCCTATCATTTTTACTTTTGGTTTAATGAAACGGATGACGTCATGGATCGTATCGCCAGATTCCACATGACCTCCTTGACTGTTAATAAACATCGTGATGGGATCATCGCTGACGGCAGATAGATAAAGCAATTGCTCAGTCACTGACTTCGCCAACTCCTGATTAATCTCACCGTAAATCAAAATCGTCCGTTGCTTCAACAATTTTAACATCATCGGATTTTTTTCTTCTGATTTCTCCATTTCTTCTTCGGCTAAAAATTCATTCATATGAACGCCCTCCTTTTCTTCTAAATCCAGTATAGCTAAAAAGGAGGGGAATGAACAGAAAGAGCAATCAATCAGTAATATTCTGTTTCAATAAAGTTTCTATGCTAAACTATGAATGAAAAAATGGCGGATTTTATAATGAACTTAGCCACTTAAGACAATAAAAAAACGTCATTGCCCAATTTCATGTATTATTGAAGTTCTCACACAATCAATAAAGGATGAACGGACAATGACGCAAATC
>NZ_JAHLOS010000073.1 GCF_018917525.1 Enterococcus raffinosus | reverse complement strand
GTAGATGGGTATCTAGTAATTTTATAAGTTCATCCAAAGTTTCGACGACTCCGTTCTAGTTTTTATATTATTATTACCAAAGTCGGACTTGGAAATCAACTAACACTGGAAAGAACCATAAAAGTCTTGCAAAATACAGGAATATACTTTTCCTGATTCAAACATATCAACTGACTTTGCAATACTTCATTTTACATCAATAACATAGTCATTTTTTTGTGTCGCAGACATAGAATAAAAAGCCTTTAAATCTACATGAATGGGATCATTAGGTATAATCTCATTTTGTTCCATCATCCATTTTGATAGTGTTGACTCTAACATATCTATTGAGTTTTTTGATGAACTCTCTTTAAACTTCTTTTCTTGTAGTAAAGCCATCTCAATTTTGTGTTCACGTGATGTCCTCTTTGTATATTTTCCCAGCTTATTCATTCTATCAGTACCCTGCTGATTCAACTAGATTCCTCCCTTACTTAATAAAAATATCCCTACTTATGATAAGGCTCCTCGTATCACAACCAATTTCTATTTTACCCCTTATGATACGGTACACCATTCCGTTTCACTCTAATTTTTAGTCAATAACATACGATCACTCAGATATTTTAACAATACTCATAATGTTAAAACGACCACCATTATGCGCTAATATATACAGCACATAATGGTGGTCTATTGTTATCTAAACTACTAGTAAAATTTACTCCTTGTTCTACTCTTGGGTTACTCCCTGATTACACTTGAGTCGCTTAAATTCATCGACAGATAGTAAAAACATCGCTATTTGATTTATTGTTTTTCCATTACTTCTAAATAATATCTAGTGGCTGGTCCTCTACCTTCAGAACCGATTATATCCATTTTCTTCAATTCTGATATCATTTCTAACGTATAACTTTTTTGTAAATCCAGAGCTTCCTGAATTTCCTGACGACTGGCAAGTTTTCCATCACTAAGATACTGAATAATCGAGATCATATTTTCACTTAATTCCAATGTATTCAACTTGTAATTCATATTATATAGAATCACTGTAAACAAGTTGTGAGTAGCAAGCAATTCTGGCTGCCTCTTAAATCCTTTGTATAATGAATAAATTCGACGAATTCCAGAGCCATAATTCTCTATATAGTTCATCTTATCTAGAACATTAATTAGAATAGGGTTTCTTTTTGCATTCGCACCTTGTTTTATATCTTCGACGGTTAATCCATCGGGTAAAGAACCAGGAGAAGATATCGCTAATCGATCATCAAATAACTCAATTTTAATATCTGAGCTCATGGTATAATCTCTATGAACAAAAGCGTTCATCACTGCTTCCCGAACAGCATCTACAGGATAAGAAAAATTTTCTATGCGTTTTCCATTACGTCCGAAAGTAATATTAAGCTGATTATTCAGATGAATATATTGAATTGCATCATCAATCTGCTTAGCTATTGACCCTGAAAAAGCTTTTTTATCCCTAAAAGTAGTTACATCCACTCCTTTATAAATAGCAGCCTTTGAAATAAATGGATTTTCATCACTAACTATCCGTGCAGCATTGTTATACTTATCCTCTTCATTTTTCTTAAAATCAAGACCGATAATATCGAACTTAGTCCCAGCTTTTTCAAAAGCACTTTCAACATAATCGAAATATAAAGAGTTGATCTCAATCCTCTCACTATCGAATGAGTTGGCATTATGACGATCTAACATTCTTCTTATTTCTGCATCACTAGCCCTTCTTTTCGAGCTACCATTGCGAATATATACACCTTTTGAGTTAAAGCCTTCGCCATCAGTATAATAATATGGTTTATTGGTTCCCGCACTAACAGAAATCTTAAACGGATCGTTGTTAGGATCTACTTGTATTAGTCCGATTACCTCTGGTCTGAATCCATGAGCTACCCAATTACTTATGGTCTCTTCCCATTCCTTATACTTTTTCTTTCTGTCTTTTTCATTTGAAAAAATTACTGGTATACCATCATCATCCACCCCTAAATAGATCGTTCCACCTGTACTACTATTCAAAAAGGAGACAATTTCTGCTTTTAGTTGGTTAGCCTTTTTAGGAATATCTTCTTTATATTCAATATTATTGTCCTCACTAAGTTTTTCCAATTGTAATCCTCCTATGAAATTGTAGAATTCTTAAAAGTCATATCAGTTGTAGTATAACTTATAATTTGACTTTTTAGGAATACGAACAGAGAAGTTTAATGAGGGTACAGAAAGATTATCTACTACTTGCATATTCGATCGGTCTATCGTCCGGTCATTTACATGCTGTTAATTCAACATTTATTAGCTATCGCTCGGTTTATCGTCCGGTCACTTGCATGCTGTCAATTCAACATTTGTTAGCTATCGCTCGGTTTATCGTCCGGTCACTTGCATGCTGTCAATTCAACATTTGTTAGCTATCGCTCGGTTTATCGTCCGGTCACTTGCATGCTGTCAATTCAACATTTGTTAGCTATCGCTCGGTTTATCGTCCGGTCACTTGCATGCTGTCAATTCAACATTTGTTAGCTATCGCTCGGTTTATCGTCCGGTCACTTGCATGCTGTCAATTCAACATTTGTTAGCTATCGCCCGGTTTATCGTCCGGTCACTTGCATGCTGTCAATTCAACATTTGTTAGCTATCGCCCGGTTTATCGTCCGGTCACTTGCATGCTGTCAATTCAACATTTGTTAGCTATCGCCCGGTAATAGCAAATCAAGATTCATTTATGGTAGTGTACCGCCTCTTGCATGAAAAACAGAAAATTTTAGATATCTATATTATTTTCCATATCTTTAATCCATAAATCTATTTTCTCGAAGAAATTGTCAATATTGTAAATACTCTTTACTTTGGCTACATAAGCCTCCACTACTTTTGAAGACTTAGCATCAGTTTCACTAACTTTCACCAATTCTTCCAGATATCTTTCAACTTGCCGAATTTCCTCAAATTCTTTTTGATGAGTAATGACCTCTTCAATCAAATGATTTCTTTTTTGTTCAATAGCTTGTTCTAATTGGAGTGCTTGCTGGGCTAATCTTTCTATTTCTTCTTTTTGTCGCCGTAACTCTTCTTTGGCTTCCCTGGCTTTACTTTCTGCAATTCTCTTATCTCTAACAGGAATATACTCTTTGCGGAATAGGGAAAAAATATCGACTAATTGACTTGATAATGTTGATTGCTCACTAGTAAAGACTGTTTTTCTTTTTGTTTGTTCATTTGTAATATCTAATTCTATAACGCCATTCAGTGTTCGATGATGCTTAGGCAACATTTTTCTTTTTGAATCAACAGTATCGGAATTCCGTTGACTTTTTTCAAAAATTTTTATGTTCCAACAGATCGGCGCCAATGAAACTTCAAATTTCATCTTTTGTCCATAGCCAGTAGATACATGTCCACCAAATTTTTCTACTCCTCTGATTAATTGATTTACAAAAACATATACTTTTTTTCGATGGCGTGGTGATACATCAATGTCTAAAATGGTCTTGCTGACATCAATACTGTCATCAAAATTGACATTCCTTTTCTCTGTATACTGCATACTAAACGGTAAATCATCAATATAAGAAAAACGTTCTCTACGTTCACGCTCCTTGATAATTTTGTCATAATCTAAAATCGTCTCATGAAGATTGGAAGAGCTAATACTCTTTATTTGCCTAGCCCACTGCAAAAATGCTCTCTCATTGTCAATATTCGATAAGGAAAAACTATCTAAGTTTTTATCCATTATTCACACCTCATTTAAAAACACAACCACAACGATACAATGTATCCACCAATTTTTCTAACTCCTCCTCTTCCTTAATTTTCTGAGGAATTAAATATCGAACTTGAGCATCTTGAAGAATCATTACTAATGTTGACATAAACTCCGAAAAATCTTGATATGAATTTTTTTCATATAAACGTCCTTTACTCTGGTTGTACAGTGAACCCCAACTTCTCCAACTATCAATCCCGTTTATATGAAAACCAATAAATAAATCTCGATTAGCTCCAAGTATTTCAGCAAGTTCAAAACAATTCTTCTTTAAAACATTTGCTCCATTACGGTTATCTACTAAATCTAAAATAAGTTTCAAATTTAGTTTCAAATCTTTAGTTGCTCTATACAAAGCCAAAATATCCTTTACTGTATAAACTACTGGTTCTTTACCTGATTTCGCAGATGATGTCTTCAAAGCTATCTTCATCTTTTTTAAAGGTTTCAATTCTTTTTCAATTTCACGATATGTATCCAATAACTCTTTGATTCCAAAATTCGGTGTTTTAAATGGTGTTCTTAATTCTAAAATTTCTGGTCGACCAAATTTTTCAAATGAGTTAGACAAATTGGAAAGGATTTTATTACGTGTTTCATTGTTTACCCATATATTGTCGTTTCCTTTTTCATTGATTACAGATAAAATATATTTTTCACTCTTCTTACTTTTGACTATTCCTCTTTTTGTTTCAATATATTCAATATTCGTTTCTATTTCTTGCGGGTATTGAACACCATCGGCAATAACAGGTATAAGCATCCCTTTTTGAAGTTTCAAATCCACATTTCTTTGTGTGATACATAATTGAACATATTCCGCCCAGTAGGATGTGTCATCTAACATATGAAATAGCCAACAATACATCACCAGCATTTCAAAATAATCCCTTTTATTTTCAAAAAATGGTAAGTCCTTATGCTTTTCAAATTCTTGATCAACTTCAAATGGATTTTCTTGATATCTATAATCGTAATTATTTATCCGGCAGCTTTCTTCATACTCACGAATATACTTGTATTCAACATACCTATCCTCCCATTTCCAGGCGATATTGAATGCATATCCAAAAATATTCACACCATATTCTCTATATGAATCAAATACCCATTTAACAATTTTATTGTCTAAACCTTTCATTTCAGAATGATGAGGTTTATCTATCTTACTCTTAAGATGTTCCTCAACAGCCACTACCACCTTAACAAAATCATTTTCATTCATATCTTCTATACAAAGACGATTAAAAACGACTTCTTCAGCTATCTTTCGAAAATCCTCTTTACGATAAAAAATATCAATATCTTTAAAATTTTCACACGCTTTACCAATAAAAGTATCAATTCTTTTTTGATGCTCAAGATAATACTTTTCAATAAAATCGTGTGTCTGAGGGTATCTGTTTTCTAAAGTCTTACGCGATTTCTCAATATTTTGCTGTAGCTTAATTTGTTCATAGCTATAGTCTTCAGGTGATAGATAATTATTAAAATAATCAGAAACATATTGAATCACTTTTCCCATGTTTTCTGAGTGTTGAGTAAAGTCAAACTCATTCAACTTATCTTTTCTTTTTCGTTTTGAAATATACTCTTCAATTTTATCCAATGATACCGCCTCCATCCATCTCAATGATAACATAACTCATCAAAATTCGAACTCGTGTTCTTGCTGTATCAAACAATAAAAACTAATTAGTAAATAATCAGTTTAATACAAGAATAGTTATGAGATCGTTTTGCACGCTATTTTTGATATCATAATTGCTTCTTTTTTGATACACTAAAACAAAAGAATAACTTGTTATGAATGGACGTGAAAAAAAATGGATAGTGTGACTCTCGATCCGATGAAAATCAAGCTTGATACAGAGAATCCTCGTTTTTCTCTGTTTGATTTAAAAAATGAAGATGAAATAATTGAACACTTATTAAAAAACGAAAATTTGTATGAGCTAATTGATTCTTTCGAAAAAGAAGGATACAACACCATCGGTGAACGAATTATTGTTATTCGAGAAAAGGATTATTATACCGTTTTAGAAGGAAATAGACGTATAGCGGCAATAAAATGCATTTTCAAATATAATAAATTTTTGTCTTCGACGTATAGAGAAAAAATCGAAAAGTTAAACGTGATTGATTTCCAAGTTGCCGCAGATGTTGTAGACAAACGTATGGATGCTAATTATAAAATTGCATCTAAACACGTTTCGTCAATTCGAAAATGGAGAAGCATTGATAAATACGTTTATTACCATAATATGTATATAAAACTTTTAGAAAATCATTCTTCTAAAGACGCTATTTCTTTTATTCAGGAGACAACACCTGAGAGCGCAACAGACATTCGAAGGTCAATAAAGCACTACAATTTCTTGTCTAGAATACACACACTAGTAAGAAAACCTCAGGAGAAAACCGCTCCTGAGGACTTTTTGTTTAGATGAATCATTTTATTGTCGATCACTGATTCTAAATTCGTATCCAAGTACGTTCTTATAATATTCTGGATACAT
>NZ_JAHLOS010000072.1 GCF_018917525.1 Enterococcus raffinosus | reverse complement strand
CAGGAGTCAATTCTAGAACATCACACAAGCACCAAGCAACTAAAGTGTTATTAAATTATCAAAGAACAAGAGAATAAAACTGGAGTGATTTATCACTCTAAAAAATATATTACGAGGAGGAGAACAATGGAAAAAACAAATGTAATTTATCTGTTTCGGTTGGCTGGGAAATCGAGTTTGCTTTTATTAGCTTCTGCAATTTTTAGTATTGTTTCTGGCATCATGGATTTTGTACCGTTAGTGATGCTGTACCGTGTTTTGATGTTTTTATTCGGCGATCAGCCGAATATAGATTTAGCGATGCAGTATGGAATGTATGCAGGGATTGCAATCATTGTAAAATTTTTGATGATGTTGGTGAGTGGGGCGTTGTCACATATTGGCGCGTTCAATACGTTATATGAGATTCGCAGCCGTTTAAGTGCACATATTGCGACACTTCATCTAGGATTTTTTACTAAAACGACTTCAGGCAAACTGAAGAAAACCATTATTGAAGATACCGAGCGAATCGAAACGATGCTGGCTCACCAAGTCCCTGATTTAGCAAAAGCGATCACTGTGCCGCTCTTAATGTTTGGATATTTGTGTACATTAAGTCTTCCTTTAGCTTTATGCTTATTGCTGCCAATCGTGATTGGCGCAGTCATTTTGATGATCGGTATGCGGTCAAGCAGCAAATATATGGGATGGTACCAAAAGTTAGTGGGGCAGCTAAACTCATCGATCATGCAGTTTATCAATGGGATGAATGTAATGAAATCCTTTAATGTCACTGCTAAAGGATTTAAACAATATTCATCGACGGTTGAAGAGTATCACAAGATGTGGACTGAATGCACAAAGATGCAATCTTGGCCTTACGGGATGTTTCTCATTTTGATTGAATCAGGATTGCTATTTAGTTTTCCTGCGGGAGGCTGGCTGTATTTTAAAGGGGCAGTTGATTTGCCGACCTTTTTATTCTTTTTGATTATGAGTATTGTGTTCTTGTCTTCTTTGAAAAGTTTAAGTGGATTTGCGATGGCGATCTCGCAAATTTTGACTGGGACTGAAAAAATTAAAGAGATTATGGATCTTCCTCAACAGAATTTCGGTAGTCATACTGAACAACTTGAAGATGTCAAAATTACCTTTGATCAGGTTCATTTTTCTTATGAAGAAGATGAGGTATTGCATGATGTTTCATTGGAGGTACCCGCTAACAGTTTGACTGCTTTTGTCGGAATATCAGGTTCTGGAAAATCGACGATGGCTCAGCTGGTCCCACGTTTTTGGGATATTCAGCAAGGCCAAATTCTTTTGAACGATCAACCAGTGGAGAGTTTTAGCGAAGAGGCATTGATGCAAGGAATCAGCTTCGTTTTTCAAGATGCTTTTATGTTAAGTGATACGATCCGCACAAATATCGCGGTAGGAAAAGATCAGGTCACAGACGAAGAAGTCCATGAAGCAGCGAAAGCGGCACAGATTCATGAATTCATCATGAGCCTGCCGGATGGCTATGATACCGTCATGGGTGAAGCTGGAATCAAAATGTCTGGTGGAGAAAAACAGCGCATTTGTATCGCTCGTGCGATCATGAAAAATGCACCGGTTGTTATTTTTGATGAGGCTACCAGCTTTACTGATATTGAAAATGAACGAAAGATTCAATTGGCATTAAATGAACTTCTGCAAGATAAAACGACGATCATGATTGCCCACCGTTTGAATACGATCAAGCATGCAGATCAAATTTGTGTCTTTGAGCAAGGGCGTGTGATTGAACGAGGAACTCATGATGAGCTGCTGCGCCAAAATGGAAGTTATGCGAAATTGTGGAAGATTTATACAGAAAAATAGGAGGGAAAACGAATGACTAGTGTGATTAGAAATATACAAGCAGTAATTGGTGAAAAAATAAAGCTATTGTATACACCAATTTTATTAGCGATTCTTGATGCTTTCTTGAATATGGTATTCTACTCGATAATGATTTTGAGTATTGTTACCTTGATCAAAAATCAGTTTACGGAAAGTTTCTTTTTCCGTGGGATCGCGGTCTTGGCAGTTGTTTTTGTATTAAGAGCATTCTTGGCACGGTATAGTTTTGCTTCATTGCAATTGAATGGTTCGGTGATCGCGACTGACTTACGCCTGCATTTAGCAGAACATGTTCGTGGCTTGAACTCGGGATACTTCAATCAAAACAGTGTCGGTAAATTAACCAGCTATTTTTCTACGGATATTGCTGATTTCGAACAAGTTTTGACTCATCATTTGACGGATTTTGTCAAAGCGTTGTTTAGCGTGACTGTCTGTATGCTGGCGGCAGTAGCGATAGATTTTCGTTTTGCTGGAGTGATGGTGGTCATGATTTTAATTGCGCTACCTTTGATGATTAAAGGAGGCTCTGTAGGACACACAATCGCGCCAGAACATCGTGTGAAAATCAACGCGGTAATCTCACGTGTTGTGGAGTATATAAACGGGATTAAAACGTTTCGTTTATATCAATTAACCGGTACGAAGTTTGAACGTTTGGATCAGTCCTTCCATGAACTAAAGAAATCTTCGATTCGGGTGGAACTTTCCATGATGCCTTATGTGATGGTTTTTTCAACGATCGTATCCTTTATGATTCCAGTTGCTTTGATCTGGGGAACTAATTTATTGATCCAAGGTAATTCGACACCAGAACAATACATTGCAGTGTTGATGCTGAGTGTCTCAACTTCCAGTCAATTAACGACAATTGGAATGCTGTATCCAGAATTGAAATACCTATCAAAATCGGCTGATAATTTACGCCAGATATTTGAAATGCAGCCACTACCGTACACAAAAGAGGCGTTTATCGGAGACAATCACACGATTGCATTTGATCATGTTTCCTTCAGCTACGAAAATGATGTCGCAGTATTAAATGATCTTACCTTTACAGTAGAAGATGGGAAAACAACTGCTTTAGTAGGACCTTCAGGTTCAGGAAAATCGACGGTTATCAGTTTGATCTCTCGCTTCTGGGACGTTAAACAGGGGGAGATTCGAATGGGGAATGAAAAGCTTCGAGATATCCGTCCAGACGCATTGACGGAAGAAATCACCTGCGTGTTCCAAGATGTTTACTTGTTCAATGACACGATTTTGAATAACATTCGGATGGCAAAGCCAAGAGCAACGATGGAAGAAGTTACTCACGCTTGCCGTTTGGCTAATTGCCATGAGTTCATTATGCAAATGGAAAACGGGTACGATACGTTGGTTGGAGAAGGAGGATCGACACTGTCAGGCGGTGAGAAGCAGCGAGTTTCGATCGCGCGTGCACTATTGAAGGATGCACCCGTAGTGTTACTAGACGAATCAACTTCCAGTCTAGATGTTGACAATGAAAAGGAAATCAACAGTGCTCTGGATCATTTGATGGCTAAAAAAACAGTTGTAGTAATCGCCCATCGCCTAGATACCATCATCAATGCGGATCAAATTATTGTCCTTGATGAAGGTCAAGTTCGTGAAAAAGGGACACACAAAGAATTGTGCCAACAAAACGGCTGGTATGCTCAAATGATTAAAGAACAGGAAATTGCGAAGACATGGGTTATTGGGGAAACAGGGAATTCTTTAGCTGCATTTGAAAAAGCTAAATAACTTAGTATAATTGAAGTATTAACTTAATAAAGAAGGCTTAGTGGGGGAAGAACTTTATGATGGATGTTCAAATTATTGAGTGGGAAGATAAGTATGCCGAACAATTTAAGAGACTTTCAATGGAGTGGTTGGAAAAATATGTTTCTGTTGAACCGGCAGACTTAGAAATCATAAATAATCCCCATAGGAGTATTTTAGAAAAAGGCGGAATGATCTTTTTCGCACTTTGTGATGGTCTAATCGTTGGAACTGTCGCTATGATAAGACAGAATGACGGGAGCTTCGAGCTAGCCAAATTAGCCGTAACAGAAGGCTATAAAGGATTAAAACTCGGAAACCTGCTGATGGAGAAATCTTTGGAATTTGCTAGTCAAAGAAAAGCAACAACTGTTTTTCTATATACAAATCGAAGGTTATTGCCAGCGATTAACCTTTACGAAAAGTTTGGTTTTAAAGAGATACCAATAGCTCAAAATAAATATATCGAAGCAGATATGAAGATGGAACTAAAATTTTAAGCTGTTTATTTCATTCCTTTCAACTGAATCCACAGAGGTTTAAATCATGAATGAGCTGGAGAAATGTAAATAGTATAATGAAATGTTTTGTTGGAAAAGAGGACTCCTTGATGAAGATTCAAACTGTTACTAAGAGCGAGATTACAGATAGATTATTAGAAATATTGGATCAGCAGCAGGTCGATTTTTTTGCATCGGAACCTGAACCAGATGCTTCCGAATGGTTTTTTTGTGCGAAGGAGGATAAGCATATAATTGGTGGAATCACAGCGAAAAAGCAATATCAGACAATGCACATTTCATTATTAGCTGTTGATCCAGCTTATCGTAAAGAGGGTATAGGTAGTCAACTGTTGACTAAAATGGAACAAGTAGCTTTACAACACCAAGTTACGACGATTACCTTAACGACCAAAGCATATCAAGCATTAGGCTTCTATTTAAAACATGGCTATGAAGTTTTTGGCGAACTGAAGGATGTTCCAATGGTGGGTACGACAAAATATTATCTGGTAAAAAAAATAAGCAGATGAAGGAAAGACTCCTTCATCTGCTTTTTAAAAGTAATAATATTGCACTACCATAATGGCTATTAAAACGAGAATCCCTGGCAAATAGTTTGAGACACGAATTTTGGTCAGCTTCATAACGTTTAGGCCAATGGCTAAGATCATCAAACCACCGATTGCACTGATTTCATTCATTAGACTATCTAGCAGCTCTGTAGGTAAATAACGAACAATGACGCTAGCAAAAATCGTGATAGCGCCTTGATAAATCAAAACCGGAAATGCCGAGAACAGAACACCGATGCCTAGTGAAGCAGTCAGCATGATGGACATGAAGCCATCCATTACCGCTTTAGTAAATAGGGTCTGATGGTTACCGGTAACGCCACTTTCAATTGCCCCAATGATTCCCATTGAGCCAATGACATAGATCAAAGTCGCGGTGACAAAACCTTCCGCAAAGTTACTGTTGCCACGTGCAAAACGATTTTCAAGAAAAAGCCCTAAACGAGTCATGGAGTCTTCGATTTTTAGAAATTCACCGATCATTCCCCCAAGGCAAATACTGATGATGATAATGATAAAAGAACTTGCTTGCAATGACATTTGAATCGCTAAAGCAACGACCCCTAAAGAAATTCCTTTTGTTACTGTATCCTTCGTTTGCTCCGTGATATTACGCAAAACGATACCAGAAAAACTTCCAGCGATAATCGCAAGGCAGTTCACCAATGACCCCAACAACAACATACTATTCACCCGTTTCTATGATTTCGATTAAAAAATAATTAATTCTTATTTAGACATCATCTTACCACGAGTGGGATTTTTTTTGAATAGTAAAAAGACTGTACACAACTTCCTTAAAAAGGAAGAAGCACACAGTCTAATAGCTGCTTGATTATTATGCAGCTTTTTCACGTTCGCGTTTAGCTAAGGTCGGCATAATGAAGCCCAAACCGATCAACACAGCGATTCCGATAATATTGATAATTAGCTCATGCCAAAACAAGCTTGAGCCATATGGAGCATCCTGCGGTAATACACCGAATAAAGTAGCGACAATTGTAACAACCAAACACCAGCCGCCAACAAATACTGCCATCCGATCATTTTTAATGAAAACATAATCAGATTGAAATTTTTGACTGTCTAAGCGAATTCGAATAAAGGCATAGAAAATCCAGCAGGTCACGCCCGGTGAAATGATGCCGTTAAGATTTAATAGCCAGTTGAAGATATCATTCATCTCAGGCAAGAAAACACCTAGTAACAGAATAAAGGCACTCAAAGCAGTTGTTAAAATATACCCATTGATTGGCAGCCCATCGTCATTTAATTTAGTTAATTTCTTCGGCATGAACTGCTTACCTGTATCAGAGATCAGCATCCGCGTCATGGCATCTAATAAGACGGCTAGCAAAGCACACATGTAAATAATTTGCGTCACGGCAAAAACATACATTAGAGTATTGCCTAGATGGAAAAATTCTCCCAAACGTTGGAAAGCATAATAGGAACCATTCATCTTCAAATTATTTGGTAAGTGGTGTGCATTGAAAAAGACCCCTAATGAAAAGGAACCAAAGACGGTTAAGAAAATCGTCATCACCGTTAGCATGATCATCGCTTTTGGAAATTCCCGCTGCGGCTTACGCATCCGTGTAACAAATGGAGCAACCAATTCGGCACCGTTGATGGCATAAATCAAAAGTCCGATTGTCGTCAAATAGTGAAGATCAAATTTCGGGACGATGGCGCCTAAATTCATTGGCTGTGTTTCGATATGTCCATTCGGCATAAATAAGGAAGCAAACGTCATAAAGACGAATAAAATTGCCATGATGAACATAGCACCGCCACCTAAAGTGCTCAGAACTTCTAATGACTTTTTAAAGTGGCGCTGCAAGAAAATAAAGGCCAGAAAAACACAGAAGGTTAATAAGGCAAACATCGAATTAGACATTTTGTCTTCCATTGAATCATTTCCATTAACTAACCAACCGAAGCCAACAACAACGGCATTGGCAGTATCAACTACATAAGGAATTGACGCTGCCCAGTAGGTCCAGGCAGTGAAGTAACCCAATCGATCGCCGCTGGTTCCTCGAACCCACGAGGTCAGACCACCGCCTTCATGATTAAAAACAGAACCCAATTGGCCAACCATTAAAGAATATGGAATCACGTATAATAGCAATAAAATTATCCAAGAAGTGATTACACCTAATCCTTGATTAGCAAAATTATAAATAATATCATCAAAACCGATGACTGTAACAAACGACATCATGGCAAGTACTGGCCATGAAATAAAACTTTTCTTTTCCTCGATCATATAAACTGCTCCTATTTCTATTTACGTATTCATTTTTCTAAAATTAAGAAAATATACAAGGTTACTTAACAGAATTCAGTGATGGAGGCTTATTCCGATAAGTCACGAAGATCCCCTTTCTATTCATAAAATACGATTTATCATCCCACAAATAGTAGAATTTCGCCACTATTAATTATTTTTTCATTCACCCAAATTTCAAGTGCAAGTTAGCCACTTATTGAAATTCATGTGTTATTCAATTTTATTCTCTATTTAGCAGCCAACGATAACTTTGATAATTCTGCTAATAAACACTCGCGTGGAGTG
>NZ_JAHLOS010000071.1 GCF_018917525.1 Enterococcus raffinosus | reverse complement strand
AATCGCTTATTTAGACGTGCCATCGAGCGAATAAAAGACAAATCCGTAGCACTGGAGAAGAACAATTCTTCCACCAGTACTACGGATTATTTGTCAATATGCTTAAGTTAATGACATTGATCATAGTACAACTTATTCTTTTCTTGCGAATTCACGAATAAGGCGCTATCCAAATTATCAATAAAACTTCGTACCAAATATTCAAATTTTGGACTTATTTCTTGAAAATACTTAAG
Source organism: Enterococcus raffinosus (assembly GCF_018917525.1). GTDB lineage: Bacteria > Bacillota > Bacilli > Lactobacillales > Enterococcaceae > Enterococcus_A > Enterococcus_A raffinosus_A. Next base: position 7,354 of record NZ_JAHLOS010000071.1, on the reverse strand, counting down.
TTGAACCTTAGAAATGAATGTGGTCTCTCTAAAGTGATACGTTAACCATTTTCGGTTAATCATAAGTAGTCCATTATAAATTTCTTGTGGATTTTCTAAATCTAAATAATCAAATTTGAAATCATGACGTAGTTTCTGTAAAAATTTTTGTGTATTGTTGTTTGCGAGTCGATTGATCTCTTCAAGTAAAAAATCACCCATGAACTGTTGGTTAATATCTTCCAAACTTAAAAATAAAAAGAAGTAAGAGATTTCTTTATCACAAATCTGTTTATCCATTGAGAATTGGCTGTGGATTGTTCGAACGAGGTACTCTCTGAAAGGATCATTATTGATCTTTACATACTCATCACTAATCGTGTGCCCTTGTGCCAATCTAGTTAACCAAATATTGATAAAGAAAATCAGTTTGTGTTCCTTGGTCTTCGAAATAGGGGTATTGAGATAGCTAACCAAATAATGAATAATTTTTGTGGCTACCTCTTTACATTTCTCTGGAAACGGGTTACTAATCCCATTAAAAACATCATAGTAAAATCCAAAAAGAAAACTTCTTAAATGAAACTCTGACCCAACTATCTGACTTTTGTATAACTGAAATCCCTCTTCTTTTAACAAGCTTTTGAGATTTTTTTGATACTTATATGCCACTGATCGACTAATATGAAGTTTTTCAAGTTGAGCTTCTACGCTTACTTCTTGTGTAATGAAGTTATGAAATATCAAATAATATGGACTCTTTTCTAAAAAGTGAAGCTGCATTTTTTTTATAACCAAATTGGTTACACCTTTTAGATTTACTTCTCCTGTCACTTCTACGTCAATATATGCATCAGGCTCTATTATCTTTATCTCAGTTTGCAAAGTTTGGATATGCTTTTCTACTTTATACTTTGAAATTTCTAATAAATCACACAATTGATCAATTGAACAATATGTTGACTTTTTTATCTCAAGCATTTGTAAAATATAGAGCTGATATCTTTCTTCTTCCATAAGTAAATCGCTTGTTATCATGACGCTCCTTTCCTTTTTAATGAACCAACTATATATTTTTATTAACTTGATTATTAAAAATTATCTCATTAGGTTCATCTTAATTGAATAGGTCTCAGTCTCCATTTTTCTTAAATATCAAAAAAAATAAAGACGAATTTAATCAAGCTCCTTCTATTGTACCAAAATAATAACTATATTTTTATATTTTATTAAACTTTTCCACATCCAAATAACTATTATTTTTCACAAAAACGTAGATTGTTATATAATCTACGTTCTTTTTTTAAAATAAAAATATATTTATAACTGATATTTTATATTGCGACACTTATCCACTAAGGTTCCTATATTATTTTTAATAATATTCATTTTCTAAATTTCTAAAATTGTTCTACTCTTAGCCTACATTTTAAAAGTTATTACTGACAACGGTTCTTCGTATTCTTTATAATAGGATTAATCTATAGAATTCCATCGTGTTAGGAGGTTTTATGTGAACAAAATACTAATCATTGATGATGAACTCGACTTATTAGACACGTTTAAGGATTATTTTCAACTAATGAACTACCTTGTCTACACCGCAAACAACGGACTTGATGGTTTAAAACAACTCTCGCATCAGCCAGATATCATCATTTTGGATGTGAATATGCCTGAAATGGATGGCTTTGAACTGTGTGCGACAATTCGGGAACAAATCGCCTGCCCAATTGTTTTTTTATCTGCGAAAGAAGATGAAGAAAGCCGAATACAAGGGCTGACGATTGGCGGCGATGATTATTTAGTCAAGCCCGTCAGCTTAAAGGAGCTGGGATTGCGAATTGAGGCGCATCTTAGGCGAGAAAATCGTAAACAATCCGTACGAAAGATAGCATATTTTGGCGAGTTGATGATTGACTATGATCAAAAGGTGCTTTTCTATCGCAAACAAGAGATTTATTTAACTAAAGTCGAATTTTCAATCGTTGAGCTGTTGTCTAAGCATCCCGGAAGAGCTTTTTCAAAAGAAGAAATCTATCAGTATCTTTGGGACTGGGATAAACTAGGTGATGCCGCAATCATTACGGAGCATATTCGGCGGATACGAAAGAAGCTTTCAGAATATTCAGCGACTGACTATATTCAAACCGTTTGGGGGGTCGGCTATAAATGGATTGGCTAGATGATGTAATTGCTCGGCTGTTTGCTAAAAGGAGCAGCCTTGATCAAAGCTTACTTCTTTATCTTTTGATTGGTGTCTTAGGGGTTGCTTTTGCAACTCTAATTACGGTCTCCATTTGTGTGAGCTGGGAACGGCTGATTCTTATGCCTGACTCTGAACCCACTTTCTTTTGGGATTATTTGTCTTGGAAGCCCTCGACAACCTCCTCCCCAACAATTCAGCTATTGGAATACGTTCGCCAATATTCCGTTTTTGTCTACGGCTTCCTAGGTGTATATTTTGCGACAAAGATGTTCTATCGCAAACGAATTTTGCAACCGATCACGATCTTAGAAAAAAGTATCCAGCAGATTGAACAAGGAAATTACCAGCATCCAGTCTACTACAATACCTACGATGAGTTTGAGAAAACCTCGCTTGGTCTGGATCATCTGCGTCTGACACTGCAAGAAAACGAGAAAAAACTCAATGAAATGTATCGTGATCAAAAAAAAGTCAATGCCGCCTTTTCCCATGATCTGCGCACGCCATTGGCAACAATTCAAAACAATCTGGAGCTACTAGAAGCCTACTATGAACAAGATCGTCTGAGTCCAGAGGTCTTTGATAAATCCGCTGTAAAAATCAAAAATAGCATTACTCGCCTTAGTTCTTTTTCTGAAACGATGCAGCAATTACAAAAGCTGGAGGATCGTCCGCTTCACAAAGAACTACAGCCATTAAACTTAATTGAAGAGCACATCCGAGAAATTGAGCAACACTGCTCAAAAAAGGAGCTGCTGATTACGAAGGATTATCCGAAAATCACCGCGAAATACGATCTTGACCTGATCAACGAGGTAGTAGAGAACTTGCTGAATAACGCCTATCGTTTCGCTAAGCAAACAATCGACATCACCATTACTTTACAGGAGAAGCTGGTCATTGTTTACGTTAAGGACGATGGGCCGGGCTTTTCTAAAAAGGAACTGTTAACAGCGACAGAACCCTATTACTCACAAAATAAAAACAGTCATTTCGGACTCGGCTTGACGATTGCCGAAGCCCTTTCTCAAAAGCATGGCGGTCAACTAAAAATCGCGAATAGTCTTGAAGGCGGCGCAATCGTTTCGGCGGTTTTTTTGCTTGATTAATCGAAAAATCGACAATTGTAGAGAATTTATAGAGATTTGATGAGTATCCTTTAGGTAAGGCAACAGAAGAATTAGGAGGGATCACTGATGCAGATCGAAATCAATCATTTAAATCAATACTACGGCAAAAAACAAGTTCTCTACGATATCAACCTGTCCATTTCAACGGGGATGTTCGGACTGCTAGGACGCAATGGTGCCGGCAAAACGACTTTGTTAAAAACGCTCGTTACTCTGCTTCCGACAAATGAGGGCGAGATCCGCATGAACGGGATCGACATTCATGATCAGAAAAGAGTCCGTTCGATCATCGGCTTTCTTCCGCAGGAATTTTCGATGTACGGCAATATGACCGCTTATCAGGCGTTGGATTATCTAGCTGTGCTTTCCGAGTTAGATAAACGAACACGCCAAACACGGATCAATGCCTTGCTGGAGCAGGTCAACTTGACGATTCATAAAAATGTCAAAGTCAAAGCCATGTCTGGCGGTATGAAACGCCGTTTAGGAATTGCGCAGGCTTTGCTGAACGATCCGAAAATTCTGGTGGTAGATGAGCCGACAGCGGGGTTAGACCCAGAAGAACGGCTACGCTTTAGAAACCTCTTAGCGGAAGTCAGTGAAGATAAAATCGTCCTGCTGTCGACTCACATCGCTGGCGATATTGAGGCCACAGCGGAGAATGTCGCGATTTTAGAAAAAGGACGAATTCTTTTTTCGGATTCGATCGAACAATTGTTACTGAATGCCCAAGGGAAAATCTTTAGCGTTCAGGTTCCACGAACGGAATTGAATGCTGCCAAAAAACAAGTGCAAATCATCAGCCTGCAGCAAGATGGCAGTACTTCTCACCTGCGCTTCATCGGCAAGCCAGATGCCGCAATCATGCGCCATCCGCTGGTGATTGAAGAGCGTCCGACATTAGAAGATGCTTATCTCTACCTATTATCAATGAAAGGTGGGGATTAGCATGCTACTCAAAAAAGAACTGGGATTAACCTTGAAAAGTTTGACATATTGGTTAGTCGTCCTATTTATCGGCGGCTTTCTCTTTACACAACTTGGTTCGGATTTTATTTCGTTGAAGCAGCCTGAACCAGGTAAAAATGATTATGGAATCGGTCGAACAACCGATAAGCACGCCATTCAGCAACAAACAATCTTTTCATTGCTGCAGCAATACAACAGTAAAGGCTTTAACACCTATCCTTTTGGTTTCTTAAAAACCGTTACACCGTCAAAATCCGATAAAGCAACGATCAAAGAAATTCTAGAGCGAGCGACTGGAATGTCAGTCGCGGAATTAAATCAAGCCCAATCGAATCTGGCCATCGAAAATCCGCAAATCGATCAATTTGCTTTGGCAGAAAAATTTGTACTAGCTAAAGACTACACCTATCCTGCCTTCGAAAAGGATATGCGAAAAGTAGAAGAGCTGATTGGTAAAGGGTCGGATTTCTCTAAGAATGTCTATTTGAATCAAACGCGAAGACAATTAACCTATGAAGAAGCCACAAAGAACTTTCAAACAACATTGACTAAAGACCGAGTCTCTGGCGCCTTTGCTCGTATGACCTGTGATTATTTAGGATTGGTGCTGGCTTTGGTTCCAGTCTTTATCGCGGCGACCGTCGTTCTGCGGGATAAACGTGCGCAAAGCCAATTGGTGATTCACTCTAAACGAATTTCTAGCTTTAAATTATACGGCACTCGTTTTTTAGCGACCGTTCTCTTGGTGCTATTGCCAGTTATTCTGTTCAGTCTATTGCCGGCCATTCAATCCGTCTATGTCGCTCAAAAATATCAACATGTTGGAGATTTGCTGCTGTTTTATCAATACATTATCGGCTGGTCCTTACCAACAATCGTAGCGGTTATCGGGATTAGCTTCCTGATTACTACTATATTTAATGGGTTGGTGAGCGTCATCTTCCAATTAGGCTTTTGGCTCTTATCACTCTTAAGCAACGGCCGTAATATTGTTGGCAGCGTTGGGTTCAATCTGATCCCCCGCTTTAACACCGTAGGATCTAGAGAAGTGTTTGAACAAATCTTTTTTGAATTAGTTATCAACCGCGTCCTTTGGTTTGCTCTCGGTTTGATTTGCTTCTTGTTAAGCTGCGTGATCTTTGATCGGAAACGGAAAGGACGAATGCACTATGGGAATTCTCGCTAAAGTATCCATCGCTTTCTGGCGATTTCATTTTTACCCAGCAGTCTTTACGGCGTTCCTGTTAACGCTGCTCTTCCCCACCTTCTTTGGGGTCGAAAATGCATCATTTCTCCAAAGTGCTGAGATCTATGAACGCTTCTTCTCTTTGATCGGGTTGATCCTGTTTATCCCTCTTTACCTGCCGGATAGTTCAGAGGAAACGACGTTGCTGATCAAAACCAAACGTTTTTCCTATGTAGGAATCTTGTTCTTACGTTTTCTTCAGATTCTTATCACCTTACTATTACTGACTTGCGGCTGCTTACTGCTTTTTGAATTAAGCAACGCAACGATCGAATTTGACTTGTTTTTATTTAGTGGATTGGCAAATGCGTTGTTTATGGGTGGGCTATATGCGATTGGTTTCGCCTTTACCAACCAACCGGTCACAGGTTTGATTCTGCCTTTGGGCTATTACGTGGCTAGTCTGTTCGCTGGCGAAAAATACTTAAAAATTTTCTACCTCTTTACTTTGGTAGAGAAAGATACCGATTCTAAAATCGTCCTGCTTTTCAGCGGATTGTTGCTGATAATTATCAGTTTTATGGTTCAGAAAAAAAGAAAATAGACTAGCTGAAACATATTTGACAAAATAAAATCGAACGGTCATTTTCTATCCTTGAGATAGTAATGACCGTTCGATTTTCATTTAACTATTTATTAAATTATGAAGATGTCTATGACCAAAAGCCAGTGCTGTAAAACCATTCTCCCGTTCATTTTCAGGTTCCACTACTAACCACTGCGTACCAGCCTGCTTGCATGATAAAATGATTTTGCACCAATCATTCACATCCTCTGAATCTCCTAGAGTCACATCAAAAGAGCCATCTTTTTTCACTGGTTTAGCATGAATTAATCGAGCACGAGCACCTAACTCCGCTATCAATTTTTGTGGGCACTGATTGCCTTTGATACTGCTGCCGGTATCTACCTCGATCCCAACCAGAGGATTCGTATTTTCACGAATAAGCTCAAAAGAGGTTTGCTGACCCTCAATTTTTTCATTGAAGTCATAATCATGTGTATGATAGCTCAGTGTAAAGCCGTTCCGAGACAACACCTCTTGAAGTTTATCTATTTTTTCCGTATGCGCCAGCCAAGTTGCCAGAGTATTTTCGGTTTTCTTATGACCGGATTCCCAAGGACCGCCTAGTGCTGAGATAATGATATTTTTATTTCCAAGAATATGCTGGTAATCCATAACCTCTTGGAGATGTACTTGATTGAGATAACGCCATGAGGTTTGTGCTCCGCTTACCTCCAGCTTGTATTTCTGACAAAGCTCTTGGATTTTTTCAGCCGGATGAAAGAAATTTCCGTAAAGCTCAATTCCTTCGTAACCCATCAGTGCAATTTTTTTTAACGTTTCATCGGGTGCTTTTTGAAATTCAGGGTAGACAGGAAAGAGTCCCGCTAAAAGCTTAAGCGCTGCTGCCATGCTAATCTTCCTTCACTTTATTTGCCATCAGCACAAACGGTAAATAAACGAATACCCCGACAACAATAATCACGATCTGCAAAATCGAAGCCCGAATGTCGCCTCCTGTTGACAAGTAGCCTGATAAACCAGCAGGCGTGACCCACGGAACCGTCAGGTAGGTTTTCCCAACCCAGCCAAGACTTGTTGCTGTATAGGCGATCGTACTTGAGACAATTGGAACTAGGACATAGGGGATACCTAACAATGGAGTGAACTACTCACCACTTAGCTAAACCTATCGGTTCTTAACGCTTGAAGTGGGAGCTTCTTGGGAAGAGAGCATACTTGATAGCGTATTTCTTTACTAACAGAGGTGTCTCTTATTTACCAAGCTATCTCCGTAGTTCCTACGGTTCTTGAGT
>NZ_JAHLOS010000070.1 GCF_018917525.1 Enterococcus raffinosus | reverse complement strand
CTGAGACAAACATGAAGTAGCTAATTAACGGGGGAACGCCGTGTACGGTGAAAGTCGTACGCACGGTGTGAAGCGGGGGAAAAACTGGCGATAACATCAAAAGTTTACCTATCGCTATCTTCAGGAAATCCCACACCGTCACAAAATGATTTGGACTTTACCGAACGTGTTCAGGAGTGCGGAGCAATGATGGGAATTGAGTTATTAGACCATATTATCGTCGGAGAAACCAAATATTTCAGTTTACGTGAAGAAAAGTACTTAAAGTAACAATTGAAAACCCTTGCGCATAGAATAAGTAGAATGGTAAACTATTATTGTAATTTTGTTTGAGATACGAGTTGGTATACAGATGTTTCCCTTTTCGTAGGCCGGCAATGTTACACATACTTAATTAAGTGCTTAGGCACGAGGAGGATTTTATTCATGGAAAACGGAACAGTAAAATGGTTTAACGCAGAAAAAGGTTTTGGCTTCATTACTCGTGAAGATGGCAGCGATGTATTCGTACATTTCTCAGCTATCCAAGGCGACGGTTTTAAAACATTAGAAGAAGGACAAGCAGTAACTTTCGATGTTGAAGAAAGCGATCGCGGACCTCAAGCAACTAACGTTAATAAGCAATAATACGACAAAGCCTTAGAGAATATTTCTCTAAGGCTTTTTATTATATGTTTTGAAAACCACTTGCTATGCGAGTGGTTCCGGAGAGCTTTCAGCGTGGTATTAAAAAGACCTCCCAAAGTTGATAAACTGATGTTGGTTTCCCGACCGCATCACAATCAAATTTAGGAGGAACCTTTATGAAAAAGGATACTGAAAGTTTAGCACATACGAAATGGAGATGTAAGTATCACATTGTCTTTGCGCCAAAATATAGAAGACAAATCGTTTATGGGAAATATAAGCAGAGTATAGGCGAGATTATTCGTGAACTATGCGAAAGAAAAAAAGTGAATATTCTTGAAGCAAATGCCTGTAAGGACCATATTCATCTCTTAGTAAGTATTCCACCAAAATTGAGTGTGGCACAGTTCATCGGTTATTTGAAAGGAAAGAGTAGTTTAATGATTTTTGATCGACATGCAGAGTTGAAATATCGTTATGGAAACCGAAGATTTTGGTGTAAAGGGTATTTTGTGGATACGGTAGGAAGAAACAAGGAGCAGATAGCAGAATATATTCGTAATCAACTACAGGAAGATTACGTAGCAGATCAACTAACATTGTTTGAAGAATATGATCCATTCACAGGAAAGAAAAACAAGAAGAAGTAACGCGAGATTCTTTTAGAATCAGCGAGTAAAAGTGGTGCGGGAGGGAAATCTTTCAGTAAGCCTTATAGGCTATGGCCGGTAATAGAGGCTTTCAGCCGCAGAACAAACCACCCGTTCACACGGGTGGTTTTGATTATGCTGGTTATGAGGAGAATGGCTAGTGTAGTGATGCTTTAATTTTCCATCGAAAATTGGAAGAAGTGGTCTTCCTCTAAACTATCCGTATGATTGGCATCATTAACAGCTAAAGCAGCTTTACCGATGCAATATTGCCAGAAAAAGTCAAAGAAGGGACTGTTACTTTTTTCAGGTTTAATGGTATTGAACACATCTCTTGTGACTTGCTTAGTCAATTGGATCGTATCAGAATCCTGCAAGAAGAACTGTTGGAATTCATCCGGATAATCGGTTGCGTAATTCGTGATCGCTTTCGAGAGCGCTTTTAAGGACTTTGGCTCCTGATCTTCCAAAAAATCGACATATTTTAATAAAACGCGGGTGGTTAAAACCGACTTTAATTCAGCCAGGTTCGCAAACTCACGATAGATTGGCTGTGTTGAACAAGCGATATGTTGTGCAATATTTCGAGCATGGAATTTTTTAAAGCCTTCATTGATAATCAATTGATAAGCGCCATCTATGATCTGGCTTCGTTGCACGCGTTGAGTTCTTACCATAATTAATCTTCCTTTATTTTGGATTGAAGAGAGATAAAATAACAAACGTTAATTTATCTCTCTTTTTAACTAACTTTCATTGTGCAAATAAAGTGGCTAATTGTCAATTGATTTTTGACGTTTTCAAGAAAAAAATACTTTTTTTTGCTTAAAAAATCACAAGTTATTTTTATTTTAATAAAAATAAAAAGTTCATACAAGAATAAAAAAACATCCATCTAAAAAAGCAGATGGATGTTTTTGTTTAATTATCAGGTGTCATGATCATTGGTAGGATCATTGGGTGGCGCTCTGTTTGATCAAATAGGAACGGTTGCAAGGCAGCTACCATCGCATTTTTTAGTTTCGCTTCAGTACAGCCAGCTTCATTTAAAGCTTCTCGCAGTGCATGGAACAAAATCCGCTGTCCTTCATTGATCATTTCGCCGGATTCACGCATATACACAAATCCGCGAGATAAAATATCTGGACCAGCAAGGATTTCTTTTTTCTCGATATCAACAGTCGCAACTGAAAGAACCAATCCTTCTTCTGAAAGGATTCGGCGGTCCCGTAAGACGACATTACCGATGTCTCCAATGCCGCTGCCGTCTACATAGACATCACTAGCATTGAAATGACCTGCTCGTCTTGCACTGTCAGCCGTTAGAGCAAGCATATCGCCATTTTCCATCAGGAAGCAATTTTCCTCAGGAACCCCTGTATCTTGGGCTAATCCTGTGTGAATTTTCAACATTCGGAATTCACCATGAATGGGAACGAAATATTTTGGTTTCATCAGGCGCAGCATCAATTTTTGTTCCTGCTGACTACCGTGACCAGAAGTGTGGATGTTGTTGACTTTTCCATGAATCACCTCAGCACCAGCTTCAGAAAGCAGGTTAATTAAATGGTTGACGCTAGTCGTATTTCCAGGAATCGGTGAACTTGAGAAAATGACCGTATCGTCTGGCTGGATTTGAATTTGACGGTGTGTACCATTGGCAATTCGGGAAAGAGCGGCCATTGGTTCACCTTGCGATCCGGTACATAAAATCATCAATTCGTTTGCTGGCAAATGGTTGATTTCATGGGCATCCACGAAAGTACCATCTGGAACAGTGATGTAACCTAATTTTTGTCCGTTGACGATCGCATTTTCCATACTGCGTCCGAAGACGGCAATTTTACGTCCTGTTGCAACAGCAGCCGAAGCCGCTTGTTGCAGGCGAGAAATATTTGAAGCAAAGGTGGCAAAGATAATTCTTCCTTCAACTTTTTCTACAATCCGTAAGATCGATTGGCCGATTGTCTGTTCAGATTTTGTAAACGTTGGAACTTCTGCGTTTGTACTATCAGATAGTAAGCACAACACACCTTCTTCTCCAAGCTTAGCCATTCGATGCAGGTTGGCAGGTTGACCGACGGGTGTAAAGTCGAATTTAAAGTCGCCTGTTTCCACGATATTTCCCGACGGTGTTTTAACAACGACACCTAATGGATCAGGAATACTGTGAGTTGTACGGAAAAAGCTTACAGATGTCTTGCGGAAACGAATCACAGAATCTTCGTCGATCTCGTGTAATTCTGCATCACGCAATAATCCGTGCTCGTCCAATTTGTTTTTAATTAAAGCCAAAGCTAACGCCCCTGCGTAAATAGGAATGTTTGCTTGCTTCAATAAATACGGTACGCCGCCGATATGATCTTCGTGTCCATGTGTAATTACTAATGCTTTAACCTTATTGATATTTTGGACGACATAGCTAAAATCGGGAATGACATAATCAATTCCTAGTAAATCATCTTCAGGAAATTTTATTCCGGCATCAATAATGATGATTTCGTCTTGGAATTGAACCCCATACATATTTTTTCCGATTTCGCCCAATCCACCAATGGCAAAGACACCAGTTTCATTATTTTTTAGCGAAAGTTTCATATTAGAACTCCATTAACTTGAAGTCAGCATTCTCTTTTTCGTATTCCAGATGATTGCCTTCTAAAAGTTGAATGTATTCCACGTTATATGGGGTATTCTCGCGTAATAAGTTGTGAACCATTTCTTCATTGTCTGCTTCTACATACAATGATTGGGTTTGTTCACGTTTTGGGTTCCGTTCTTTGGTTTCTTGATAATAAACTTTGTAAATCATGAATCTATCTCCTTTATTTGCTTTATAGCAATTTTTTCCACGACAAAATGAGGGGCGGCTGCCACCTATTTTTTTATGCTCCACGCTTTAGCTTATTTAAAGCGCTGAGAAGAAGCCTCGTCTTTGCTTCTTGCTTGAAAAAACAATTTCACCGTTCTTTGGGTTGTTCTTACAACAATTACCTGTAGTTTATCACAGAATAAATAAGAAGTATAGAAACTAGGAAGGGAAATGAGGATTACTTAGAAATTTTCAGAAAGTCTAAAAAGTAAAAATAAAAAAACGATTTTCCAAGCGGGCAGAAGTATTTTTTTTATGCTATATTGGAGACATTACGGTATAGAAAGAGGCGAGAAAAAATGAAGTTAATGTTGCGCTATACTTGGCGTTACAAAAAGCTATTGTTATTTGATTTCATCAGTGTTTTTGGCTTTATCTTGATTGAGTTAGGGTTGCCAACGATTTTGGCGATGATGATTGATAAGGGGATTGGAAATAACGATTTTAACTACGTACAAAAAATGGGGATCTTAATGATTGCGATTACGGTGGTTGGGATCATTATGAGTATTTCGTTACGTTACTTCAGTTCTCAAATCACTTCTAGAATGGTCGCAGCAATTCGCGACGACTTGTTTGAAAAAATCCAAAGTTTCTCTCATTCAGAATATGAACAGATTGGTGTGCCCTCATTGATTACACGCACAACCAATGATGCCTATCAAATCATGTTGTTTATGCAAAATATTTTGACAACAGGTTTTATGACGCCGATGATGTTTGGAATGAGCTTGTATTTAATTGTGCGAACGAGTCCAGGCTTAGGCATGTACGTGTTGTTGGCGCTGCCGATATTATTACTAGCAGTTATTCTGATCGCAAAATATTCGGAACCATTGTCAACAAAGCAGCAAAAGAACTTAGATAATATCAACGGCATTCTTCGGGAAAACCTTTCAGGCTTGCGGGTGATTCGGGCGTTTGTTAATGAAAAGTTTGAAGAGATGCGCTTTCGTTTAGTAAATGATGCCTATACAAACAGCTCAAAAAGTTTGTTTCATTTAATGGCAGTCGCTCAGCCAGGCTTTTTCTTCCTATTTAATATCGTGATGGTCTTGATCATCTGGAACGGGACGGTGCAAATCAGCGATGGCTCCTTGGAAGTCGGAACGTTGATCGCATTTATCGAGTACATCTTTCATGCGTTGTTCTCCTTTATGTTGTTTGCGACAGTGTTCATGATGTATCCGCGGGCAAATGTTTCGGCTGAACGGATTCAAGAGGTTTTTGATATGGAACCAATCATCAAAGACAATCCTGAAAAAACAGTGGAACCGACGGAAAGAGGTTCATTGGAATTTCGCAATGTCACCTTTGCTTATCCAGGTCATTCAGAAAGTCCAGTGATTCGCAATGTCAGCTTTACGGCAAAATCAGGTGAGACAGTCGCTTTTATCGGCAGTACCGGTTCTGGGAAATCGACATTGATTCAATTGATTCCGCGTTTTTATGATGTAACGGAGGGTCAGGTGTTAGTTGATGGACAAGATGTCCGCGATTATCGCTTAAAGGATTTAAGGGAAAAAATTGGTTATATCCCGCAAAAAGCACAGCTATTTACAGGGACCATCGAAGATAACTTACGCTACGGGAAAAAAGATGCCACACAGGCTGAGATGGAGCAGGCGGTCGAAATCGCCCAAGCCGCAGAGTTTATTTCACAAAAACCAAAGGGCTATCAAGAAGAATTAGCCGAAGGCGGAAGCAATTTCTCTGGCGGACAAAAGCAACGCTTGGCGATCGCGCGAGCAGTAATTCGTCGTCCTGAGATTTATATCTTTGATGACAGCTTTTCTGCTTTGGACTATCAGACTGATGCCAAACTTCGCGCTCGATTGAAGAAGGAAACCACTGAATCAGCGGTCTTGATTGTCGCACAACGAGTTGGAACGATCATGCACGCGGACAAAATCGTCGTGTTGAACGAAGGAGATGTTGTCGGGATCGGAACACATCGAGAATTGTTAGAGAAATGTCCGATTTATTATGACATTGCCGCATCACAATTATCGAAGGAGGAATTAGCATGAGAAACAGCATTTCTTCTTTAAAACGGTTGATGCATTATATCAATCCATACAAAAAGTCTTTCATTATTGTGCTGATCCTTGCGGTAGCAACCTTAATTTTAGGGACTTGGATGCCGTATCTAACGGGACTGCCGACAACGGAGGTCAGCAAGAATATCGCGCAAGGTGAATCCATCAATTTTGATTATGTCTTTAAATGGCTGATTGTGATCGTGATCGTTGGTATCGCTTATTGCGGAACACAGCTAGGAACGGGTTGGCTGATGGCCAATGTCGTACAGTCAGCGATGCGCGATTTGCGAGAGGATATCGAAACAAAAATCAATCGATTGCCGGTTTCTTATTTTGACCGCAATCAGCAAGGAAATATTCTGTCACGGGTCACAAATGACGTGGATGCGGTCAGCAACGCCATGCAGCAGGCAATTATTAAATCAATTAATGCTGTATTGGGTATCTTATTAGCAGTTGCTATGATGTTTTATATTAATCCGATGATGGCCCTGATTTCGATGATTATGATTCCATTATCCCTCGTTATCACTCGAAAAATCGTTCAAGTTTCTCAAAAGGATTTCCAGGGAATGCAGAATTCTCTGGGAGAAATGAACGGTTACGTCCAAGAAAATATGACCGGTTTCAGTGTCTTAAAACTATATGGACGGGAAAAAGAAACCTTGGCAGGCTTTAGTAAAGTCAATCATGAGCTTCGCCGCTTTGGTTTCCGAGCTTCCTTTGTTTCCAGCTTGATGCAGCCGCTGGTTCAATTGACAGCTTATGCGACATATATTGCGATGGCGATTCTAGGAAGCTGGAATGTGATTCATGGGGTAATCTTAGTTGGTCAGCTGCAAGCCTTTATTCAATATATTTGGCAGGTCAGCCAGCCGATGGGAGAAATCACTCAGCTGTCTTCAATGATCCAAAGTGCTTCGGCTTCAGCTAAGCGAGTATTCGAAATTTTAGATGAACCGGAAGAGGAATTGAATGAGCAGGATCTGCCATTGCCAGAACCAGTACAAGGAAATGTAGTCTTCGATCATGTTCAATTCAGTTATGATCCGAAGAAACCATTGATCGAGGATTTGAGCTTCGAGGTTAAAGCTGGGGAAACCGTGGCAATCGTCGGTCCAACCGGTGCCGGGAAAACGACCTTGATCAATCTGTTGATGCGTTTTTATGATATCAATAGTGGAAGAATTCTCATTGATGGTGTAAATACTCAAGAAATGAATCGCTCGGATGTTCGTTCTTTATTTGGCATGGTACTTCAGGATGCCTGGCTGTACGAAGGAACGATCGGAGACAATATTCGTTTTGGACGTTTAGAGGCAACGGATTATGAAGTCGTTGATGCCGCGAAGACGGCCAATGTCGATCACTTCATTCGGACGATGCCTGGCGGGTATGAAATGGAGATCAATTCTGAGGGAGACAATGTTTCGCTTGGGCAAAAGCAATTGCTGACAATTGCTCGGGCGATCATCTCTGATCCTAAAATTTTGATTTTAGATGAGGCGACTAGTTCAGTCGATACTCGTTTAGAAGGACTGATTCAAAAAGCGATGGATCGTGTCATGGAAGGGCGCACAAGTTTCGTAATCGCCCACCGGTTATCGACGATTCGTGATGCAGACCATATTTTAGTGATGAAAAACGGACAGATCATTGAACATGGGACACATACCGAATTATTAGCACAAGGCGGATTTTACGAACAGCTGTATAACAGCCAGTTTATGGAAGAAGCAGAATAGCGCATTTAGGCGGCACTTGTTAGTGCCGCTTCAGACTGTAGACAAAAGACGTCTCGAACTCGTAATTTGAGTTTGGGACGTCTTTTTATCTGATTTCTTTCGACATTCAGGACAAAAAAATAAAGGCTCCTTGCCTTTCCATAGCCAGG
>NZ_JAHLOS010000069.1 GCF_018917525.1 Enterococcus raffinosus | reverse complement strand
CGCCAGCGTTCGTCCTGAGCCAGGATCAAACTCTCATAAAAAGTGTTTGAAACAGTCTTGCGACTGTTAAGCTCAATTGTAATAATTGACTTGCTAGCATATTGCTTGCTATGTTGTTTGCTTCTATATAATAGAAGCGCCCTACACATTTGGCTTGTTTTATTCGTTCAGTTTTCAAAGGTCTACATTGTTTGTCGCTTTGTTTCAGTAACTTTTAAATCATAACAGATTGCCGTTTTGATGTCAATAACTTTTTTGAATTTTTTTTCGAAGAAGTTGTTGCCATCGCTTTATGCGACTTTGATAGAATAACTGAAACCCATTCATCTGTCAATAACAATTTTAGGTATTCCGAAAAAATATTTTCTGTTTCAGAACATAAAATAATATAGCAGTTTTATAGGAATTGGTCAATGAAAAAATAAGGTTTTTATTCACTTTTTTTAAACCCGATGGATAAATAAAAATGTTGTGTTTTTGTTCGCTTTTTTGTTTAACCAACCAATTATTTCAAACTCTTAAGAAATTAATTTTCGTCATTTTATTTTTGATTTTTCCTTAACTCAAGGTACTGTGTTTCGCCTTCCTTCAATTTCTTTGGTAAAATAGGGATGTAATTATTTTTTATATGGACGGAGGAACATTTAATGAAAGTATTAGTTGCAGATGATGATAAAGAAATTGTCGAACTACTTAGTATCTATTTGCATAACGAAGGCTATGAAGTTGTAAAAGCATATGATGGAAAAGAAGCGTTAAGTAAACTTCGAACTACTAATGACATCGATCTACTATTATTAGATATTATGATGCCTGTAATGGATGGCATGCAAGTCGTAAAGGAATTAAGAAAGGAATCACAGATTCCTATTATTATGTTAACAGCTAAAACAACTGATATGGATAAAATCAAAGGTCTAGTTGCAGGTGCTGATGATTACGTAACAAAACCATTTAATCCTTTAGAAGTTATGGCGAGGGTAAAATCTTTATTGCGCCGTACTCAGATGCATGTCGCGGAGGATCAACCAGATATACTAGAAATCCAATCTTTGATTATTAATAAAGATTCCCATGAAGTAAAAACAGTCGATGGAAAAGAAATCCAATTAACTGCTCTGGAATTCGGTATCCTCTATTTATTAGCTAGTCATCCAAATCGTGTCTTTAGTGCTGATGAAATTTTTGAACGCGTTTGGAAACAGGAAAGTATCGTCTCAGCGAAAACGGTCATGGTTCATGTCAGCCACTTACGTGATAAGATCGAAGAAGCGACTGATGGTGAAAAAGTGATCCAGACCGTTTGGGGTGTGGGTTATAAGATTGATGCAAAATAAAGTTGAGAAAAAAAAGCGTATTACCCTTACATCAAAGGAAGTCAGTGAATTAATTGCCGAAGGAATCGTCACTGTAATCTTGTTGCTTCTATTAAACGTAGCAATTATGGTGCTATTCACTCAGATGCTTCAGAATTCTCCTGACTTAACTGATGCAATCTATCGTTCAAAAGACATCTTCGCTAATAACTTTGATAGTGATATATTTTGGAGTGGACGTAATTTTGTTATCCCTTTCTTTATTATTATTGATGGATTAGTTGTTTTTTGGCGTTTGATTCGGCGTTATCGACAAATGCAGCTCCGCCATATCATTAATGAGCTTCACTATATTGCAAATGGGAATTATAACTACCGAATTCCTTTCGAACTGCGTGGCGATCTTAGTAAAGTCGTCGACAGTATTAACGGCTTAGTTGATAGTACAGTGGCTGCTATTGAAGATGAGAGGGAGATCGAAAAATCCAAGGATGAGCTGATCACTAATGTCAGTCACGATATTCGGACACCTTTGACTTCAATTATTGGCTATCTTGGTTTGATTGAAGACGGTCAGTATCAAAGTAATGATGAAATCCTGAAATATACCAGTATCGCTTATAAGAAGGCAAAACAAATGAAGTCTTTAGTGGAAGATTTATTTGAATACTCTAAAGTTCGACAACCCTCTGTCCCTGTCAATAATGTGTCTTTTGATATGGTCCAGTTATTAGAACAATTAGCAGCAGACTTTGAGTTAGAAGCCAAGAAAAAAAATATTCAAATCCAAGTCGACACACAAGAAAGTCAATTGGTAATGGACGGTGACACAGAAAAACTTGTCCGGGTCTTTAATAATCTAATCACCAATGCCTTAAAATATGGTTCTGAAGCTAACAAAATAATTATCGAGATCGAGAAAGCAAAAAATGAAGCCGTCGTTACTGTCAAAAATAATGGGACGCCAATCCCTAGAGAAGCTCTTGATCAGCTATTTGATCGTTTTTATCGAGTTGACGGCTCTCGTTCACAAGAGATTAGCGGAACCGGATTAGGTTTAGCTATTGCACAAAATATTGTTAATCTTCACGGCGGTTATATCTATGCTCAATCAAATGAGTCTTGGACATCGTTCATTATTCACTTACCGCTTTATAAGAATCAAATAAAGTCTATACCGGATAATCATTGACTTTAAATTTTTGATTGCTTATACTGTTCTCAATAAGATATGCAGGAAACCAAGTACGTAGGTTTGTTTTTTTAGAGAGTTGATGGCTGGTGAAAATCAACAAAACAACTTAGGGAAATCCAGTTTCGCATACTGCGTTTTTTGAAAGAAAAACCGGGTAACGTCGATATCCGTTAATCAAGTGCAGCTTTAAGCTGAATTTGGGTGGTACCGCGAAATTCAACACTGTTTCGTCCCTGTTAATGGGATGAAACGGTGTTTTTTTATTTAAAGGAGGAAAAATCAATGCTAGATGTAAAAATGATCCGTAATAATTTTGCAGAAGTAAATGAAAAATTGGCAACTCGTGGCGTCAAAAAGGATGTCTTGGAGCGTTTCCTAGATTTAGACGAACAGCGCCGTCAATTATTAGTAAAAACAGAAGAGCTAAAAAAATATCGAAATGATGTTTCAAGCGAAATTGCTAAACTAAAACGTGAAAAAAATGATGCCACTGATAAAATTACCGAGATGAAGGAAGTCGGTGTAAATATCAAAGCTTTTGATACACAAGTAGCTGAGATTGATGCACAATTAACTGAGATCGCAACAACTTTGCCGAACCTCCCTCATGACTCTGTACCTATTGGTGATGATGAAGATGACAACGTCGAAGTACGTCGCTGGAGTAAACCGCGTCAGTTTTCTTTTGAACCAAAAAATCATTGGGATATTGCTGAAGAATTAGATATTTTAGATTTTGAACGCGGAGCAAAAGTAGCTGGTAGCCGTTTTGTTTATTACAAAGGGTTAGCTGCTCGTTTGGAACGCGCCGTATATAACTTTATGCTAGACGAACATGTCTATGAACAGGGATACACCGAAATGATTACACCTTATTTGGTGAATAGCAAAGCAATGTTCGGAACAGGACAATTTCCTAAATTTAAAGAAGATGTCTTCCAAGTTGAAGATCGCGATTTAACATTGATTCCAACTGCCGAAGTTCCATTGACAAATTACTATGCTGATGAAATTTTAGATGGAAAAGATTTACCGATCTACTTTACTGCTTTATCTCCTTCTTTCCGTTCTGAAGCAGGTAGTGCTGGTCGTGATACACGCGGATTAATTCGCCTGCATCAATTCCATAAAGTAGAAATGGTCAAGTTTAGTGATAAAGAGAATTCTTACGATGAATTAGAAAAAATGACTCAAAATGCAGAAATTATTCTACAAAAACTAAACCTACCTTATCGTGTTATCACTTTATGTACTGGTGACATGGGTTTTTCAGCTGCCAAAACCTATGATATTGAAGTATGGGTTCCTGCCCAAAATACTTATCGTGAAATCAGCTCATGTTCAAACTGTGAAGATTTCCAAGCACGACGCGCAATGATTCGTTATCGCGATGAAGACAGTAAAGTTCAATATGCGCATACCCTAAATGGATCTGGCTTAGCTGTTGGTCGAACCGTCACCGCTATTTTAGAAAACTATCAAAATGAAGATGGGTCAGTTACAATTCCTGAGGTATTAGTTCCGTATATGGGTAATGTAAAAGTTATTAAAAAAGAGGACTAACAACCAAAACTATCTTTCATTAAAAAAATAGCGACCTCATTGCGAGGTCGCTATTTTTAGATATCAATAATTCAAAATACCAATCTGTTTTATTGTTCAACTGAATAGTTTGGTGCTTCTTTTGTAATTTGAACATCGTGAGGATGTGATTCTTTTAAACCATTTCCGCTCATTTGAACAAACTGTGCATTTTCTCGTAAATGCTCTAAGTTTCCCGCACCAACATAACCCATACCAGCTTTCAATCCGCCAATCATTTGGAAAATAATATCCGCCGCCGTACCTTTATAGGCAACTCGTCCTTCAATACCTTCGGGAACTAATTTATTCGCTTCATTAACACCGCTTTGGAAATAACGATCACTTGAGCCTTTTTCCATTGCTCCTAATGACCCCATTCCTCGATAAGTTTTAAAACGACGACCTTGATAAATTTCAAATTCACCTGGAGATTCGTCTGTTCCAGCTAGCATTGAACCCAGCATAACGGCATGTCCGCCGGCTGCCAGCGCTTTTACGATATCTCCAGAATATTTGATGCCTCCATCAGCAATGATTGCTTTGCCGTATTGACGAGCAACAGATGCTGCATCATAGATAGCTGTCAATTGAGGCACCCCAACACCTGCAACGACCCGTGTTGTACAAATTGAACCAGGACCAATACCAACTTTAACAACATCTACACCTGCATCATATAACGCTTTTGCTCCTTCAGCAGTTGCAATATTTCCAGCAATTAAAGTAGCTTCAGGGAATGTTTCACGAATCTCACGGATTTTACGTAAAACTCCAGCACTGTGTCCATGAGCAGTATCAATTACAATGGCGTCAGCGCCTGCTTTCAACAAAGCTTCTGCTCGTTCAAAAGTATCACTAGTAACCCCGACTGCCGCAGCAACTAATAGGCGACCATGCTCGTCTTTCGCTGCGTTAGGAAACTCAATAACCTTTTCAATATCTTTGATTGTGATTAACCCGCTTAAGCGACCATCTTCATCAACGATTGGTAATTTTTCAATTTTATGTTTTTGCAGTGTTTTTTCTGCATCCTGTAATTTAGTGCCGACTGGCGCAGTGACTAAACCATCCTTTGTCATAACCTCATGGATTGGGATATCATAATCTGTTACAAATCGCATATCTCGGTTAGTAATAATACCGACTAATTTACGATTTTCAAGCGTTTCTACGATTGGCACACCACTAATACGATAGCGACTCATCAAATCTTCGGCATCTTGTACTTTATGTTCTGGTGTTAAGAAAAACGGATCAATGATTACACCGCTTTCCGAACGTTTTACTTTTCGAACCTCATCTGCTTGGGCAACAACACTCATATTTTTATGGATAACTCCAAGTCCACCTTGTCGAGCCATAGCAATCGCCATTTTACTATCTGTTACAGTATCCATACTTGCACTCATCAACGGGATATTCAGCTTGATATTTTTTGCCAATTGTACACTCATATCCACTTCATTCGGTAATACGTGACTCTCAGCTGGAATCAACAAAACATCATCAAATGTCAGACCTTTTTTTGCAAATTTCGTTTCCCAATTAGACATTGTTCGTTACCACTCCCCAGAATTATTTTTAATAAAAAAACTAACAGAATGAACGAGTGAAGTCAACAACTTGATGCAAAATCCTCATCTAACCTTTATCTTTCTATTTATTCAAACCATTTTTTTAGAAATTCTGCTGTGATTTCACTTTCTTTATCAATAATTTGATAGGTCGTTCTATTTGTTTCAGTGTCGCGAATCAAATAAAAACCTTCCTTATTTATAAAATTATCTAAATGAATCACCGTATAACGATCATCTACTTGCTGAATCCCCTTAAATACCTCGCGTAACAACAATTTGGCTTGATGGATATTCTTTTGTCGCTGTTGAGCTCTTTCCACTGATGCGTTCAATGTGTAGCCTTCATCTAAAAAATGCTTAATAATCTCTACCTTAACAACCATCGGTAATTCAAATTTACGATTACCGCTCTTTTCACCTGTCGATTCTATATATCCTTTTTGTTCCCAATAGCGAATTTGTCGGGGAGAAACCCCCGTCACTTTGCTTAATTCACTAATACCTACTAATAAATCATCACTTTCTAGGAGTTGCTTGACCGTACTATTTTCCACAATCCATCCCTCTCTTCATTTCTGATTATACTTTCGATAACAACCGTGTCAAGCAAGTTGACAAAAAAATCGAATAGCAGTAAATTTACAAACGAACATTTATTGTTTCTGAAAATTTTCAAAAAGAGAGGGGGCGTTAGATCGTGAGTAATAATCAAACGGTCGATATTTACGGAAAACCTTACAATCGTTCCTTATTAGTTGTTGTACTATTAATTGGGACCTTCTGTACGGTGTTAAATCAAACATTATTAACAACAGCTTTTCCAGCACTAATGAAAGCTTTTGATATATCTGCTTCTAGTGTTCAGTGGTTAACAACTGGCTTCTTGCTAGTAAATGGGATTATGATCCCAATCAGCGCATGGCTGATCAATAAATTTAGTTCAAAAAGATTGTATCTAACAGCGATGACAATTTTTTTGATCGGTACGATAACCTGTTTCATTGCTCCAAATTTTTCTACTTTATTAATTGGTCGTTTAATTCAAGCTGCAGGCGTAGGCATATCAATGCCTTTGTTGCAAAATATTATGTTGTCGATTTTCCCACCAGAAAAACGTGGTTCAGCGATGGGGATGGCAGGTATTGTTATCGGACTTGCTCCTGCCTTGGGGCCTACCCTTTCCGGTTGGATCATTGATCATTACACATGGCGTGATCTTTTCGGCATGGTAATTCCAATTGTCATTTTAGTTTTAGTCTTGGCAATCTTTTTAATGAAAAGCGTTATTCAATTATCTAATCCAAGTATTGACGTGTTATCAGCACTACTATCTACCGTTGGTTTTGGTAGTTTATTATATGGTTTTTCTTCTGTTGGTAACGATGGTTGGGACAGTCTAAAAGTTATTGGCTTCTTAATTATAGGTGTAGTTGTCATTGGTTTATTCGTATGGCGACAGTTACATCTAGAACACCCCTTCTTAGAACTGCGTGTTTTTAAATCCCCAACTTTTACAATTGCTGCTATATTGAGTGGTGTGGTAAACATGGCAATGGTTGGAGCAGAGATGGTTCTTCCTTTGTATATTCAAAATATTCGTGGTGAATCTGCCTTCCATTCCGGTTTGATGCTATTGCCGGGAGCTTTGATTATGGGGTTGATGATGCCGATTACTGGAGCAATCTTCGATAAACATGGTGCTAAAAGATTAGCAATCAGCGGTATGTTGATCTTAACAGCTGCTACCCTGCCTTTTGCTTTCTTAACGCAAGAAACTCCTGTTACAATGATTGTTATTCTTTATGCAATGCGGATGTTTGGTATATCAATGGTTATGATGCCTGTTACTACCTCTGGTATGAACGCTTTACCTATGAATTTGATTAGTCATGGTACTGCAGTAAACAACACTTTCCGTCAGGTTGCAAGTTCAATTGGTACGGCCGTTTTAATCAGTATTTTAACTAATGTCACAAAAGATAATTTACCAAAAGCAAGTTTGCTAAAATCTTTGCCTTTGTCTTATAAAGACCAAGCAATCAACGCCACATTATCTGGTTATCATGCTGCTTTCTTCGTAGCTGTAATTTTCGGACTAGT
Organism: Enterococcus raffinosus; assembly: GCF_018917525.1. Classification (GTDB taxonomy): domain Bacteria; phylum Bacillota; class Bacilli; order Lactobacillales; family Enterococcaceae; genus Enterococcus_A; species Enterococcus_A raffinosus_A. Next base: position 603 of record NZ_JAHLOS010000069.1, on the reverse strand, counting down.
GGGCTTTATTATCACCTTCTTCTTGAAAAACAATAAAAAGATCGAAGGAGGGAATGTAAAATGATTTTTGTTATCACAATTATTAGCGTAATAGCATTTGCTTTAACAAATATTTTTGCTAAAAAAGCTTGGCAAACTATTCTATCAGTTATTTTTGCAACACTCTTTCTAGTTAGTCTAGGGTTCATTACTGCTAATGATCACTACCACTATGGTATGAAGAAAGTCACAGAGACAACTACTCAAACTTTGACTTCAACTGCAAATAATAAAGATATGAATACGTTACTTTATCAACCACTGGGTAACGGAACAGAAAAAGTTTATTTGTACAAAACGAATGAATCCCAGAAAGAGCCAAAAACAACAGGAACAAATCATGTCACCAATATTGTTAAAAAAAATCAAGCAAAATCTCAATTAGAAACAAAGAAAACCTATTGGATCTACAAAAACGCTGCTACAAAATTTTGGTTTAAATTTACTAGGACGTGTCTGAAAACCCAATAAAAATATGGTATGCTCTGATAAAAACGACTGGAGCAGGATAACGAATGGCACAACCACGACGATATGAACTGAGCGATGAGCAATGGGATCAGA
>NZ_JAHLOS010000068.1 GCF_018917525.1 Enterococcus raffinosus | reverse complement strand
CATCATTTTTAACCCCTCCTTTACTGGACTTCTCTCTTTTAAGTATAACTTGAAAAAAGCAAAAAAAGAGGCACAAATTCGAACTGTTCCGAGTTTGTGCCTCTTTATAAAAATCAAGTACCTTAAGTTAATGACATTGGTACTATGATTATCTCTTTTTTTTGATCACTAAAATACCAGTTGAAAAACTTGAAGAGCCAATCTTTATCTATATTGATTTTTCTCATGGAACAAGCTACAACGATTACATTCGTTCGATGCTCTTAACTTTACGAAGTATGCATATTGTTTATGAGGAGAAGTTGAGTAACAGAACTCAAATCTATCTTTCTGATTTTGCTATAGAAGGGCTGCCTTGTGAGCAGATGATTTGGAAGCGTCCTCCGACACCAGATGATTGGGGCGAATTGGGGACACTTTTATTAACTGTTAAGGGGGAACAGCATGGATAAAAGAAAATGGAAGTATTGGATTTTTCCAACAATTCTATTTTTTCCGATGAGTACTTTTTGGTTTGAAACTTATGAATGGATCGCTGGACAAGAGCATTCTTCAAAAAAAACGATTCAGTATTTTAGTACAGAAACAACAAACAATACTTTAGTAATTTCAAATCACAGTGAAAAAGAGATCAGAAAAAAATTAAAAAATATCGAGGACAAAATAATGACTTTAGAAGAAGAACTTTATTTACCAGAAGGGGAGGAATCAATAGTATTGCCGCTATACCTTTCCAGAATGAGCGGCTCAATTCTTTTTGGTACTCATTTTGTTAAGGGGGATAAATAAGTGAAAAAGCAATTAATAAGTAAGCTCAATACGGTCGTTGTGTTAGTGGGTATGTTGTTGAATATTATGCCAATACAGGTATTCGCTGAAACAACGAATACGATTGGTATTAAGCTAAGTGAAGCAATATTGCTGGATAAAGATGGAAACGAGATTACAAAGGAGAATCGAATTGCTGCTGATGCAGAGGTAACAGCAAAAATTCATTGGGAGCAAAGTGAAGAGGGGCTGCTTGAAGATGGTACCGTTTTATCCTATCAGCTACCTGAGAATCTCTCTTTTCAAAAGGTGTCAGGTGACTTGAAAGATGGTCAAGGCCAGTATCAGGTGGAAGATAATTTATTAACGTTTTCATTAAATAAGAATTATGACCGACAGGAGGAGAGCGAATTAGCTGATCCTGAGACGGTTAAATTTTATACGGGTGATTTAGAACTTACTGCGAAAACAATAATTTCAGATGTTGAAGAAGAAGCGGTTCTATTTGAAGAACATGTTTCACCAATTCTGTATTATGAACTCACTAATGCAGAGACAGAAGAGACAACCAGTGCAACAAGAAATTCTGATCTATCACAAGAAGAAACTAAAGAGACTACCGAGAGGGAAGCTAAAAAAGAAAAAACAACGAAAAAAGCAGAACGAGCTGTTATTAGTGATTTCAATGTGACAGGTTTGAAGCTTGAGAAGGCTTCTAGTACTGCACCAAGCGGTTGGGTAGAAATTCAAGCAGGGGATAAAACAAACGTTGGAGATTTTATTCGGTTAAAAATCGATTGGGAAATTTTAAATTCGTTATCCATTGCAAATGGTGATTATGTTGAAATTGATTTGCCAACTATTTTCAAATTTGCTCCAACGGCAAAAATTCCTTTGAGTATTACTGTAGATGGTCAGTCGTATATGATTGGTGATTATCAATTGCTTACTGTGGGCGATCATTCAAAAATTCGAATAGAGTTTAATGATACGATCAAACAAAATAATATTACCTCAATTACAAATGGGCATTTTACTTTCCAAGGTTCACTAAACGAAACAAAAGGTGAGCAAGAGAAAGTTGAAATTGGATCAATTACGTTACCAGATTTTGAAATTGGGGATCCAGTTTTAAATGAAATCGGCCCTGGAACCTATCAAGACTTCAGTAAAGAAGGGTCACAAAGACAAAATGAAAATGCACTTAGCTGGAGAATTGTCACAAATTATCCAGATTTAATGCGAGCGTACAAAGGTGAGGGGTTACAAAATCGCTATGAGAATTCAGTAATGGTTGATGAGTTAGCAGAAGGGCTTGAGTTTACATCTCTTAATATCCAAATTCCTGTTCTGCTAGCCGATGCTTCAGATGCCTCTAAGTTGTACGCGCGTCAAGTAGATTCGTTAAGCGTAAATACGAATCAAGTTTCGCCACTGAGCACGTATCAAGACAGTTATGATTTTGTTAAAAATTCTCCAGCTGGTACGTATACTGTTTTTACAGACAGTGTTGGAAAACAAAAAGTGATCATGAACATGGGAACTTTCCCAGTGACACAAACGGGAGATAAGACAAACTGTTTGAGTCTAAGTCAATCAAAGTCAGATGCTATTCAAAAAATTAGTACAGCATATGATTCAAATACAACTCTGCCCTCAGCAAACAAGGCTAATACATTAAAAGCACTAGAAAACTTGTTTGATGCTAGTCAGGATACTGGAATCGTGGGATTTCTAGTGAATATTGTGACTAAAGTGGATGACGATCATTTAGGACAAACAACCTTTGATAATAAAGCTAGCATTGATTATGATGGTGATCGCAGCGTTGATGCTGAAGCCAATAATGTTCATTTTCAAGATATCACTGGTGGTGGTACTGGCACAATTCCTAAAGGAACTGTTGAAATTATCAAAAAAGACCAGGATTCTAAAGAAAATTTACCCAACATCGTTTTTTCAGTTGTGAAGTACGATGGAGATGTCGAAGGAATAGAAGTAGATCGTTTAACAACGAATGATCAAGGGAAAGTAAAATTTGAAAATTTGGCGATTGGAAAGTATAAGATCAAAGAAATTTCAGGTTTAGAAAATTATAGTCCTAAAATGATTATTGAGAATCAAACAGGATTAACTACTGATGGCGTTTTTGAAATAAAAGCAACAGACTCAGCAGGGTTTCAATTTACGATTCTTAATAAAAAAATGACTGTGAAACATCAGCTGAAAGCGACTAAGACGCTATCTGGTCGTGATTTACAAGCGAATGAGTTTGAATTTGAGTTGTTGGATGATCAGGGAAATATTCTGGACACGAAAAAAAATGACGGATCTGGTGATGTGCTTTTTGAAGAAATTGCTTACGACAAAGCAGGTACGTATGAATACACGATCCGAGAAAAAGCTGGAAGCGACAGTACGATCAACTATGACAAAGCAACTTATACCGCGACAGTAACAGTGAAAGATACAGGCGGGAAACTAGAAGCGAGCGTAGTCTATTCCGGAACAGTGAACTTTGAAAATACGTACACGCCAGCGTCGGGCAGTGCCGTGTTAGAAGCAACGAAGACATTAACTGGGCGAGAGCTGCAAGCAGGCGAGTTCGAGTTTGAATTAGTAGACGCTCAAGACAAAGTAGTGGATACAAAGAACAATGACGACACAGGAAACATCTACTTTGATGCAATTGCTTACGACAAAGCAGGTACGTATGAATACACGATCCGAGAAAAAGCTGGAAGCGAAAGTACGATCAACTATGACAAAGCAACTTATACCGCGACAGTAACAGTGAAAGATGTTGGCGGGAAACTAGAAGCGAGCGTAGTCTATTCCGGAACAGTGAACTTTGAAAACACGTACACGCCAGCGTCGGGCAGTGCCGTGTTAGAAGCAACGAAGACATTAACTGGGCGAGAGCTGCAAGCAGGCGAGTTCGAGTTTGAATTAGTAGACGCTCAAGACAAAGTAGTGGATACAAAGAACAATGACGACACAGGAAACATCTACTTTGATGCAATTGCTTACGACAAAGCAGGTACGTATGAATACACGATCCGAGAAAAAGCTGGAAGCGACAGTACAATTGGCTATGATAAAACCGAATACAAAGCTACAGTCACAGTGAAGGATACAGGCGGTAAACTAGAAGCGAGCGTAGTTTATTCCGGAACAGTGAACTTTGAAAATACGTACACGCCAGCGTCGGGCAGTGCCGTGTTAGAAGCAACGAAGACATTAACTGGCCGAGAATTACAAGCAGGCGAGTTCGAGTTTGAATTAGTAGACGCTCAAGACAAAGTAGTGGATACAAAGAGCAATGACGCATCAGGAAACATCTACTTTGACGCAATTGCCTATGACAAAGCAGGTACGTATGAATACACGATCCGAGAAAAAGCTGGAAGCGACAGTACAATTGGCTATGATAAAACCGAATACAAAGCTACAGTAACGGTGAAGGATACGGGCGGTAAACTAGAAGCGAGCGTAGTTTATTCCGGAACAGTGAACTTTGAGAACACATATACTCCAGCGGCAGGTAGTGCCGTGTTAGAAGCAACGAAGAGCCTGACAGGCCGAGAATTACAAGCAGGCGAGTTCGAGTTTGAATTAGTAGACGCTCAAGACAAAGTAGTGGATACAAAGAGCAATGACGCATCAGGAAACATCTACTTTGATGCAATTGCCTATGACAAAGCAGGTACGTATGAATACACGATCCGAGAAAAAGCTGGAAACAACAGCACCATTAATTACGACAAAACAGAATATCAAGCAACAGTAACTGTAAAAGATATCGATGGGAAACTGGAAGCGACAGTAGTCTATTCTGATACTGTGAATTTCGAAAATACGTACAATGAACCTGGCAATGGGGAAGTAACATTGAAGAAGATAGACGATAAAACGGGTCAAGTACTTGCGAATGCAGAGTTCGAGCTGCAAAATGAAAAAGGTGAATTGATCAAGGGGTTAGATAAGATTGTTACCAATGAAAAAGGTGAAGTGACAATCTCTAATCTTGAAGTAGGTAATTATCAAGTCGTTGAAACAAAAGCACCGCAAGGGTATGTAATTGACAAAACACCAGTTAAATTTGCGATAACGAAAGAAAATACTGCTAAAAAAGAACTGGTTAAAGAGAACAAAAAGCAATCGAAAGGTATTTTTCTTAAGAAAACAGATAGTACAAATCAAAAGGTTCTAGCCAATGCTGAATTCAAATTACAAACAGATTCAAAGAAAGTCTTAAAAGAAAAACTGACTACAGATGAAAATGGCTTGATTTATTTGAGTGATTTGGAACCTGGAAAATATGAGTTTGTCGAAACAAAAGCTCCAGAAGGGTATAAAATTGATAAAACACCTGTTAGTTTTGAAATCAATGAGAATGAAGCAAAAGTAATTAAGCTAGTGAAAGAAAATGCTCCATTATTGCCAAACGTTAGCGAATCAAACAAACTTTCTTTCAAGTATTTTACTGGTAACACAGGTAGCAACGGAAAAAGTGGGATTTTACCTAGAACCGGTAGCAAAAATCGCATAAGCTTCGTTTATCTTGGAATAATGATTTTACTGGTGGTGCTTCTAATCAGCTATAGACGATATAAGGCTCGTAAGATTGATTAAAAAATGTTAAGTATTTTTCAATACTCGTAGGTAAAGGGAGTTTTTTTCATGGGAGAAAGCCCACAGTGGGTTTTAGATTTTAGTAAAGAAGAATTAGAATTTGTTAAAAATTTTATTCTTACTTCAGGGTCAATTAAGGATATAGCAAATATCTATTCGATCAGCTATCCAACGATTCGTAAAAAATTAGACAGATTGATTCAGAAAGTTCGAATTAGTGAACGAAAGGAAAATGATTCGCTCGTACTTTTAATGAACGAGTTGGAGAAAGAAGGAAAGATCAATCAAGAAGTTGTACAAAAGGTTGTTTCCGAGTACAACAAATCTTTAAATTGCTTGATTTGATAACAAGAATAATCAATGTTTGAGAACGCAGTGTTGGTATCCATTTCCAGTTTTGTATAAGAAATGGATACCAATACTGTTTATTTGGTTTCACATAGCATGCTCATCTGTTGGAAAGTACTTCGGGACAACGTTAATTATTGATTCTACGTACTGTGAAATTTTTTAGTTAAATAGACTATAAGTGCATAGATAAATATTTTCCAAATACATCTACCAAATTATTCAAATACTGATACGCGATAAAGGATTAATCAACAGAACCTGAATAGAAGGAAAAATTATTTTGAAGTATCTTAGTGATCCATTCCCCCCAGTCTTCTGAGAACAAAACACTTTTCATCGTTGCTATGCTCGTTGCACCATGAATAACTGCCCAAATAGCTGTAAGGTTGTACATAATCGATTCATCTGAAAAATGTTGCGCTTGCAATTTTTGAACAACCGCCTTTTTTAGAATATCAAAGGGTGGATAGTTATCTTGGTCAATGTTGTCCATATTGACTTCAATCCCTACAAGGTTAAAAGTAAAATTGAAGTATTGTGGATTATCAAGAAAAAACTGTAAGTAAATATTTCCGAGCTTGGTTAATAAGTCAGGATCGTTCGAGTATCTTTCAGATGCTTCATTCATAATGTGAGTAAATTTTTTTGTGATATGCAGCTGCATAGCATTCAGCAATTCTTGCTTATTCGAAAAATAAGTATAAGGTGCTGCATGGCTGACCTGACATTCTTTTGCTACTTTTCTTAGTGAGAGCCTTTCCAACCCTTCTGTTCGTACAATTTTTATTCCGGCAGCAATTAAATCATTACGCAGATTTTCGCGATGATAGCTTTGAGTATTATTCATAAGAAAGCCTCCTAATTCTCTTTACATAGTTTAGCTAGTTAGATGAAAATTATCAAATAACTATTTTAAACTTTTTTTACAATTTTTATCTTTACAACGTAAAGATAAGCATTTATTATGGAAGGCGCTGGCTTTTTAGCCAAATAGTACATAGCAAGAGACTACTTTCATCGTTTTAAACTAGCGGCAACGCTATGAAAAGCTATTTTTTGTGAATCACTTTGGGAGGGATAGGATGGATTTTTATCAAGTTCTAGGAACAAGTAACAGACGCAGATTGCAACTAATTGAGATATTGTATTATAATCGTGAAGGCGTTTCAAGTGAGCGAATTCTTAATGAATTGAACTGCTCACTACCACTTTTATTGAGCGATATAAAGTTGATCAATGAACGACAAACAAACTTTATTGTTGAAAAAGAAAAGGGCGTCTATCGTGTAAAGCTCAAAAAACAAATAGGCATTGGAAAAGTATACTCTGAGGCATTGAACAACTCGCCTGAATTTCAAATCATCGAACAGCTCCTTTATGAGCAATGTGATAATATTTCAGAATTATCGAAACGAGTATTTTTAAGCTTTTCTAATGCTCAACGTTTTCTGAAAAAAATGGAAAATAAGTTGAGCGAAGCAGGAATTCAATTGTGTTATAGACCCTTGCGGTTAGAAGGCAAGGAGAGTGTCATTCGGCACTTCTTTTACCGCTATTTTATTGAAAAACAGTACGCAGTGAAGATTGTGTTGCCTAAGTTAAAAGAGTACCAGTCGAAGACAATTGAAGCGTTTGCCGCTAAATTCACAGAAATCAATCGCTTCAATAAAAAATACATTTTTCAAAAGCGATTAACTTACAACATTTTTATCAGTCTTTGGCGAATCAAAAATGATCATCCTTATCCTGAGGAAGAATTGCGCACAACAGGATTGATTCTACCAGAAAAAAATGAAGTGAGTGAATTTCGAGACATCGTTTCCGAAGCATTTCGATTCCAGTTGACAGACGAGATGATGCGTGATTGTTTATGGCTGTCTTTTTCGGATGCAATTGTTTTCAGCAAAAGCCACAGAGAAGCTGCACTTAAGGATAATGCTCGCTATAAACAGCTATTTAATGCCCATCAACAGCTTGTTGAACAATTTATCGACTTAACTGGTGGAACCGTTGATATGGAAGAAATTAATGAACTAACCACAGTCCTATTGAATGATACGTATCTTTATGATGCGAAAGAGGGCGAATTCTTGACCATACTGCGTAACAGTCGAAAGACTTTTTTAGAAACAGTGAAGCTGATACATCTTCATGCAGTAGAAGAAGTAACGAAACTCGTTCAGAATTTTGTTCAGGAAAATAAGATGTATCAAAAACCCGATTATATTTCAAATTATGTGTATCTATTATTAACAGGCAAAGTAGATAGTTTAGAACTATTGGCATCCTATGATAAAACTATTCGTCTATTGTTAATTTCTGACCTCTCTCCAACAGAGGAAGAATACATTTCAGCGGTTATTACACAAATGGTTTACGGTAATTTTGAAATCTATCATTTTGAAGATTTATGGAATGAAAACGGAAATCTGGTGGATAATATTACCAACTATGATGCCTTGATTACCACAGGCGCCATGGAAGAACTACCAAAAGAATTTCCTGTAGTTCCCATAGAACCGTATGTTACACCACAAATGATTGTTACGATTCAAAATCTAGTAAATGAGTTACCGAAAAAACGGTCATTGGTAAGCTAGTTTTCATTATGTTCGTCTCCTCAAGGGAGGAATACATATTTTTTCGTTTGTAGAAGTCAATGCTTTGTCATTTAACCAGTAACAAAAAGAAGCCCCCAAAAAGTTGGTGCACCAACTTTTTGGGGCTTCTTTTTGACCATATAGCTGTGTTAAGAGAACTTTCTTTAAGCAAATTTTTCAGCAGGAATATCTTTTTCTCTGTGGTTTATTCTTCTAACATTTTTCGAGTATTCGTCACTTCTTTTTGCTTTTTTTTCTTCTATTTTTGATCATCGGAAAAATGGGAACATCAGCAATACCTAAGTCGACACCAATAGATTTAGCTCTGGAGTATGGATTGATAAGTTAATCTGGGGGAAAATTGCTGAACCAAATAATAAACGAGAGACTACTATGTGCTAAATCACATATATATGAGATAAACTAAGGATATTAATATATAAATAACTATTTTTTTGAATATTTTATAGAATTATCGCTTTTTTGTGATATTATGTTTTTAGGCATTTCGGTCACTGTCTTTTTACACAAAATTAATTCATAAATGATTAATCTGCTTGGCGGAAAACAAGCGTTAATTATTTTCTAGACTACCCGTATTGTAGCTGTGACCGACTACAGACTATATCTAAAACAGGGTAGATTTTAATCATCATGTTTAAACTTCTTCCTGCCAGTCTTTTATGACTGGTATTTTTTTAATTAATTTAGGCAGAAGTCGCCCATCCTCTACAGGTGGGTGATGAATGCCGTTCGGTATGAGGGGTGCCTTTGGTCACTCGAAAACCGACACCTAAGGCATATTGCCTTTTTATTTTATCTCATGTTATAATCAGTCTATATAAGAAATGGGTTGATATAACAATGGAATTGGACACAAATAAC
>NZ_JAHLOS010000067.1 GCF_018917525.1 Enterococcus raffinosus | reverse complement strand
TTGATTCTTTTTGTCAGAGCATAAAAAGGGATATCGCCCCGATAAAAAACGCGATATCCCATAGTATAAGCTCTGGATTCGTCGAAGGTAATAACAACAAATTTAAGCTTATAAAACGAGTTGTATATGGTCGTTCTGGATTAGTCAATCTATCCAAAAAATGTCTGTTGGCTTTTTCGGCAACCCAAGAAGATTTCTCCTTGAGCGATCTTCTTTGAAGGGCCTGTATAACCAAACTTGAGAAAGAACCCTACTTTTGCCGCACCCTCTAAATTTTTTCCAACAGTGAACGGATCAGCTGCTCTAATGTTTCTATATCTGAATGAACGGTCCCATCCATATATTGCTGATAAACCTCATCTTTTCCATCAACATTTATTAATAGCTCATATCCTTTTGCTAGAGCCAATACTCTTAAAACTTCGCGCTGCGTTCGGCCATTTCCTTCTCTAAAGGGATGCATGTAATTTAAGTTATCCAAAATTACTGCCAATTTAGTTGATAGTTGATCTATATCATGAGCATTATCATAATAATCACTGAATAAAGAATCAATATACCGCTCGCCAGTAGCAAAAGCTTGCATGGCCATAAATGCCTTTCCTTGTTTAGAGATATTCACTTTTCTGTAATTTCCAGCCCATTCGTATAGCTCTGAAAAAAGCGCAAAATGGATTTTACATACATCCTTCATTGAATGAACTAAAATCGGAGAAAGATAAAGATCTAAAGCATTGGTTTTAACCAACTGATATTCTCGATTCACTAGTTCATCAAATTCTCTGATATTAAATTTGTTTCTTAGTACAGATGAGTCTGGATAAGTATACTCATTCTCAGGATCAACATAGTAGTACTCTTCATATGAATCGAAATTACTCATACATTTTCTCTTTATTCTTTTGCATGATGTATTGCTTCATCTCTTCTACGTCCTGTTTCTTAGGCTCCCAACCTTCGATCATGTTCGTACTCAAGGCGTACCAAACACCTTTGAAATCTTTTTGAGAGTCAAATTGCACCCCCATAATTGTTAGCTTGGATTTATCAATATTTAGCGTTGTCATGAGTAGCACATCCCTTATTGGTTTGTTATTTCTATTATACATCATTTTGACTGAAATATAAGAAGTGGGAACCGGTATGAAAAGCAACAATTTAACTTCCTTTCCATACTGATTAAGGCAAATTTTGATAAAATTCGATGGCCGGAAAAGCCGATGTTGTTTTAACGCTGGTTACCAATGGCGGGGAAAGTTTCGATTCACTGAATAAAAATCAAGTAAACCATGGCGAGTTGCTGAGAAAATAGCAAAATAAAGCCGCGCCACTCTATGAGAAATCTTGAGTGGCGCGGCTTTTATGTCTAATTGATTGGCAAATTTAGGGGTTTGCCAAATCAAATAGGGGGCTAAGTTTACACGTAATCTTGTACGGCTGTTTTACTTTTTACTGCTTGCGAAAAATCGGTAAAGATTCGATTCGTGATATCGATGCCTTTTTCTCGAGAGATATACCAGCAAAAGACCTGGAATGGAAGAATTGCTAGATAGGGTGCTTTAAACTCATCGGTGCAATTTCCTAAGGCCAACGTATTCAGATCTTCGGCCGCACTTGTCCGCAAGGAAATGGTAAAGACGTGTTCCGTATGTCTTTGTTCGTAGGCCTTTAATAGTCCAGCTTTTTCAATGATCTCTGGCTTTGCCGGAGTCTCAATGAAGAACAAGCGGTGCTCGGGGTTGATTTCTAAATAAGGTCCGTGCATAAAGGCTTCCAGCTCGACACCTAGTGAAGGGACGCGAATCGTTTCGGAGAATTTTGTCTCCATTTCTTTGGCAGTTCCCACCGCTGGTCCATAGGCGATCGAGGTGAAGCGGGGAGCCAATTGGAAATCCTTGCGATGTGTCTCAAAAAAGCGAGTGGACAGTTCAATCACATGATTGAAGCGGCTAGTCAGCTCTAAAAACTCTTGTAGCTCAGCGGCTTCTTTTTCAGGTGTAATCAAGCCTTTTTTCACGCCGATACGCAGACCTAAAAGCATCAAAGCTAAAACAGTCGCGGAAAAGCCTAGTGTGACGTAGCCTACACGTTCGCGTCCTGAGAGGATATCCAAAGTCGAAGTCGTGACCTTCGTGATTTCGCTATTGGGAATACTAGTGACTGCCATTGTATGGACGGCATGATGATTCGTAATCTTTGCCATCGCTTCAATCGTTGAGGTGCTTTGTCCGCTTTGAGAGATTCCGAGAACCACTTCCAGCTGCGGATCGATTTTTTCATAATGAGTGAAATTATACGGTTCTTCAATGGCCAATTTTACATCCGCCATTTTTTCGATATAGTATTTGGCACTTTTTGCTGCGTTGATACTAGAGCCAGTTCCTAAAACAAGCCAGTTCGCAGCATCTAGGTTCAATCCATTGATCGCCGCGTCGATGTTGGCAGGATAAGCATTGATTGCGGCGGTTAATTTCTCTTGTTCCTCTAAAATGTATGACAACATGGTTGGTTTTGACATAGTTCATTTCTCCTAATGTGTTTTTAGCTGAAATAATCAATCAGAAAATTGGCGATGCCATCTTCTACATTGGTATTCGTAATAAATTTAGCGTGGCGCTTTAATTCATCTACCGCATTGCCCATCGCGACACTGACACCGGATGCCTGCAGCATTTCTAGATCGTTCATTCCATCGCCAAAACTGATGATATTTTTCTGCGGGATCACTAAATTATTTTGCACGGCTTGAATCGCCGTGGCTTTATTAACGCCTAAGGGAATCAACTCAAGATTATTGGGATGAGAAGAAGAGACCGATAGCAAATGACTCTCTTCCAAAATTTTACGGACCTGTTCAAGCTCCGCTTCACGTTCATCCGCAATGACGATCCCGTTAACGATTCGCTGGCTGATGGCCATCAAGGTTTCCAGCGAGTCAATAAAAAGAAAATCTTCTTCGCTATTGCCAATCCGCGATTGGTCATTTTTTTGCAAATAGCTTGGCAGCTGCTGCGTGTAAAAAATCGTATGCTCGCCAAAGAAAAACATCGGCAAGTCATGCGCTGACATTGTTTGATAGATAAATTCCAAAGCAGCATCCGATAAACGTTTCTTATGCAAGGTCTCATTGATCGAGTAAACACTGCCGTTTGAAGCGATGACCTGCGTATTATCGGTCAAGCTTTTGGCAATCTCATACGCGGAGGAATATTTTCTGCCAGTAGCGACATAAAATTCGTGTCCTTCTTGCTGAAGTTCAGTGACGACAGATCGCGTCCGTGGAGAGATCTGCTGATCACGGTCAACGAGGGTACCATCAATATCCATAAAAATTAAATGTTTTTCCATCTATCCTCTTTTCCTTCCAATACCGCAGGATTCGCGAATGATCAAATCTGGCGAATGCGTCTCCAAGGTGTCCAGCGGTTCTTCATTAATCATTTTCAGCAAGCGTTTCACAGCCTGTTTGCCCAGAAATTGATTGTGCTGATTGATCGTCGTGATTCTAGGGATTTGATAATCCCCATCAGGAAAAGCATCGCAGCTGGCGATCGCGATGTCTTTTGGACAAGACAGGTCATGATCAGCCAATGCACGAAAAGCCCCCAATGCCACACGGTCATTAATCGCTAAGACTGCATCAGGCAGGTCTCCTTTTTTGATAAGACTTTCCATATTCTGATAACCATCCTCTGTATAGAAATCACTTAAAAGAATCAATGACGGATCAAAGGTGCTGTAGAGCGAGATAACCTTTTCAAAGGCCTGAACCCGTTGTGTCGTGATTTTGACATTTGGTTCACCGCCGATAAAGCCGATTTTTCGATGACCAAGAGCTAAAAGATGCTGAACCGAAAGGAAGATCCCCTTTTCCAGATCCCGTTCGATAAATTCACAGCTGCAGTTTGCCTGTTTTTGTCCAATGATCAGGACAGGGACTTGATTGTTCAACTGCTCCAGAGTGTGAAGATAATCAGGGTTTGGTTCGTCCCGATCGATTTCACCCCCGAGGATTAATACACCATCGACCTTTTTTTCAAAAATTGTATTAAAGGTATCGCGTTCGGCAAAGCTGCTATCCGCCTTTTTTTGACGACCGGCAGTCATGGTATTAAAGAGTAAGAGTGAATAATTTTGCTCCACACTGGCTAACTCGATTTCTGAAACCAATGAAGTAAAGTAGGGGTTAGTGATATCCGAAACGACAACTGCAAGGGTTTTCGTTTTATTAGAGATCATCCCGCGGGCCAGCATACTTGGTTGGAATCCTTCTTTTTCGATCACTGCTTGGACCTTGGCCCTTTTAGCAGGCGAAACAGACGGATGGTTATTCAAAACGCGGGAAACGGTCGAAACCGATACACCGCTTTCTTTAGCAATTTCTTTGATTGTAATATTTTTTTTCATGAGAGAGCGCCTCCTAGAATTTAGTTTAGGGGAGGAATGAAAAAAATGCAAGATATTTTTGGTAACGTTTCTAAATGCTGAAAAAACTATTGACAGGTGGAATATACACAGGTTATTATGACTGTGAAAACGGAAACATAATATTTAAATTTGGTAACGTTACCAGATTCGAGGTGCAGAATGACACAAACAGCTTTAGCGGTTGATTTAGGCGGAACCAAGATTTTAATTGGCGAAGTTACTCCTGCTGGTGAGATTCTCACAAGTGAGAAATACCCATCAACAGTGGTAGATCAACGCAGTGCAACAGAAAAAATTAAACTAGCAATCAAAAATTACTTGCAACAACATATTATACAAGGCGATCTAGTCGGTATCGGAATTTGTGTAGTAGGCAGAGTGAATACAGATCAGGGGCAGTGGCTAGAGATTCATCCAGGTTTATCGAAGCCGATTTTATTAGCAGATGAAATCACACAAGCTTTTCAATTACCCTGTTGGATCACGAATGATGTTTCAAGTGCGGCTCTGGCTGAAAGTATTTTAGGTATCGGTCAAGAAACTGGCAATTTTGTTTACATCAATATCGGTACTGGAATCGCAGCACGAGTAGTCGCTGACAATCAATTAATCAAGGGCGGCAATTTCAATGCTGGTGAAGTGGGGCATATGGTCGTAGATATGAACAGTGATGATCAATGTACCTGTGGAAGAAACGGCTGTGTGGAGCTATTCGCTTCAGGGTTAGGGATGCATAATCAGACCCTGAAATTTGCTCCGAATTATCCACAAACGATGCTAACGATTAAAGAAGACCGCCGTGTTACTTTTCAAGAGTTGATTACAGCCTATGAAGCCAATGATCCGCTGGCTAGAAAAGTAGTTGACCAAGCATTGCGGGCTGTAGCAGCCTTGACGATGAATTTGGTGCGGGTAAGCGATCCTGAAGCCGTCGTTTTCGGTGGCGGCGTGATGAATGACGATTGGTTTTTGAAACATTTGGTAACGTTTCTAAATGCCAAAACCGTCCGTTTTGTGACAAAAGGTATGCGGGTAACCACCTTGAACCCAAATGAAGTAGCATTAAAAGGTGCTGCAACTTTGGCATTTATTATGGAAAGGGGCTTAAAGAAAACATATGCGTGATTTTATTCAAGATGTAAAAGCGACAGGTTACATCCATCGTCCACTGCCATTAGACAGCAGTCGGTCCTTCGAGAAGCAACAACTAGAAAAAGAAGTCATTACAGCGCGGCGGCCGTTGACCGATAGTTTTCAAAATTGGCAGCCACTAAAAAATAGTCGCGGCGAAATCAAGCAAACCGAACAAACGGTGACGTTACTGAGTCCAATGCGTTACGACAGTTGGGCAGAGGGGGCGCCAGACGATGGCGATTACGTAAATTTTGGAGAGGTCGGCGCGTACCTGCCGATTTCAAGAGAAGATTGGTCGGACTTTACTCAGATCAAATTGGACATTTCGGCTGAGTGCATCAATGCAGTCAATCCCAACATCACGATTACTTTAGAAAATGATGGGGAAATCAAAATTCCTGATATTTATAATCGTGAAGGCACCCACGTGATTAACTTGGAGGGTCAGGCCCAACGCACGTATGTGTTAGATATCAGCAATTTGCCAAGAGATGTTGTAACAGGCATCCGCATCTTCACTGGGGCAAATGGTTCTTATATGAATCTAAAGGGACAATTGAGTTATACCATCAGCAAGTTGTTTTTAGAGAAAAACCAGTACAGTACGTCAGCAAAAGGCTGGCAGGTTCCAAGAAAAGAAATTATTTTTTCTCATATCGGTTATCATCCAGATTATTCTAAAACAGCCATTATTAATCGCGAAGATTTCGCAGAAGCAATATTTGAAGTAAAAACAGACAAGCACGTCGTATTCCAAGCAGAAATTCAAACCATCACGACAGAAACAGGCACCTTTGGTTTGTTGGATTTTTCAACGCTAAACGAACCTGGCAGCTATTATTTACAAATTGGCGCAACAAAGACGCCAAACTTTCAGATTGGAACCGTTTCAATGCTAAAAACAGCTTCGATTTGGAAGTCCTTGAACTTTATTTTCTGCGAGCGCTGCGGGTGTCCGGTCCACGGTATTCACGGAACTTGTCATGAAGATTTAACCGTCGAATATAAAGGTTCATTGGTCAGCTTCAATGGCGGCTGGCACGATGCTGGCGATCTTTCACAGCAATTGGTTCAAACGGCCGAAGTGACTAGCAGCTTGTTTGAAGCAGCGGAAGCAGTGAAAGACCAACAAGAGCTGTATCTACGCTTGATCGAAGAAGGCGAATGGGGCGTTGATTTCATCTTAAAGACTCGTTTGGATGAAGGCGATCGCGTGACTAGCGCGGGAATCACTCGCTGGACTGACAATCGTATTGGAAATATGGACGATGCAGTTCCACGGATTCATAACAGTCCGTATGATAATTTCTTGATCACTGGTTTGTTAGCCAAAATAATCAAGTCGCTGCCGGAGGACTACGCCATGAGACCGCAGCTGTTGCAGGTGGTGCAGGAAGATTATTCATATGCGCTTGCTGGCTTTAAGAAAACGGGCTTCACGCATGAACCGATTTTCTGGGAACATACCTACAATACATCGAAGAGTCTCTTCTTAGCGACAATGTCTTGGACAGCAGCGCTCATGCATCGACTGACGGGAGAAGCAGTGTATCAAGAGCAAATGACTGAATGGTTTGAAGAGTTGCTTCATTGTCAGGAACAAGCAGGGCTTGAACTGTCAGATGGCACCATGCTTAAAGGCATGTTTTATCGCGACGAGAGTCATAAAGTCTTCCAGCACTTTAATCATCAAACCAGAGAGCATCTCTACGCTTTGGCTTTCGAAGAAGCTTTAGCCGCTTCACCAAAACATGAAAAAAGGACCGAATGGTTAAAACAGGCAAATGACTATGGGGACTATTTGGATTATCTAGGACGATTTACCGATCCTTATCCCATGTACGCCAGCGGCATTTACCGTGAGGACGAATGGCAGGAGAAGGAAAGCTTCTACAGACAGCATTTATTAGTCGATGACGAGGCAGAAACAAGCTATCAGGAACAGTTGAAGCAAGGAATCAAGATCGGTGAGGGTCTATACATCAAGCGATTCCCAGTTTGGTTCTCTTTCCGCGGCAACAATGGCATTTTACTCTCAATAGGTAAAAGTGCCGCGGTGATGGGACGTTTGCTTGATCGTCAAACGCTACTGGATAAAGCAGATCAGCAGTTGCAATGGATGGTCGGAAAAAATCCTTTCGGACAATCCATGATCTATGGGGAAGGCTACAACTATCCGCAGCAATACTCAGTTTCTTCTGGGGAGATCACCGGCGAGATGCCGGTTGGGATGCAGACCTTCGGCAATGAGGATGAGCCCTATTGGCCGCAGTTCAACAATGCCACATATAAAGAGGTATGGGTTGGGGTCGCCGGTAAGTGGTTGTCGTTAGTAGCAGAATTAATGAAAATTGAAGAATAAATGATAGGCGTCTTGAAAAGTAATTCCATAATATGAAGAAGGAGTTTTAGACCAATGATGAAAGATGGCACGTTCAACAAAGAGGCTTTAGGAGAAAAAGTTGCGTTATATGCAAATAAGCTTGCGAGTAATCGTTTTATTGCGGCGATTCGTGATGCATTCGCTAGTACCATTCCGATCACCATTACTGCAGCATTTTTCTTATTAATAAATAATGTTTTACTGACAGAAGAGACGGGGCTTTTACGAGGAATTCCTGGTCGCACGATGATCTCTGAAATTTGTGTGCAGGCTTATAATGGTACACTAGGAATTTTGGGCTTAATGGTAACGTTTCTAATTGGGTTACGCCTGGCTCGCTCCTATGATGCTGATGGTGCTTTGGAAGGGATTGTTGCCTTAGCTGCTTACGTTGTACTGGTACCGAACGTAATCAATGTGACTGGAACAAACGGTAAAGGGCTGGAAATAGCTGGGGCTTTAACTCAAACATATACCAGTGCTTCTGCGATGCTTTTAGGAATTATTGCAGCTTTAGTCAGTGTCCCTTTAGTAGTCAAGTTAACGAATAATGATCGCTTGAAAATCAAAATGCCGGATAGTGTTCCGCCGGCAATTGCTAAATCATTTAACAGCTTGATTCCAACGGTTCTTACGATTAGTTTATTTGCAATTGTCGAAGTAGGGTTACGTACTGCAACAGGTCTGACGATTCCCGAAATTATCATCAATATTTTACAAGCGCCATTAGTTGGCGGCTTCCAAACCTTGCCTGGGATTTTAATGTATGTCTTTTTATCAACATTTGTTTTTATCTTTGGGATTCACGGCGCGTTCGTTTTTGGTGCAATCTCTGGTCCGATTCTATTGACGTCATTGCAGCAAAATGTGGAGGCGATCAACGCTGGTTCTGCTGCTCCGAATATTGTCACTCAGCCATTTCTTGATGCCTATGTTTATATGGGTGGCGGCGGTACGATGATCTGTTTAGTCATTGCGCTATTAATCTTTTCAAAAAGAGAAGATCAACGTATGATCGCAAAATTGGGTGGTGTCTCCAACTTGTTCAATATTAGCGAACCCATCATGTTTGGACTGCCAATCGTCTTTAATCCAGTCTATGCGATCCCGTTTTGTATCGTACCAATGGTTTCTACAATCTTGGCTTATGTTGCAACGAACTTACATTTAGTCAATCCGACCTATATCTTGATTCCTTGGGTCACACCGCCTGTATTATCAGGATATCTAGCAACTGCTGGTGATATTCGCGCAGCGATTTTACAGCTAGTGATTATTGCTGTGGGCGTCTTCATTTACATGCCGTTCGTTCTTATTTCAAATAAGATGGAAGAAAAATAATTAGAAAGGGAATCTGTGTCAATTAGAATACGGATTCCTTTCTTAAAATAGATGCATTGCCGTCATTGGTATGAATGCTTGAGAGAATGGAGCAGTTATACTGAATATCATTTAATAAAGGAGAAGAAAAAATGGAAAAAACTGGTTGGTTTAACAAAGACGCTTTTGGTGAAAAAGCCGTATACTATGCGAACAAGCTTGCAAGCAATCGGTACATCGCGGCGATTCGTGATGCATTTGCTAGTACCATTCCGCTTACGATCATCGCTTCGGTCTTTATTTTGATTAACAATTTACTCTTGGATCCGACGAATGGGTTGCTCAGAAGCTTGGGAGATTTTGTTGCACTGCGGGAAATCGGCGGTCAAATCTATAATGGAACGATTGGAATTTTAGGGTTGGTTGTCACGTTCCTGATTGGTTTGCACTTAGCCCAATCGTTTGGTAAAGAGGGCTACTTAGAAGGCGTAATCGCACTTGTCTGTTTCTTTATTTTGAATCCCAACACAGTCACTGCCTATACACCTGCAGGAGAAACGGCACAGGTTACCGGCGTTTTCGCCCAATCGAACACCAGCGCAACAGGGTTGTTCTTAGGGATTTTTGCAGCGTTAGTCGGGGTGCGTTTGTTTATTCTATTTAGTAACAGTGAAAAATTGAAGATCAAAATGCCGGAAAGTGTCCCGCCGGCAATCGCAAAATCATTCAATGGCCTTGCGCCTGGGTTGTTCGTTGCTATTATTTTTGGAATCTTAGAAGTATCGCTCCGTCATGTAAGTGGCCTTTCGATTCCTGATGTGGTCGCTAAAGTTTTTCAAATGCCTTTGGTGGGTGGTTTCCAGAGCTACTTCGGAATTACCTTCTATTGTTTCTTATCTTGTCTGCTCTTTTTCTTTGGTATCCATGGTCCCTTTGTACTTGGATCAGTATCAGGCCCAGTTTTATTGACTTCCTTACAACAGAATATGGATGCACACGCAAATGGCACGGCTCTTCCCAACGTTGTGACCCAGCCCTATGTGGATTGCTATATCTATATTACAATGGTTTCGTTAGTTATCGCCGTATTGATTGGTTCTAAAAAAGCCGATTTAAAGGCAGTCGCGAAAATCGGAGCGGTCCCAAGCTTCTTTAACATTAGTGAACCGTTAATGTTCGGATTGCCCGTAATTTTTAATTAATTTAGGCAGAAGTCGCCCATCCTCTACAGGTGGGTGATGAATGCCATTCGGTATGAGGGTTGCCTTTGGTCACTCGAAAACCGACACCTAAGGCATATTGCCTTTTTATTTTATCTCATGTTATAATCAGTCTATATAAGAAATGGGTTGATATAACAATGGAATTGGACACAAATAAC
>NZ_JAHLOS010000066.1 GCF_018917525.1 Enterococcus raffinosus | reverse complement strand
GAAAGTCATCAAAAGAATCATGTATGGTCGTTGTAGCTTTGAAACGTTAAGGAAAAAGACCATTCAATTAGAATGGATGAGAAAAAAGCGGATTTTCAACTAACGCTGGAAAGAACCACTTTTATACATAAAATTGCAGAAGAAAGATACACAATACTGCAACCTGAAATCATTCTTTTATTATTTTGATTTTGATAATGCGTTCTTTAGTCGAAAGCTTTCGCCAGTGAAGCTGAGAATATGGGCATGGTGAATCAAGCGATCAACCAAAGCAGCGGTCAGTCGTGGATCGACAAATACCTTATTCCATTGGCTGAACTCCAAGTTGCTTGTTAGAATAATACTCTTAGTCTCATACCAATCACTGATCAGCTGGAAGAGCAGTTCAGCTCCCTCTTTGGTGAATGGAACATAGCCCATTTCGTCTAAAATAATCAGCTTCAATTTATCAAATTTTCGTTTAAAAACCTCTAGCGTATTATTCTTCCAACGAGTTTCCAGCTCTCCGACTAAGTCGGAGACGCGCCAAAACCGCGTTTCAATGCCTGCTTGCGTAGCCATTTGGCCGAGAGCGCAAGCTAAATGAGTTTTTCCTGTTCCAGGAGTGCCTACAAACACGGCATTTTCTTTCTGACGGATAAAGGAGAGGCTAGTCAATTCATCTTTAGTCGTCGAATTTGGCAATTGGATATGCTCATGCCACTCATAGTTGTCCAACGTTCGCTGAACGGGGATCTTTGCCTGTTTAAAGAGACGCATAGTCTTCAGTCTCTCCCGGCACTTTAACTCATTCTCCAACAAAAATATCAGCCAATCTTCCTTGGTATCTGAGGTGTTTGACCCCATGGCTTGCGGTATATGCGATAAGTGGAGCTGTTTACAAGCTTCTTCTAATCGAGCTTTATCCATTAATTGCCAACCTCCAAACCAGCGGTTAGAAAATTATCATAACTTCCCCAATCAATAGCGTAAGCATCATCTGGGTCTTCCAAAGCGCCAATCAGCTCGTAGAAGTTGCGGTCAATTCCTAACATGTCATTTGTAATCAATAATCCTAACAGTTGATTCAAGCGCTTGTCTTGTTCTTTCCAATCCGTATGGCTCAAGTAAAGTTTGATCCGCTCAGGCAAATACTTCCAATAGCGGGAATAATGCATCGCTCGTGGTTTCCGCCGCCAATCAAGTAGAACTGCTTGCCAGTCAATCGCTCTAGATTTCATCATATAGGGTCGAAGACCCTCTGTGATGATTTCACCGTCTGTGCTAATGAGCTGATAAGAATCAAAGCGAAGTAGTGCATAGATCACTGAATGATTTCGTGCACGAGGAACGTGGACCCGCTCATTGTCTAGCTTGATTTCATTGTATTTATTTGCTTTTACTTCTATTTCTTTAAATACCGGATAATCTGTTTCAGGTAGCGCCAAGAGATCCGTTTTCTCTTCAAGCCAAAGTTCATTAATCACAACATATTTCTCATAATGTACCCGCTCACGATCTTGAGCTAGTCGAGAAGCTAAGGAGTCATTAAAACTGGCAAAATCAGTCATAATCGGTGTTGCGGAAAAGAAATTGTAACGAACATAGCCCACTTTGTTTTCTACACTGCCTTTTTCATTGCCGCTTCGCGGGTTGCACACTTGGGTCTCAAATCCATAGTGGGTAGCGAATTGCAGGAAACCGTCAGTTAACACTGCAGGTTCTAGCTTAGATTTCGTTTGGATAACAGCCGTTGACATATTGTCAATTCGAATTTTACGCGGCACACCGCCTGCTTGGCGAAACAGCTCTTTCATGCCTTCTAAAAGACATTCTTGATTTTCCGCCGGGAGTGTTACTGCAAAGCCTGCATTACTAAAAGGGAAACTCATTACTAAAACTTTGACATCCTTGAAGACTCCATCATGACAAACTTCCATTGTACCAAAGTCGAGTTGTGCTTCAGCCGGAGGATGTTCTAAACGTTCAAACCCATGGTCTTCATTACCTTCAAGGTAATGAGTAGCTTTCCAATCTTGGATAAAAGCACAAACTGTTCGATAGGATCCAGGGAAGCCTTCTGCCTTGAGGTCTAGGGTCATTGCTTCAGCTGTACGTCTTTTTTTCTTGGGCAATTTTGCGTCTTCAGAAAGCCAAAGGGCAACGATGCCACCCCATTTTTCGACATACATCATACCAGTTTTTTTACGAATTTTTGATTGTGGGATCAGATCTTCGTCGGCATATTTTTTGGCGGTGCGCCAATTGATATCCAGCTCCTCTGCAATATGATTAATGGATTTATCGTGATTATTCCGTAGATTTCTGATAGTATTGATATCGGTCATTGTGAGCATACCTTTCTTACCTCCAGTTACAGTGTCGAGACTATAACTTTAGAGGAATTTCAGGTCGCTCGCAATGGCTTTTTTATTCTACGCTGATTGCTAAGTTGTGTACTTTTGCGTTGCAATTGTATGTACTTTTATCTTGCCACAAACATTAGGGTCTAGAATATCGAGCATTTCTTTGATAGTATCTGAAATGGACATCTGGAATTCTCCTTTTTATTGGTTTTCGTCGACTTTATTCTAAAGGATTTCAAGGTGTCTGTTTATTTTTTCGCACAAAAAGAGTGCTGGTAGATTTCCACCAACACTAGAAAGTATAGAGCCCTTTTAAATATACCTTACTATCTGATACCTTCATGATGCTACTCTATTTTCAACCATTTTGTCTTTCATTTCAACAGATGAAAGGTGATTCAAAATTTGCCAACTTTCTTCACTAACTGATCCATTTTAATTTTCCTAGACATAATTTATTATTTAGTGTATAGAAAAGTGATTGTAAACGAAGTTCCTTGTCCGTAATTACTTTGTACGCTAATAGATGCACGATGCGCATTTACAATACTTTTTACTATTGCTAAACCAATACCTTGTCCTCCAAAATTAGCATTTCTTGAAGGATCCGAAGTATAAAATCTATCAAAGATATTATTAATCTGGTCTTTTTTTATGCCAATGCCGTTATCAGTAATAATTAGAGTAGGGAAGGAGTTAATTGTACATAATTTGAAAGAAATGGTTCCACCATCCGGTGTAAATCTAATTGCATTACTTAATAAATTGGTAATCACTTGATTTATTTTGTCCTTATCAGCATAAACTTTCACTTTTCTATCATCAATACTCACATTTAGAGACTTTTCTTCTATTTTACTAGAAAAGTTCAGAATAACTTGCTTTGTTAATTTTCCAAGATCAAATGTAGTCTTATGCAAGTTTTCAAAATTAGCTTCAATTCTATTTAAAAGCTCAATGTTCCCGATTAACCTAGTTAATCGTTCGACTTCGCTATAACATAACTGAAGTCTTTCTGGAGTTAAATCCCATATCCCATCAATCATCCCTTCAAGGTTTCCCATCAATGTTGTGAGGGGAGTTCTTAATTCATGAGAGATGTCAGTAGTTAATCGTTTTCGGAGACTGTATTGTTTTTCTAATTGATCATTTAAGTCGTTTAAAGAGTCAATTAAAAAGTTAATTTCGGTGATACTTGTTTCCTGAGGAATATGGTTTGAGTAATTCCCAGTGGATAACTCGTGAGTAAACGTACTTATATGTTTTAATGGTTCACTTAACTTTCGAGATATCCAAGAAGCAAAAAGAAATGAAACTAACAAAGCAGAGAGAAAAAGAAAAATTAAGCTCTTTTGAAAACTTGAGATAAATTGTGCGTCATGAGCTGTATAAGAGAAAGGACCAAAGTAGTAGAATGAAACTTTCCCTATCTTTTTTCCATCATATATCAGTTGTTTATCTTTTTTCTTAAAAGAATTTTCATTCGAACTTTTTAAATATGTTTTGCTCTTTTTCAGAATACTTTGTGCTTTACTCAAGTCTTTACCTTGCAACTCCCAAATAGTATCGCCATTATTGTCAGAAATCGAAAAATAAAAATTATCTTTTAAAGCTTTCTCGGACAGTAAAGAAAGTTGTTTATCAGTCCAAGATTGTTCACTATTTGACCATAGTAAATCTAGTGTATTAACATATTGTTCTAATCTATAATCCTGCTGCTCATCAATATACTTTTTAAAATGGGACTCAATCAATCTGAAAGTTATTAAACTAATTGACCCAATAATGATCACAGCCAGTGTTAGAAAAGATGCAAATAGTTGAGTTCGAATTGCTCTTTTTTTCATTTTTTATACCCGAATCTATAGCCAGTTCCATGGATTGTAAGAATGTATTTGGGATTTTTGGGATCGCACTCAAGTTTCCTTCTGATATTTTTTATATGTGAATCTATGGACCTATCTAAACCTTCAAAATCAAATCCTTTTATTTTTTCAATAAGTTCACTTCTAGAAAAGATTTTATTAGGTGTATTTGCTAATGTGAATAAGATATCAAACTCTGTGTAAGTCATTGAAATAAGTTTGTTGTTAAAAAAAACTTCCTTACTCTCAGGAACAATAATAAGTTCTCGATTATTAAATATTAGTTTACTTTCGGTCGAATGGGGATCCGCTCGCCTCAATACAGTTTCAATTCGAGCGACTAATTCCTTAGGTCTAAATGGTTTAACCATATAGTCATCAGCACCTAAATGTAATCCAGTCAAAATGTCATCTTCATCAGATTTAGCTGTCAACATAATGATTGGAGTGTTGTTTGATTCACGAACTTTTTTTAAAATATTTATACCATCAACATCAGGCAACATTATATCTAAGACAATTAGCTGTGGATTATATTTTTCTATTTTTTCCAGTGCCTCATTGCCGGTTTGTGCTTTATAAACAACATAATTATTTGCGATCAGATAAGCTTCTATAATGTCCAGAATTTTTACCTCATCATCCACGATCAATATTTTCATGTAATATCACACTTTCTATTTTTATTTAAAAAGCAATATTTCTTTATTGGAGACAATGCATAACATAGAAATTAAATGACTAGTTTAAAGTTGCAATAATACAATTATTGGAGAGATTTCAAAAATAAATGAACAGAATCAAAATAATTAATAGGAACAGTAAAAAGCGACTGAATATTTTACTGATTTTCAATTTGTTGATCATTTCTAGTATAGTAAAAATATCTTCCAAATTATCATTAACAAATATGACATCTGCATTCATTAAAACTGACTTCTCACTACTTCCTAGTGCTATGCCTAAATCAGCGACATTTAAGGCCATTATATCATTGTATCCATCTCCAACCATAAGAGAGTTGTTTCCATCTAGATTTTTAGTTTTAATAATTTCAGCTTTTTCAAAGTCTGATAGTTCACAGATTGTTTCACATAATCCAGCCCTTGTTGGAAAAAACTGGTTTGTATTAAACATAGTATCTCCAGTTAAAATTGTTAAGGAGCTTCCCATGGATTTCAATTTTTTTAATGTTGGAACAGATTCTTTTCTCAAGCTATCATAAAATTCTATCAAACCAATTAAAGTATTATCTTTTGAAATATATACATTATTATTTTTACGCTGTCTATTTTTCTTCTCAACAAATCTATTCAAGTTGGAAGAACGAAAAAAGTTTTCAGTTCCAACTTTGAAGTTAATTCCATCAATATAAACAGAAAGCCCAGAATTATTTTTGCACTCAATAGAATCTATGGATATTGTGTCTATATTCTTCTTTTTTGAATTTCGTATCACTGCCTCCGTGAACGGATAATTGGTCTCTCTAAGAGCGGAGGCCGCAATCATTAAAATGAAATCTTCTTCACTGTTTTTGGTACCAACTACTTCCTTTATTTCCTGAATCCCATTGGTTAAGGTTCCTGTTTTATCGAAAAAGATATTACCAACTTTATTTATTGAATTCATTTTGTAGAATTTTTTGAGTAAAACACCTTTGGTAAGCCCAGTTTTTGTAGTAAGAAACTGAGCGAGTGAGTCGAAAAATTTGATAAAGCAAAAAATAACAATGTTTACCAACAATCCTAAATAGAATAGATTCTTATTGAGATAAAGAAAAAAGAGGTTGGCAATGATAAAAATAAATAAATGAATTGGTAATGTGCTTTTTTTGCTCACTTTTTTTCCTAGCTGTTCAGCGAAATTATTTTGATCTAACGATATTTTTGCACCTACTTCATTTGGACTATATATAAGCCTCTGATTTTCGTTTCTAGTTAACCCTCTAACTTTTTCGCCGATTACTTTTTCTACTAATAAACTCGATCCTGTCAGTGAAGATTCATTTACAAATGAGTTGCCCTCGACGATAAAACCATCGTATTGAAAAATTTCATGGGGATTTACTAGAACTAAGTCTCCTTTTTTAACATCATTATTTGGAATTTCGATTTCATTATTTTTTTCAATAATTGTTTTATATTTTGATGTAAGGCCCTTTGCTTGTTGTAATTTTTTTGAAATTTGAAATGAATTAACTGAATCTAAATAATCACTGATACATAATAAAATCAAACAAAGAATAGAAATTGAGAAATAGAATGTGCTCCGATTATTCATATCTTGATTCGAATAGACAATAAAAAAGGCCATCATGTATACGACTATTGTAAATATATCTGTGAAAAAAGTTCTACTGTTTTTTGAAAAGAAGTATCTATCCATTACACGTACGAACCACAAAATAGTTAGAATCAAAAGAATGGTTAATTGAAAATTCTTAAAAATGAAATGATCTTCAATTATTAGAAATGTACTATAAGGGTATAAAAAAAATTTGTCAGTTGCGGAGAAAACAAGCCCGGCTAATGCAAAGAAAGATGATATAAGGAAAAATATGAGACTTCTTTTCTTCTTCTTTACTTCATTTTCATCCGGAAGTGTAAAGATTAAGTACCCCCTTTTTTTTAATGATTCTTCAGCTTCGAAGAGGGAGGACTCTTTTGAAGTTAATATAGTTAGTTGGTGCTTGTTAATGTCAAACTGAACTTGATTTATCCCTTCTATAAGTAATAGTTCCTTTTTTATAGTTTCAAGGTTTGTTGAACAACTTAGTCCAGATATTTCAAATAAAAACAGCTGGCTGCATTCTTTCATTTCCACCTCAAAACCCAAGTCAAAAATTACAGAGAGAATAATCTTGACATTTGTTTTTTTCTCATCAAATTTTATTCTCAGTAACTCTGAGTCTAAACTTATTTTTACATTTTGAATCCCATTTACCTTATCAAGATTATATTGAATGAGTTCAACAGAAGCAGAACCAGTCATTCCGAAAACATATATTTTTGCTAACATAAAAATACTCCTATTCATTAAGTTTAGTGACTAAATTGTATGAATATAAAAATCATTTTTCCAGCCAAGTTTACCTAACGATCAATTTGTTCCTTCTATTGATAAGGTAATTGACAGATGTGTAGAAATTATGGATTTCTTCTTGTAAGAGTATTCCTCCACATAATGTACATATACGTTTGCTAAATTGAATGTATGTTTTTTTGAAAAATACAGTTTTCCCACAAAAAGAAGTAGAAAGAATTTTTTTAGATTGTGAGAATTACATTTCTGATAAGTGTAAAAAAAATAATAATGGAGGATAAGTATTATGAGTTTAGAGTTGAGTTTAAAAGAGAGACTACTTTTAGCTAATCAGTATCAAATACTATCAAGAATTGCTGGAAATGATCTCGAAGCTGGAATGTACAATGAATTGGCAATTATTTTTACAAATGGTTATGTTAGAGATTATGAAGATTCCATCGAACTCTTTAGCGATGAACTTTCAAATGAGGAATGCAAGTTTGTCATTGATGTTTTGGAATTGTATAGGGATTTATACTGGTCTTGGGAAAAATCCATTGAAATTCAAAATAATATTAGAAAACAAGACGTTTTATTCAAAGGTTTTGACTTGAATGATTCTGTTCAAGTTAAATACTATAGTTATTATCAATTTATGGTGGGAATTCAGGGGAAATGGAACGAGATAAAGCAACTAATTGAAGAAAAGGAAATAGCTGGATATAATTCACATGGATTTGGCCCGAGTATGAGTAAATTAAGTAAGATGATTTCGAGAAGGTTAGATTTAAAAAAACAGAAGGATAGTTGGGGATCCCCCTTAATCTTGGAAGACATTGAATATATCTTATCTTAGTTTAAAAATGCTTTTTTATCTTACGAAAGAGGAGGATTAGCTATGAATAAGTATATGAAAATACTTATAATTCTTTTGATCATACTACTGGCAATACTATTTATACCAGTTTTCATTTACATGAGGATTTAATGTGAATATTTTATCTGAGTACTTCACTTTTGATTTTCTAAGTCAATCAAATGATGCAATTTTTGAAGTAATTATTGGATGCTGGAGTTTTCAATAAAAAAAGAATGGGAATTAATATGGTTATCAAGCTATTTTAAAGATAAGCATATTTGAAAAATTGCTTTATAAAGATCAAATATATGTTCTGCTCTACTCAGTAAAGATAGGAATCTAAATATCGGATCAATAAATATTGTCCTTTCATTATTTTTAGTCTTGGGATTATACGTCTGGAAATTTTCTCTCGTTTAAGAATTCTCCAGAGTGCTTCCATTGATACTTATCTGTACAATTGGCTACACCAAACATGCATTGCTTCAGTTTTGCTTTCATTGGCTTAGTGCAGAAGTCTTTTTCTAGTATGTTAAAATCCACGACGGCTAATGAAGAGTGGATGCACAGTTGGCTCGGTGGCTATTGGTTGTTTGACCAAAGATATCAAAGTCCCAGACATACTAAACTTCCCGTATGTAGAACACTTTACATTTAAATGTTCCATATACGGGGAGTATGTCGTTAGATCAGATGAGTCTTCTTTCATGGTCTGATTATGGATGAAAATGTCTCATCAAATAATTCACTAGGCCAGCTGATAGGGATGAACTCAACCTTTATACTTTTATTGATCGTAAATGTAACAAAGTCCTGAACTCTCATCTTTCGTGTGATACACAAGTATTTACTGATAGATATTAGAATGGAAATGACGAAACTTTGACGCTCTGACTTCTAGACTTTCCATATGCAGTCTAACTTGAATTTCTTCGCAAAATACCAAGCGAACTAATTCCTACAACTAGTGATAGTAGTACTTTACTAAATATTCACACGTCTTTATCTTTTAGATGATTGGTAAAAAATCAATCATCGATGTTTTTTGTTCAAGCAACCATGTTTAAATATATCTTTGAGCATTTTTTCAGCGACACGAAAGAACGTAGCATTCCTTTTTATACGGCACAAACATTTTAACATCGATAGATAGAATTTAATACAGAAGAGGTCGGATCATAATACAGTATCTTGTAAAGGTAAAAACGGTGGTATTTTACAATTTTTTTGATGTATCTTTAGTGATCATTAATGAATTTTTTATCTTTAGACTGTTCTTTTAGGGAAAAAGCAGAATCTGTTCTTCGTCTTAGAATTTTTAATTTCCCATTTTTTATAAGTTTTCCATCTTTTTCAATGCCCATTTGAACTTCTTCTTCAAAAAATGGTTCTTTGTATAATCTCTTATCAGAAAGTTGATTAAGTTCATCAACATTAAAATTTTTCTTTGAAGAATTCTGACTTTGTATTATGCTAGAAGAGATCAATAGAGTGGTGATTATAAAAACTGTAGATAGTATTATTTTTCTAGTTTTGTTCATAATATATATTTCTTATTCGGTAGGTAATGATAAACTAGCTGTAGAGGTTTTATACATTGTTCCTGAGTAGTAGCCAGTATTCCTATTTTGACTGTATTTTTTCAATGTACCTGCGTAGTAATCATAAACCCATCTTCCGCGCAATCCATCGTAATAGTTCTTTATAGAGGATGTCACATTGATATACATAGGCATTGGATTTAAGGGATTTGCCAAATAGTCGGTGTATGCGTAAGAACTTACGTAGTAAGAGCCAGGATTAGCGCGCAATTTTGGGTTTTTTTCAGGTATTAGTGTATTATCTATCAGAGTATTTTCGTTAATTATACTTTTATCTGGGGAATCAGTATTACCATTAGAATCAACGATGAAACTACCCGTTATTCCAGAGGTATCTTCGTTTTCTACAGCAGAGGCTACAATTTGCCCTGTTCCACAAAGAAGGGTGACTGTAGTAAAAATTCCAAAAATTATTTTTTTCATAAACAAAATTCCTTTCAAAATCATTTTTAGTTTAGAAAACATAGCGTGAATGTTATTCAGAGACATAGAGAAGGTTTAACTATACCAGCCCACATAGTATTTACCTGAACTAATATATTCATAGTAAATTAATGTTTTTCCAGCAAACTGTTTTGGAGGAATTGAGGGGAATCTATAAGGATAGAATGATCTCCCTTCAACTGACTGATTTATTTGAGTCACCTCCTCACCGTTATTTACAAGTATTGCTGGTCCAATCATTAAAGAACAACTTAAAGTTAACAAAATAGTTTTCATTCTATTTCCTCCTTTACTTAATTCGAAGTTTAACAAACAAATAAATTAATAAACATTGTATTGGGATATTCGTCTAGTTTTTATGGATATTCGTTTCTGCGAATTGCTGAAATACTCTGCTATAGTAAAAAGTAGGTGAGATTATGGATCATTTTTTCTTAGCATTTTGCTCCACGCTACCAGCACTTCCTTTTTTAATAAATACTAGGACGTGTCTGAAAACTCGTTACTGAGTCAGTTTGAAGATAGCAGCCACATAAACAAATGATAAAAACGACTTTGCCAATTTGTCATACCGTGTAGCGACACGACGAAAGTGTT
>NZ_JAHLOS010000065.1 GCF_018917525.1 Enterococcus raffinosus | reverse complement strand
GCGACTGCCCATAATTCCCGTCAAAAAACCAAAACACCAGCAGAGGAAACTGAACCAAGCGCTGCCGAACAATCCCCAGAAAAAGAAAAAACTCCGAAAAAAGCGATAGCTGCGACTGCCAAAAAGCAGACATCTACACCTGTAGCGGCTACTTTGCCGGAAGAAGCGTCGAAGCAGACTGCTGCAAGTAACAATACTTCTCTAAAGAAAAATACTACCCTAAAGAAAAACCAACCAAGCCCTACGAGTCCGCCGAAAAATACCAACACGTCCGACAGTCCGTCATCGAATCCTGAACCGAAGAAAAAAACAGCTGGGAATAAAGCCAATGAGCTGTTGGACCAACCAGACACGTCTTATAAACGTTTGGGCAAAAGTGAAGAACAAATTCAGAGCAACCGAGACGGTAGAAAGATGAAGAATAAAGTGAATAATGCGCTGGGGCGGAGTAAGAACCGGAAAAGGAATAAAAGGAAGTAGTGCGCTGTTTTTAACAGGCAGTACAACTCTGTTTGTTGGCAGCGAAAGTTCGCGAATAAACGGTTTTCTCTGATCTGAGGCCATCCAATGACAGATTATTTTTTAGGAAGGACTTTTCAAGTTCTAGTCTTTCCGCTAAACTAAATGTTTAGAGAAAATAAATCTATTGGAGGAAGAGTATGCCAAATTGTCCTATGTGTCAGTCAGAGTACACTTATGAAGATCGCGGCTTATTTGTTTGCCCGGAATGTGGTCACGAGTGGTCTGAAAGTGAAGTTGTTGAAGAAGGGTTAGTCGTTAAAGATAGCAACGGCAATCAATTACAAGACGGTGACAGTGTAACCGTTATTAAGGATTTGAAGGTCAAAGGTGCTTCTGGTGCCATCAAGCAGGGAACGAAAGTTAAAAACATTCGTTTAGTTGAAGGCGATCACAACATTGATTGTAAAGTCGACGGCTTCGGGCCAATGAAGTTGAAGTCCGAATTTGTTAAGAAGTTATAAGTTAGAGAGATTCTTAGAGTTGTTTTCATAAAAAATTCACGGCTTTCATGCTAAACTAAGCTTAGGAAACTGTTTATTTCAAACAGTACAATTATCTTTGATTAGAGGAGAATGTTTATGTATGGGTATGGATCATTTTATAATTTTCTAGATCCCACGTTTCTATTAGTTATCGCCGGACTAGTCATCTCTGGACTTGCTTCTGCTTATGTCAATTCGACGTTTCGTAAATATGATGAGTTTCGCAGCAGCAAAGGTGTTACAGGGACTCAAGCAGCCGAGTACATTTTGCGCAGTCAAGGGATCACGGATGTCGGAGTTCAGCAAATCGCCGGAAATCTGACTGATAATTATAATAGCGGGAATAAACTGTTGAGCTTATCGGAAGCAACGGCACAATCGACTTCGGTTGCTGCTATTGGTGTGGCGGCGCATGAGTGCGGACATGCCGTTCAGGATGCTAAAAACTATTTTCCGTTGAAATTACGGGCAGCGATTGTACCTGTAGCCAATATCGGTTCGACGCTTTCTTTTCCATTGATTATGTTAGGTGTCATTATGAGCTGGAACCAAACATTGATCAATATCGGAATCTTGGCTTTTTCATTGGCGTTAATTTTTCAGCTGGTGACACTGCCAGTCGAATTTGATGCCTCAAGACGTGCGTTGAGTATTTTGCGTGATGGAAATATGTTGGCAGAAGACGAACTGGCGGCTGCTCGAAAAGTTTTAATGGCCGCAGCGTTGACTTATGTCGCAGCAGCATTAGCAACATTTCTACAATTATTACGACTGGTATTGCTTTTTGGCAATCGGAGCCGCGATTAAGAACCGACGACTTGTCGGTTCTTATTTTTTTGTGTTCAAGCCTATGAAGCGTGCGCTTTCAATCACAAGTAGTTCTTATTATTGATATTTTTAAGAGTGTGGTATCATGAAATAAAGGAGCTGATACCATGAAAAGATCGACCAAAGTCAAAATCGGAGTAGGCGTTATCGTTGCAGCCAGTACTGCTACCGCTGTAGTCGCTTCTGGGAAGCTAATTGAAAAGGCTCGTCATGTTTCGAATCGCTGTAAAGTGAAGCGTTTTGTGAATGCTAAGTTTGACGGCAGTGAAACACTGCTAGCGATCGTTGATAAACTTTCAGATGAAGATTTAGATAACATCATGAGTATTTTAGACAAGATCAAGAGCGGAAAAAAGCGCGTATCGGTCTATGGTGATTCCATCAAAGATACGACCGAGGATTTGAAAGACCGATTGATGGATTTAGTAGACAAAGTAATGTAAGAAGGTGTGCCAGTGATGGCGCACCTTTTTTTGCTGAAAAACTTATGCTAAAGTAGATTGACCAGCAATCAAGAGAAGTTAAGTGAGGAAAAAAATGGAACGTGAAAGTCAGTTGACGGAAGAAGAGAAAATATATTTTATGCAAGAAGCGATCAAGGAAGCCAGGAAGGCTGAAGAGATTGAAGAAGTTCCGATTGGTGCGATCATTGTCCATCAAGGAAAAATTATTGGTCGCGGCCATAACTTACGGGAGCACAGTCAGGATGCGACGAGTCATGCGGAAATGTTTGCTATTCGTGAGGCCTGCAGTCATTTGGGCAGCTGGCGATTGGAAGAGTGTCAGCTATTTGTTACGTTAGAGCCTTGTCCAATGTGCAGCGGCGGGATGATTTTGTCGCGGGTGGAAGAAGTTTATTTTGGAGCATACGATCCTAAAGGTGGTACAGCGGGAACGTTGATGAACTTATTAACGGATGAGCGTTTCAATCATCGCGCGTATGTCGAAGGCGGTATTTTGGAGGCGGAATGCGGAACACTGTTAACCAATTTTTTCCGTGCCATTCGAGCACGAAAAAAAAAGACTAGCCAAAACGAGTAGAGTTTGTTATACTATTTTTTGCCGAAAGGCAGGACAATGCCGGGCCTGTGAATTGTGTCAGGTCTGGAAGGAAGCAGCACTAAGTAGGATCCGGCATGTGTCTGATATAGATGACATTACAGCAGACTTTTGGGTCTGCTTTTTCTTTTATCCAAATCAACAGGGACTGTCTGGATGGCAGTTCTTTTTTTATAGACTTTTATAGAAAGTCAGAATTAATTGAAGCTCTTTCAAAATAAGCGTAAACTGAGGGTATTAAATTTTGGAGGTGCAACGATGAAAGAGAAGCAGGCGTTTCACATCAACGGCTATTTAGGTTTAGTTGGTTTAATCGTAATTATTGGAATTGGTGGCTGGGGAGTCTTTGCTGGCAGTACTAAGGAAAACTTCGGCTTGATCTTTTTAGGCGTTCTTCTATGGATTATTGCTGCCCTATTCTTAAGCTCTTTAACAATTGTTGGGCCGAATAAGGCGAAGGCTGTCTTGTTTTTTGGAAAGTATCTTGGGACCATTAAAACAAACGGTTTGTTCATTACAACGCCGTTGACGCGAAAAATCCCGGTATCTTTGAAGGTAAGAAACTTTAATAGTTCGTTATTAAAAGTCAATGACTCTGACGGAAATCCCGTTGAAATTTCAGCAGTCGTGGTTTTTCGAGTGGTGGATACGGCCAAAGCGTTGTTTGATGTGGATTACTATTTAGACTTTGTAGAAATTCAAAGTGAGACAGCGATTCGCCATATCGCGACACAATATCCTTATGACACATTCAATGATGATGATTTGACTCTACGAGGAAATACGACGGAGGTATCAGAAGAGTTAGCGGAAGAATTACAAGAACGTTTAGCAATGGCTGGCGTCGAGGTAATCGAGACGCGTTTGAATCATTTAGCGTATGCCACTGAAATTGCCAATGCGATGCTGCAACGGCAACAGGCCAAAGCGATATTATCTGCCCGACAAACAATCGTTGAAGGCGCGGTCACTATGACCCAAATGGCACTGGAACAAATCGAAAACGGACAGGACATTCAGTTTACAGATGACCGTAAAGTTCAGTTGATCAATAATCTACTGGTTTCAATTATCACCGATAAAGGAACCCAGCCAGTGATTAATACAGGGGATCTATCAGAAAAATAGGAGGCCAGCGAATGAAGAAGTTATACATTAAGCAAAAGGTTTTTAGTATCGGTGAAAAGTTTACTGTGGTTGATGAGGACCAACGCCTGCGCTATTCGGTCAAAGGCAGCTTTATGAAGATTCCCAAAACCTTCAGTGTTGAAAATGAACAGGGAAAAGAAGTTAGTCGAATTACCAAAAAGACGATCAGCCTTTTGCCAAAATTCTTTGTCGAGATCAATGGAAAAGAGGCAATTGAAATTTCTAAACAGTTGAGCTTTTTTAAAGCGAAATACTCAATTTCAGCTGAAGACGTGACGGTTAATGGCAACTGGTGGGACATGGATTTTGATGTGTCACAAAAAGGACGCAAGGTTGCGGAGATAAACAAGCGCTGGATTTCATGGGGCGATACCTACGAGATTACGATTTTAGATGAAGCATTAGAAGAATTGATTATTTCACTAGTCATTGCGATTGATTGCGTGAAGGAGGATGAAGCAGCAGCTTCGTCGACATCAAGCTAAAAAATTATCCCGTTGTTGATTGGAAACTTTCAACAACGGGATTTCTTTTGTAAACAATAGCTTAGAAAAGAGTGATCTCTTGCAGTGCTGGATTCTCAATCGCAAGTAACTGCTCTTTGATTATAAGACCTTCTTCCCTCGAACCGGAATATCCCACCAGCTTGCCATTTTTTCCGATGACGCGATGGCAAGGGACGAGGATTGGCAAAGGATTGTGGCGATTGGCTTGACCGATTGCACGAACTGCTTTGGGATTCTGGATTTTCTCAGCGACCGTCAAGTAGCTGCACGTTTCACCGTAAGGAATCTCTGTCAACGCCTGCCAAACTTTTTGCTGAAAGTCCGTTCCACACGTAAAAGCATAGGGTACATCAAATTCCTTGCGAGCACCTGCTAAGAATTCCAAAAGCTGTTTCTTTGCTGTTTGCAGAATTTCTTGATTGGCTAAGGGGCTTTCATCGATTGGAGTATAAGAAATCCCGATTAAGGCATCTGGACTAGCATCTAACCAGATCGTACCGAGAATAGAGTCAAATTTCATACTTTCACCTGCTTTTTTAGCGAACGAGTTCGTTCAGCCTTCTTGAGCTATATGTTACTATAGATGGAACAAGAAGAGTTGAAAAGAGGTAGAATAATGGAAAAAATTATTCTTTTACATACCAATGATCTTCATTCCCATTTAGAGAATTGGCCAAAGCTTCGCCGTTTTTTACTGAACCGCAAACAGGAGGAAACAGCGAGCAAGAGAATCATTACCGTTGATCTTGGCGATTTTGTTGATCGCTGGCATCCGCTGACAGAAGCGACCAACGGTCAAGCCAATGTTCAATTGATGAATCAAATTCATTACGATGCGGCGACTATCGGGAATAATGAAGGCGTAGGAAACTCAAAGGCGGAGTTGAATCATTTATATGATCAGGCGAACTTCGATATCCTTTTAGATAACCTCTTCGATAAGCAGACCTTGCAGCCGCCAAAATGGGCGCAGCAATCTAAAATAATTACGACCGAACAGGGAACGAAGGTTGGATTGTTGGCCTTCACAGCTCCCTTCCCGTTAACCTATAATCCCAATGGCTGGGACATTCGCCAAGTAATGGATATTTTGCCAGATCTTGTTTCAGAGCTTCGTCCAAAAGTTGATGTGCTCGTATTGATGAGTCACTTGGGGATTAGTGTTGATCGGCAAATCGCGCGAGAACTGCCGGCGATTGATGTGATTCTAGGTTCTCACACGCATCATTTATTTGAAACAGGTGAAAAGATTGGTGATGTGCAGCTAGCAGCGGCGGGAAAATATGGTTATTATGTTGGCGAAGTTCATGTGACACTTGATGACCAGCACCGCATCCAGAAAACCACCGCTCGCGCCTTTCCTACAGAAAAAATGCTCGAGCTGCCGGAAGATCAAGAAGAGATTGACGGGTATCTGACAGAAGGGCATCGGTTGTTAGCGGATAAAAAAGTTGCTGACATCCCTTTTACCATGAGTACGAGTCTGCAAACGGCACATCCGATGATCGACTATACACTGGCTGCCGTTAAAGAAGCAGCCAAGACTGAAGCAGCCGTGTTGAACTCAGGATTATTTCTAACCGATGTTCCTGCTGGAATCGTAAATCAAGATCAGCTACATACGGCATTGCCGCATCCGATGCATCTAATCAAAGTAACGTTGGATGGAAATAATTTGATTCGGCTGATTTTAGAAATGGAAAAGAATCGTCATTTCTTAATCAATTTTCCTGTGATAGGGATGGGCTTTCGCGGCAAAATTTTTGGTCATCTGGTTTATGATGGTATCGAATATGATCGAGTGAATCATCAAGTTCGTTGGTTAGGAGAGCCGGTTGATCCGGAGCTGGACTATACGCTGGCGACGGTGGATCATTACATGTTTGTCCCATTTTTTCCAACGATTGAAATTGCGGGACGCTATGAATTTTTATTTCCTGATTTTATCCGCAGTGTTTTAGGGGACTATCTCCACACTCACTATCCAATCAAATAAAAACAAGGTATAATAGCAAACAGGTGGTGAAACGATGGCAAAAGAAAAAAGAGACAAAAAAGAACAGAAAAACAATTCAGAAAAAACAGTCACAGAAGAATTGACTGAGGTCTTAGATGAAATCGTTGAGACACCCGCTGAAGAAAAGAAAAAAGGTGAAACCGTCGTATTTGTCGATGACAGTAATCTTTTGATTGGTGAACGCCAATACCGCTTAGTTAGAAATTATCGTGAAGGCTTTGATGCCGAACGTTTAGGTGAACGCTTTAGTGAGGTCTTGACACGCTATGATTACATTGTTGGTGACTGGGGCTATGACCAGTTGCGCTTAAAAGGCTTTTTCCGGGAAGACGATCGAAAAAGCTTGCCGGAGCAACGGATTGATACATTAGAAGATTATTTGTATGAGTACTGCAATTTTGGTTGTGCTTATTTTGTCTTGGAGCGGACAGGCGGCAAACGCCAGCAGACTCGGAAAAAACGCAAGCGGAAGCGCAAAGATAAGCCACAAGCATACGTGGAAGAGAAAAAGGTTCCAGTAACAAATAAACCAAAGAAAAAACCAATAATCAAGAACCGGCAGCCGAAAAAGGAAACACCGGCAAAGACAAAAGAAAAAGACGAGCGCTTTGTGATTCGTCAAAGGGAAGAGTAATAGGATGTACAAAGGATATTTGATTGATCTAGATGGAACGATCTATCGCGGAAGCGAGCCGATCCCTGCTGGCCGCCGCTTTGTTGAGCAATTGCAGGCGAACCAAATTCCATTTTTATTTTTGACCAACAATACGACAAAAACACCAGAGACAGTAGCCAATCGATTAGCAAATGAATTCTCGATCCATGTGGGTCCGGAGACTGTCTATACTGCGACACTTGCCACGATTGATTACATGGATGATGCAAACAAAGGCAAGAAGGTCTATGTCATTGGAGAACCTGGCTTGATTGATCCGATTTTAGCTGCTGGGTATGTTTGGGAGGAAGAAACTCCAGATTATGTGGTGGTAGGACTAGATACAGATGTTACTTATGAGAAATTTGTCGTTGCAACTTTGGCGATTCAAAAAGGTGCGACCTTTATTGGAACAAATCCTGATAAAAATATCCCTACTGAACGTGGTTTGCTGCCGGGCGCTGGCTCGGTGATTGCCATGATCGAAGCCTCCACGCAACAAAAGGCCATCTATATTGGCAAGCCAGAAGCGATCATTATGGAGAAAGCAGTAGAAATCTTAGGCATGGAAAAAGCAAATGTGCTGATGGTGGGAGATAATTACACGACCGATATCTTAGCGGGAATCAATAATGGGATTGATACGCTTTTGGTATTGTCAGGCTTTACGCAAAAGGCAGATGTCCCAACCTTACCAGTACCGCCGACTTATTTAGTCGAATCGTTAGATGAATGGCGTTTCAATGAAGAATAAGTGGCTGGAACGCATCGGGTTGATTTGCCTGCTAGTGACTTTGCTGACGCTGGCGATTACGCTGACGATTAATGCTCGCTGGCTCTATCAGTTTGATATCGGACATTTGGACCTGTTAGACTATACGTCACTTTCTGAAAAAGAGCTGCTGCATAACTTTGATCAATTAATGCGTTATTTGAACTTACCTTGGGTAGAGACGCTTAAAATGACCGATTTCCCAGTCTCGTCTAGTGGTGCATTGCACTTTTATGAAGTCAAAAAGCTGTTCTTACTGAATTACGGCTTATTACTAGTGACCGTTATACCTAGCATTCTCTATGTACGTCAGTTAATGAAACAACAGTGTTTGTGGAGGCTGATTCAACCATTCCGTATTGCTGTTGTTGTACCGATCGTGATCGCGTTTTTGAT
Source organism: Enterococcus raffinosus (assembly GCF_018917525.1). Classification (GTDB taxonomy): domain Bacteria; phylum Bacillota; class Bacilli; order Lactobacillales; family Enterococcaceae; genus Enterococcus_A; species Enterococcus_A raffinosus_A. The sequence continues at coordinate 5,025 of NZ_JAHLOS010000065.1, read as the reverse complement.
GGCAGTGAATTTTGATCGCTTCTTCGTGATGTTTCATGGAGTCTTTTTCAATAACGACGCATGGATTTTTAATCCGGCAACGGACCCGATCATTAATGTGCTGCCAGAGACGTTTTTCCTGCATTGCTTCATTTTATTTTTCGTATTACTAGAGATTTTTTATTTCTTGCCGATCTATTTTGGTAAAAGAGCATTAAAAAAAGAGCGTTAAGCTCTTTTTTTTGTTGTTCTTATTTAACGATTGAATCTAATCTGCGAGGATGCTCATGTGCTAGGCGGCTAGCAGCTGACGCGGCGATTGCTCCAACAAGATCATCCAAAAAAGTATGGACATGAACGCCATCGTGCTCATTAAGCTTCTTCAGGATTCCAGGCTTCACTTTATCGATGTAGCCATAATTTGTGAAGCCGATAGAACCATAAACGTTGACGATTGAGAGCGCCATGATTTCATCGATTCCATAAAGGCCTTCATCCTCTTCAAGGATGTTTTGTAAAGGATAGTCCAGCTTTTTTTGTTCAGCTAACTTATCCAGCTCGATCCCAGTGATGATGGCATTGTGTACCTCACGCTTGGTCAATACACGGTTCACACTGTGGATACATAATTCGATGTCTAGTTTTTCAATATAATCTTTTTGTAAAAAGAACACTAAGTCTGCAATATCTCTAATAGTGACTCCGCGCTCCTCAAGAAGTTCACGAGCTTTTTGCTCAAGAGCCGTCGTTTCAAATACCATATTGTACCTCCTTTTTAGTTTGTGCAGCTGACATTGCACGGCATGTCCTCCAGCTGAAGCTAGATTTGTGGAAATAGGCTGGTGCTGTGTCCGGGCTGCGTGCGGTTTTTAGGATTTATATAATGCAGGGCATTATTGACAGCAGTCGGGGCTTCTCCCATTCCTGTGGCGATCAATTTCACCTTGCCGTCATAGGTAGAAATATCACCGCAAGCGTAGACACCAGGAATTGAGGTGCGCATATCCGATTCAACTAGGATCGCCTGCCGCGTACTTTCTAGTCCCCACGATCTTAAATGATCCAAGGAAGAAGAAAAACCGTAATTGACGATCAAGTAATCCACATTTAATGTAATTGTCTCATCACTTTTTGCCTTTTGTAAAGTCAAATCTTCCAAATCTTGTCCGCCATGAAGTTCTTTAAGAATATAGGGCGTGTAGATATTGACTGACGATTCCTTTAGTTTTTCGACACTGTGCTCATGTCCGCGGAAATTATCCCGGCGATGAATAATCGAAACTTCGGCCGCAATCGGCTCTAGCATTAACGCCCAATCAATCGCGGAATCTCCGCCGCCAGCGATGGCCACTTTCTTACCAGCATATTTCATCAGATCATTGATGTAATAATCAATTCCGTGATTTTCAAATGTATCCGCATCATCGATCATTAATCGTCTTGGCTGAAAGGAGCCGTTACCGATAGCCAGCACTACTGATTTTGTATAGTGAGTATCCTTCGTGGTAATTAATTCAAGATAGTCCTCATGTTGCTTCAATTCTAAAACTTCTTCTTCTAAGCAATAAGTATGGGAAAAAGTCCGTAATTGCTTCTCCAAATTGTTTACCAGATCCGCCGCTTTAACGATCGGGAATCCAGGAATGTCGTAAATATTCTTCTCAGGGTAAAGTGTCGTCAGCTGTCCGCCTAGTTGCGGCAAACTATCGATCAGCTTTGTTTTCGCTTGCCGTATTCCGGCATAGAACGCCGCAAACATACCGACTGGTCCTGCACCCACAATGGTTATATCAAAAATTTCCATATCAACACCCTTTCTTTCCATCGATTGTAACAAATAAATGAGAGAGAAAGAAACGCTTGGCTTGTAAAGGTGGCAAAACGCAAAAAGTTTGTTATGATGGACACAGCAAAAAAATAAAGGAGGACATTGAAGTGACTCAATTTCCACAATTAAACTTAACAGAAGAAAAAGGTCCTAAAGCGACAATCAAAACTAATATGGGTGATATCACGGTTCAACTATTTCCTGAAGAAGCACCAAAGACAGTTAAGAACTTTATCGAATTAGCGAAGAAGGGCTATTACGATGGTGTGATTTTTCACCGTGTCATTCCTGATTTCATGATCCAAGGGGGCGACCCAACCGGTACTGGCATGGGTGGCGAAAGTATTTATGGTGAGAAATTTGAAGATGAGTTTTCACGAAATCTATTTAACCTGCGTGGCGCATTATCAATGGCAAATGCTGGTCCGAACTCAAACGGCAGTCAATTCTTTATCGTGAACAATCAAAATGTGCCAGCTAATATGATGGCACAATTAGAAGAAGCTGGATTCCCGGGAGAAATCGTTGAAACTTATAAGCAAGGTGGAACACCTTGGTTAGATTTCCGTCATACGGTTTTCGGTCATGTGGTTGAAGGCATGAACGTGGTTGATGAGATTGGTGCTGTAAAACGTGGCGCGCAAGATAAGCCTGTGCATGATGTTGTCATCGAATCCATCGACATCACTGAATAATAAGAATGATTAAAAAAAAGTTCCATGCTCGGCAAGTTGAACATGGAACTTTTTTTAGCTTAAAGCCGTTACGATTCGGTTTAACCCTTCTTCCAAAACTACTCGCGGACAGGCGACGTTCAAGCGCATATGCTGCTTCCCGCTTGGCCCATAGCTAACCCCTGTATTTAAGACAACCTTGCCTTTATGGACGAAGCGCTCTTCTAATTCCTTATCAGAAAGATCATATTCCGAAAAATCCAACCACAATAGATAGGTTCCTTCAGGCTTCATGATTTTTACCTTTGGCAGCTGTTCTCGGAAAAAGTTCATTGTGTAAGCGATATTGGATTGTATATAAGGTAGCAGTTCGGCTAACCATTCTTCACCCGTTTCATAAGCCGCCTCCATACCAACTAAACCAAAGGTATTAATTTCTTGCTGGAAGTTTTCCTCTTGCTTACGAGTTAATTGTTTACGCAGCTTCTCATTTTTGACAAAAACAACGGAATTTTTGATTCCCGCTAGATTAAAGGTTTTTGTCATCGAAGTAAATTGTAAGCTAAAGTCGCTAAAGCCATCGCCTGCATTAAAAAATGAAGTCATTTTATTCGGCGGGAACACCAAATCCTGATGAATCTCATCGCTTAGGACAAGCACTTGATATTTTTGGCAAAGTTCGCCTAATTGATAAAGCTCCTTCTTCGTCCAAACTCTTCCACCGGGATTATGAGGATTGCATAAAATCATAACTTTTACCTGGTGTTGTTTGAATTTTTCCTCCATGTCAGCCAAGTCCATTACAAAATGTCCATTCTCCTCAACTAACTGGCTTCGAACCAATTGCCGACGATTCGTCGTAATGATGTTTGCGAAAGGAGGGTAAACAGGATCGTGGATTAAAATTACGTCATTTGGCTTTGTGAGGGCTTGAATCGCTGTGGTAATTCCTGCTAAGACACCAGAGAAAAAAAGAATCTCTTCTTTTCTTATGGCAAGATTAAAGTGTTCTTGCTCCCAATTGCTGATAGCGGTATAAAGTGTTTCAGGTGTATCAGCATAACCTAAGATTCCATGTTCTAACAATTTTTGATAGGCTTGTAAGACGCCAGCGGGTGCTTTGAAATCCATGTCGGCAATCCACAACGGCAAAAGGTTCTCTTCATTATAGGACTTAAGGATCGCATCCCATTTGACGCTGTTAGTGCCAAGACGATCAATCGGTTGTTCAAAATTTGTCATTTCTCTTCCTCCTGATGACTAACTTCAATTTTGTTTATAAATACAGTATAATGAAACATGCGAAAAGAGGGAAATGAATGGGATATAAAATTGGAGATATTATCGAGGGACAAGTTACTGGCATTCAGCCATATGGTGCGTTCATCTCATTAGATGATCAGACACAGGGGCTAGTCCACATATCAGAGGTACAGTCTGGTTATACCAAAAACATCCACAGCTTCTTAGAGGTTGGCCAAGTGGTGAAAGTTCAAGTCATCGATATTGATGAGTATACAAAAAAAATCAGTTTATCTTTGCGAACGCTGGCAGAGCATTCCGCTGAAGTGCCTTACCATCGGAAACGTTACTTTACAAATCGCAATAAAAACATCGGCTTCCGTTCCTTAGAGAAAAACATGCCCGCTTGGACGGATGAGGCAATCGATTTTCTTTTGAAAGATCATATTGAAAATTAGCGCTTATTTTATGCAAAGAATATCTTTTTTTCTGAAAACGTGATACAATGATTCCGATTTACGATTAGCTTTTGCAGAGGTGAAAATTGTGACAAAACAAGTGTCAGGAACAATCATGTTGCATTTAGAAGATGGATCGAAGCGTTTTTTAGTTCACGAAATAGGAAAAGAGAAAGAATTTGCTCGCACTGATACCAAAGCCGAAAACACCGTTTTAGCTAGTTTTTTGAATTTCTTGAAAGCTACACTACATATTAATGTTAATGATATTCGGCTAGTCGAATTAACGAATACACAATCACACGGCGCCAGTTTACCGCTGTATGTGTTTGAAATGGCTAGCGAAGAAGCAACAGAACTCCCTGAAGGATTTGCTTGGGAGAGCCCAGACAGCGTCAGAAAAATCCTTGGAACGATCGAAATTGAAGGTGTACCATTATTTGAATAAACACTAAAAGAAGCTTATGAAAAATAAGTTTCTTTTTTTTGAAGAAAATAGTTGACCGTTGAATGATTAAGTGGTAAATTAATAAACGTTGCTAATGCAGCAAAAGCCGAACGATGAATTTTGAAATTAAAAAAACTTCAAAAAAGTTGTTGACATTTGCTTGGCAAGCTGTTAAGATATAAAAGTTGCTGAAACAAAGCGACAAACAATGTAGATCTTTGAAAACTGAACGAATAAAACAAACCAAATGTGTAGGGCGCTTCTATTATATAGAAGCAAACAACATAGCAAGCAATATGCTAGCAAGTCAATTATTACAATTGAGCTTAACAGTCGCAAGACTGTTTCAAACACTTTTTATGAGAGTTTGATCCTGGCTCAGGACGAACGCTGGCG
>NZ_JAHLOS010000064.1 GCF_018917525.1 Enterococcus raffinosus | reverse complement strand
TGTAGTATACCAGGGACCTGCAAGGAGAGCGTAACACGAAAAATAAAGAGAGAAAGGTTCTTTGAGGATTTTCATCATCTCATTGGTGCCTTTCGTAGGAAGGCGGATTTATAAAAATGAAGAAATGGATAGGAATCGCTGTCGCAGGAGTTGCAATTCTCGCCATCACCTTTGGCATTCGCAGCAACAATAAAAAAGCGATCGCAGAAGAGAAGGTCACGACGATCAATGTCGCACATACTCAAAATTACGTTCCCTATGATTATATCAACGAAAAAGGTGAATCTGACGGGTTTGAGGTACAGGTATTGAAGGCGATCGATAAAAAACTGCCACAATACAAGCTAAAATTTACAGGGACCAGCGATGACGATTTGCTGATCGGTTTGGACTCAGGGAAATATGATCTAGGAGTCAAAGGGGCTTGGTATACAGAAGAACGTGCCGAAAAATTTATCATTCCCAAAGAAAAGATCGGCGCAAGTATTATTGGCTTTACGATTCGCAAGGAAGATGAGAAAAAATATCAGACCATTGATGACATTGCAAAAGCTGGCGGGAAGCTCGTACCGATCTCACCTCAGAATGCCCAATGGAATGTGATTGAAGAATACAATAAAGAACACCCCAATCAGCAAATCGAGCTGACAGCTGCCGAGGCCTTCAAGGTATCTGATGCGTATGCTTGGGTGTTAGAAAAACGTTATGATGCTTTTTTTGACATCAAGCTTTCCTTTGAAGAAGCCGTCAAAAATGATAAAGGCTCGTATCATCAATATGTCGATCAACTGAGCTATGTTCCGTACAAAGGGATTCCAACCTATCCATTACTGCATCGTGATGATAAGAATAAAAAATTTGCTGAGGCCTACGATAAAGCCATATTAGAATTGAAGGAGGACGGAACGCTGACGAAGCTTTCAAAAGAATATTTTGGTGAGGATGTCTTCAAGTTTATTCAAGAGTAGGAGGAGTTTAAATGGTTCGTTACGAGTGGTCAAAGGTTTGGCAAACGATTCCTCAATTGGTTGAATATGTTCCAGAAACGTTATTGGTGATGGGCTTGACGCTTCTTTTTGGCACACTTTTAGGTCTGCTTGTTTCTTGGGGCAGCTTGGCGCCCCAGCGAATGATTCAACGCATCGCGAATGGCTATATTTTTATCCTGCGATGCACGCCACCGATCGTTCTATTGTTTCTTGTCTTTTATGGTCTGCCCAAGTTTCTATTTTGGTGGCTGGGAGTTCAAAGCGACAGCTGGTCTCGTACCGCCTTTACAGTAATCGCGATGACACTGCTTTTTTCGGCGATGATCTCGAAGGTCTTTATCTCCGCCTATTTATCTGTGCCAAAGGGGCAAACGGAGGCCGGCTTAAGTGTTGGTTTGAGCGAGCGGCAGACCTTTTTCAGGATCATTCTTCCTCAAGCCTTTCGCATTGCTTTACCGAATTTTTCGACGGCTTTATTAAATCTGATGAAGGATGCGGCATTGGCTTACACGATTGGCTTAGTCGATATCCTCGGAGGGGCCAATTTGTTGATCAGCCAGAATTTTGGCAATCATTCGTTAGAAGTTTATTCGGCCGCAGCGATCATTTATTGGCTGCTGGCTTTGGTCTTAGCGGTTGCTACCCAAGGCTTAGAAATCGTCTTGACCCCACATAGAAAGGAGCCAGCCTAAATGAACTGGGAGTTTATCTTTGAAACATTTTTAGTAACACTGCAGGGGGTTCCGGTGACACTAGCAATTGCTGTCGTTTCCATCGCTTTAAGTATTATTCCGGCAATGCTGTTGGCCCTGGGGCGCATCCATAAAGTAAAAGGTGTAACGACCTTTTCAATTATCTATCTAGCCTTTATTCGCGCGACACCGCCGATTTTATTGATTCTATTTTTCTACAGTCTGTTGCCTAGTTTGTTAAATCGATTATTGACCGCATTAAATAGCTCGTTCAATATCTTTAACCTGTCGCCGTTATATTATGCCTTCATCATATTTAGCCTTTTGACGACCGGCAGCTTATCCGAGATTTTTCGATCGGCGCTTTCTACGGTTAGTCAGCAGCAGCTTGAAGCAGGTCACTCCGTGGGGCTGACGACGTTTCAAACGTATCGGCGGATTATCTTTCCGCAGGCCTTGACTTCAGCGTTGCCAAATTTATCCAATCTGACAATCAATCTCGTGAAGGGAACCTCACTGGTTTTTGTAATGACCATCAAAGATATTACTGCAATCGCCAAGGTTCAAGCCGCTCATGGCTATCAGTATTTTGAATCCTATTTAGTGATATTCATTATCTACCTGCTGCTGTGCGGAAGTCTGCAGGGGCTCTTTCATTTACTAAGTCTGCGCTTGAATAATCATTCGACGCGAAGAAAGGAGAAAATCCGTGCTAAAAGTTCAAAATCTCTGCAAGCAGTTTTACCAGCAGGAAATCCTCCGCAACGTTAGCTTGGAGGTTAATCAAGGGGATGTAGTCGTCATTCTAGGGCCCAGCGGTTCTGGAAAAACGACCTTCTTACGTTGTTTAAACGGTTTAGAGAAGGCGGATTCTGGAATAATGGAGATCAACCAGAAAAAATACGACCTTGCCCAAATAAGAAAGAAGGAAATGACTGAGATACGAAGGAAAACCGCCTTTGTTTTCCAGCATTACAATCTCTTTGCCAATAAAAAGGCCTTGGAAAACGTTTTGGAGGGCTTAGTGACCGCTCGTAAAATTCCTAAACAGGAAGCGCTGAGGATTGCCCAAGCTGCCATTGAAAAGGTGGGCTTGAAGGCCTATGAAGACTACTACCCGCATGAATTATCTGGCGGGCAGCAGCAGCGTATAGGGATTGCGCGCGCCATCGCTCTCAAACCAGAGGTCATCCTATTCGACGAACCCACTTCGGCGTTGGACCCAGAATTGATCGGTGATGTATTGCAGGTAATGCGTCAATTGGCGGAGGAGGGAGTCACCATGGTGGTGGTGACTCATGAAATGAGCTTTGCCCGCGATGTAGCTAATCATGTACTTTTTATGGATCAAGGGCAGATCGTTGAAGAGGGGGATCCGGAAAGCTTCTTTACAAATCCGAAAGAAGAACGAACACATCGTTTTTTACAAAGGATTCTTCCAGAGAGAACCGGTTTGCTTTAATAGCTAAAAAGCATGTGCGATGATATAAAATTGCACATGCTTTTTGTGTACGCAGACCTTCAAGTGAAACCATAATTTGGAAGGTAAAGGTGAACTACTAAAAAAGAAATAAATCGTCTTAATAAAACTCAGTTTCCTCACTTAATATTTTTCTACCAAACTCTAAACCGCTTGAATCGTTTAGATTTTGCAAGAAATAACGATTCAAAAAAAATCAAATCGCTAAATAAAACAAAAAAGATCGGCATCCTCGCGAAACCAAGGATTTTCAAGACGAGGAATGACTAAAGATGTCCCGGTTGAATCATCGTAGGGTGAGCTGCTGCTTAGCTGAAGGTCTGCAATCATGGAATTTTGACCGCCTGCCCCTGAATCCTGGAACAGTCAAAAGGCAGATAGGTCAAAATTGCTCCGAAATACTTGAAAACGATCTGATGACGACGAAAGAATGGAAGGATTATAGTGAAGAACAGGTCCGATTTATTCAAGAAGACAGCGGATCGGCACATCTCGATGAGGAACCCCATTGATATATCCAAAGAGCAGCCGAATTATTATACCAGCGATCGCGGAACACTGATGAATTTGTTAGGGGCCTCTAAAGCCTATGCTTCTGGACTAGGAATAATCCAAGGTCTGACTAAAGATCAGATTGTTCTGCGTCCACTGAAAGACGCCGATGTTCATTCTCTGGTGGTAATTAGTAATAAAATGCGCAAGCCGACAGATTTTGGGAAATATTTTCTTAAAAAATTGCGGCAGACATTGCAGGATTGCCATTGAGGAGAATGACTGTTGAAAAATAGTACAGCGAATTGAAACAATTGTATTCACACCTGAGACTAAATAAAGTCACAGGTGTTATTTTCATGCTTGCTTCATAGGTGGTAACAACAAATCAATCTACCTATCGAATTTTATTGACTAAAATAACAGGTCTTTTCTAAAATATTAAATAACTGATTTAATATGATAGGTTAAAGCATATTCATTGGTTTAATAAGGTGTGCGAGCGATTTCCCTTGGGTTGGAAAACACCCTGTTAGAGAAACGTTTTAAAACGTTTAAATTGAATTAAAATATAAACCACCTTTCAAAAGCCATGACGTGCTATTATTTTCAAGACGAAGCCGAAACAGATGTCTTTTTAAAGAATCGTGATATAAAAGATCAGACTCGTTAGAATAACAGAGCGCACATTTACTTGATGTGTACTGAGACAATCAAAAAAAGGATGGTTAAGATGCCTAGCACAATCTTCTATGCTATTTATAGTAGTGATGAGAATTATGGATATGTTACAGGAATTAGTTTTGTTAAAGATTCGAAACTTCTGACTACAACCCAAATGAAGCCAGAAGCACATTTAAAGGGCGAAGTACCGATGAACGCGCCGCAAGTTGCGAATATCAAGACATTTTCTGATAAGCAAGCGGCTCAAAGGGCGATCGAGGAACTTGCTTCGTGTGAGAATATTGAAAATAAAGAAAATCTGGTGGTAAAAGAATTGAAGGATAGCGAGATCGAGTTTATCGAGCGATGCCGTAGAGCTTATGCTGTTCAAAGCAGGCTTCAAGAATATGCTAAACATTTAAGAAAGAAAAAGATTGAATGCTTAAAATGCGGAAATACAGCCATTTCAGAAATGATCATAGGCGAAATGAATTATCAAATAATGGCGCGGTTTAAATCAATTAAGAATGGTAGATATTTTAGAAAGACGATCAGTGTGTATTGTCACAGATGCTCCGCGCAGATTTTATAGTAGCCAGTAAAATTACAGAAGATATATGCTATTTTGCAAAGATCAAGAGACTGTACCTACGTGTTGGTTGAGACTGAAATAGGAAAAACGTAAAAAATTGCTCCGAAATACTCGAAAATGATATGATGGCAACGAAAGAAAGGAACGATTACAGTGAAGAAATGGAAAAAGATCCTTCTGACTGTTCTGATCGCAATCGTTGTCGTGATGGTCGGCGGAGTTGCGTATTTAAAAACGCAAACGTATGCACCAACAAGGGCTGCGCAGCAGGTAACAGAACAGGCGAAAGAAGAAAGTGACTGGCTGTATTTTCCTTCTGAGGACGAGTCCAAGCCGATGATCATTTTTTATCCCGGTGCGCTAGTTGATCCAGGAAGCTACAGCCCTTGGGCTCAAACGCTGGCAAAGGACGGCTATCCAGTTTACATCCTGAAAATGCCGCTGGATTTGGCTATCTTGGCACCGAATCGTGGTGAACAGGTTTTATCCCAACAGCCTGAACGTGATTTTGTCGTTGGCGGCCATTCGTTAGGTGGCGTGATGGCTAGCCGCTTTGCCAAGGAGCATTCGGATAAATTGGCAGGCATGTTTTTCTTAGCTAGTTATCCAGATGAAAAAGGCAGTCTCGCTGATAAGGAGCTTCCCGTGCTCTCTTTGACTGCTGAAAATGATGAGGTATTGGATCATGATGCTTTTCAGAAAGCCAAAGCGAACTTGCCTAAAAACACGGAGTATCAAGAAATCGCCGGCGGAAGCCATGCTGGCTTTGGGGCGTATGGTGCTCAAAAAGGCGATGGAAAATCAGAGATCAGTGATCAAAACGAGCAGGTCGCTAAACGCTTGATTGCTTGGTTAGATGAACAGGTCAAATAGCTGTAAAAGATAAGTTTTTCCTAGATTCGACAAGAATGGAGCACTTCGGTGTTCTTTTTTTTGTGGAAAAACCTATAATGGAAATGATTTTTTAGTTCGGTTTTAGAAGGGATTTTTTTGAATGAAGATTTTACTAGGTGAAGATGAAGATAAAATGCGGGAGTTGTTGGCGCAGTTTTTCGAAAGGGAAGGCTATTCTGTCACAGCCGTTAGTGATGGTGAGATGGCGCTGGAAGCATTTTACGAGGAAAAATTCGATTTGGCTGTTTTGGATTGGATGATGCCAAAAATGAATGGGCTTGAGGTCGCGCAAAAAATGAAACGAGAGCGCAACATCAAAATCCTCATGTTGACAGCTAAGGATTTACCAGAAGATGAGGTGCAAGCCCTGCTGGCGGGAGTCGATGACTACTTGACCAAGCCGTTTCATGCCAAGGTGTTGCTGATTCGTGTGGCGAAATTATTAGGTGTTATTCAGCAGGACCTCAAGCAGCCGTTAGTTTTTCTTCCAACTGAGAAACGGGTTTTATTGAATGACAGTGAATTGAATCTGACGAAAAGAGAGTATGACGTGCTTTATTATCTCTATCAAAATCAAGGCTTGGCGTTAACTCGCGAACAGATTCTGTTGGCTGTCTGGGGATTGGATCATGAAAACGATGAAAGGACCGTGGATAGTTTTATTCGCATCCTGCGGGAGAAGCTGGGCAAAGGCCTGATTCAAACTGTTTATGGGATAGGTTATCGCTTTGAACTACCGAAAAAATAGTTTGGCCCGATCCTTCATTCTGCGAGTGGGTGTCCTTTTTATTCTGATGCTCTTGCTGGTGCTCTTGTTTTATCGCTGGATTTTTCCGACGTATTATTATTGGAAAATGGAGCAGCCCGTCAAGCAAGCCCAGCAGATGATTCAAAAGGGCGAAAACAAACCACTTCCAAAGGATATTATTCGGGTTTCTTTACCGCTAGAAAGCGCCACTTCAGAAGAAGAAGTCACAGAGGCGATCGCTTTTCGGTTGAATCGTGAGGGCATTTCACTGAATCGCTTCTGGGTGGAGCAAACGACGATCGCAAAAATAAAAACGGATCATGTGGTTCAACGTTTGTACAATCAAACGAAGCAGAAGAGTGATTTCTATACACTGTTCTTCCGTAAAGGCGAGACGATCTATCTGATTGGCAGGAGTATTCCCGATTTTAAGGCTGCGATTCATACACTGTTGCCGATAGTTGTCGTCGTTACGCTGTTCTTTCTATTCCTTGTCTTTGGACTGATTATTTTATTAGTGCGGAATCAACTCATTAAACCACTTCGTCGATTAGAACAAACGACACGCAACATAGCTAAGCTGGATTTTGCAGATTCTGTCCTGCAGGAGAAAAATGAATTAGCTAGCTTGAGCCGCTCCATTAATCAAATGAAGCAATCCCTGCAGCAGCACGAAATGGAGATGCTAGAACGAAACGATCAGTTGAAAAGCTTCTCGTCCAATTTAGCACACGAGCTAAAAACACCTTTATCCGTAATGCAGCTCTTAATCGATGGAAAAGAAATGGGATTGGAAAATCCAACATTTCTCGCAGATATTGATCAACAGCTGGCAACCATGAATGAGCTGGTAAGCAATCTTTTGTCCTACAGTCAGCAAATGCGTGAGGATATTTCGCTGGAACCGGTGGAAATTCATGCTTTGATCGAACAAGAAGTCGTTCAACAACAAGTCATCGATCCCAGCTTTCGAATTGAACGTAGATTGGAAACGTGTGAACTAAAAACGAATCCACAGCTGCTGCGCATGATTGTCATCAACCTATTGATCAATGGCATGAAATATAGCCTAGATCAGCAAATGAAGATCAGCAGTATCATCCTCGCGGAGTCCTATCAGTTAATCTTTGAAAATAAAACAACGCCATTTTCTGATCAGCAATTCTCCCGCTTATCTGATCCCTTTGTGGTCGGAGAAGCCTCACGAAATAACCGGCTTTCCGGCACCGGCTTAGGGCTTTCAATCGTTAAAGAAGCAGTAAAATCATTGGGAGGAGAGCTGGTGCTTCGTCAGGAAAACGAATGTTTTGTCGCAACGATCAATATCCCAATTCACTAAAAACAGTACATTTCGTGCTGTTTTTTTCTTTTGCACAAGTTTTGCATAGTTGTTTTGTATGCTTTATGACACAGGGGGGGAGAGCATGAACAATCACGCAAAAAGAAAAATGATTATCGGTTTTTTAGTTGGCGGCTTGCTACTTACAGGAGGCGCACTAATTGCCGCAGTTATCACTAGTTGAAGAAAGCAGGAGAACAATGAAGAAGAAAATTGTCGCAGCCATTGCGCTGCTTATCGTGTTTATTCTATTTTACGCGTTTAAGATCGAACCAAATCTGGTTGTTACTCATCACTTAAAATTAGGCGATCGAACTAGACCAGCAGAAGTAAAAATAGTCCAGCTTTCAGACATTCAAGTATCTGAAAGCTATGAAACGAATCGTTTAACGAAGGTGATTGGCAAAGTGAACAAGGAAAAGCCCGATATCATCGTGTTTACCGGAGATTTATTCGATAATTATGCTCAATATCAGCATGAACAGGAAATTATTGAGCAGCTGAGCCAGCTGAATGCCTCGATTGGTAAATATGCAGTGTGGGGAAATCATGATTATGGCGGCGGTGCAGCGAGAATCTACGAAAGCGTCATGAATGCTGGAGGATTTAAGGTATTGAAAAATTCTGGTGAAACGCTCCTGCTGAAAAGCGGAAAAAAGCTGTTTATCGGCGGAATGGATGATTCCTTACTGGGAAATCCTTCTGTGGATGAAACGTTAGCTGATCGCCAAGGGTATGACTATTCCGTATTACTGACCCATGAGCCAGATGTGGCGGATCGGTTTATTGGAACCAATACACAGCTGATCCTAGCCGGGCACAGCCATGGCGGACAAATTCGCTTGCCATTTTATCAAGTGAAAAATGTTTTAGCGGAGAAATACATTCGCGGATTGTATGAACTCAGTGACCATACGAAACTATACGTTAATACTGGCTTGGGAACCACTTCGATTCATGCACGCTTTGCTGTTCCGCCGGAGATTTCCGTGTTCCAATTGCATTTTTAAGAATTGAAGCTAAGGACAGATTATTCCTTTTATAGCTAAGATTAAACGAGCTATTTTAGTCAAAAGCCCTCATTTGATGGGCTTTTTTCTTAAAATTAGAGAAAAATATGGGTAATCCTATTTGTTGTTAGTTATTTTATAAGAACGTCTGATTTACTGTTATCATGTTCAGCTGATAAGAATTTTTATATTTTAGATGCAATCAAATTTTTGGTGTGTAAATCCCGTAGAAATAGGCGTATGTTGTTGGTGTAGATATCTCAACAAAGAATTATTCTAAACGAAAGGATGTCAGTTCTGCTTTTCGCAGTATATGTAGCTCAGAAAAAATAGAAAGCTATAATCAAATAAAGCAAAAAAGCTGTTTAGCAGAATGATATACGGCGTGAGAATCAACCTAATTTTTTGCAAAAAAAATAATACATTAAATCGAATAAGGAGGAGACCTATTTGCACGAGTACGGCATCACGAATAAAAAACTGTTTACGCTGTCACGGCGAACAGTCGAAAAACGGATTCGCAAGTATTATCATGAGACAAAAGATGGCACGGCCACCATCGAAATGTTGATTGCATTACAAGTTCGGGCAGAACTCTGCGAATCAGAATTCAAGAGTGTTCTGAGAGGATTAGCGAATTATATTTTCTTAAAAACCCGCTCGACTGCCGCGATGCGTCGCTATTATATTTATTTTACCGATTATTTCGGAAAGAAAGAGTGGCAATTATTATCTGCCAAATTATTCCCAGCGCAAACTTATGTCGCTGTAGAAACTGAGCAATTATTTAGTCAAACAATCAATCAACCGTTGGAAGGCATGGTCGAATCATGACCAGTTTCCAAGTAAATAAGGAATACCAACTAAAAACTAAAACCTAAAAGGATGGAACCCATTTATGAGAACGATTACTTTAGATGCGGAGTTTGCTGACGGCATTGGCAAGTCCCATCATTTTAAATTTAAACACTTTGACCCGACAAAAACCGCGGATCAAGTCAAAACAGCATTAACCAAATTAACCAAGATCGGCCTGTTTGAAAAAGACGGCGTCGCTTTATTCAAGGAAGTCTTGCGAGCAAAAATGATCGTGAAAGAAGTCAGCACGATCTTTGATGATACAGAAGAAAGCGAGCAACCAGCCAACGATCCAATGAGTGTCATGATGGAGACAGCTAACGCTCAGCCAGTAATGGCAGCGACTCCTGTGAAAGAAGAAGCACAGCCGAAGTCTGTCAAAAATTCAGGAGAAATCCGCTTTCCAGAGGATTTTACGATTACGGAAGAACAGCCAAAACCGGGCTGGTTAATCAAAACAATCCAGCTGCCAATGGGTGTGGAACCAGAGGATATAAGTGAAAGTCAGGCGATCATGATCATTACAGCTTGTCTACCAACTGACGCCTCCGTGGAGGATATTGTGTTAGATGATCAATCAACGCCAGCGAAGCTGATCATTACGGCGAAATACGAGGAGGAAGCGGAAGAACCAGCTATGTCCGCAAACAAGGAATCCCCGCCGGCAAAACCTAAGAAAAAACGGAAACGGCTACTGAATCGTATGCGCAAACGAGAGTAAGCAGCTGAGTTTCCGCCTCATCAAAAAAATCCAACGTTGGGATGAGGCGGAATAATGCATGATAAAAAGGTTGAGCGCAAATTTTAAGCCCGCTAAGGTAGCGGGCTATTTGCCATGGAGCAAGTTTCGTTAGGCTGTGACTCATTCGAGTATTAACTATAAAAACGCCATTTTATGTTTCTAAAAATTCGTAATTTTTTTGTTTCAATGTTTTCAGTCCATTGCGTCTTAATGACAATCAAGAGCTTCACACTTAAGGTAGTTAAAGCGAAGGTGATCAAGAATAAGGGAATTCCTTGAAAATCTGCGATCCCCGCCTGTTTGAAAACCCATTGAATGCCTTCAAGAAAGAGCGGATGTAAAAAATAAAGTGATTGGCCGTTTTTTCTTAACTGAGAAAAATTTCTTTTAACTAAAAATGTTGATCTTAACAATAAATTCATTAAAAAAAGTGAAGCAGGTATTAGGGAAAAAAGAAAATTCTTGTCTGTTCCCTGCTTCAAACAAACAAGGATCGTTTCACTGCTTAAAAGAAGCAGGCTAATTATCAGTCCCTGCCATTTGTATTTCTGTAAAAATAGATGATATTTAGATGCGCTAGCCAGAAAGAAACCGATAAGCAGAAATATCGGTGCATAAAACAGCCCATTCCGAGTGGTGAAGAATAGCTGCTGGTAAAGGGTATAGATTGTATGAATGCGGGTTCCTTGAAGATAAGCTGCATAGGTTTCTGTGGCACCAAGCGTAAATAGAAACATACAAACACAGCAGGTGATCGGAAACTTGACATGCTTTACTAACTTTCGGGTTAGAAAGAACCCTAAGAAAAGTGCTGGAAAATACCAAAGGTGGTAGCAAAAGCCTAAATAACCAATGCCTACTGGTAGAGCAGCAAGATAGAGTTTAGGATCAAGTCCGATATTTTGGACAAACCAAACGCCATAAGGAAGATAGATCAGACTCCAAAAAAGATATACCTGCCATTGACGTTTAAAATAGCTGCGAGCATAATCAGGATTTTCATTTTGTTTTAAGCAGAAAAAGTAACCAGCGGTAACTAAAAAAAGCGGGACGGCTAAACGCCCAAAGAAAACCTTCAATGTGAAATGAACAATGTCATTTTCAGATAACCGACCGCAATGAATTAAAATAACAAGTAATGAGGAAGTATACTGTGCCAAATTGAGTAATGGACAGTTCTTATTTAGAATGATATTTTCAGTTGGTTCAGGTTTGGTCATGTGCTTCGTTCCTTTTTTGAGAATTTATAGTGGTGAAGTAAATGGTGCTCCTTTTTTCGCTGCGGAAATCAACAGTCAATAAACTGACTAATATTATTTTTAGCGAAAAGAGCAACGACTTAATTCTCACAGTAATTGAGATGAAGTATCGTGACTAGAAACAAAAGCAAACATTTACATAAAGCAGCCGCAACAAACAAGAACATCAGGAAAAACCTTGCCAAATTAGGATGTTACGATTTGTTGCAGGTCATTTTTGCTAAAGAGAATACCAATTTTTCAGGGTATCCGTTAAAATGAGAAGGAGTAATAAGGGGTGTGATTCATGGATATTGGAAAGATCATTAAGGAAAAAAGAACTGAAAATAATCTGACGCAGGAGGACTTGGCTCAGAAATTTTTTGTCACGAGACAGTTAGTTTCAAAGTGGGAGAACGGCAAAAGCTATCCCGATTTAAAACAGGTGGTTCAATTAAGTGACTTTTTTGATATTTCTTTGGAACGACTTTTAAAGGAAGATACAGAGATGATTGAAGAGTTGAATTTTGATACGAAACGAAAAAAAATCTTTAAAATACTATCTATTTTAATAACACTATTGGTAGTAGCAGCGATCGTCTTTTTCGGAGTCATTCGATGGATAGATATCGTTTTTTTAACGGTTGATGATATTCAAATCACGAAGATCACGAAGCGAGTGTTGCCGGAAAAGGAAAGGATCATCGAACGAACTGGAGAAAAAGTTACCTTGCCAGAGGATGTGGAATATACGATCCATTTCAAAGCAAACGGCTGGATGATTAATCTTTACAATACATCGGGAGAAAAGGAGTATTCTGATGACAAAAGCATCATGGTGAACGCAAAAGCCGAGCATCATCTATATAGTCATAATAAGGAAAGCAAGATCGTGATAAGAAGTGAACGGGAGAGCAAGTTATTTGATCCGGATTTGAATGTAGGGAAAAGTATTTACCTTTATAATATCGATAAGGCGTCTAAGTGGTATAGAAAAAATACGAAGAAGTTTGATATTCCCTCAATCGCTCAAAGCGGAGACAAGCTGTTTGATATCAAGGAGCTGGAAAAGCTTCCCAGTAAATAAAAAGGCAGGAGCATCCGATTGAAAATCAGGTTCTCCTGTCTTTTAACTATGTATTTTCAGTATTTGACTAAATGATTAGTGGGAATCTGGCTCCAAAAGCAAATAGTTCAAGCCCTTGGTACAACAGGTATCAATCAAATCAGCTGTTTTCTCATAGCTTGGGTGGGGGAGGGTCTCTATCCACCATTTGACAGTTGTCATTGCATTGACAGCGTACAGCTTGGAATAAAAGGAAATCATGTCACCATCTATATTTGAGCGTTGTTGTTTTCGTAAATAATTTTCAATATGATATTCTATCGAATCCTGCATCAGCAAATAAGGCGAAAAAGAAAGATTCTCGATTGACCATAAAGCGCGAATGACTTCTTTTTGCTTATCGATATAACTAAAAGCGTTTTGGATGTTTTTATTGTTCTCTTCATTTGGATAGAGATCATAGCTTTTAACTAAATTTTCACTGTAGGTTTCTAAGAACAACTCACTGGTAAAACGAGCTAATTCTTCTTTATTTTCAAAAAAAAAGATAAAAAGAAGTCCGGTTCATCTCGGCCTCCTTTGCAATATCCTTGATAGAAATCTCTGAATAGGCTTTTGTCCGCAGCAAGCGAACAAGAGCATCTCGTAATTTCAAAGCCCCGCCAGTAACTTTCATAAGTGATTCTCCTTAATAATTCGGTCGACACTTCAGCCTCAACTGTCTTGTAAGTGCCATCCTCAGCTTCTAAAATGATTCTATCATAAGCAAAGTCTAGTGGTAATAAGTCAAGAGTAAAGTAACACGTTTTCTACCCTAAAGAACTGAAAGAAGGTGCACTCAAAAAAGCCTAGCCTAATGAAGCGTTTTCACAGGCTGAGTTCAAAGAG
>NZ_JAHLOS010000063.1 GCF_018917525.1 Enterococcus raffinosus | reverse complement strand
CAGGAGTCAATTCTAGAACATCACACAAGCACCAAGCAACTAAAGTGTTATTAAATTATCAAAGAACAAGAGAATAAAACTGGAGTGATTTATCACTCTAAAAAATATATTACGAGGAGGAGTTAAATGGAAGCGTTAGAAGTGATGAATCAGCACAGAGCATATCGAAATTTTGACGAAAACTATCAATTATCAGAGACAGAGCTGAAAAAGATTCTGCAAGCCAGTCGTCAGGCGCCGAGTTGGATGAATGGCCAAATGTACAGTATCATCGTTGTTAAAGATCAGGAGATTCGTAAACAACTAGTAGCAATGAATCCTGGAAATCCTCACGTACTGCATAGTTCTGTCTTCTTAGTATTTGTAGCGGATTTGAAACGGACACAAAAAGTTGCTGAACACTATGGTGTTGATTATCGAATCAATGAGGGATTTGATCCAGTGATTACGGCTGTTACTGATGCAGCGTTAGCTTTAGAAAATGCCGTAATCGCGACTGAAGCATTAGGACTAGGTTCTGTAGTCGTCGGAACGATTCGCAAAGATATAGCCGAAGTCAGTGAATTATTAAAACTGCCTGACTATGTACTACCAGTTGCCGGATTGAGTATTGGGAAGCCCATTGTGGATATGCGGGTAAAGCCAAGATTACCAGAAGAAGCGGTGATTCATTATGATACGTATACGGATTATGATTATTCCGTGATTGAAGAGTATGATGACGCTATGGAAAAATTTGCAGAGGCTCGTGAAACGAAATTATGGAGCAAAAAATTTGCAGACTATTTCAGCAATTCACCAAACAAAAAAGTTGATGAGTTTCTGAAAATCAATAAATTTTTCAGTGTTACGTTTGACACTGATAACTAAGTGACTTATAGTAAGGATGAAAATTAAATTAATTGTTAGGTGAGGCTCCTATATGGACACAGGCTACTGCCCAAAAATGTCGAGAGACGCCAATGGGTATAACAGGGATCATCGTGAAGGTGATTCATAACGTAGCTGACAGATTCTGTCTACGCCCTATAGTGCTAAAGCTCGACGATGAACATGAATGAATTTTTCGCGCGTGCTCATTTTCGAGTGCGCGCTTTATTTGTGTCTTGAAATGCCTAAATAGCTAACTAAACGAAAGGATGTGAGGAAGATGGATCATGAAGATAGTCGACCCAAAAGTAAATATAGTAGGGCGACTGCGGTTGTCCTGAATTTTAGGAGGAACCATTATGATGAACAGAAAAAACCTTCTTGCTCGCAAAGTAAACAAAGACCAAGAACTAAAAAAATTAGCGATCTTGTCTGATCGTGATCTTTTTCTAAACTTGCGGACCTCATTGCAAGGACTATCAGAAGAAGATGCTGAAAGCCGTTTGGAAGAATATGGT
The DNA here is from genome assembly GCF_018917525.1 of Enterococcus raffinosus. Lineage (GTDB taxonomy): Bacteria > Bacillota > Bacilli > Lactobacillales > Enterococcaceae > Enterococcus_A > Enterococcus_A raffinosus_A. The sequence continues at coordinate 14,594 of NZ_JAHLOS010000063.1, read as the reverse complement.
CCGAACGAAGTTTCTGCGCAAAAACCAACACCAGCAATTTTATTATTTTTACAAGCGTTCAATGATCCGTTTGTATATGTTTTAGCCGCATTAGCAATTGTTTCTTTGCTAACTAATGACATGGAAGCGTCAGTTGTTATGACGATCATGATTTTGGCTAGTGTGCTGATTACCTTTATTCAAGAATACCGTTCGCAAAAGGCAAGCATCGAATTAAAGGAAATGATCGAAAACACTGCGGCAATTACCCGCAATGGAGAAACAAAAGAAATTCCAATGGATGAAGTCGTACCTGGTGACATTTTGACGTTAGCGACTGGCGATATGATTCCAGCAGACGCTGTATTGATTTGGACAAAAGACCTTTTTGTTAACCAATCATCGTTAACGGGAGAATCAATGCCTGTTGAAAAATTTCTGGCACAAGACAAGGAATTGACAGAAGAAGCAACGGCATTGGACTTAACGAATCTGGTTTTTATGGGAACGGATGTGTTAAGTGGTCAAGGGAAAGCCATTATTTTAAAAACGGGTCAGCAAACATTTTTCGGAGATATCGCGAAAAATGCCACATCTAAACGGGGAAAAACCTCATTTGATATCGGCTTAGCCAGAGTCAGTAAGCTATTATTGCGAATGGTTATGATCCTTTTTCCATTAGTTTTCTTGATAAACGGCTTGACGAAGGGTGATTGGAGCAGTGCCTTCTTCTTCGCCATTGCAGTTGCAGTCGGCTTGACACCTGAAATGCTGCCGATGATTGTGAGCTCCAACTTGGCAAAAGGAGCACTGACATTATCGAAACACAAAGTGATTGTGAAAGAGTTGGCTTCAATCCAAAATTTAGGTGGAATGGATGTCCTATGTACAGATAAAACTGGGACAATTACGGAAGATCGCGTTGTTCTGGTTCAACATTTGGACCCTTTAGGAAATGAAAACGAACAAGTATTAGACCTTGCCTTCATGAATTCTACTTATCAAACAGGCTGGAAGAATTTGATGGATATTGCCGTAATCAATTATTTTGAAGAGCAAGATCGACATTTGCCTTACCAAGCGGTTCAAAAGATTGATGAGATTCCCTTTGATTTTTCTCGTCGCCGTTTAACTGTCGTGATGAAAACAGACGATCATCAATTGATGATCACTAAAGGTGCTGTTGAAGAAATGGCGGCAATTTGTAAATATGTGGAGATTGATGGAGAGATTCTAGAGTTAACACCAGAAATACGACAACAGCTACAAACCGTCAATGAAAAAATGAATCGCCAAGGAATGCGTGTCATCACAGTAGCTGTGCGTCGCGACGCACATGATGAAGCCATTTATTCAACAGATGATGAAGTAGATATGACCCTAGTAGGTTTCATGGGCTTCCTTGATCCTGCAAAAGCTTCAGCTAAGCCAGCAATCAAATCATTGCAGCAGCACGGGGTAGCGGTAAAAGTTCTCACAGGGGACAATGCAATCGTGGCACAAAAAGTTTGTCAGGATGTCGGAATTCCTGCGGATGAATATGTATTAGGCAACCAAATCGATGAAATGTCAGACGATGAATTGTATCAAGCCGCCGAAACTACGAATCTGTTTGCAAAACTAAACCCGATGCAAAAATCACGGATCATTGAAGCTTTGCAAAATAAGGGACACACTGTCGGCTTTATGGGGGATGGCATCAATGATGCGCCTGCTTTAAGAAAAGCAGATGTCGGAATTTCTGTGGATACAGCTGCCGACATCACAAAGGATGCCAGTTCTATTATTCTATTAGAAAAAAGCTTAGGCGTTCTAGAAAATGGTGTGATCGAAGGACGACGAGTCTTTAGTAATATGATGAAATATATTAAGATTACCATCAGTTCAAATTTTGGGAATGTTTTCTCGATTCTGATTGCTAGTGCGTTTTTACCATTCTTACCTATGTTGTCACTGCAATTGTTATTGCAGAATTTAATCTATGATTTCGCTCAATTAACGATTCCTTGGGACAATGTAGATGATGAAGAATTGCAGGTGCCAACAAAATGGGAAACAAAAGGATTATTAAAATTTACCGTATGTATTGGACCCATCAGTTCTGTTTTTGATATCATTACGTTTTTAGTCATGTGGTTTGTCTTCGGAGCTAATAGTGTGGGTACGCAAAATCTTTTTCAAACGGGTTGGTTCATGATTGGATTAACCACACAAGCGTTAGTTGTTCTAATGGTAAGAACAAAGAAGATTCCTTTTATCCAAAGTCGTCCAGCTCCGCAAGTGTTTGTCAGCTTATTAATGGCAGTCGTAGTTGGTGCATTAGTTGTGTTAACTCCGTTAGCTGAGCAATTTGACTTTGTTCATTTACCAAGTAGTTATTGGCTATGGTATGTTGGAATCGTTGCTGCTTACATGTTGGCAACGCAATTAGGAAAAGTGCTCTATATAAAAATTGCAAAAGAATGGATCTGAACTATAACAGAAGGCTCTGTATTGGCCTTCTGTTTCTTTTTTTGTGAAAATGCTTAACAAATTCCGGTCTGACAGGGTTGTGATTTCGGTTGTTTTAATCTATTTTTATCCTCGTGATGCTTGTGATTATGGCAAAATTATGATTTTTCGAGATTACGAACTTGCCTATTCTGAACGTTTGAATTGTTATTATTAGAAATGAGCTGCATGTGATTTCACAAGGTTGAAAAGTGAAACGCTTCAATTCGTTCAGAATTGCTGAGCAAGTTTGTTGTCAATTGAATACAAAAATGCTAATTTAGAGAAGAAGGAGCAATAGCAATAATACAGATTGGTTTGCTGTTGCACTGAAAACAAGATTTAATTTACTTAAGAGAGGAAAGTGTGACACCATGGCAGAAAAAGAGTTAACGATTGATTTTGAAGCCTTACTAAAAGATGTAAACGCGGATTTCCCCGTGTACCAGGCACTGGATGAAGATGGAAAGATTATTAATGAAAATCTCGTTCCTGAATTATCCGATGAAGAACTTGTTGAATTGATGACTTCAATGGTTTGGTCTCGTGTGTTAGACCAACGATCAACTGCATTGAATCGTCAAGGACGATTAGGATTCTTCGCACCAACAGCTGGACAAGAAGCTAGCCAATTAGCCAGCCAATTTGCATTTGAAAAGGAAGATGTTTTGCTACCAGGCTATCGTGATGTTCCACAATTGATCAAACACGGCTTGCCTTTAGCAGAAGCGTTCTTATGGTCACGCGGTCATGTTGCTGGAAACAACTATCCTGCAGATTTACAAGCTTTACCACCTCAAATCATTATCGGAGCTCAATACGTACAGGCTGCCGGTGTAGCATTAGGCTTGAAGAAACGTAATAGTAAAAACGTTGTCTTCACTTATACAGGCGATGGTGGTTCATCTCAGGGTGATTTCTACGAAGCAATCAACTTTGCTGGAGCTTATCATGCAAACGCTGTATTTTATATTCAAAATAATGGATTTGCGATTTCAACACCACGTGAAAAACAATCAGCGGCTAAAACACTAGCACAAAAAGCAGTAGCTGCCGGAATTCCTGGTATCCAAGTGGATGGAATGGATCCTTTAGCAGTTTATTATGTATCTAAAAAGGCACGTGAATGGACAGCGAATGGCAATGGTCCAGTTTTGATCGAAACACTAACGTATCGATATGGTCCACATACATTATCTGGTGATGACCCAACACGTTACCGTTCAAAAGAAATGGACGACGAATGGACGAAAAAAGATCCATTAGTACGTTTCCGCAAATACTTAACGGAAAAAGGCTTATGGTCAGAAGAACAAGAAGAAAAAGTGATTGAAGCAACAAAAGAAGAAATCAAGCAAGCCATCACTGATGCTGACCGCGTACCAAAACAAAAGGTTTCTGATTTCTTGAAAAATATGTACGAAGTGCAACCACAAAACATCAAAGAACAAATTGAATTCTATGAAGCGAAGGAGTCGAAATAATCATGGCACAAAAAACAATGATCCAAGCAATCACAGATGCCTTAGCTCTGATGCTTGAAAAAGATAAAGAAGTTTTAATTTTCGGTGAAGACGTTGGTAAGAACGGCGGCGTATTCCGTGCTACTGAAGGTCTTCAAGAAAAATTCGGCGAAGATCAAGTTTTTGATACACCATTAGCTGAATCTGGTATTGCCGGACTTGCTTTTGGTTTAGCCCTGCAAGGTTTCCGACCTGTTCCTGAAATTCAATTCTTTGGTTTCGTGTTTGAAGCAATGGATGAAATCGTTGGTCAAATGGCTCGGACTCGTTACCGTATGGGAAATACAAGAAACTTACCGATCACGATTCGCGCACCATTTGGTGGCGGTGTACACACACCGGAACTTCACTCAGATAATTTAGAAGGATTAATGGCTCAATCTCCAGGTTTGCGCGTGGTGATTCCGTCAAATCCATACGATGCAAAAGGTTTGTTGATCGCGTCAATCCGTAACAATGACCCAGTAGTCTTTTTAGAACACATGAAATTGTATCGTTCATTCCGCGAAGAGGTTCCTGAAGGAATCTACGAAGTGCCATTGGATAAAGCGGCTGTTACAAAAGAAGGTTCTGATGTTTCAATCATCACTTACGGCGCAATGGTTCGTGAAGCGATCAAGGCAGCAGATAATTTAGCAAAAGAAAATATTAATGCAGAAATCATCGACTTGCGTACTGTTGCACCACTTGATGTTGAAACGATCATTAAGTCCGTTGAAAAAACTGGTCGCGTAGTCGTTGTTCAAGAAGCGCAAAAACAAGCGGGCGTTTCCGCACAAGTTATCTCAGAAATTTCTGAACGGGCAATTCTTTCACTAGAAGCACCTATCGGACGAGTTTCTGCTCCAGATACGATTTTCCCATTCGGACAAGCGGAAGGTATCTGGTTGCCAAACGCAGCAGATATTGAAGCGAAAGTAAAAGAAATCGTAGAGTTTTAACATAGGAGGAAAAATAATGGCTTACCAATTTAAACTGCCTGATATCGGTGAAGGCATTGCAGAAGGTGAGATCGTCAAATGGTTCGTCAAAGCTGGCGATACAATCAATGAAGACGACACTTTATTAGAAGTACAAAATGATAAATCAGTGGAAGAAATTCCATCACCTGTAACTGGAACAATTAAAAAGATTATCGTAGACGAAGGAACTGTTGCCAATGTTGGCGATGTTCTCGTTGAAATCGATGCACCAGGTCATGAAGATAATGAAGGCGATTCAGGCGTGGCTGCTGAATCACAAACACCCGAAGCTCCAGCGGCTGAACCAACAGTTGAAAGCGGCTCAGGCGAAAGCAGCAGTTCTAATGCTGGCGGCGGAGTTTTCCAATTCAAATTACCGGACATCGGCGAAGGTATTGCAGAAGGCGAAATCGTTAAGTGGTTCGTGAAGTCTGGCGACAAGATCGAAGAAGACGACACGTTATTAGAAGTACAAAATGATAAATCAGTGGAAGAAATTCCATCACCTGTAACAGGGACGATCAAAAAAATCATCGTAGACGAAGGTACAGTAGCCAATGTTGGCGATGTTCTCGTTGAAATTGATGCACCTGGACACAATGATTCCAGCGCATCTTCAAGTGAATCCTCTGCACCAGCAGAAGCTTCGAAAACTGAAGAAAAAGGTAACTCTTCAGTGGTAGAAGCAAGTAATCCTGACAAACGTGTATTGGCTATGCCATCTGTTCGTCAATATGCCCGCGAAAAAGATGTTGACATTACTCAAGTAACCGCAACCGGTAAGGGCGGACGAATTGTTAAAGAAGACATCGACACATTCGTTTCTGGTGGCGGCCAATCTGCACCAGCAAAATCAGAAGCTCAAGCTACTGATACGGCAGCAGCAATTTCAAGTGCGCCAGCTGCAAAAGCAGAGAAACCAGCGCAACCATTTACTTCTAACATGGGCGAAATGGAAACTCGCGAGAAACTGACACCGACACGTAAAGCAATTGCTAAAGCAATGGTAAACAGTAAACATACTGCACCACATGTAACCTTGCATGATGAAGTTGAAGTGTCTAAACTTTGGGATCACCGTAAGAAGTTCAAACAAGTGGCTTTGGACAATGGTACGAAATTAACGTTCTTGCCATATGTGGTTAAAGCATTGACTGCAACAGTCAAAAAATACCCAGTCTTGAATGCATCAATTGATGATGCAGCACAAGAAATTGTGTATAAAAATTACTATAACATCGGTATCGCAACCGATACAGATCATGGCTTGTACGTGCCAAACGTGAAAAACGCGGATACAAAAGGCATGTTCAAGATCGCCGATGAAATCAATGAAAAAGCTGCTTTGGCTCACGATGGAAAATTGGCTGCAGATGATATGCGTAATGGAACAATCACGATTTCTAATATCGGTTCCGTTGGCGGCGGCTGGTTCACTCCAGTAATCAACTACCCTGAAGTTGCCATTCTTGGTGTTGGAACGATTGCGCAACAACCAATCGTGAACGATGAAGGCGAATTAGCGGTTGGTCGTGTAATGAAACTTTCATTAAGCTTCGATCATCGTATCGTCGATGGTGCGACAGCACAAAAAGCGATGAACAATATCAAACGTTTATTAGCTGACCCAGAATTATTATTAATGGAAGGATGATAAAATCATGGTAGTTGGAGATTTTGCCATTGAATTAGATACAGTAGTAATCGGTGCTGGACCTGGCGGCTATGTTGCCGCCATCCGTGCCGCAGAAATGGGACAAAAGGTAGCGATCATTGAGCGGGAATACATCGGCGGCGTTTGTTTAAACGTCGGCTGTGTTCCTTCAAAAGCATTGATTTCTGCTGGTCATCATTATCAAGATTCACTAGATTCTTCCATGTTTGGTGTAACTAGTGAAAATGTAAAGCTAGACTTTGCGAAAACGCAAGAATGGAAAGAAAATGGCGTGGTTAATAAGCTTACGTCAGGTGTTAAATTCTTGCTGAAGAAACACAAAGTAGAAATCATTGAAGGAGAAGCCTTCTTTGTAGATGATAAAAACTTGCGTGTGATTCATCCAGATTCAGCCCAAACATATTCTTTCAACAATGCGATCGTGGCGACCGGTTCTCGTCCAATTGAGATTCCAGGCTTCAAATTCGGCGGACGTGTGATCGACTCTACTGGTGGGTTGGCTTTAGAAGCAGTACCTGAAAAATTAGTCATCATCGGTGGTGGTGTAATTGGTGCCGAATTAGGTGGAGCTTATGCTAATTTAGGCGCTGAAGTGACTATTATCGAAGGTACGGCACAGATTTTACCGACCTACGAAAAAGACATGGTGCAGCTTGTTGAGAAAGATTTCAAAGAAAAGGGTATTAAAGTTGTCACCTCTGCAATGGCTCGCGAAGCGGTTGATAACGGCGACAGCGTAACCGTTCGTTATGAAGTTGATGGCAAGGAAGAAAGTGTCGATGCAGATTACGTGATGGTAACTGTAGGCCGTCGTCCAAACACGAATGACATGGGCTTAGAGCAAGCGGGTGTCGAAATGACTGATCGTGGATTGATCAAGGTAGACAAACAAGGTCGCACAAACGTACCAAGTATCTACGCAATCGGCGACATCGTTCCTGGTGCAGCTTTAGCTCATAAAGCCAGCTATGAAGCAAAAATTGCGGCTGAAGCCATTTCAGGCAAGAAAGTAGCCGTTGATTATAAAGCAATGCCCGCTGTAGCGTTTACTGATCCAGAATTGGCTACAGTAGGAATGACAATTAAAGAAGCTAAAGAAGCAGGACTTGAAGCGAAAGCCTTCAAATTCCCATTCTCTGGTAACGGTCGTGCCTTGTCATTAGGCAAGACAGAAGGCTTCATTCGTTTAGTAACTACGGTAGAGGACAATGTTATCATTGGCGGTCAAATCGCTGGTGTTGGAGCAAGTGATATGGTTTCAGAACTTGCTTTAGCGATTGAATCTGGCATGAACGCAGAAGATATCGCATTGACGATCCATCCACACCCATCTTTAGGTGAAATCGTGATGGACGCATCAGAATTGGCTTTAGGTATGCCGATCCACATTTAAATTGAAAGCAAAAAAGTCAAAATCCTTTTTCAAAAGGATTTTGACTTTTATTTTTGTATTCAATTAAGGAAACGGGATTAGTCAATGATTTATACAACTTATTGGTTAGTAAAATCGTATACGTACGAAACTAAAATAACAATTAACTAGCTCTTATTTATAAAAAGCAATATAGCCTGCTTCAACCGGATGATCGATGATCAAACTGTTTTCTTCCTTTAATACATTAAAAGCGATGATTAGGTCTGCTCCAGCAAGGATGAAGTTGATGATCATAATAAAAAATGAGATAGTTCCCGGATAAATGACTAAAAAAAGGGCACTTATTGTTCCTAGAACAGTTAATGGTAAAAGTACGCCGATTAGGTATTGACGTTTCTCTAGCGCTGATCTACAAGCATAGGAAGGCATTAGAGCATTGATGTTAAAACGTACCGCCTTCCAACCGTAACCGCTTGAAAAAGCCCAGCCAAATCCGTGTAATAACTCGTGAATCACTGTTGAAATTATTATGATCGCAAAAAATGTGAGATAGAAAGAGGCTCCGGTGATTTCTGTCAAGTGCGCTCCTCCGACTAATAAAAAACGATAGATTAAACCGAGAATCGCAATAAAGGGTAGAGAGTAGAGTAATCCGAGTAGGATCGCTTTCTTTGCCGTAAAGGTCACATCTTTTTCCTTATAGCCTTCTTGCAGCAACGCGGCTTTCATATTTTTAAAATCTTCTTGGTGTTTTTCCATTTTATAACTCCTCATTTCTAAAGACGACCTGGCCATCGATTTATACAATGGTTATCGCTGCCATTGCCCCAACTAGCCAATCAAGTTGAGAGATCATTAGGTGGGTTTGTCTTGAAATAGGTTCATTTTTGACTTCCTTGATTTTCACCTCAAGTATTTTCCGACTTTCTTTTTCAACGTATTTCTTCAGAATACTCGATTTTTTAAGCAGAATAGCTAAGGCTAAACCATCATGATCCAGTTGATTCAAGTTTTCTAAACGAGAGACTAATTTTGCGATCGTTTCCTCTTTTGCGATGTAAGCAAGAGAATGTGACTCCTTTTTTATCGATACCTCTTTAGCTTCGATGAGTGAACTGCGGATTTGTGAGACTAATTGTTTGATATCTTTTTCAAAGAAAGTCATACCGTAAGCATTCGCGATGGCTTCAATACGTTTCTTTTTAAGCCCCATGATTTTTTCTAAAAGACAGTCGAGGTATTGTAAATCTTCAGGAAGCTCATCAGATAGGATAATTACTTCCTTATTCTCTAATTTGATCATATCAGCTTTTTGTAGATCCAGAAGGCTTGCCATAACAAGACACATTCCAACATAGTAATTGACTGAAGAGATTTTTCCTTGGCGATTCATAGTAAAAAGAAGATATTGTTGAGATAAACTAAGATTATGCATTTTAATTGCTCCTTTAATCGTTTGATTAAAGTATAGCGGTTCATTAAGAAAATTTATTTTTTCGAAACAATCTTTTCAATAATTCGATTTTCTGGTTGTTTTTTCATGGTATTCTAAGATAACAGAAACAATAGTTTCGTTCTGATGATTTTATACGTTGTTAAGAAATAAGCCACGAATAAAAATGTTTAACTATTGAAATCTATTCATTAAAGGGAAAGTGACACAGGAGGGTGAGAACAGTGACGGGGAAATTTTTTCAAGAATTTCGAGAAAAGAAAAATCAATCGATTATGAACACTTCAGACGGGATCGTGACACCTCAATTTTTACGAAAGTATGAACGGGAGAATGGAGATATTCGATTTTCTAATTTGCTTCAATTATTAGGTCGGTTAAATATAACATTCGATGAGTTTGTTTTTGAAATCGATGAGAGCGTGGATGTTTGGTTGTATATGATCGAGGAGGAAATTGATCGTTCATATCATGCTGGGAATTCTTTTTTATTAAAGAAATTCGTGGAAAATCAAGAAAAATTGTATCAACAATCGAATGAAGAAAGATTTCTTTTCGCTGCACTCATTGGGAAACGATTTTACAATTATATTTTCTTGCCTAGTTATACGGTTGATTTAACACCGATTGCTGACTATTTAAGGGAAACGGAAACATGGGGGAAGTTCGAGTTCTTTTTAATCACCTATAATGGTGATCTTTTTAGACCGGAGGAAGCGTATTTTTATGCCAAGCGTCTTGTCAAACAACATGATGGCAGCTTCGAAATGAGAAAATGGCGCTATGATGCATTGTTGCATTTAGTTCGTTACTTGATCGAGGAGAATCATTTAGATCAGGCAGAAAAAATTCTTTTAGAATATCTGGAAAAATTAACACCGAATCGTGATTTAAAGTATATTCATCATGACTTATACGCAAAATTTGTTTACGGGTTACTGCTGGTTAAAAAGAATAATCCCAAAGGACAGCGGCAATGCGAACGGATTATCGATATTTTTGTAGAAGATTGTGGTTATTTGAATTATGGCAATCGATTAAATATTCTTTATCAGTCAACGCTTGCACAAGTGAAAAGAGCGCAATAATGGGATACGAGGGCGTCAGTCCAACTTAACTAAGTAAAAAAATGTATTAAAGATTGGAGTTAAATGATGAAAGAATTACTAGGTTTTAATGCTTCAAAATCAGGGGAAATGTATGACGATTTATCACCTATATTCGTTGAGACTAGGAAAAAGGCTGTCGAAGCAACACGAGAGTATAATGCCTTATACGGCAAAGATGAACAAAAAAGAATAGAAATACTGCGAGCGTTATTGGGATCAGTCGGAGAATCGGTTCATTTTGAACCCGATTTTCGTTGCGAGTTTGGTAAAAATATTCATATCGGGAATCGTTTCTACGCAAATTTCGATTGTATTTTATTAGATGGCGGTGAGATTCATCTTGGTGATGATGTTCTTTTTGGACCGCGTGTAGGAATCTTCACGACGAATCATGCAATTGATCCGGCCGAGCGTGTGGCAGGGGGCTGCTATTCCAAAAACGTTGTGATTGAAGACAACGTTTGGATAGGTGCGAATGTCACGATCAATCAAGGTGTCACGATTGGTAAGAATACGATCATCGGGTCAGGCAGTGTCGTGACTAAAAGTATTCCGGAAAATGTTATTGCGGCCGGTAATCCTTGTCGTGTTTTGAGAGAGATCACTGAAGAAGATAAGACTGATTACCTCTCCATTAGAAATTAGTTTCAGATAGAAGCTTTAAATAAAAGCTTTTGATTTTCTATGGTAAACTATTTTCGAATGGAGTGTGGATCAATGGCAAATTATGGTTACCCAATCGATGAGGATTGGACACACGATGAGATCGTGACAGTCATCAATTTTCTGAATCTTGTTGAAGCAGCGAATGAGGCTAGTATCGAGACAGAAGCTTTTTTGACTGGATATAAAAAATTCAAAACAGTTATAAAAAGCATCGGTGAGGAAAAGCGGATTGGTCGCGAATTCCAAGAAGTCAGCGGCTATTCTTTATATCGAACGCTACAGAAAGCGAAAAATGCGACAACTAAACGATTTAAGATGTAGGAGGACTAAAATGGAACAAGAAATCATCAGTTGGATTTACGAAGCAGCAGAAAGAGTTGAGGCCGGATTAGGCGATGCCTTAAAGGTTGATCAAAAAAGCGGACGGACCGATCTAGTTACAAACGTTGACAAGGAGACGCAGGATTTTATCGTCAGCAAAATCAAGGCCTTTGATCCAAAAGCGAAAATTTTAGGTGAAGAAAATGGTCAGGATGAGACTCCGATCGACCATGGCCGCGTGTTCGTTATCGACCCGATCGATGGAACGCTGAACTTTGTGATGCAGCAAGAAAATTTCTGTATCATGATCGCGGTCTACGAAGAAGGTGTCGGACAACTAGGCTTTATCTATGATGTTATGAGAGATGAGCTTTTTTGGGGCGGTCCCAAAGTTGGGAAAGTCTTCTATAATAATGAAGAACTTTCCGTGCCAGAGAACAAATCCTTAGATCAAGGGTTACTTGGCATGAATCTAGCTCTGTATCGTAAAAATATCTATCATGCTCAGGAAATCGGAAATCAATCCATGGGAGTACGGGTCTTAGGCTGCGCGGGGTTAGATTTTATCGCTATTTTAAAAGGAACTCAGATCGGCTATGTCAGTTCCTTGAGTCCATGGGATTATGCGGCAGGTAAAATCATGATGGAGCTATTGGGAATGGTGACGTGCGGAGCAGACCAAAAGCCATTAAGCTTCCAAGGTCGCGAGTTCTTTATCGGTGCAACTCAAGCGGCGATGAAGGAAATTCAAGCGTTTGATGAAGAGAAAAATTAAGAAAGAGACTTTTTCTGAAAAAATGAAAATGTTTTACTAACACTCTTAACGATTTTCTGTTATAATTGTCAATCGAGTGAGTCTCGCGTTACAAGAAAAGGAGCAATTAAAATTGAATTACAGAGAAGATATCCGCAACGTGGCTATTATTGCCCACGTCGACCATGGTAAAACAACACTAGTTGATGAAATGCTTAAACAATCAGATACCCTTGATAGCCACGTTAGCTTACAAGAACGGGCCATGGATTCCAATGCATTAGAAAAAGAACGTGGAATCACGATCTTAGCGAAAAATACAGCTGTTAACTACAAAGACTACAAAATCAACATCATGGATACACCAGGACATGCCGATTTCGGTGGTGAAGTGGAACGTATCATGAAAATGGTTGATGGCGTACTGTTAGTTGTAGATGCTTATGAGGGCACAATGCCGCAAACACGTTTCGTGTTGAAAAAAGCTTTAGAACAACATTTGACACCAATTGTTGTGGTTAATAAAATCGACAAGCCATCTGCTCGTCCAGAAGAAGTTGTTGATGAAGTATTAGAATTATTTATCGAATTAGGTGCGGACGATGATCAATTAGATTTCCCAGTAATTTATGCTTCAGCGATTAATGGAACATCTAGCTTGTCAGACAATCCTGAAGAACAAGAACCAACAATGGCTCCTGTATTCGATACAATCATTGAAAAAATTCCTGCTCCCGTTGATAACAGCGACGAGCCATTACAATTCCAAGTTTCATTGCTAGATTACAATGACTATGTAGGTCGTATCGGTATCGGCCGTGTGTTCCGTGGGAAAATGAAAGTTGGAGACCAAGTTTCAGTTATGAAGCTTGATGGTTCGATTAAAAACTTCCGTGTGACGAAAATCTTTGGATTCTTTGGATTACAACGTCTGGAAGTTCAAGAAGCAAAAGCTGGCGATTTAATTGCCGTTTCTGGAATGGAAGATATCTTTGTTGGGGAAACAGTTACACCTGTTGACCATCAAGAGGCATTGCCAATCTTACACATCGATGAACCAACGTTGCAAATGACGTTCTTGGTGAACAACTCACCATTTGCCGGACGTGAAGGAAAATACGTAACGTCTCGTAAAATTGAAGAACGTTTGATGTCAGAGCTACACACAGACGTTTCATTGCGTGTTGAAAATACTGATTCACCAGATGCTTGGACTGTTTCAGGTCGTGGGGAATTGCATTTATCAATTTTAATCGAAAACATGCGTCGTGAAGGCTATGAATTACAAGTATCCCGTCCAGAAGTTATCGAGAAAATCGTTGATGGCGTGAAATGCGAGCCATTCGAACGGGTTCAAATTGATACACCAGAAGAATACATGGGAAGCGTAATCGAAGCATTGGGGCAACGTAAAGCTGAAATGCAAGACATGGTCCATTCAGGAAATGGTCAAATTCGTTTGATCTTCTTAGCGCCTGCTCGTGGTTTATTAGGATTTACGACTGAATTCCTATCAATGACTCGTGGGTACGGAATCATGAGTCATACCTTTGACCAATACTTACCAGTAATTCAGAGCGTAATTGGCGGACGTCGTAATGGTGCTTTGGTTTCTGTTGATGCTGGTAAAGCAACAATGTACTCAATCATGAGTGTTGAAGAACGCGGAACAGTCTTCGTTGAACCAGGAACCGAAATTTACGAAGGTATGATCGTTGGAGAAAACAGCCGTGATAAAGACCTGGGCGTAAATATCACGAAAGCAAAACAAATGACAAACGTTCGTTCAGCTAACAAAGACCAAACGTCTGTCATCAAAAAACCTCGGATTTTAACGTTAGAAGAATCTTTAGAGTTCTTGAATGATGATGAATACTGTGAAATCACACCAGAAACAATTCGTCTACGTAAACAAATTCTAAACAAATCTGAACGTGAAAAAGCAGCGAAGAAACGTAAATTAGCTGTAGAATAAATAAATGATTGAAGACTGCGCTTTTATAGCGTGGTCTTTTTTTCGTAAAAAACTGTTATTTTAGAGGGGCAAAATGGTCATGGCAGTTTTTGAATGCTGGTGTATCAGTATTTTAGGAACGAAATCTTAATAAATCGTGTTGACGTGGGATTATTTATTCATTTTATTAAAGAAATTGATATTGAAAGTTTTCCCCAAATTTCAAGTGCAAGTTAGCCACTTATTGAAATTCATGTGTTATTCAATTTTATTCTCTATTTAGCAGCCAACGATAACTTTGATAATTCTGCTAATAAACACTCGCGTGGAGTG
>NZ_JAHLOS010000062.1 GCF_018917525.1 Enterococcus raffinosus | reverse complement strand
TTGATTCTTTTTGTCAGAGCATAAAAAGGGATATCGCCCCGATAAAAAACGCGATATCCCATAGTATAAGCTCTGGATTCGTCGAAGGTAATAACAACAAATTTAAGCTTATAAAACGAATTGTATATGGTCGTTCTGGATTAGTCAATCTATCCCAAAAATGTCTGTTGGCTTTTTCGGCAACCCAAGAAGATTTCTCCTTGAGCGATCTTCTTTGAAGGGCCTGTATAACCAAACTTGAGAAAGAACCAATTATCTTTCGGGTTCCTTTTTTAATTAAACTAATAAATTGTAGAGCGTTTTGTTTTGGCTTAATTCAATGTAGGTCGAATCAAACTCTTTTAACCGCTTCAACAAATCTGGCAAAGTCTCAGGTTTCTTCAACAACACACCGATTACCACTGGTCCGGTTCCACGATTACTCTTCTTCGTATATTCGAAGCGCGTAATATCATCGCCCTCACCTAGAACCTCTGATACAAACTCCTTCAGCGCTCCTGGACGTTGCGGGAAGTTCACAACAAAGTAATGCTTCAGGCCTTCATAGATCAGTGAACGCTCTTCGATCTCAGCCATTCGGTTAATATCGTTGTTGCCCCCACTGATAACACAGATTACTGTTTTACCCTTAATCTTGTTTTTCATCAGATCCAAGGCAGCTACGCTCATCGCACCAGCTGGCTCGACCACGATTGCTTGTTTACCGTACAAGTCTAAAATCGTAGAACAGATTAACCCTTCATCAACAGACATTAACTCATCCACGTACTCTTTACTGTGAGAATACGTAATTTCGCCAACAAGCTGTACAGCAGCGCCATCAACGAATTTGTCAATCTCAGTCAGCTTAACTGGATGCTCCTCTTCAAAAGCCGCCTGCATTGAAGCGGCCCCTTTAGGTTCAACACCAATGACTTTGGTTGTTGGCGAGGTGTTTTTCACATAAGATGCCACCCCGCTGATTAATCCGCCGCCGCCAATCGCTGTGATCACATAATCTGGCTTGTAGCCTTCGCTTTCCGCATCAGTCATCATTTCTAAAGCTAAAGTTCCCTGACCGGCAATAATATTCTTGTCGTTAAAGGGATCAATAAAGGTCATGCCGTGTTCTTCGCAGTATTTTCTTGCGGCAGCGGCAGAAGCGTCAAAGGTATCGCCGACTAAATGAATATCCGCAAATTCACCACCAAAAAATTTTACTTGCGAAACTTTTTGTTGCGGTGTGGTGGTGGGCATAAAAATCGCAGCCTGTGTCTTTAATTCATGACACGTGTAAGCAACTCCTTGCGCGTGATTTCCCGCACTCGCACAGACCACACCTTTCTTCAAATCCGCCTCTGGAAGTTTCTTAATGGCATAATAAGCACCACGTAATTTAAATGAACGAACTTTTTGCAGGTCTTCCCGTTTCAATAAAACAGTTGCCTGATACTTTTCAGATAAATAACGATCATATTGTAACGGCGTGTGGTTGACAGAGTCTTTCAATAATTGATAGGCACTGCGAACCTCAGTATCTTTGATCAATTCCATCGCTGCATCCCCCATTAATCTTTACGACTTACAAAAGGCATCATTTTACGTAATTCGCCGCCCACTTTTTCAATTTGATGTCCAGCACTTTCTTCACGCATTTTCTTGAATTCTGGGAAGCCATTTTTATTGTCATCAATGAAGCCTTTGGCAAATTTGCCATTTTGGATATCAGTCAAGACTTCCTTCATGCCAGCTTTGGCTTGTTCAGTAATTACACGTGGTCCAGAAACATAATCGCCGTATTCCGCAGTATTAGAGATCGAATTACGCATTTTCGCAAAGCCACCTTCATAAATCAAATCTACGATCAATTTGATTTCATGACAAACTTCAAAGTATGCCAATTCAGGTTGGTAACCTGCTTCAACTAATGTTTCAAAACCAGCCTCGATCATACTCGTTAAGCCACCGCAAAGCACTGCCTGTTCGCCGAACAAATCAGTTTCAGTTTCTTCTTTAAAGGTTGTTTCCAAGACACCTACTCGTGTAGCACCAATGCCTTTCGCATAAGATAACGCTAAATCGCGAGCAGTTCCTGTTGCATCTTGGTGAACAGCAAACAATGCTGGTACTGCAAAGCCTTCCGTAAAGGTACGACGAACTAAATGTCCTGGACCTTTTGGAGCTACTAAGAAAACATCCACATTTTCCGGTGGATTGATAACATCGAAATGAATATTAAAGCCATGTGCAAAGACTAAAGCATCTCCATCTGCTAAATTTGGTGCAATTTCATTGTCATATAACGTACCTTGAATTTCATCTGGAGCTAAAATCATGACTACTTCGGCTTTTTTTGTTGCTTCAGCTACCGGCAACACATCAAAACCATCTTCACGAGCAGCCTCAGCGGATTTTCCTTCTCGTATACCGATCACAACTTGGTGACCTGTGTCACGTAGATTTTGTGCGTGAGCATGTCCTTGAGAACCGTAACCCACCACAGCAATTGTTTTTCCTTCTAAAGCATCCTTCGCTACTGCATCATCATAATAAACTTTAACCATAATTTTTCCTCCAATTTTATAAACTATATTAATAGCAAAATCTAACAATAGAATTTTGCGTTTAACCTCTACTAAATCCGGTGACACCGGTTCGTGCTAATTGCTTGATTCCATATGGACGTAAGACATCGATACATGCGTTGACTTTTTCTGTTGAGCCGGCAACCTGTACCACAATTGTTTTCAAGCCGACATCCACGACATCCGCTCGAAACGGATCAATCATCGCTTGAATCTCAGAACGTGTGGCAGCTGGGGCACTGACCTTGATTAACGCCAATTCTCTTTCTAAATGCGGCTCATCCGTCACATCAGAAACTTTTACCACGTCAATTTGTTTGTTCAGCTGTTTCGTTACTTGTTCGACATCGGCTAGCGTTTCGGCTTGAATGATAATCGTCATCCGAGATTCGCCGTCTCGTTCTGTACGACCGACCGAAACACTGTCCATGTTTACTTGTCGACGATTCAAAACACTCGTGATTCGACTTAACACCCCTGCTTGGTCATGGACCATTGCTGTAATCATCCGTCTCATCTTAATCAACTCCCAACATCTGATCATTCGGCATACCGGCCGGAATCATTGGTAATACATGTTCTTTGTTGCAGATCATTACTTCAATCAGCATTGGTCCAGCTGTGGCAAAAGCTTCCTGCAATTCTATTTCTAAAGTTGCGGGATCAGTTATTTTCTTACTACCAATGCCATAGGCTTCAGCTAATTTCATGAAGTCCGGCTGCTCATGAAAAACGGATTGCGAGCGACGTTCATTGTAAAATTTCTCCTGCCATTGGCGAACCATCCCAAGTGATTGGTTGTTTAATAGAACGAACTTAATATCGAGATTATTTTGATTCAAAATTGCCAATTCTTGATTTGTCATTTGGAATCCGCCATCTCCAACGAACACAACCACAGAATCATTTGGTTTTCCAAATTTTGTTCCAATACCTGCTGGAATACCATAGCCCATTGTTCCCAAACCACCGCTAGTGATCAACTGTTTAGGGAATTGGAACGGATAATATTGAGCCACCCACATTTGATGCTGACCAACATCCGTTACGACATATGATTTTCCCTTCGTGATTCGTCCAATGATTTCAATTGCAGCTTGTGGTTTGATAATTTTTTCATCCCATTCATATTTCAGCGGGTATCTTTGTTGACGAGCCTTGCAAACCATGCGCCACTCTTCACAATCTGGTGCAGGAATCTCAATTGAGAGCATTTGTTGCAGTGCAACTTTTGCGTCACCTACGATTGGAATGTCAGTATGAATAATCTTTCCAATCTCAACTGGATCGACATCGATATGAGCCACTTTCGCATGAGGAGCGAAAGCTTCAGGCGAACAGGCCAAACGATCATCAAAGCGACTGCCAATATTGATCAATAGGTCGGTTTCCATCATTGCCATATTTGCTGCATAAGTACCATGCATTCCACCCATCCCTAAGAAGTATGGATGATCCTGCGGCAACAGCCCGAGACCTAATAAGGTAGAAACCGTTGGTAACTGATATTTTTCAACAAACTGTCGTAATTCCTCCGCGCCATTGGCAGCAACAACTCCACCACCAACTAATACGATCGGTTTTTTAGCTTTCTTTAATAGGTTCATTAGACGTTCGATTTGCAAAATAGATGGTGTCACGGTTGGTTGATAGCTTTCTAAATGGACAACCTCATCGATTTTAGGATTGGCCTTTAAATTCATAATGTCCTTTGGCAGATCAATCAAAACGGGCCCTTTTCTGCCTGTCGTCGCAATGTGGAAGGCTTCATTGACGATTCGTGGAAGCTCCTCGATATCCCGAACTTGATAGTTGTTTTTGGTAATTGGTACAGTAATCCCTAACATATCTGCTTCTTGGAAGGCGTCTTTTCCAATTCCCGGTGTCGTTACTTGTCCGGTGATGACAACTAATGGCACAGAATCGATCATTGCATCCGCTATGCCAGTCACCACGTTGGTTGCGCCTGGTCCGCTGGTAACGATTACTACTCCTGGTTTTCCTGTAGCTTTGGCATATCCTTCCGCAGCATGGACCGCCCCCTGTTCATGACGCGTGAGGATATTCGGAATCGATTCATCATAAAGTGAGTCATATAAGGGTAAGACAGAGCCGCCAGGATAGCCAAAAATCAATTCGACTCCTTGATTTTCCAAACATTTAATCAATAAATCTGCTCCTGAATATAGGTTTCCAACTTCTACTTCTTGTTTCATTTCTTCCACCCCCATTCCTCCTTTTAATGTATTTATTTTTCTTTCAGAAAAATAAGTCTCAAGTTCATGTCGTATATCATTCCACTAGCTTTTTTCAACTTATCTTTCTTTGTTTTTTGTTTGATCTATTTGCGTTAACAACTATGAATAGCAGAATTGACATTCGCTTTAATCTTCTTCTGGTAATTCCATAACGCCACCAGTGTGCGCTGAAGTTACCATTGCTGAGTATCGAGCTAACCAGCCTTTTTTGACTTTTGGTTGGAATTTTGGTAATTTTTCTTTTCGTTTAGCCAACTCTTCCTCCGATACAGCCACATTTAGTGTGCGGGCAGTCAAATCAATCGTGATTTCATCACCATCTTGAACTAAAGCGATTGGTCCACCTGCTGCAGCTTCTGGTGAAATATGTCCTACAGCGATTCCACGCGTTGCTCCAGAGAAGCGTCCATCAGTGATTAGTGCAACATCTTTTCCTAAGCCGCGTCCAACAATACTTGATGTCGGTGCCAACATTTCCGGCATTCCCGGTCCACCCTTCGGCCCTTCATAACGAATAACTACAACATGTCCCTTAGTCACGGTGTGGTTATCGATTGCTTCAACTGCTTCGTCATGAGAAGCAAAACAAATCGCTTTGCCTTTAAAGACTTTGATACTTGGATCAACACCACCAACCTTGATCACACTACCTTCTGGCGCAATATTCCCATAGAGGATTGAAAGACCTCCGACTGGACTGTAAGGAGCTGTTTTCGGATGAATCACTTCCTCATTCATGATCTTGGCAGAAGCAACATTCTCTCGTAAAGTTTTGCCAGTGACTGTGATTCGATCCGAATGTATCGCTCCGTCAATCGACACTAATTCATTAATGATCGCCGGTACACCACCTGCTTCGTGAACATCGTGCATTGAATAGCTGGAAGAAGGAGCGATTTTAGAAAGGTAAGGAACTCTTTTCGCAATCTCATTAATATCTGATTGATCGTAATCGATCTCCGCCTCATTTGCGATCGCCAATGTGTGAAGAACGGTATTGGTTGAACCACCCATCGCCATATCTAAGGCAAAGGCATCATCGATTGCCTCCTTGGTAACAATATCCCGTGGTTTGATTTGCTTTTTGACCAAATTCATCAAATGCTTCGCTGATTCTCGAACCAACTCACGTCGCTCGTCAGAAACGGCTAGAACAGTTCCATTTCCGGGTAAAGCCAAGCCTAACATCTCCAACAAACAATTCATGGAATTTGCGGTGAACATCCCTGCACAAGAACCGCAGGTCGGACAAGCATTTTGTTCCATGAATAAGAAATCTTTTTCCGTCATCTGTCCTTCTTTATATGCTCCCACAGCTTCAAACATTGAAGATAGTGTCGTTTGATGACCTCTCGGATCGATTCCGGCTTTCATCGGACCGCCGGAACAGAAAATCGATGGGACGTTTGTTCGCATCGCGGCCATGATCATCCCTGGTGTGATCTTGTCACAGTTAGGAATGTAAAACACACCATCGAACCAATGAGCGTTGATCACTGTTTCTGCTGCGTCTGCAATCAGCTCACGGCTTGGTAAAGAGTAGCGCATACCGATATGCCCCATTGCAATTCCGTCGTCTACACCAATCGTGTTAAATTCAAAAGGAATTCCTCCTGCTTCACGAATGGCCTCTTTAGCTACATCAGCTAGTTCTCGCAGGTGGACATGCCCTGGTACAATATCGATATAAGAATTACAAATAGCAATAAATGGTTTATCCATATCATGGATATTTTTTACTTGGCCAGTCGCATATAATAAACTTCTGGCGGGTGCTGCATCAATTCCTTTTTTAATCTGATCACTTCTCATAGTCACATCTCCCTGCTTTTTGCTAATTCATTTTTATTGAGGTTTATTTTTCCAATCCTAGGAAAAATAAGCTTATTTGCGTGCGCATATCTTTGTACTAAGTTCTTTGCTTGATAGTTTGTTATCCATCGTTAGTTTTACTCTTACACTAAATACCCTGTGAAAAGTACAACTGACAAAAAGAGCATCCCATCAATAAATGGGATGCTCTTGCAAGAATCCCATTTCTAACGCAAATAGGACTCAAACTAACGGTTGATACTACTTCCGCGTTCTAAGTCCTGGACTCAATAATTAATAAGACGATGCCATCAAAATTATTGTATTTACTCTTGCGCATAAAAATCGGCCCCTCGTTTTTTCTAATAGTTTCTTAATCATTTTTTTATACTATACATTTCATAAGATTAAAAGTCAATGAATTTTCAGAATATTTTCTAACTTAGTAACTTTTTGGTTCGTCACATAGCTATCTAAAATCTATAAAAAACAAGCTCAACGATGATCGTTGAGCTTATCCGGCGAATTGACTATTATAAAGATTTGCATAGAAATCGCCTTTTTTCATTAGACTTCTGTGATTTCCCTGCTCGATAATCGAGCCATCTTTCATCACTAAAATTAAATCGGCATTCTTAATCGTAGATAAACGATGGGCGATAACAAAGCTGGTTCGTTCAGTGGTTAATTGATCCATCGCCTGCTGAATCATCCCTTCTGTTCGTGTATCTACACTTGAAGTTGCCTCATCTAAAATCAGCAATTGCGGATCTGCCAAAATTGCTCGAGCAATTGTTAAAAGCTGTTGTTGACCTTGTGAAATCTGAGTTCCGTCAGAAGAAATGATCGTGTCATAACCATTAGGCAATGTGCGAATAAAGTGGTGGCATTGAGCATCTTTTGCTGCCTGAACGATTTCTTGTCTTGTAGCATCCGGTTTCCCGTAAGCGATATTATCTGCCACCGTTCCTTCAAACAGCCATGTATCTTGCAAAACCATTCCGAATTTTTGACGAATCTCCGCACGTGAGAAATGACTAATATTCTTGCCGTCTACTTCGATTTGACCGTTGGTTAGTTCGTAGAAGCGCATTAACAGATTAATCATCGTCGTTTTTCCAGCGCCTGTTGGGCCCACGATCGCGACCATTTGCTTCGGCTTCACCTTAAAATTGACATCTTCCATCAACAGCTTGTCAGGTGAATAACCAAATGCCACGTGTTTGAAGGCAACTTCACCACGCACATTTTCTGGAACCGAAAGATTCAATACTTCCTCAACCTCTTCCTCCTGATCCAAAATCTCAAAAATACGCTCTAATGCTGCAAAAGCACTCTGCAGGCTGTTGATTACATACGAGACCTGTGTGATTGGCTCAGAAACTTGATTCACGTATTGAAGATATGCTTGAACTAAACCAATGGATAGCTGATCATTGATTACCATGATCCCTCCCACGACGGCACTAGTAACGAATCCTAACTGATTAATCAATCGAATCAACGGATTAATCGCAAAACTTACGAACTGAGCCTTTTTAAAAGCTTGAAACTGTGCTTCATTCAATTTATCCAGCTCATCCGCTGTTGCTTGCTGACGGTTGTAGGCCTTGATCAGTAAATTTCCTGAATAGTTCTCTTCGGCCTTGGTCCCTACAGCGCCCAAAGCCGCTTGATTTTCGGAAAAATACTCTTGATTTTTGTGAGCTAAACGGTTTGTAAGAAATAGACTCACTAATAAGATGATGACAATGCCCAATGTCAATAACGGACTTAAATAGACCATCACTCCCAGTCCAATTACAATCGATAAAATCGCCGAAATCATTTGCATCAAACCAACCTGTAAAACTTCTGATACCTTATCCAAATCAAGTGTCGCCCTCGTTAAGATATCACCAGTCTTATACTGATCAAAGAACTTCATAGGCAAATGATTCAGCTTTTCTGTTAGGCTTGTTCTCAAACGCAAGGTCAATGTTTCCGCGACGCTGGCCATTGTATACTCCTGTAATAAGGAGAAGAGTGAAACGCCGCACCAAGCTATGAAGAGCCAGACTACGGGCTGTATCAGAGCAGCAAACAGATTTTCCATAGTCACTTGCTGTGTACGAATTAACGTAATAATCGCGTCTAATCCCCAGCCTAATATCAGTGGTGTAATCGCCATTAATGCAGCAAAACAGATGGCCGAAGCAATAATGACCGCAAAGCGCGTTTTCTGCTCGGTTAATAATTTAAACAAACGAATTCCGGTCTTTTTAAATTCCTTCGGTGTTTCTGTCTCTACCTTTTTTTCATCAACTTGCTTGATGCTCATTCTTTTTCCCCTCCATTCCTTGAGACTTGGCAAATTCTTGGTAAACATGACAGGTACGAAGCAATTCTTCGTGGGTGCCTTTACCAACAATCTTTCCTTCCTCCAAAACGATAATCTGATCGGCATCTTTGATCGTCGATAGACGCTGAGCCACAATCACGATCGCAGCTTCAGCTAGATAACTTTTCAATGCCTTTCGCAGTTTGGCATCCGTTTGATAATCCAATGCTGAAAAACTATCATCGAAAAAATACAAATCAGCTGGTTTAATTAAGGCTCTTGCGATGCTCAACCGCTGCTTCTGACCTCCTGAAAAGTTGTTGCCTTTTTGTGCGACAAACGCATTGAATTGACCATCTAAATGAGCAATAAAATCTTCGGCCTGCGCCACTTTAGCCGCCTGTTTCATTTCTTCTTCCGTTGCATATGGATTTCCAAAAAGAAAATTGTCCTTAACCGTACCACTGAATAGAAAAGCCTTTTGCGGAACGTAACTGATTCGTGCTCTCAACGATTCTTGGGTGACATTTTTGATGGGTTCCCCATGAAAACGAATTCCCCCCTTCGTCGTATCTCTCAACCGAAGCAGTGCCTTAGCAATCGTACTCTTGCCCGATCCAGTACCGCCGACAATAGCGGTCACGCCTTTAGGGATATCAAAGGTGATATTGGACAAGACGGCTTCTTCTGCTCCACTATAGGCAAAATCAACCTGATCAAAAACAGCAATCGGCTGGTTTTCTCTTAACTCAAAAGCTTCTTTTGACCCATCGATGATTTCTTCTTGTGTATCTAATACCTCGCCAATCCGCTCTAACGAAGCCAGTGCTTTTGGAATCATCACAATTACCATCGCCGCCATTGTCAAGAACCAGAGACTTAAAATTGTGTATTCGCTGATAGCTGTTAAGCTCCCAATCGGCACACTACCTTGAAGCACCATGACGCCGCCAAAAGCCAGAACAGCTGTCATCCCTACTCCCATTACTAAATTGACAGTAGGATTCAAGACAGCGAACAGCTTATTGACCCGAATCATGACTTCTGCATAATTACTGAAGGTTTTATCCGTGCGTTTCTTTTCAAAATTATTCTTGTTAAATGCGCGAATCACTCGAACACCTGTGTAGAATTCTCTTAAAATCTGCATCATCTTATCCATTCGCTGCTGCATCACATCCGCTAAAGGAATGGCCTTTTTAATAACAGCTAACGAAACAAGTGAAAATAGCACAATCGAGACAATCGGAATCCAGACAAAGCGCCAGGAAATTGCTCCTGTCAAAACGATCGAAGCAAAACAAATTAACGGTGCAGGGATGATCATTTGAAAGACCATCATCATGATTTGTTGGATATTTGTTATGTCACTCGTCGTTCTAGCCAGTAATGTCGGCGTTCCAAACTCGTCCATATCCGCCATTGATAAGCGTTGTGTCTTATCCACTAGCTGTTTTCGCAGGAAATACCCAAAACAACCAGCCAAAATTGCCGAATAATAACTAGCAATAATCGAGACAATCCCAGTTAAGACCGCAATTCCCAGCATAAATGCACCATTTCGCCAAATCGCTCCTTGATCTTGAGTTAAAATACCTTCATCAATAATTTCAGCAACATAGTACGGAATCATCAGCGTTCCAACCGCTTGCACGATCATTAAGATGAAGGTGCCTAAGAACATCCTCCGATATTCTTTGAAAAAGATTTTGAATAGTTTCATCTTTTTTCCCTCCTTCTCCTATGGTAGAATAAACTGTAACGTAACGTTACAGTCAAGCGAAAATGAGGATTAGTTATGAAAAAATTTTTAACGATCAGCGAGATGGCAAAATATGCAGGCATTAGCCGCCGAACCTTGATTTATTACGATCAAATCGACCTTTTCAAACCGGCCAAGGTCGGTGAAAACGGCTATCGCTACTATGGGATTGATCAATATTTTGAATTAGACGTTATTCTCTTATTAAAAAATCTCGACGTTTCTTTGGAGGATATACATGTCTTTTTAAAAAATCGGAATGTGGATTACGTTCTTGATGGATTTATGCGACAGAAACAGAAGATTGATGAACAAATCCAAAAATTAGGTGGGATTCGCAGCGCACTGGATAGCTACATTGAACGCTATACTACGCTAAAAAACTTTGATTTAGAATCAATCACTTATTCTTATCGCAACGCGGAATCTTTCGTCATTTCTGATATTATCGAAAGCTACGATGATATTGACGCTGCCCAGATTTACGGACGTTTTTACTCCTCCGTTGACAGCAGTGATCTATTCAGTGGCTATCCGATTGGCTTTTTAGTAGATGGTTCCGCCTTTTACGAGAAAAATTTTCATGCTGCTCCCTATCGAGCTCTCGTAAAAATACCTGAAGATCGATTGCACATCTATGATCGGCAACGTGTTGTCAAACGACCAGCTGGAGACTATGTTTCTGGGTTTATGAAGGATGAGATCCATCATATTAATACTTTCAATAATCGCTTTAGAAATTACCTGAAGGAGAATAACTTGGAGTTAAACGGTGATATCTGGGAATTGCTATGGCAGGATGAAACAACCTCGGAGCATCCCGAAGATCAAGTTTTCGAAGTCTTAATTCCGGTGAAACGTAAAGAGCAAGACTAAATCGCCTTGACACCTGATATTTAAGGATGATAGGATGAAAAAGAATTTAAGGAAGGGAGAGAGCAAGATGATTAAGACTATAAAAATAAACCAAATACAATCGATTGATCTGTTTGATGCGTTTTATTCGAGCAAAGAGTCTTCATCCGTAGACTCTCTGTATTCGTAAATAAAGCCTATTTGTGAAACTGTCAATCCTATGATTGACAGTTTTTTTGCGTGTTAAACATTCAAACGAATGAAGGACGTTCGAAATGATTACTGCGTTAGCAGTTAGTTAATATCTAAACGATTACCTATGGAGGTGTTTCCTATGAGTGGAAAAAGACTAATTTCAAAAAGGATACAAATGAATTAGAGGAAATCATGGATTCCTCACAGAGAGGATAAAATATGTTAATCATAAAAGGAAAATACAACACAGCAACTGTCTATACAGATAACTTAACCGAAAGCACTGCGGGTCAAATCAAGACACTGTGCAATCAAAAAATTGTCCAAAATGCCAAAATCCGAATTATGCCCGATACTCATAGTGGTTCCTGCTGTGTCATTGGAACAACTATGACCATAACAGATCAAGTAATTCCTAATCTTGTCGGCGTTGACATTGGCTGCGGACTAAATGTGACAAAAATAAAAAAAGGCGTCAAACTAAATTTTGACAAACTAGATCGAATCATTCGAAACCGAATTCCCAGTGGGTCCCATTCTCACGGAAAACCGCAATATCTGTTCCCTTTAGAGAATGTACAAGCGCCAATTCACCGAGCTCGAGCGCTGCGAAGCTTAGGATCGCTAGGCGGCGGAAATCACTTTATTGAAGTCAATGAAGGAAACGATGGATATTATTTGGTGATTCATAGTGGTAGTCGCGTTTTAGGTAAAGAAATTGCTGAGTACCATCAAGAAATAGCTTATCAAAAGCTGACGCAAAAAAGACACGAATTAAAGCTTCAATTGAAGCTCGCGGATAATCCAGCGGAAAAAAAAGCTTTGCTCCGAAAACGTGAAGAATTGGAAGTACCTTATGAATTATCCTATGTGTCCGAAAAGGATTTAAACAACTATTTGTCAGATATGCAGATCGCACAACGATACGCGGCCCTCAATCGAAAAAGTATGGCTTTGCTTATTTTAAAAGCAATGAAATGGGAAAAGCAGATCATTGAAAGCTTTGATAGCCCCCATAATTATATTGACTTGAAACATATGATCTTACGTAAAGGTGCCGCTTCTGCCAGAAAAGGCGAGAAAATGATCGTCCCTTTAAATATGAAGGACGGTTGCATTATTGGCATTGGAAAAGGTAGCGATGAATGGAACCAGTCGGGGCCTCATGGAGCTGGTCGTACGATGAGCCGCTCTCAAGCCAGAGCCTCGATTAGTTTAGAAAACTATCAACATATGATGCGTCACGTATGGACCACTTCTGTTTCTAAAAAGACACTCGACGAAGCACCCAAAGCCTATAAATCAAAGAAAAAGTTGCTGACAAATCTCCACGAAACCATGGAAGTAAAAGAAATTATCCGTCCGTTGTATAATTATAAGGGCTAATCTGAAATCTAAGAGGTTTCTATATAAGAGGTGAAAATAAACTGGTACTGCAAGGAAACTTTGATCTTGCAGTACCAGTTTATTGTTAGCCTTCCCTTATTTGCTTCATTGCAGTATAAGTGCTCAATACTTCAATGCCTGCGTCAGCTAGTTTTTGATTCCATGTATCAATTACGTGGCTAGCATTCTTAATAAATGTACTATGAGCATCTGCTAATAGTTTGGTATCGAAGCCTTTTGATCTCCCATCTAAACATGCTGCCTGCACACAGCCATTTGTAACAAACCCACATACATAGATTGTTCTTACATTCTCTTTTTCCAATAACTCTATAAAAGCTGGTTCAGCAAAAACACTACTTCTTTTTTTATCAAAAAAAATCGAAGTTTCGGGACAATTTATAGTAGAATCGAGTTTCCATGAATTTGTCCCAACGCTCAGCGAAGTTTTATTTGCATGTCGAGTAAAAACGATGGTCTGCTGGGCACTTGCAAAAGAAGCAATAAGTGTGTTAATAGTTGCAATCGTTTCAGCCTTCCTGTAAATTTTATTAAGTACGCCAACCTGTCCATCTAGAACGAGTAACATTTTTTTGGTCATTTAATCCCTCCATAAATTGGGTTAGTAGATTGTTAGTATAAGTTTAAACCCTCTCATTACAAGAGAGTCAAGCAAAATAGTTTGACTTCACATAGCAGAAATTTTGCGAAATTATCATAGAAACAATCGAACTCCTGACTCTTTGAATTCATTATACTTTACCAGCCCGAACCTTTACTGACTGAAGCATCAATAACTGATATTCTTATATTATCCAATGAGTGTACAAAATATAAACTACTAAGGAGAAAAAGATGGAATTTCAAATTACAGATAAAATTGAAGAAAACGATAAAGCTGAAATCTTAGCAGGACTAATAAAATATAATCTTGCTAGAATTGAAGACAAAAATCCAAAAGAGTTAGGTATCTACCTCCGAGATAAGCAAGGAAAGATACTTGCTGGAATTATCGGAGAAACACACGGCAAGTGGCTTATGATAGAATTTCTATGGGTAGATGAAGAATTGCGAGGGCAATATGTCGGAAGTCAGATTCTAGAAAAAGCTGAGTCAACAGCAAAAGAACGAGGGTGTAGATTTGTCTTTTTAGATACATTTAGCTTCCAAGCCCCCATGTTCTATAAAAAGCACGGATACCAAGAGGCGGTCATATTGAATGAGTATCCCCTCACTGGAAAAAAAGTTTTCTTCACAAAAACACTCAGTTGAAGAAGAAAGAAGTAATCAATGCTCCATTCTCCAATTGACAATTTCTCTTAAAAAAAAGACTCAACAGAAATCTGCTGAGTCTTTTTAGGGCGAATGATGGGAATCGAACCCACGAGTGTCGGAGCCACAATCCGATGCGTTAACCACTTCGCCACATCCGCCATTACCCTATTCAATTTCAAACAAAAAACTAAGATGAAATAACCATCTTAGCTCTTTATACCGGCGGCCGGGGTCGAACCGGCACGCCCGTGAGGGCACTGGATTTTGAGTCTCTTATCCAGAACAATCTTAAAATACAAACATACTATTTAAAAGGTTTTTAGCATGTTTCAGATCATTTGAATTTGTTTCATTTTTCATTTTTTGGCATACTTTTGGCATATCTTTCTCAGTGTTCTAATATAAAAAAGTGTAATTTTTTTATTTCTTTTCTTTTTAATATAACACTAAAAATTCCCATTCTGATTTTTTTCCTTTTTATATATAAATTGTCCTAACAGTTGAACTATGTAATCTACACCTAACTGCTTATTAATAACAGGTTTTCACGTGCTTTAGTTTGATCAATACATCTGCTTAGTAAAGTTCATCTAAGTTTTGTACAACTTCTTTCTGCTTGTTCGGATACAAATGACCATAGATGTCATACGTTGTCTGAATTGAAGCATGACCTAAACGTTCCTTAATTGTAAAAGGTTTTTCATTTAGCTCAATTAGTAAAGCTACATGGGAATGTCTAAAATCATGAATCCTTATCTTAGAAATTGAGTTGTCTCTTTTTAAGATTGAGCTATATTTTTTTCTTAATCTATCTGAGTCTATTGATTTAAATGGGGTATCTTCAAATACTCGAGTCTCTAATAGTTCCCAATCATTCTTATACTGTCTTAATATTTTTTTTTGATTTTCTTTCCAATCAAGCAGTAAGTAAACCAATTTCTTATGAATCACTATCACTCGTTCACTGGATGAGGTCTTTGGATTACTAACTAACTCTTTTCCCTTAATTTTCAATACTGACTTATTTACAGAAACTCGATTATTAGTGAAATCTATATCTTGCCAAGTCAAAGCTAATATTTCTCCTTTTCTCATACCAGTAAAAAATGCTAAATGGAAAAATATTCGAAAAATCTCTTCATCCTTGTTAAATAATCGATCGAATGCTAGAAACTCATTTAAGGTCCAATACTTCATTTTTACTCTTTTAATAGGAAGCTTTTTAATTAATCGACATGGGTTATCTGCTAATATTTTTTGTCGAACACCCACATCGATTATTTTTTTCAAAACTATCATGATCTTATTAATGTAATTATTTGATAGTTCTTTGTTTCTAAGTGTTTCACGAAATTCCAAAACTATTTGTTCATCAATTTTGGAAACCTGAGCATCCTTGAAATAGTTTTTTAAACGTGAGTTATAAATGTACTTTTGCGTCGCAATGTAACTCTCTTTTCTTTCCCTTTTTCTATCCTCAACCAGTACTAATTTGAAAAGTAAATCAAAACATACTGCCTCACTGATTGGTTGTCCGAGCAAAAGTATTCTAAGTTGAATTTCAATTTCCATTGCTTCACGCTTACTTGCTATGTTTTTTCGAACAATTCTTTTACGTTTTTGTGTTAAAATGTTTTTTGTTGATATATCTACTATCCATTTTTTTGTTTTTTTATCCCTTCTAATTGCCATAGTTTTTTTTAATACCTCCCTCATAATGAAATACCTAAAATTTTCTCTACAGTAGTAGTCGGCACTTTTCCAACACGACGGTTTTTATAATAAATAAATCCTTCCTTAACCAGTAACTCTTTGGCTTCTCGGATAATTTTGCTTGCTGAATAAGCAGAATAACCTACATCGATTAATTCCTTTTTTGATATTAATTTATCCAAGTCTTTCACCTCTTTCGTACTCCTTATACTATCTATCAACAAATCGTACCGCAAAAATGACACAAAAAAGGAAAACCAACTAGTTAGTGGTTCTCCATGACTGTGCAACTTAGTCTTCTAAACTAAATTTTTGAATAGAAAGGAAAAAAGCCGTCATACATTCTTGATAGCAATCTTCATCAAATTTTCCAGATCTCATTGAAACACTTACTAACAATGGATTAAACTTGTTTATCAACTCCTCAAAAGCGTCATCGTCTCCATCTTTGACCTTCAAAAAAAGCTCACTAATTTCATCCAAAATAAGTCGCTCCTAACTATTTGATAGCATCCCTGATTTTCTTATACATTCTATGTTTCAAATTTGTGACTCCTTGTCTACTAATTCCAAGATCCTCGCCAATTTCTCTATCAGTTTTTCCTAAAATGAATTTTTCTCGCAAAATATACTTTTCTCGCAAATTGAGTTTTTCAATTCTCATTGCTAGAACTTCATCTTCGATAAATAAGGGCATTCCCATAACAATTACTACTAATTTTGAAGAATCATTTGCCAATTCTATTAATGAATCATTATCAAAATTATCAGAGGAAAATTCGTATATTTGATATCGATTTTTCTTTTTATAGTAATTCGTTGCTGCATTGTTGATCACCTTTTTAAAAAATAAAATTAATTTCCCTTCTATTTTTTCACTATTTAAACTCATACATTCCCCTCCATTACTTGTCTCAAAAGGAGAACAATTCAACAGATAGTTTGATGTTTATTTTGATCTTATATATTGTTAAAGATCTGATAACTTCTCTCTACTTTAACTGAATATTCTTTTTTTAAGTAAAGTTATTCTAACTTCGCATTTTGCAATGACAAAAAAATAATTTTCCTCAACTAACGATACATATCTTTCTCTTGCATCTTCAAATCTTTTAGACGCTAATTTTCTGAAACTCTTCCCCTTTCATTAAGTGGAGTTATTCTTTCGTTGTTTTTAATACTTTTTCGAAAAATAAATCTTTATAAATTTTTCTCCTTTCCTCATCATTTGATGATAAAGTGTATCTTTTTCATCAAAATTATCTATTGCCCCTCTCCCTTCAATGAATAAAAACAATTAAAAAAATGATTACGACACGATTACTCTCTTTGCTTTTCATTAAATCTGCATTTTCATAAATAAATAAGACATAAAAATCTTTGCTTCATTCCTTCTATATTCTTCCTAGCTCAAAATAGAATTAGCTTCCGACGTTTTCTAATCATTCACTCAATTTGATAGATCATTTCTCTTTCACTAAATAAATACATTTAATTTTCAGTTTTGAAACCAACATATTATTTTTTCACTTTAAGAGTCATGATTATTTTTTTGAAAATGTTTAAAGCTTAATGGTTTATGAGAATAATTTATCAAATTCCTACTCTGTCATCGATTTGTATATTCTATTAGTGACACCAAAAAAAAAATCAATATGAAATAATATATTTCACATTGACTCTGTTCAAAACTATTACTATTTTTCTAAATGTTGTAGTTCATTTTTTTTATTAATAAATCATCTCTTGAGAAATCTTTCCGATAACCCTAACTACCTTTCGAACTATCATGAAAGTATTAAAATAAATGTATTTTTTCAAAAATTAACATTAAATTGAGATAGACAAGATTTCCAAAAGGACTAATCAGAAAAACAGATATTGGAGCCATCATCACTAAAATAATTAAGGGTAGGAAATATTTTTTACAAAATGTTGATACCTTACTCTCTAAAACATTTTCAAGTATGAGCATTAAGTAAATAGTCAATACTGGTATGAAAATGTAAAGTAAAGATGGTTCGCTTCTAGTTATGACCTCGATGAGATCTAAATTCTTCGTATTCTGTAGATTCTCAAATAAATCAGGGTGTATTAATAAACTCAAGATCAAAGCATTTCCCACATTCCCATCAAAAGCTTTAGCTAAATTGACACCAACTAGAACTGGAAGTAAAAAGAGCCCCATATTCGTTAGAACAATATATAGTGTGTATATAGAGTTTCCCCTATTTACTAACTCTATATTGATTAATGTTTTAAATACCATTTGAATCAAAAGAAATCCCGAAATTTGAGGTAGTAATGAGACAAATACTTCTCGAATACTCCACAAGAATCGTTCAATATCAATGCCATCTTTATTTACTTCTGACATAAATACATGGAATGGCAACCCTTTTTTTGACAAAATTTATAAGGTGTCATGAAACCTTCCTGTTATTGCTCCGATTGCCCTTGAAAATGAGTCTCCTCGGATCTGATGCTTCTCGGCAGATGCTC
>NZ_JAHLOS010000061.1 GCF_018917525.1 Enterococcus raffinosus | reverse complement strand
CAGGAGTCAATTCTAGAACATCACACAAGCACCAAGCAACTAAAGTGTTATTAAATTATCAAAGAACAAGAGAATAAAACTGGAGTGATTTATCACTCTAAAAAATATATTACGAGGAGGATCCTAATGAAAACTAAATCCCGACACTCTCTACTCAATCATGCGTAGAAAAATTCGATTCGCATTTGCACGTGCAAAAAAAGTTTCGGGAAAATTGCAGCTAAAACATTTAAAGAAATGTCAGGCTGCCTACGAAAAAAATAATAGAATAAAAGAGGTGATCCAATGCCAAATACAGAAGCAGCTTTGCAGTATGGCTTAGCTTTGCGCGGAAAAATCTGTTACTCCATGTCAAACCGGCTCGGATCAGGTGCCATGGATTGCTCCAGCTTTGTTTTCCGTTCGCTGATCGCGGCTGGCTTTTTACCTAAACATACCGCCATCGGAAATACGGAAACACTCTTTGGCTTAAACGGGACTTTATTGAAGGAAATCACCCGGCAAGAAGTCCGACGAGGTGATTTATGGGGCGCAGGTCATGAAGGTGCTTCGCTAGGATCGGCTGGACATTGCGGCTGGTTCTTGAGCGATATCAATGGAGAGGCCCTACATTGTACCTATTCCAAAGGCTGTCAAAACATCGCAGTCACAAAAGCAATCGGTTGGATGGGTGATTATTCCGGCCTCCCCGTTCGCTATTTTCGAGTAAAACAAACGACCGTCGTTGGACCGAGCGAAAACAGCAGTCAACAACGAATTCTAGCGATTGATGGTTCTTGGGGTCCCGCCACTACACGACGTTTACAGGAATTACTGAATTGCGTCATCAAGGACGGGGTCATCAGCGGTCAGGTCAAGAATCCTGCAAATCAATTTATTCCATCCGTTCAGTATGGTTCAGGCGGCTCGAACATGATTCGCGCACTTCAAGCTTATTTACGTGTGCCCACAGACGGAAACTTTGGTCCTGTCACCTGTCTAGCATTGCAAAAAAGAATGGGAACGAAACGAGATGGCTTGATTAGCCCAGTATCCGATTGTGTGAAGGTGCTGCAAGATAGATTGAATAAAGGACGGGTGTAGATGTTTAAAAAACCCCTTGGGAGCTTATTCTCGAGGGGTATTTGATGTGTGGAAAAATTTTATTTAAAAACATTAAGAATTTTACTGCATTTAGCACCTTCTACAAAAGATACGGTATTTTCAGGAGTTCATTGTATGAATAAATAACGTATTCTAACAAAATCTGTAAATTTATTCGAAAAAAACAAAAATGATTGCGTTTACATTGACGATTTTCTGTTGTATACTCTGTTAAAGGATAAGACGTTATAACGTCTTATCCTTTATTGCGATTATTTTTTAGGATAAGGAGGAAAAGTGTTATGGAAAAGACCGATGTTTTAGCAAAGCAATTATTGAAGCTTATGGGAGGTTCAGAAAATGTACAATCGATCACTCACTGCGCCACGCGATTACGGCCCCAGTTCAACGATCGAAGTTTAGTACAAACAAAGGAAATTCAAGATTTAGATGGTGTTACCGGGATAGTTGATAAGGATTCAGGTTTTCAGGTGGTTATTGGTACGAACGTTGGAGAAGTTTATGAGGCATTTATTCAAACACTAGATACCCACACTTCTCCCGCAGCAGAAAATTTGAAAACCGAACCAAAGGAAAGACATTTTTTAAATGATTTTGTCGCTTTGGTTGTTAGTATCTTCTCTCCTTTATTGCCATTACTTGCAGGATCTGGGTTGCTTCGTGGCTTTACGATTTTAGCAAATGAGTTGGGTTGGCTGTCTACCGAAAGTACAACAAATCTAATGTTGACACTCGCTGCTACTTCAGTTTTCTATTTCTTGCCATTATTGGTAGCTGTGACGTCAGCAAATCGCTTTAAAACAAGTCCTTTCATTGCTGTAGCTATTCTAGGCGCATTGATCATGCCTGATTTTATTAATTTAATCCAAGGTAATGGTGGAAACATGATCCAGCTTTTTGGAATCTCCATTCCTGTATTTAATTACACCAGTCAAGTAATTCCAGCTATCTTAACTGTCTGGCTACAATCTGTTATGGAGCATTTTATGAAGAAAAAACTGCCGAATAGTCTCCATATGATTGTGATTCCGACCATTTTATTGTTAGTGCTAGTTCCAGTTGCTGTAGGTGTATTTGGACCTCTTGGAAATTATCTAAGTATTGGGATTGCCAATATTGTTGGTTGGTTAGCAAATATTAATCAAATCGTAACTGGTGCTGTCATCGGAGGGATTTGGAACATCTTGATTATGTTTGGTGTTCACTGGGCACCGAATACGATGGTAATCATTCCAGAAATCGCACGTACTGGTCATTCGGCCTTTATTGCTTATGGTGCGACTGCTAACTTTGGAATGGCGGGTGCTGCGTTTGCAATCTTCCTACGTTCTCGAAATCAGAAGCTTAAAACTTTTTCTTTAACAGCGATTACTTCGGTCTTTCTATCGGGGATCGTTGAACCGGCTATTTATGGTCTGGGGGTTAAGTTTAAAACGCCTTTGATCGCAGGTTGTTTGGGTGCTGCGCTGGGCGGAGCATTTATGGGCGCCTTTGACGTTATCGGAAACGCCTTTGTTTTCGGTGGATTAACGACAATTCCAGCATTTGCTGGGCCTACTTTATGGGCATATATCGTTGGTCTGGTCATCTCATTTATTGGCGGAATGATCTTAACCCTTTTATTAGGTGTAAAAGATCCTGAAGCAGAAATGTCAAAAAATTAAAAAAAGAAGGGAAAAAATACAATGACTTTACATTCAAAAATTTTAGGAACATTAGCAATGGCCGCAATTGGAGATGCCATGGGAGCGGCAACAGAAAATCTATCATTTAATCAAATTCGTACTCTTTTTGGAGAAGTAACTGATTTTAAAAAGCCTGGAGAAACAGCCTTTGCCTTAGGGAATGAAGCTGGACAAGTTACTGACGATTTTTCACAAATATACTTTTTATGTAATGAAATTTTAGCGAACGATGGAAAATTAGAAAAAGAAACGATTATCAAGGCCATGTTGGCTTGGTCAGATGTACCGCTATACTTCGACCGATTTGCTGGTCCAACAACAAGAAGCGCTATCGCTATGTACAAAGACCCTTCCTTAAAAATGAAACCTTTGCCCGGAGCTGTCACCGTAGACTATGCCTCTAAAGCAACCAATGGTGCTGCTATGAAAATTGCTCCTGCGGGAATTTTATTTCCAAATAATACTGAGGGTTCGATAAATGCAGCAATATCAATCGCACAAGTAACCCATGATAACTCATTGGCAATTTCCGGCGCGTGTGCTGTCGCAGCGGCAACAAGTGTTTCTTTAGCTTCACATGCTACAGTTAACGATGTGCTGTCCGCAGGGTTTTATGGTGCTGTTCGAGGCGAAACTTTGGCAAAAGAAGTCTCTCGTGAAGTGGCTGGACCGAGTGTTGTCGAACGTATTCAACTAGCGTATACTATTGTTAACGGTGTCGGAACGAAAGAAGAACGATTGCGTCAACTTTCGCAAGTCGTTGGCAGTGGGTTGCATATTTCGGAAGCGGTTCCTTGTGCCTTTGGCATTATCGCTTTAAATAAAGAGAATGTACTGCAAGCAGTCATTGATGCAGTAAATATTGGATATGATACAGATACCATCGCAACCATCGTTGGTTCTATGGTGGGAGCTTTTATTGATCAATCTAATTCGCAATTCCAATCTTTATTAGAAATTGTCCAGTCTGCCAATGATTTTAATCTAGTTCAACTAGCAAATTCATTAGCAGATGTGGTGGGGTTTCATGAAGGGAAACAGTGTTAAATATTTAGCAATTTATGAAGAGTTAAAACAAGAAATCATTAACGGCGTATACACAGTTGGAGATGCATTCCCTGCTGAACCTGAGCTGCAGCAACGCTTCAGTGTTAGTCGAATCACTGTTCGGAATGCAGTCAAGCTGTTAGTAGATGAAGGCTATTTACAACGCATTCACGGTGTGGGTACGATTGTATTGAGTCAGAAAGAATCGCTTCAATTACAAACTTTACTGAGCTTTACCGAAGAGAACAATGATCGTGATGCACATTCGTCTCTGTACTCCTTTACTGAATCGATAGTTGCAGATCCAACGGTTTGTTCACATTTGGAGTTGCCAAAAGGCGCAAAAGTTAGCTGTCATGAACGAATTCGTTGGGTAGATGGAATTCCCATCAGTTTCCAAAGAGTGTATTGTCCTTCGTTCATTGAATTGTCAGCAGATGAACTTGAAGCCCCCGATGCTTCTTTATACAAATTATTGCGAGAAAAGGGCTTTATAGTAACAAAAGCTCAAGAAACGATCGAGTCAGTCATTTCAGATAAGCAACTAGCCAAATGTTTAGAGATAGAAGAAAATAAACCATTATTGTATGTTGAAAGAGTTACACGAGACCAAAAGGATCGGTTAATCGAGTATACCGAATTCTTCTATCGCGGAGATCGTTATCGTTACAATATACAGTTGCAGGTTCCATAAAAGAAATGAGCATTCCTCTGCCTTAAGGTAAAGGAATGCTTTTTAGTTTTCTATCCATTAAGTATGAAAACAATCATTTACCGCCCCTTAAAAAAACACATATCAAAATAATCAATAGGCATTAATATTATGAAGATTAATGAAGGTGTTTTTTTGATTCATTTGCTTTAAAATAATAGTTACCTGAATTTGTGATCTATTTCATTTGCTATCATTTGGAGAGTAGTAGCGTTCTTTCACTTTGTTCGACTTGCAACTTGATTATCGCATTTTACAGGTAATTTACTAAAAAAGGATTGAGAAAATGTTAAAAAAAATGAGCGGAATACTCTTACTCGCAATAATCTGTATGCTATTTTTAACAGGATGCAATAACAAAAAAGAAACTGCTAAAGAAACAAAACCACCTGAAACTACAATTACTAAACAAAGCAGCACAAGTACCTCTAAAAATAACAATAGTATTAAAAATACTGAATCGACTACCAGTTCTAGCAACTCCGCCAACAGCGAATCAGTAGAATCCTCACAAAGTTCTAGCAGCGCAGAGTCATCTTCCAGCAGTACCAACTCATCAGAAAGTGTACCTGTTAATAATGTGGCACCGTATGCGGTAGATATGACTCAGATAAGTAACCCTGCTACCTTTAAATTACGGGGAGTAAACGTTCCTCCTTCGATCACTTTGCAAAACAATGGCGGAACGATTGTAACCTTTGCTAGTCGTCAGTCAAATTCTGGAGATCAATTCGCCGCTCAAGTCGCTACGATTCCTACAAAAGAAATTCGTATTTTCTCTAATGATGGCAGCGGCATTCGAACAGTTAAAGTAAACACCCAAATCACACTGACAGAACATCTTGTAGGCAACGGTATGCAAGCTCAAGGCAATATGATGTATCTAATCAATAATAAGAATGGTGGATTATCCCTCATCACTCCTAACTATGCGGGGAATGTAGATCCTGATCAAATGGATGTCATGTTAGAAGCCGTGCAATAAAAAAGAAAGAAATCAGATAAAAAGACGTCCCAAACTCAAATTACGAGTTCGAGACGTCTTTTGTCTACAGTCTGGAGCTGCGAAAATGCTAGTCACAGCTTTTTTACCCGCTAAACGATATTCTCTCCTAAAATTATTTTAGGCATCGTGGTTAAGCAGCGGTTCCAACGTTTATAGAATTTTTCTAAAGCCACTTTGGAGATTCGCGCATGCGTCTCTTCATCCTCTAACACCCAATATAAAACGTAGGTTACCTTGCCAACATTTCTTGTAAGGCGAATCGGAGGTTCTCCCGCTTTTACCGCATTGAAATCCTTTTGCCGATGCGTACGCTTTATATAGTGGACATCAACGACCCCGTCTTGCTCTAAATAAAACGCCGCAACTTCCTTCATTAACTCCTCGATTTCTTCCTGCTTAGTTACTTTGGCTTCATAAATACAGATTTCATTGAACATTTAAACTCCTCCTCAATCTCCTATTTTCTAAATTATACCAAAAACAAACCAATTGACGTTTTCACGCTCAATCGACTATTCTTTGCTAAAAGAAAAGAGGACAAAAAATGAAGTACGTAATCTTTGGATTGGAAATCATCGCCATCATTCTCTGGCTGTTGTTTGGTCAAAAGTCGTTACTCGCAGCAATCATTGGGATTATTGTGATCATTCTTATTTCTCAATTACTGCATCAGGTGTTTCACGCAAGGTAAAACGAAACAGTGGATAAGTATCCGCTGTTTTTTTGTGCTTCTGAAAATCTTCTTGTCGATAACTCCTTTATAAAAGCAATTCTGATCTGTATTTAGCAAGGGCATCTGCAGTTGATTGCTCTCAGAAATCAAACGAACTAATTTTTTTCGAAGTGGTTGTTTCTATCGCTTGTTTCACAGATAATGATATTAGGTGTTTGTTGAAAGAATATTCGTCCAGTTTTTTCTTCTAATAAAATTGGATGATCTATCGTAAAAAAAAATGAAATGAAAAAGGAGTGGTCCTATGTTTCATGTTGTATTGATCCTATTTCCCCTCATTCTTTGTGGCATTATTCTTCCGATTCTTTTATTTGGGTTATCTTCGATTCTGATCAGTATTTTTGGCGGAACAGCCTCGGCGCTTCTGATCAAAAATAAAAAGGCCCGATCGTTGCTGTTTATCGGCTTCACAATTCTGTCTCTTTTGGGGGTCTTATGTTTATTTCCTTTTGTCGCAATTTATACACCTTTGCCCTTTAGCTACTATCCGTTCTTTTGTAATGTACTGATTGCTTTAATGGGGATCTTTTCCATTCTAGGAATTACCAGCTCCCGTTCAATCCAGAACAACCTGGTTAAACGAGTGGTCATCGTGCTTTTTAGCATCGTAGTTGGTATTGTCGGCATCGTTTTTTTGCTACAAATTCTCTAACGTAAAAAAAGTTTTGAGAAGGACACATGTGTGTTCTCTCAAAACTTTTTTATTAATTCAAATCGTACAACTCATGATATTTTTGATAATTCACCATTCCAAGTGTCGTGGTGAAGAGTCGTGATTTAGCTTCTAATTCGACACGAATTTTTTCAAATTCCTTGCCTGTATGCTTCTTTGGTTCGTTTTCTTTTCTTCTCGGATCAAATAACTCCTTCATAACAGATTTCCTCCTTTTTCATAACACTGAGAGGCGGGCAATTGTTCGACTAGTTTTCAGAAAAAACGGGCACTTCTACTGTTGGCAATGTCTTCATCATCCATAAAAATTCAATCTCATGCTTTTTAAATGAATGCAATACACGACGGTAATCACGTTTCATATAAAACAGTTGCGCTGTTTTGCGTCCTGTTAAAATAATGCGCAAATGTCCATGCTCTTGGGCAAATTCTTCTAAGCTGTTCATCAGTTGATCACCAATGTGCTGGCCCTGATATTCTGGTGCTACTGCTACTTGACGCACACGGGCAATCCCAAAAGGATATAATTGAATCGCCGCAGTTCCAACAACCTCATCGTTTTCGATGGCGACAAAAACGTGTAAATTCTTTTCATTGTCCCAGTCAATTTTTCCACCTAAGACTTGTTTACGCAATTTCACTGCGCTCGTGTGTTCCTTACTAAATAATTCAGCCATTTCAATCTTCATAATCAACGACCTCCTTTTTCATATTAAAGAATTAATTTTTCCTCGGAAAAATTAGTTTGATTTTCAAGCCGTATATCATTCCACTAGTTGTTCTTTTGGTGAGGGTCATTACTCTTTTATTCATTTCCTAACCGTATAAACTGCTAAAAGTGGAACTGACATCCTTTTTCATATTAAAGAATTAATTTTTCCGAGGAAAAATTAGTGTGATTTTCAAGCCGTATATGTTTACCAATTTTCCCAATCTTTATCTTTGGGCTGATCATGCGGGTCTTTTTTTCGAGGGTCTTCTTTCGGACCTCTAGGATGCTCTGGACCGAATGGACCTGGGCCAAAGCCGTCTCTGCCGAATTGATTACGCATTTGTTCTCTCCACGCCCGCTTCATTTGGCGGCGTTCAGCTTGTGACATTCGACCAAACTCTTTCATATGAGGCTCGAATTGGAGCTTCATCGCTTTTAACGCTTCAATCGCTTCAAATGGATCATTTGGAAATTCAGGTCGACCGCCGAAATCTTCGCTCCAGCCATCAATCACCTTATTCAGTAATTGATCCAAAGTATGTAATTCTTCATCCGTCAAGCCGGCAAAAAATTCTTCCGAGCGTTCTTGTGGCTTGTTTAGATTAGCCTTCTCGCGGCCGATCTCCGTGATATAGATTCGTTTAATCCGCTTATCCTGTTCATCTTCGCGACGTTCGATTTCTCCTCGACTTTCCAACTTGTTCAGAATTTCGGTGACCGAACTAGGACGCATATCCAAAATTTCTGCTAGCACCCCAGAGGTTACACCATCCTCTTCTGCTAAAATATCTAAAACCAATTGCTGTGTTGGCGCACCCTTCTGACAATTACCGACATCCATCAACCGACGACTGGCACTACCTACATAGGATAGACGTTTCAATAATTCTTTTGTATACTCGCTCATCGTCACTCATCCTTCCTTTGTTTCGGTACCTATATTTTAGGTACCTAACTTTTTATTCGAACTTAGTATACTTCGGTACCTAAACATTGTCAATGAATAAAACTGAAAAATTTTTATTTATTTTGATGATTTTTTTATCAATAGTGCTAAAAACCTCTTACATCAAGGATTAGCCGTCAATTTTTTGGACATAAATACTTCGGAATCATTCAAAAGTAGTCCTGAGCAATAAAATTAGCTAAGCTTAGAAGGGTTTTTCATGGCGCCAATCGTAAAATAGTTTAGCTGCCCCAAAATGATTACAGTTTAAAAAATCACTTGTTTTATCGATGAACTAAAGTGTATAGTGATAAAACATTTTATTTTTTGGGGTGTAAATTATGGTAAATAACCGTTACGAACAATTAAAAAAAGCAGAGCTGGGCGCGCTGATTAGTATCGCCGCCTATATCCTAGTTTCCGCTATGAAACTAATAGTAGGCAATTTAGCTAATTCCGAAGCCTTACGAGCCGATGGACTGAATAATTTCACCGATATTCTCGCTTCCGTTGCTGTTCTGATCGGCTTACGGATCGCGCAAAAACCAGTGGACGCGGACCATCGCTATGGACACTGGAAAGTAGAAAATGTCGCTAGTTTAGTGACTTCTTTTATTATGCTGCTGGTAGGAATGCAGGTGCTTTACAGTTCGATTCTTTCCGTAATCAATAAAAAAACCGAAGCACCAGATATCACTGCGGCAATAGTTGGAATTATTTCCGCCATTATTATGTACGGCGTGTATTTCTTTAATAAACGACTTTCCGAAGAAGTCAAAAGTCCTGGATTAATGGCCGCTGCCAAGGATAATCGCAGCGATGCTTGGACCAGTATCGGGACAGCCATCGCGGTTTTTGCGGCTTCCTTCAACTTAGGCTGGCTCGACAGTATTGCTGCGATCGTTGTCGCATTACTGATCTTGAAAACGGCTGTGGATATTTTCAAAGAAAGCGTCTTTTCACTTTCTGACGGCTTCGATCAGACACAGCTAGATCAATACAATGAAGCGATCAGACAGATCAAACAAGTCCAAGCAGTCAAAAGTATCAAGGGACGCAGTTATGGCGCTAATGTCTATCTCGACGTCACCATTACCATGAAGCCTGATCTAACAGTCAAAGAAAGTCATGACATCACCGATCAAATTGAGAAATTGCTGCAAGATAAGTTTCAGATTTTCGAGACCGATATTCATGTTGAACCGAGTGATTAAACAAAAGGCGCTTCGTTCCATCTTACAAAACCCGGATGGAACGAAGCGTTTTTATCAGAAAGAATTTTAACCGGTCGTACATTTTCAGCACTGCCGCATTCTAGGTTTATCAATCTCAGTTTACATGTAGTTTCCGTTAAAAAGAACCTTCCAAGTCACTACTCAGAAGGTTCCTTGATGGCTATTACTTCGCCACTAAGATTATGGTTAAATTTATAGACTAGGAATAAAGAACGCAGGTACAGGTCAATCGCGATCGATAGCCAAATACCAGCGATCCCAAGCCCCAAGTACTTAGAAAGTATGATCACACCTACAACCCGAATTCCCCACATGCCAAATGCTGTGCTGTATAAAGGCGACTTAGTATCTCCCATTCCTTGCAAAGCGCCCGTCGTAATCAAGCTAATCGCCAATCCCGGCTGTGCGAAGGCATCGATCCGCAAGGCAATCACAATCTGCCGCAACGCTTCTTGATCTGAAGTAAACAACGAGGCAAAAAATGGCGCACCGAAAAATAGAATCACGCCTAGCAGTGACATAAAGATCACACCGTATTTAGCCGCCGAATAGCCGTATTTTTTTGCCTGCAAGTAATCCCGTGCCCCAACAGCGTTCCCTACTAAAGTCGTCGCTGCTGTCGCCAGACCATATGCGGGCATATATGTAAAGCTCTCAATATTTCCGGCAATCGAGTGGGCCGCAAAGGTTTTGGCACTAATGCTGACAATCAAACCAAAATAAAGCACCTGTCCCAGCCGCATCACTAACCGTTCCAAAGTTGCTGGAATCGATAAATTGATCAGCGGACGATAATTTCTCACTGTAAACAAGGTTGTCCAATCCAATGGACTTTTAGAAAGCTGAACCTTTCGA
Organism: Enterococcus raffinosus; assembly: GCF_018917525.1. Classification (GTDB taxonomy): domain Bacteria; phylum Bacillota; class Bacilli; order Lactobacillales; family Enterococcaceae; genus Enterococcus_A; species Enterococcus_A raffinosus_A. Next base: position 8,169 of record NZ_JAHLOS010000061.1, on the reverse strand, counting down.
TAAAGCAGCCAACAACCCAGCAGCCGGGATAAAACCGTTCCAATCGCTGTCCCTAAAACGCCTAGAGCGGGAATAGGTCCTATACCGAAAATCAAGAGATAATCGATCACGATATTCCCAATATTCACCACAACACTAACCTGCATGGGTGATTTCGTATCTCCGGTTGCCCGTAAAATGCTGCCAAAAATCGTCATCAGACCCATGAATATCGCGCCACCGCCTACAACAGTAAAAAAACGCAGCGACTCCTGCAAAACCTCCTCCGATGCCCCCATCACACGCAATAGGGAACCTCCAAAAAGGATCGAGAGTACGCCTAGCAGCACACTGATTGCAACGGTTAAAAGGACGGATTGATTGGTAACCATTTGCGCCTCGTCATTTTTCTTTGCCCCAATTTTTTGGGCAATCAATGCGGAAGCCCCGACGCCCAGCGCGATAAAAAGAGCCAAATACACATTCAAGACCGTGTTAGCAATGCCGACTGCGGTCACCGCCACTAAGCCGATCTTTGAAATCATCAACGCATCGATAAAACCGACTGTCGTTTGCAAGATATTCTCGATTGTCGCCGGAATCGCCAATGCTAAAATTTTATTTTCTTTGAGTGATCGCATACCATCACCCCACTTACAGCATCTTGCTGTATTGATGAATCGCCCGCCGTAAACTTTCCAATTCCTGTTCGGTCTTCCCGCTTTCCACGGCATCCATAAAAGTGTGGTCCGCATGGGCTTCCAGTAATATTTGAGAAATCTTTTGTATCGCTGCCTTAGCTGAATTTAATTGAATGATCACTTCGTCAAAAGGCTTTTCATCAACGATCATTTTCTTGATCCCGCCAATTTGTCCTTCGATCCGATTGATTCGTTTTACAAGGTTGTCCACCTGATGATCTGGTCTATGTGACATAATTTCCCCTCCATTTTTCCTTTGATTAAATTGTCGATATATTAAACATTTATTCTATGCCATATACCCCCATACCCCATATGATTATTGTAAAACTTTCAAGTAATAAAGTCAAAAGCCGCAGTTAACAAATGGATGGCATAAAAATACTGCTGAGGCCATCTTGTATGCTTCAGCAGTTCGCTAAGATTACTATTAAACAATCTTTTTAGATATAATCCGAAATACATGGCGCTTCGTGGTACAAAACATCGTCTAGTTGATTGATCGCCTCAATACTTCCGTTGATCCTTTCCAGCCGATACAACTGAATAGCTGTCTTATATCCTAACAATAATGTACTTAGCGAATTTATCGTCATCGCAATCTGATAATCCGCCGATTCTTTAGTAAGTTGACACTTACCATCCCGAAAGGACACATTGAAGGTCTGATTGTTCCAATCCAACAGCTTATCACGAATATCAAAGGCAATGGTGACTTTCTTCTTATTTGTTTTGCAGGAATATTGTTTAAGGAAAACTGGAATATCGATGATTCGTCCCATAACATACGGACGAACCACCTCTTTGATAGCGCTATCATCTAAATCAAAAGCCATTGGCTCATTGGAATATGTACTGCCACGAACTTCATCTATCATGGAATCATGGGCATGGATATACTCCCACAAACCAGCTTTTGCTTCACGATTAAGAAAAATCATCTCTTTAATGTACATGATGTCCTCTTTCAACAGATAGACCAAATAACCTAAGGGCTGATTTCCTTTACTATAATAGATCGCTACCTGAGTACTGTCCTCAGTCTAACGCCAATACTCATCCCATGCTAGCGAGTTACGGTATAAACACCCATGAGTCTGCTTAGCAAATTGTGCGTGTAGCTTCATAAAATCTTCGTTCTCCCAATCCACTCGCTGTACCTTCCCCTCCGCAGTCCGATTTGCCGGTATCTGCCGATCCATAATGCGGTAAGAAATCTTACTGGAGATTATCTCCCAACCAAATTTGCGGTAAAGAGGGATTGAATAAGGATAGAGCAAGGCCAAGGATTGTCCTTTCTCCTTCATTCGCAGCAGGCTTTTCTTCATTAAGCGAGACATGATGCCTTCACCTGTATATTCTGGATAAGTCGAAACACTGGTAATAAAGCCGATTTCATATGTGTGATCTAAGATATTCATCTTCAATGGATAGACAGCAAACTGAGAAACAAGCTTCTCTTTATCATAACAACCTAAAATATCCGCTCGCTCAATAATCGGAAATTTGGATTGTTTAATTTCCTCAGATTCCCAGCCGTATTCCAGCAACTCCTGCTCGGTAACCTGAAAGGCGTAACGCAGCAACTTATTGTACTGGTCGACATCCTTCGTTGTTAAATCTCGGATACTATATGGAAATTCTTTTTTTGTTGGTGCCACATTTGTCACACTCCATTAATTTTTGACTTACTCATTCCTATCCTTTTTTTGTCGGTCGCTTTTCATTGTAAAAGCTAAATACAGTTTTCTCACAGCTGACAAATGTCTCAGTATACTCTACGGTATTGCCATAACGGTCCTTACTGATCAATTCAAAATAATAGACCGGCGTGCCTACTGCGATTTGCAGCTGCTTGGCGATGCGTTCTTCCGCACCAATGATAATCAACTTTTGATTAAACTCCACTGGTAGATGATCCTTGCTCTTCATATAATCATAAACAGAGGTGTGTTCGAAATTATGTTCATCGATATCTTTGAAAAATTTAAAGGGTACATAGCAATACTCTACAGCAAAAGGCTCTGAGTTAGCATAGCGAACCCGTTGCAGTAAGTAGACATCCTCATATTTGACAAGATCCAGCCTACTACCCAAAAAGTTAAAGGCCTTCAGCAATCCTTTGACTAAAACCTTGTCTCTGCGGGTGTCTGCTTTTTCACGAAGCATCGCTCCTAAGCCAAGTGCATCGTTGCCCCAGATGATTTTTTGCGTATTCTCTTTATGAACAAAGGTTCCGCGTCCCTGAACTCGATACAAATAGCCTTCTTCAACTAAGGCGTCAATCGCTTTTTTTGCCGTCATTCGATTGACCTCGTAAATTTCCGCTAATTTACGCTCACTGGGAATCGCTTCTCCTTCGAGATATTCCTTGTTTTCGATCTTTTTTTGAATCGCTGCTTTGATTTGCTGATACAGTGGCATGCGATAATCCATCTTCGTTAGATCCTCCTATTCTTTCATACAATCTCCATTCTGTTAGTGTGGACTACACAGATTTACTAACAGTTAATATTTGTATATTCAAAACGATCCATTTTCATGTAGGAAATCGAATATTCTACGGATTCACCTTCACGATTGGACACCAGTCCGTCTTCCCGAATTAAACTGGCTCCTTCTTCAATGTCAAGCAAATCAGCAACCTGACTGCTGGCCTTTTCAATGGTGATTGTTTGTGTGGAATGATCTAAATCCACTAAGTATTCCTGCTCTAAGATTTCATAAAGTGCTTTCTTTTCAAGATCCTTTTCCAACAGTGTTGGAGCATGCTCCACTGGAATATAGGAAATTTCCAAAGACACATGTTCATTTTTCACGGTTCTTAAACGGCAAATGAAAAAAAGTTTGGTTCCTAGAGGTAACTTGATTCTTGGAGATAATTCTTTTCCGACTTCAATGGTTTCACACTCAACCAAGGTCAGCTTCATTTCAGTACCTTCTGTCTGGATACTTTTCGAAGTAGAATCTAAAAAATAAACATTTTTCTTGATTCTTTTAGGCGATACAAAATAGCCGCTGCGATTTTTAGCGTAAATCCAGCCCTCATTCAGCAGGATTTTCAAACCCTTACGTACAGTTGCTCGTTGGACATCCAAAAGTGTCGCTAGTTCTCGCTCACCAGGAAGCTTCTCTCCTTCTAAAATCGGCTGATGATCAATCATATATTTGATTTCATTGCTAATAATGACATCTAAAGTAAGTAAGCGCATTTTTCTTCCCCCAGTTTTCCCTTTTTTTTGCATTAAACACTCGAAAAATCATTCCGCCTTAAACCAGAAATGAACAGGACTACCTGCATCTTATCGATGAAAGTATCTTTATGTTAAGCTTCTACTTACTTATTCTTGCTCATTCTTGCTAGTTCACTCAATTTGATTGCGCCTTAGCGAAAATTTCTACCTCGACTTTAGTGCCTAATATTTGGAGATTCCATTTGATGAAACGATTGATATCCAATATCCATTATTTAAAAACAGCTAATTTAAGCTTTTTTTTTGTGCACTATTTTTCTAAATCTAGATAAGCTTAAAATTAATGAAAGCTTCTATTTTAGATATATTTTGAGCGTTTATTTATGAACTCACTCAAATATATCATACTTCTCAAACAAGTGGTATCAAGGTTTTGAAGGGGTTACTAATAAACGAGAGACAGAAATAAGGGGTTGCTTATGTTAAACTTTTGACCCAATGTTCTTTCTTATAATAATAGGTAGAAAGAACAATCTTCAGCAAATAGATTCCTTCGGTCAATACAAAAATCCAGAGTAAATTCAGTTGCAGAATTCGAGCACTTACCGTACTAATCAATAATGGACCAAAGCAGGTAAACAAACCATCCACCATCAGGACGCCTTTCGTATCACCACCAGCTCTTAGAATATAATAAACTGTTTCCGCGTAACCTTGAGACCAACTAATGACCGACTTGATAATCAATAAACGAATTGTCATACTAGCTAAGTCTCCGGTGAGTGAGAAGGCAGATGGAACAAACGGGGTAATTACTAGTACGATGAGACTACCGAACATACAGATGGCTGTTCCAAGCTTGATCATTCTCTTTGACTCTCTTTTCGCCTGTTCTAGCAGATTGCCACCAAGTGCTTGCCCGACAATCACACCAGTGGCGGTTGCCGGTCCAGCAAAGAGAGCATATATCAGTGAGGAGATGTTATCAACAATTGTCAAAGAAGGAATGTAGTATTCACTAACGTAACAATAATTCATAAAAACAACACTTAAAGATAAAGACCAAATAAGCTCATTGCCGATTAATGGCAGTGCCTTTTGAATGATCTCCTTCATTTTAACCAGCTCCAGCCAAGGATATCTGGTCATCAGCTTAAGATCACTTTGTTTTCGATTCAGCAGCAACAGTAGGATTAACATCTCAACGATTCGAGAGATCAAGGTGGCAGCTGCAGCTCCAGCCACTCCCCACTTTGGGAACCCCCAAGAACCATAGATAAGTAAATAATTGAGGAAAACATTTAGAAAAAAAGCTATCCCGCCAGCAATCATCGGTGTGTTGGTATCTCCCTTTACCCGAAAAGCTACACCGCACATCATTGCTATGGTAAAAGGGACATAAGAATAGCAAATAATACGGATATACACCACGCCATAATTAATAATATCTTGATTTTCAACAAAAACGTTCATGGTGATTTCCGGCCAGATTAGTAGGAAAATCATAAATATAGCAGAAACAGCCAGGCATAGATTTAAACCAAAACGAAAAATGCGATTATATTCTTTTTTATTTCTAGCACCATAATACTGAGCGATAAACAACCCGATGCCGTTCGTCAGTCCGTAAATCAGTAAAGTGAAGATAAAGAAAAATTTATTGGCGACACTGACTCCGCTAATCGCCAGTGCTCCTAAGCTGGCAATCATCATCGTATCGCAAATCTGCAGCAGACTGGATAAAAGCTGCTGAATCACCGCAGGAATTGAGATAGTCAGAAATTTTTTAATAAAGGCTTTATCACCCACAGGACCACTCCCTTCTCTTTTTATCTTGAAAAACAAAAAGTGGAAGACAAGTATGACCTGCACTTCCACCTTCCCTGCTGTCTATTTCACTATTTAGGCTCTCCTTCAGTGATGGCCATTCCCGCACTAGCACCAAGAGCATCTGCGCCAGCGTCAATAAAGGCTTTTGCCTCTTCATAGTTGTGAATGCCCCCTGCTGCTTTGATGCAAATATCAGCAGCCAGTATTTGCCGCATCAGCTTCACATCATCCAGCTTGGCTCCGCCAAAGCTGCGACCCGTGGAAGTTTTCAAAAAGGCCGGCTTTGCGCGATTGGCAACCTGACATATTTCTTCTTTTGCTGCCAGATCTCCATCCAGCTTGCACATCTCTACGATGGCTTTATCACGGATGTCATTTTTCCGACAAAAATCCGCAATAGTTTTCATTTCCAGCTCGATTGCTGAAAAGTCACGACGCTCAATCGCTTGTTGATTTAATGTATAGTCAATCTCGGCAAAACCTTTCCCTGAATAACGGGAGAATTCTGCCATTTTCTCTTCCAAAGGTAGTTTTCCTTCTGGAAAATCAACCGCCCCAGCCACAATAACATCTGTACCTTCAAGAAAAGTGACAGCCTCCTCATAATGATCTAAATCCGCAAAAACACAGCGGAATTTGTACTTTTTTGCTTTTTCAAGATATTCTTCAAAGGTATCCTCAGGATCGTCAATATAATCGATGTATTGGTTGATCATTTTTTCACCCCACTGTCAAACTATGCTTTCATTACACCTAAAGCGGCCATGATAATTCCAAACACCATAGTACCAATGACCAAAGTCGTTGCTGAGAATTTCTTGCCTAACATCCAATAGTAAAACCAGGTAAAACCCAGTGCGGTAATTCCCGGCAGGATTCCATTCAAGATTTCCTGCAAGCTGGTCGCCGTTTCGCCAGAACCAATTTTTAAAGAGAACTCTGCCCAAAACATGTCACAGGTCATAGAACCAATAACCATGATCCCCAAGATACCGGCCGCGTACATCAGCTTATCCATCGTGCCGTCTGCTTGAGCTTTCGCCAAATAATTGAAACCTAGATTATACCCCAAACGCGCTCCGTAAACCCTTACAAAAAAAGCTGGGATGTTATAAATTAAAAAGTATAGAATCGGTCCTAAAATATTGCCCTGAGTAGCTAGTGAGATTCCCACACCAAGAGCAATGACCCGTATACACCCTAGAAAAACCGAATCACCAATCCCAGATAAAGGACCCATCAAAGCCGCTTTGACATTAGTTACTGATTCCCCATCAACCCCTTCGACACCTGCGTTGATTTGTTCTTCCATCGATAAAACAATCCCACCAACAAAAGGTGCTAGCTGGGGCGTAATGTTGAAGAAGCCAACGTGTCGCTCCAGCGCTGACTTATAGCCCTCTGGATTATTTTTGTAAATCCGTTTCAATAGTGGTTCAATCATCAGACAAAAAGCTAGGTGCATTTGTCGCGGATAATTCCAAGAAAATTCCATTCCTAGCGCACCGGAATTGAAACACATTCTCGACAAATCTTTTTTGGTGATGGTTTCTTTAGAATTCTTCATCATCGATTACCTCCGTTTGAACGCCAGCGTCAACAGCTGTTTTATTTGCTTCCTCTTTATGAAGAAATGAGAATTTCTCAACAACGATAATAAGCCCTAATAACGCAACCCCTAAAACTGGTAATTCAAGATACGCCGTCAATAAGAATCCTAGGAAGTAAAATGGCAAGATCTTTTTATTTAAAATCATACGCATCAGCATAGCGAACCCTAACGTCGGTAGCATACCCGCAGCAATAGCCATTCCGTTAGTAATAACTTCTGGGATACTTCCCAGAATTCCCTCAACAGCATCTGCGCCTAACCAGTAAGCAAAGAACACTAAGAAGAATTTTTCAAAAACGGTGAAGGATCCCATCAACCAGTGGGTAAAGCGAATTTTTCTAGCATCGCCTGCAGTGGCTCCATCATCGGCAATTTTCAAGAAAACCGGAGTAACAGCAGCAATAATATTACTAATCGTTAATGCAATTAGAGCAATGGGCATCGCCAAAGTCACCGCGGACTCATAGCCTCTGCCGCTTTTAATTGCAAAGGCAGTTGCTAAGATACCGCCGATCAAAACATCTGGTGGAATGTAAGCCCCAACTGATATTGCTCCCATAAATAATAATTCCAGACTTGCACCAATCGTTACACCGGTTTGCAAGTCGCCTAAAACCAAACCAACCAATGGACCGATCGTAATCGGGCGGAAAGTATAAAGCGTTCCCATCTGGTAATCGAATACTCCCCAAACCGCTACAAGCCCCAACAAAAACGCTTGTAAGACCATAATCATTCTCCTCGTAATATATTTTTTAGAGTGATAAATCACTCCAGTTTTATTCTCTTGTTCTTTGATAATTTAATAACACTTTAGTTGCTTGGTGCTTGTGTGATGTTCTAGAATTGACTC
>NZ_JAHLOS010000060.1 GCF_018917525.1 Enterococcus raffinosus | reverse complement strand
AATATTGGGTTTCATCTCTCTAGTTTAATAGGAAAAAGACCAGATGAAAAGCGGTCAAAAGATTGATGTATCAATCCTTTGACCGCTTAAAATGTTATACTTCCTTTAATGTTAAAAAAGCCGCTTAGAAATACCGTTTTAGGAACATTTTTACTGGGATTTTCTAATTCACCCGCTGAACAGCTGATTAAATCAAAACCAGTCACACTATAAACGTAAACGGGTATTAAAATGACAAAATCCATGTTCACTTTCGGCAGCCACGCAGCCTCCGTAAAAGAATGCTGCAGCCCGTGAGTAAAACTAAAATACAAACCGCCAATGATCAAAACCACTGTAACGAACACTTTGCTGATAGAGCTGATGATCGGCAGCCACTTGGCCTTTTGAAGATCAATACAATTGAAAATCACCACAAACCAAACACAGACGATACAGATTGCTACGATGCCCCAAACCGACAAGTTCGGCAGAAACATCTCCTTCAAAATCGAGACCATTACCACTGCGGTTGCCGGAATAAAACCTGCCACATTCAGCCAATACCACCAAGTCGTCCGCGCTGCCCATTTATCGCCAAATGCTCGTTTCACCCAAACATAGATGCCTCCTTGATCGGGATACGTTGAACCCAACTCGGCACAAATGAGCCCGTGAGATAAAAAATAAGTACAGCCAATAAAAATGAAATTGAAAATCAATGACGGTCCCAATTTTGCCTGCGATGAGATCAATTCCAACGAAAATACCGACGAAAATGCCAGTGCCAAAATCGAAAAGAAACCTAATTTCTTTTTCGTCTCCATCGAATTCTCCTTTCCTTTTTGCAAGCGCTTTTAATTACATTTTTACCTTATCATCTGAGCCTTTTATTCGTCTATACGATAACGCTCGAATGTATCAATGAAACAATTATTGGGTAGTGTTTCATCTGGTGTAACACTTTTGAAACACCAAAAAAGACTTGAAAAATTAGTCTTCCAAGTCTTATAGACGCTTTCAAATTATAGTCTTCACCTGTTCAATAATGTGCTCTATGCCGCCTTTTGAAAATCATTGAAAAATACCGAATAGACTCCCATCCGTACAATAAGAACATGATGTTTTTCCAGCTTTCTCTAAAAGTGCATCAGCATAATCACTTTTTTCTTTAGCAAGTATCCATAGAATGATTTTTGCTTCCGTAGAAACTCACTGGTACTTAATTTTTAGACAGTTTTCAGCAACGCAATGAGCTTCTTTATGATTTATCCAAAATATCTTTAATATACTGAGGCTCCACACCAACTCGCTCCGCTGTTTCTTCAACCGTCAAGCCAGAATCAATGAAGCGTTTAACCACCATCGTAATTTTTTCAGCTACTTCAATAATATGCTTATCTAAGTCATAAAAACGTACTGCTCGTTGCCCCCAGCTATGCTCAATGACCGGATGAAGGTAAATAATATCCTTCCGATCCTCCAACATTTTAATAAAGCTGTCCATGTCTTCGCTTTCAAAATACAACTCACTGGCATTATTCTCGAGAATAATGTCTGATTCCTGCTTATAAATAAAGTCTGCCCAACTACCTGTCGTCTGTAAAGATACCCCGCCGGTCAGCTGAACATGTACGCCAGCATCCACCATCACTTTCAAACCAAAAACAGAAAGATAAAATGCCTTCGCCTTTTCAATATCCTTCACTGCAATCAACGTTCCTTGACAATCCATAATCTTCCTCCTAAACTTCTTTAATAAAAAACAGTTCCATCGGCTGTTGATATTCAGGAATTGAAAGTAATAGGCTTCCCGCATCTTGATAACCTAATTTGCGGTAAAAATGCTGTGCGCCCTCATCCACCTGCGTCGATGTCATCAACATTTTATAGCCTAACTGCCGCATTTCATTTTCCCAAAACTCCATTAAAGCTTTTCCAAATCCTAGCCCCTGATACTTCTCAGCCACATGAAGCATCGTACAAAACGGATGCTCATCCCAAAATAGATTATATCGTAACAGCCCCACCGCTCTATCCTCTACGAATAGAACATATCCCTGTTGATCCCTAACCTTTTGGACGAATTGCTTTTCTGACAGATAGTGGTCCAGCTTAAACCAAAAAGCTCTGTCAGATTCTTGAACGTAACGAATCTTCATGAACATCTGCCCTTCTTTATTTTCCTTTAGTATAGCATTTCAATAGTGAAAAAAGAGCTGCTAACCTTGACTATCTGAAGATTCTTCAATCACTTGAGCTATCTCTATCTGATATAATTAAACGAAAAGTAATTGGATTTTAAAAAAGTAAAGGAGTGGCTAAAATGCTTGGAAAAGCAGCAAAAGTGGGGACTGGTTTGTTAGTTGGCTAGATGGATACGATGGTTCGTTTCTACCGTGATACTTTGGGCTTTGCGACTGAATGGGATGGCGGTGACTTCGCAGAATTTACTACCGCTAGCGGTGCGTTGTCTTTATTTATGTACAGTAGAAAAGAATTTGTCAAAGCCATCGACGAAACCTATTTTCCTCCGAAAGGAATAAATCAGACTTTTGAACTCGCTCTTTGGTTGCCTAGCTACGCTGATGTGGATGCAGAGTATGAGCGTCTCTCAAAGTTAGGACTTACCTTTCCTACTGGCGAACCGATTACCTACCCATTCGGTATCCGCAACTTCTATGTACTTGATCCAGAAGGCAATCTGATAGAAATCGGCAGCACAAATAAAATTTAAAGCCGAATAAAGTAAAAGGGATTCCATATCTTCATAGGGCGAATGGCAAAGCCCCGCAATGATACCCCACCTCCGATCAATCGATTTAATTGATCGGAGTTTTTTTTGAGAGATACTTCTCAACCGCAGCTGCTGCATCCGAGCTTTTCATACTGAACTGCAACTTCTTTTGAATAACTAAACACTGTCTTTGGATTTCATCATCGCTCAAAATCCCAAAAGCTTCAGCTGACAGCTCTTTCGCTGATACTCGTAAGAAATTCAACCGTTTTCCGATTTTTAAGGCCGTAACCTGAGCGGCATTAATCGGCTGATCATTCAATACAGGTAAAACAAGCATTGGTACGCCATAGGTCATCGCCTCACATACACTATTCATACCGCCGTGAGTGATGAATAAAGCGCTTTTTTTCAGCACCTCTAATTGAGGAACAAAAGGATAGGCATAAATGTTCGCCGGCAATTTGCCTAATGTCTGCGGATCAACTTTTCCAGTGGAAAGGATCACCGAAACGGATTTGTTTTTGAAGGCTGCGATACATTTTCGATAAAATCGCTTGCTGCTGATGATCGTTCCTAGAGAGATATAAATGATCGGACCGGTCATTTGATCAAAAGGAATAGAGACATCACTTGGCTGATGTGAAACAAACGCTGGCGGTACAAAGATAAAACGCTGATCAAAGGTCGAGCGCATAGGCTGAAAAAAATCGGGTAAGTAAACAATATTAAGTTCTGGCACATCATTTATGACAGAATCAACCATTTTTAATTCTTCCATCTTCATTGCTCGTGCGGCGGAAGAATTCATTAGCTGTTTACCAATCAATCGGCTTGAAAGCAGGAACATTTTGGACGAGCCAGATAAGCTTTGAAAGGCTTCTTGATTCCAGGCTGGTTGCGAAAATTGGCGAACACTGGGAATACCTAGACGATCTGCTAGTCGCTTGGCTGGAAAAAACAGCATCTCATAAATCAAGAGATCATAGTTTTTTCCGATAGCCATCACTGTTTGAAAAGCGGCTAGAAAACAACAGCGTTTCTTTTGCTGCTCAGACAAGCCAACTGGGTAATCAAGATAAGGAATAAAGTTCGCTCCGGTTTTCTCGATTTTATCGCACCACTCTGGTGCATGAATATAACCGACTTCATGCCCGCGTTCCACCAAACACTTGGTCAATGGCAGCGTTGGATTTGTATGTCCCGCGTACGGTAGATTGACCATCAAAATTTTTGCCATAGAGCATTTCCTCCTATTCTCTTAAAATTGTTGAGTCGGATGAACGATTTTTTTCTAATCTTCTTGATGCAGAAATTTTCAGTTCCACATTCCGATCATAATCCAAAGCGAAAACACAAGAATAAATCACATTCAAAAGATAATTGATCGCTGCATCTGTAGAAAAAGTCGATATTTTTGAATACAGTTTTTCCCGTGTACATAACCTCAGGACCACATCTGCTTGACGCGAGGTGGAATTCTCACCGATGCTGGTGATGGTGATCAGCGGGATTCTTTTTTCCGTCAATAACTCGGTGACTCGCAAAAGGCTCTCATTTTCACCTGAATAAGTAATGATTAGCGCGCAGGAATCGGATTTTGCCAGAAAAGCATTAAAGAAGATTTCATCGTGAAGTGCATGGATCTGTACGGTTTTCCCAATGCGACTCATTTGATGGGAAAATTCTTGGGCAACCAGCAGATTGTTGCTAGCGGCAAAAAGATGAACGGAAGAAGTCTTCGAAATGATATTCACTACTTTGCGCAAATCATCATGAGTAATTAGAGAAAGCGTATCCTCTATCGATTCCATTTCTAAGCGAGCAATTTTATTGGCGATCGACAGCAGCGAATCTTTTTTAGTGAACGGATAATTCGCATCAATACAAGAAATCTTTCTGTCTAAATAGTCCAGCTCCTTGATGTAGGCAGTTTTAAAAGCCGTCCAGCCGGAATAATTCAACTTTTTTGCGATTCGGACAAGCGTGGATTTCGAGGAATACGTCGCAGCCGCAATCTCGGCAGTCGTTTGATGTTGAATATTGCGCTGTTGTTCGACTAAATAATTGATCACAGGTTGCTCACTATTGGTAAAGGGGTACGTTTCTAGCTTTTCTTGTAAAAGGATTGTCATTCCCTCCTTCTTCTGTGAAACAGCATTTCAAAATTGTTTACATAGATTTGCTCTTTTTTGGAACGCTGTTTCCGTTTGTTCCCGATGTATTTAAAGTCATTGTATCAGCTGCTATGATGAATTCAAAGAACACAGATAGCTTTATTGTTCGCAGTCGGCTTCAAAACTCAGTAGAATGTTGAGCAAATAAAATTTTCTCCTGCGTTTTGATTGACTTCCAGTGGACTCGAGGTATTATGGTAAATTCGTGGTGAAATTGTCCGACACAAATTTTTCATTCCATCGGAAAGGATGAACGAAAATGGCCAAACTAAATAAGCTGACGATTCTCAAAGAAAAAAGCAGCAATAGTATTACCGATCGACTCGTCTCGCGATTGAACGAACGCATAGAAAAAGAAGGTCTCGCCATCCAAGTGGAGGTCGTGACCTTTGACGAAGAAGTGATTCAAGAGCTGTCTGGGGATATTCTGCTACTAAGTCTCCCGCTCATGCATCAACTTCAATACTTAAATCGCTTAAAACTAAGATTTTATTTTGTTTCATTTATCGATCCCTACGCCTATGCCCAGTTAGATGAGCGAAGATTGTTGAAACAGCTGCAAATGATCGAACAAATGGATGCCGAAAAAATAGTCAAATTCCAACCTCGAAACGGCTGGACCTATCCCGATTATTTCTTAGCTTTGAATCAGATGAAACAAGAACAATCTGCGAGTTAGAAAAAAATCCTTTCAATCAGCATCCGTTGATTGAAAGGATTTTTGATTAGAAACTATAGTGCCTCGATTGGTAAATTCATGCCTTTCCAGCCTTCAAGCGCTCCTGCTAATTCATACGCTTCAAATCCGTTTGATAGAAGGATTAACAGAGCGGTTTTTCCTAAAGTTGTACCGCCTGTCCAATCGTAAACTACATAAGTTTTTTCCTTATCTAATTCGGCTAAATGATTGGCTAAATCTTTAGCAGGCATGGCGATTGCGCCTTTGATTTGATCCTTTTTGACCTGTGCAGGCGCATTGCGAACATCTAAAACCACATATTTAGAGTCTTCCTTATCCATATTTTCTAAGACGACGAAGTGGTTGATGTATAAACTTAAATAGGTTTCCAATAATTCAATTTTCTTTTCATTCATGTTCGATTACTCCATTTCTTTGTTTAAATTGGCAGTTCCCTGCTTGATCTTATCCAATAGATAAAAAAATTGTTCAATTTCATCTTGCTTCAATTGTCCCAGCAAGGTTTTCGTCACTTCGAAATTTCTCGGCAGAAATTTCGCTAACAACTTCTCTCCTGCTTCTGTCATCTGGACTTGGACTGCACGCTTATCTAATGCAGACGGAACTTTACGAATCAGCTGATCCCGCTCCATATTATTGACCAGTTTGGTGATCGTTGCTCTAGAGGCTCCCAGTTTTTCTGCCAATTCCGATGGCATCAACGAATGTTTTTCGGCGCGTTCCAAAAACATCAAAATAATGAATTTTGATTCTGAAAGTCCATACTGCTCCAAAACGGCATCATAAGCCTTTTGCATTTCACGATACGTCCACTGAAAATCCAAAAACAATGAAGCGATGATCGAATCCGATTGTTTCGCATATTGATCAATCGTTACTTGAATCCGTTGATTATCTGGACGATCATTGAAAGTAAAATTCTCCATAAGCATCTCCTCGAAATGTAATTAGCCGGCTAACTACATTCAGTATATCGCTTTTTCCGCAAATGTCAAACACCCAGTTTCATTTATTTTCGTTTTCCTATTGACTTACAGTGCACTCGAAGTACTAAGCTGAATCTATACAAAAGAAAAAGGAGTGTTTTCAATGGACCTATCTTTGCATCACCCACAAACCGAAGAAGATTCTTTAAGAAAAACTTTTACTATTAACTCTATCAATAGTGCGAAGGAACATTTCCTTTCAAATAATGTCCAGCTTATTTTGCAGCTGGCGACTGTTTATCTGACAAGTAATCAACATACTGCAATCACTGACCGACTAACTGAAGCGTTACTTCGCGAGCTGATGGACACGACTTTAAAGATCCAGCTTAATCAGGTAAGCCAATTAGACCCCCTATCCGTTTTGGATATGGTCGGATACTCACCTCAATTACAATCTGTTCACAACGCCCCTGTTCAAAAAATGACGCATGAGCTTAGTCAGTCTTTGGGTCTTTCCAAAACAGCCGCTTTAAGCATCGCTTGGCCAACTTGGGCACGCTCTATTTATCGGGATCAGCTTGATCGTTTTGCCTTATTCGCTGAGAATGTCCTAGCTGTCGATCCCAGCAGCTGTCAAAAAGAAACGGCTTTGAAGGGAATTCATGCAGTGGAACATTTTTTCCAAACACTCCACTTACCAACGTCTCTCGAAGATTTGGGCATTTGCCTAACGGAGGTTGAATTTGACAGGCTAATACAAAAAATCGCGAATCCAGAAATTCAAGCGCTTCTGAAATGTTGTCGCTCGTAATTGGTGCTCATCTGGTAAAATAAGAAAAGAACGACTCAAGTAGGAGGATAAAGATGGGCTACAAAATCAGTGATATTTCAAAAAAGACCGGACTCAGTACCTATACGCTACGATTTTATGATCAAAAGGGATTGTTGCCATTTGTGGCTCGCGATAAAAACGGTCGCCGCCACTTTAAAGAGGAGGATTTGGCATTTCTCTCAATTATCACTTGTTTAAAAAATACCGGGATGCAATTAAGCGATATCAAAAAATTTGTCGAATGGTCAATGGATAGCGATCCAACCTATGAAAAACGACTTGATTTTTTTACTGAGCATAAAAAAGAAGTTGAGAGACAATTGGCACAAACCCAAGCCTATTTGGATAAGATCGACCGTAAAATTGATAAATATACCCAACAACATGAAACAGCAGTAAAGAAAACTTTTGAATAATACAAGCGAGATTTCGACTCTTCCTATTTCAAAGGAGTCGAAATCTCGTTTGTCATTTGTAGTGCCTTTTTTAGTTTGCTCTTGATTCTATCATCAGATATTTAAACCGATGATTTGAGCTTCCATTTTCCATCTTTGTAAACAGCTTTAGAAATACTCGCATTTTCAAGTCCAGATGCCGGATTCTTCTCCGCAGCTTTGGCAACGATATCCCCGATGCTCTCGGTTATTTCAATACCTACTAGAGTCAGGGAATCTCTCTCCATCACAGGCAGCAGAGATTATCCGATCTTCTAAAACAAATGCGCCCCTTGCTCATCAATTTTCACCTGAAAACCTCATAGTGTATCAACCAACCAAAAAATCCATGACAGATCCCGTACTCTCTCCCTTACAACCAACAAGCAAATTAATCATTTTGTCTTTTCATTTGATAATTAGTTTTAAATCAGATATAATTTCCAAATAGAAATTATTCGAGGTGATTATCATGTCTGATTTAGAAACTGCATTGATCCAGCTACAATGTGAGCTGGTCGCTGAACGAAATCTAGTCAATCCCAACGGACTTTCATGGCTGCAATACGATATTTTGAATTTGCTGCGGCAAAAAGGCCCAGCCTCCCCTTCCCAATTGTCCGAACAGCTGCACATTCGCCCGTCAAAATTTTCCAAGGTCATTAAAGAACTAAAGCTAAAAGACTATGTTACGCAAGTAGTTAGCCAAGAAGATGGACGGGGGTTATTAACCAGCCTGACTGAAACAGGTATGGAATTTCTTCGAACGGTTGACGCTGGTCACACATTTCTCTACAAAACTGCCGCTCAGAATTTCTCTTCAGAAGAACAGCAGCTTTTTACCCAATTAGCGAATAAACTGATCCTTGCTCTTGAAGAAGAAAGGACGCGAAGGCAATGACGAAGACGATCACGATTCTCGGTGCCAGAAGTAATAACCTGAAAAATATCTCTGTCGCTATCCCAAAAGGAAAAATCACGGTCGTGACTGGTCTGTCTGGCTCAGGAAAGTCTTCTTTGGTTTTCGATACTTTGGCCGCCGAGTCTCAGCGCCTGCTGAACGAGACTTACTCAAGCTATCTTCAGCAAATGCTTCCCCACTATGAACGCCCAATTGTAGATAAAATCGAAAATCCTCCAGTCTCAATCGTGATCGATCAGAAAAGGATCGGCGGAAATATCCGCTCTACGGTAGGCACCGCTACGGATATTTACACTTCCCTGCGTTTACTTTATTCCCGAATCGCTCAGCCTTTTATTGGTTATTCTATGATCTATTCTTTTAATCATCCAGCGGGCATGTGTCAAAGCTGTCAGGGAACGGGGAAATGTTTATCCTTTGATTTGAATAAGCTGATTGATTTTGATCGTTCCCTTGCTGAAGGCGCCATCTGCTTCCCTACTTTCCAACCAGGCGGCTGGCGTTTGACTCGGTATACCGAATCGGGTTATTTCGACAATCATAAAAAAATAAAAGACTTCTCTTCTGCTGAGTTGGAAAGGCTACTTTACGATAAAGGCAGTAAACCGGTGAATGCTACCGATCAATTCCCTAAAACGGGGCTTTATACCGGAGTAATTAATCGTATTCAAAAAACCGTGATTGAAAAAGGCGCAAAACAATACCAAAAGGATATCGATCGAGTGACCACAACCGTAGTGTGTTCTGAGTGTCAAGGTACACGGGTGAATGCACTTGTTCGTTCGGCAACAATCAACGATTTATCCATCGCGGATTGTGTCAACATGCCGATTCAAGATCTACTTGCCTTTTTAGACACGATCACCAATAAGCAAGTAGAAACGATTTTAATTGATCTGAAGAACCGATTGAGAACAATGATATCTGTTGGCTTAGACTATTTAACTCTTGGAAGAACAACTAGTACACTTTCCGGAGGCGAATCCCAAAGGCTAAAGATGACGAAGCACCTAAATAGTTCACTAGCCGATGTGTTATATATTTTCGATGAACCCAGTGTTGGTTTGCATCCTGAAGATATTATTGGAATTAACAAGATTTTTTCACGTTTAAAAGAAAAAGGTAATACCGTCGTTTTGGTTGATCATGATCCAGATATTATCAAGCTGGCCGATTTCATTATTGATCTAGGGCCTGGCGCAGGTTCAAAGGGCGGCCAAATCACCTATCAAGGAAGCTACACCGACTTTTTAACTAGCGACACATTGACTGCAAAATCTTTAAATGAACCTCACCAGCTTAACTTGCAAGAGAAAGAGTATTCAGCGTTTTATACCTTGGAAAATGTCAGTGCCTTCAATATTAAGAAACAATCAGTCCGGCTTCCTAAAGGTGCATTAACGGTAGTTTCTGGTTTAGCAGGCTCTGGTAAGAGTACCTTGATTCGAAAACTTTTTATGGAAAAATATCCAGAAGCAATTGCCTTCGATCAGACGCCTATCCGTGGAAGCAATCGCTCCAATTTATTGACTTATCTTGGAATGTTTGATGTTATCCGGCAAGAATATGCCAAAATTTCGGGAAAACCAGCTTCTCTATTCACCTTCAACGGCGCTGGTGCGTGTCCTGAATGCAAGGGTAAAGGGTATATCAACTATGACTTAGCTTACATGGGGGATGTTCGGCAAGAATGCGAAAAATGTCATGGAAAGAGATACAATGAAGAAGCGTTGTCCTATAGCTGGAAGGGCTTTAGGATTAATGAACTTTTTCAACTGACGGTCGCGGAAGCCCATCAACTGCTCGCTCTTCCAGAAATCAGGAATACGCTAAAGGTCTTAATTGAAGCAAATTTGGCCTATCTTACCTTAGGACAAAGTCTAGATACTTTATCAGGCGGAGAACGACAACGTTTAAAAATCGCAACCATGCTGCTGCATAGAGATTCGCTAGACTCAGCAATTTTTATCTTGGACGAACCTAGTACTGGCTTGCATGAAAGTGACATTAAAAGTTTACTCAAGCTGTTAGACAAGTTAAAAGAAAATGGCAAGACCCTGATCGTCTTGGAACATAATTTATCGATGATTAGTCAAGCAGATTGGATTATTGATATGGGACCACGCGGAGGCATGAACGGCGGTGAAATTCTGTTTCAGGGCTATTTACCAGAGCTTTTAGAGTGTAAGAAATCTTATACCGCCAAGCATTTAAAAAGATTTATTGAGAACTAAAAATAAGCGATGATTGAACTCACTCAACCATCGCTTGTTTTATTTTTCTAATGAGTAGTAGGTTATGTGGATATTCTTAGTACCTTCGACTACTAGCTCCCTCTGATTCTCGACTGGATAATAATTCGCAGTCAAAACCTTCTCCCCTTGATTAATAAAAATTTCGCAGGTCGATTGGTCTATGAAAATAGAGAGCTTCACCGCTTCACCCGGAGCTATCAGACTTTCTCGGATTTCACCTAAGGCTGGATTCAACGGACAGTGGGTTTTACTGCGATCCAACTGAATCATTCCTTTTTCAGTATCGTAGCTCAAAATTAACGCATAGCTGCTTGTCTTATCTGAAAACAGCTGAACCTGACCACGACAATTTTCAGGAATTGTTAGCTGTAGTTCATAACAATTATTGGTCGACTTTCGCAGCTGTTTCGTCGGTTCTAAAACAAAATCTTCTCTGGCTTTTCTTAATAGTTTCGTCTCACAAACAGGATATTGATAAAGCTTTCCCTTTTTTAGTGTAAGCTCTTTGACTAAACTCAAACTGTGTGCCCAGCTCTCATCAAATGTGGGATAGTCCATTTCCGGTAATCCGATCCAGCCGACACTTAAGCAGCGACCATCAGGCGCCATGAATGCTTGAGTGGCATAGAGATCAAAGCCCTCGTCTAATAATTGCTGCTGAGTGGAATTCTTCAGGTGATTTCCTTCTATTAAATAGTCATCTGCCAAAATATAAGTGTTCGGATAAACATTTTGATATTCGAGTACACTCTTATCTAAGCCCTGTGGACAGAGCAGCAGAACTACCTTGCCACTAATGAAAAGCAAATTAGGACATTCCACCATAAAGCCAAGATTTTGATTAAGCTCTAGTGGTCCGAGGTAAGTCCAATCGACTAAGTTTTTACTTCGATAAACGAGTATGTGTCCTCGTTCATCGACTGTTTGTCCCCCGATCACCATGAGATATGCATCCTTGTAACGGATGATTTGCGGGTCGCGAAAATGTGCGGTGTAACCGCTTGGTGGTTCCGGGATCATCGGTATTTCTACTTTGTCAATAGTCCCTTCGCTGTTCATCCAAGCACTCAATTGATAGCTATGCCGCTCCCAAGCCTCATCTCTGACATTTCCGGTATAGGCTAAAAAGAGTTTCTCCTCTACTGGCAACGCACTTCCGGAATAAACACCATGAGAATCATAGTCAGAATCCGGTTCTAACACCAGGCCTTCCGCTTCCCAGTGAACCAAGTCCTTTGAGCTGATGTGGAACCATGATTTTAGACCATGAGTGGCGCCAAAGGGAAACGACTGATAAAACAAATGCCATTTCCCGTTAAAATAGCTGAATCCATTGGGATCATTTAGTAACCCGGTTTCTGGTTGAATATGATAGTTTAATCGCCAACACGAAGCGGCAATCTTTGTTTTTAATTCCTTCACCTGTTCGTTTGACCATTCATGATACGGGCGATAGCGATTTTCTTGGGTCCATTCCATCGTTTTCACCTATGATCCTAAAATCGGCGAGACATAATCCTGATTGTATTCCAAGCCTGAGATCGCCTCTTTTGAATCGGTGATGATCACCATGACGGTTGCGTCTTTGCCTTTGGCTTCGATCAAGTCTAGATCAATCGTGCCGATGACCTGCCCTTGTTGCAGCGATTGTCCTTCCTTAATCTTCAAGCTAAAAGGCTCCCCATTTAGCTCTACCGTATCGATGCCTAAATGCAGCAGGAGCTCCAAACCGTCATCCGTTACGATACCAATCGCATGTTTTGTAGGAGCAATCATTTTCACCACACCAGATATAGGGGCCTTGATTGTGCCGTTACTTGGCAATACAGCAAAGCCTTCGCCCATCATTTTGCTGGCAAAAACCTGATCGTTCACCTCCGAAATTGGAATAATTTCGCCTTCGATCGGTGAATAGACTTTATCAGTTGTCTTTTTCCCTTGTGCTTTTGCAGAAATAGCGTTCGTTTCTTTTTTGATCACGAAAAAGTTCGTTAAAGCAAAGGCCAGAATGAAGGTTCCGATGCCTACTAGTACATACGTGATGACTTGATACGGTTCATAGATATACATCAGTGGTGACAATAGAACCGCTAATCCATAGCTATTGGCTTGAATCCCCAACAAAGATAGCACCATGCCGCCGACTGCGGAACTTCCTAACATGACTAAGATCGCTTTCATTCCTGTCCGCATCACCACACCGAACAATGCCGGTTCACTGACACCCAAGAGTTGCGTGACTGTGGCCGAAATTCCAGCCGTTTTCACGGAAGCATTTCGCGTTCTTAACGCAATTGCCAAACAAACTGCCGCATTGGCAAAACCATACATCGCACAAACGGTGATTAAAGGATTAAAGCCCGTGGTGGCGATCAAGGAGGTTTCGATCATGATGAACATATGATGCATCCCTGTCATGACCGCAATCGGATATAAGAAACCAATGATCAGGCCGCCAAGCCCCAATGGCAAGTGTAGGAACATTTCAATGACTTTTATCGCTTGTCCTTCAAACGCATGTACGATCGGACCTAATACGAACAAGGCAACAAAGACAGATACAAGGATTACGACAAACGGTGTAAAAATCAAATCCATCGCATTGGGCATGATTTTCCGTAATTTCTTCTCAAGCGTGGCCCCGATCATCCCAGTGATCAGCGCAGTCAGAATTGAACCTTGGTATCCAACTAATGGAATTATTCCGAAAGCCATAATTGGTTTTGCCGTTCCACCTGCTACTGCATAAGCATTTGGTAGAGCCGGAGAAACCAGCATCAACCCGATCAAAAAGCCGATGATCGGTAATCCGCCCAATTTCTTAAACGCAGACCAGCAGATAAAAGCGGTTAAAAAGCCGAAAGCCGTATCGGTTAAAACAGTCACCGACGCACTCAACCATTCGGGAATACTATTCGGCGTCAGTCCCATTGCACGAAGAACGGTTTCATTGAAGAGCACGCCCTTTAGCCCTAAGAAGAGACCTGTCGCTCCTAGAATCGGGATGATTGGAACAAAGATATCGGCAATATTCCGAACAGCTCGTTGCAACGGCGAAGCTTCGTCTTTTGCCATTTGATCCTTCGATACTTCATTGAAAGCGTAGGTCTTTTGCAGCGCAGCATAGACCTTATTGACAATCCCTGTACCTAAAATAATTTGATATTGTCCCGCATTATAGAAAACCCCTTTGACCTCTTCCACCTGCTCTACTTGACTGTCATCAATGGCTTTACGATCCTTTACTTGCAGGCGTAGACGGGTCGCGCAGTGCGTAGCGGAAACGATATTATCTTCTCCTACGACTGCGACAAGTTTTTCAGCGATTTCTTGATAGTTTGTTTTAGTCATGATTGCCACCCTTTCTGATTACAACGGCTTGGTAAGGTTTTAAGATTTGTGCGTCATGTTGTTTTGTCAATTCATGATAATTGTTCAATAGTACTTCACCTGCGGCTGCGATTTTCTGCTCTTGATTGCTTAGATTGACAAAAATCTGAAGCGTTTCTTCTCCCGAACGTTCATAAGCAATCACCGCATCCGCTGTTTCTAATGGCGAAAATTTTCCATAAATCAGCGTATTGCGATAGCTAGAATGATTACGCAGGTAGATCATTTGTTGATAAAAGGAAAAGATTGACTCGGGTCGCTGTACCTGATCCGCCGCATTCACTTCGGTTTGATCGCCGTTCAGCTTCAACCAAGCGTTGTTCGATGGACTAAAGCCAGCATTTTCCGTTGCATCCCATTGAAACGGTGTCCGCGTATTGTCTCTAGAGCGCTGGTTAACAAACTTCATGGCCTCTTCTTCAGAAAAGCCTTCCATAATCGAGCGATGGTAATTATCGATACTAGATACATCGTTGAAATCCTCGATCGTTGTTCGTTGGAAATTTTTCATCCCGATTTCCTGTCCTTGATAGATGAACGGAGTCCCTCGCAGGAAGAAGAATAAGGTTCCCAAAGCCTTCGCACCGATCTCATTTTGATAATTTTTATCAGTGATATATTTTGATAACGAGCGGGGCTGATCGTGGTTTTCCATAAAGTTAGCACCCCAGCCACTGTCTTGAATCGCCTTTTGACTCTTAAACAACAATTCCTTCAAATCCTGCGGCTGCCAGTTGGTCTGACGGAACCATTCACTGCCGTTTTCCACATCAATATCCGCATAATGGAAATCAAAGATCATATTGAAATAGCCGTCCTTACCAATATATTGATCGTATTGATCATAAGGTACACCTGGCGCTTCACCGACACTGACACAGTCATATTTTTGAAAAGTTTCACGATTTAATTCTGCTAAGAATTTTTCTATTCCAGGACGATTTCTAGTTTTAAGCTTCACACTGCCTAAGCCATCGCTGCCGTCTGGTTCGACATCACCATAATCCTGATCTTTTTTAATAAATGTAATAGAATCGATCCGAAAACCCGCGATTCCCTGCTCTAACCACCAATTGATCATTTCATAGATTTCTTGTCTCAGCGCCGGATCTTCCCAGTTTAAGTCCGGTTGCTTCTTATCAAAAGTATGGAAATAATACATATCGGTTTCATTTGGCACTGGCTCCCAAACACTGCCACCGAAGATCGAGCGCCAATTATTCGGCGGATTCCCCGCCTCACCTGACTTGAAAATATAGTAGTCGCGATAAGGACTTTCAGTATCCGCCAAAGCGGCTTGGAACCACGCGTGCTCATCAGAAGAATGATTCACGACCAAATCAAGGATTATCTTGATGCCTTTGACTTTTGCTGCTTCGATCAGCTCAGTGAGATCCTCCATCGTGCCGAATTCTGCTTGTATACCTTTATAATCGGCTATATCGTACCCATTATCAACCATTGGCGAGGTAAAAATTGGACAAATCCATAGCATCGTCACCCCCAGCTCCGCTAGATAGTCCAGCTTCTGGGTGATTCCCTTAATATCACCAATCCCATCACCGTCACTATCGTAAAAGCTTTTCGGATACACCTGATAAACGACTTCCTCTTTCCAAAAATTCTGTTCCTCGTCCAATAACTGTTTTTCCTTTAAAATCATTTCCATCATAAGTTCTCCTTTTGTGGTATCGATACCATATTGCTTTTAAGAAAAATCCGCTTAAGCAGATTTTCGTTTAATCAATTGTAGCTCCAACTCAGAAGTATCTAGTTGATAATCCTTTTCTTCCATTCGAGCGATCAACCAATTCGTTGACTCTCGCCCTAATGCTTCAACTGGCTGTGCGATGGTCGTTAACGGAACCGCCAACATACTCGTAAACGGATGATTATCAAAGCCCATGATCGCTAAGTCTTCTGGTATTTTCTTGCCAGCTGCTAAATAGCTTTCCAATATGCCGCTGGCGACTTCATCACTGCTGGTAAATACCGCGTCAGGCCGATTTTCCTGCGGTAGCGAGAGCAGCTTGTCGGCTACCTGCCTGCCATCGTCGACCGTGTGCACTTGCTTAAAGATCCAATCAATTTTCATTGGCAGCCGGTGCGTATTCAGCGCTCGTTCAAACCCTTCAGTTCGAGAATTCCCGTGTCCGCCGCGGGTCAACGTCCCCCCTGTGCAATAGGCGATTTTTTTATAGCCCTGATTGATTAGGTATTCGGTCGCGTCAAAGCTCGCCGCTTCTTGGTTCGTAAAAACTTGCGGCAAATCCGATCCAGGAATTTGTTCATTACATAGAACGATCGGACCGTATTCACGATAAGCTTCAATAATTTTCGGGTCCCCTTCGATCGAACACATAATCAAACCAGCGATGACCTGTTGCTTCAGCATCTCCAACATATTGGTCTCCGCCTTCTTATCGTCGTAGGTCTGCATGACCAAAACGTTATAGCCATGGGATCTGGCATTCTTTTCAATCGCGTCAACTAAGTGCGAAAAGAATGGATTGGCGATCCGTGAAACTAATATACCGATCATCGTTCCTTTTTTTGAACGTAGTTGAGTAGCTACCGAGCTGGGCGTATAATCCAATTCTGCCATCGCCGCTTGAATCCGTTTGCGTTTATCCTCAGAGATATAGGGATGGTGATTCAAATAGCGAGAAACGGTTGAGACTGATAAGCCTGCTTTTTTTGCGACATCTTTGATAGTTGCCAATATTTCACCGCCTTGTGGTATCGATTTCATATACAGCATACGATGATTCTCATGCTTTGTCAACAATATTTTAAAAAAGAATAATTTAACTCTATTTATGACAGCAAAATTATTTTTCAATATTGAAAGAAAATCGACAAATAAATAAGCCAAGCGATGGCAAACCTACCATCACTTGGCTTGATATTTGTGTCAACTTCACTGTTGATCAATTAATTTTTTGAGCAACTTCTCTAAGCAGACCTGGATGAATATACTCTTTGTTTGCAATTAGCATTTCTTCCAGCATGGGTTTAGCAATGTCATAGTCACCAACTAAAGGATGAGCAACCATCGCCTGCAAAGCTTTTCCATAATCCCCTTCGACTGCCGCTTTCACCACGAGGCTCTCGTAGTTTTTAACGGCTGAAACCAGGCCATAAACCCCTTCAGGAATATTATTTTGGACTAGCGGAGTTATACCGTTTTTATTCAGAACACATGGTGTTTCAACGGAGGCATCATATGGCAAGAAACTGATAGCTCGCTCATTTTTCACATTGGCTACAACCCACATGTCCTCATCATTGTAGATAGCAGACAAGGCTTCAAGAGCTAATTCACTGTAGCCTCCCCCGCCACGATTCTTCAATATTTCGGGTTTGTCATGCTGATCCGGATTCTTTAAAGCTGCATAGATATCTTTTTCTAAGCCTAGAACCACCTCGCCACGAGTCAACTCTGCATTCTTCAATTCTTCAAGTTTCTTATCTCTGTGGAAGTAATACTGACAGTAAAGACTTGGTAGTGCATTGATCCGTTTGATCAGGTCGGGTGCGACCGTTCCATGAATATCAGCCACTTTGTCGAATTCTTCTTTCGATAGCTTTTTGCCGTCCACACGGATGTTATAGGCAAAATTCATATGATTCAGTCCAACAAAATCATACTTCACATCTTTATAGTTCACTCCAAGTGCCCAATCCACCCAAGTTCTTGGCCGCATCCCTCCAGCACACAAAGCAATAAATTTAGTTTTTGTGTAATTTCTAACAGCTTCGGCTAGAATTCCTGTTGGGTTGGCATAGTTGATTAACCATGCATTCGGGTTATACTCTTCAACCGCTCGAGCGATCTCCAAAATTGCTGGGATCGTTCGTAAGGCTTTCATGTATCCCCCTGGGCCTGTGGTTTCTTGACCGATCACTCCATATTTCAAAGGAATTTTTTCGTCGTTGATTCGAGCCTGATTTCCTCCGACTCGAATCTGAGTCAAAATGAAATCCTGACCTTTGACTGCTTCTACCAAATCGGTCGTTTGCCGAATTTCAAATGATAGATGATGATAGGCCTTGTAACGATTCAAGAAATCGTACATGATTTCCAATCGCTCTTCATTAATATCCATTAGTGTCAACGCTGTAACTGGTAATTTTTCTTTGTTTTGGGCTAGTCCTTCGATAATTTCCGGTGTATAAACACTTCCAGCGCCAATAATCGCAATTTTAAGTGACATTGTCTACAACTCCTAATCTTTCGTTCCTACAAATTTGAAAAAATTCTCATGAACCTTGCAATCTGGATTGAATCCAGTTTGCAACGCCCATTCATTAGCCAATACTTGGAATACTAAGGTGAATAGAAACTCTATTCCAAGCGTTTCTTCTCTTAATACTAGATCGATATCAGAATTATTTACTGAAAGATATAACGTATTTTCAGTAAAATATTTTGCATAATTAGTCACCCTGCTCGTTAATTCGGTTGCCCAAATTTCAAGTGCAAGTTAGCCACTTATTGAAATTCATGTGTTATTCAATTTTATTCTCTATTTAGCAGCCAACGATAACTTTGATAATTCTGCTAATAAACACTCGCGTGGAGTG
>NZ_JAHLOS010000059.1 GCF_018917525.1 Enterococcus raffinosus | reverse complement strand
GAAGAATTGACAGAAGCGGATTTCTCATTTGTATTGGCCGATCTTGTGCGTCACATTTTTATGCGCACACGATCGAATAGCGCACTGCGCCGTTATTATGTCTTCTTTACAGAATATTTTGAGAAGAAGGAATGGCGTTTATTAGAAATCAAATTGTTTCCAGCGAAAACTTATGTTGCAGAAAAGCTGAAAACGTTATTTACACAATTTATCAAAGAACCGTTGGCAGGATTAGTCGGTTCATGACGAAGACCTGCGGAGAAAATGGAGAAACTATACAGATAAAGGAAATTAGGAAGGAATGGAACGATGCAAACAACCTATACATTAGCTGCAGAGTTTGGTAAAAGCGATGGCAAGTCCCATCGGTTGCGCATAAAGGATTTTGATTTCACCAAATCAGCAGAAGAGATTAAAACGTCACTAACAAAATTAACGAAACTAAAATTATTCGAAAAAAATGGTGTAGAATTATTTCAAGAAGTCCGCCGGGCCAAAGTCATCAAAAGAACGGAAAGAATGATTTTTGAAGATGGAAAAGTGGCGGAAAACGCAGCACAGCCTCAGACTGAACAAATGGCGGCTGTCCAAACAATTGAAGAACCAATACAACAGGTGCAGGCACCTGACAGCAAGAAAATAGTTCAAGAAACCATCCGTATTCCGGAGGACTTAACCATTACCGAAGAATGGCCTCAGCCGAACTGCTTGATCCAAACAATTGAACTGCCAAGGGGCTATCATTCGTGGGATCTGAATGAGAGTCAAGCCTTTATGTTGATCAATGCGTGTTTTCCAGCGGGAATTGAACCAATGGATATCAAAGCAGACGACGAATCCGTCCCAGCGAAGCTGATCGTCACGGGAAAAAGCTTGGAAGAGGCACCACAGGAGTCGATCGTCACCGCAGTGAACAAGGAATCACCACCAGCGAAACCTAAGAAAAAACGAAAACGGTTACTCGAGCGAATTCGCAAGCGTGAATAACTAATTGTGTCCAGCTCATCAAAAAATCCAACGTTGGTATGAGCTGGAGCATTAAATAAATTTTTTTAAACTTGGTTTATGTCGATTTCGCCAAATATTCGCCGGATTTTTTCTCTGAGACCTATCATTCGACTCATTCAAACTTTTTTAATATGCTAAAGAAAAAAGATTTGAGGGAAATCCGATGATGAAATTAATGGTGGAGATTGATCATGATACAACAAGCATCCAATTTGATGAACAAGGGATGATGGTGATTTACCGCAACTTGAAAAAGCTGCCAAACTTGACCAAGGATCAACTCGTACTGTATTTCAAAGGCCGTGAAGTGCAGTCAGTCGATTATGGTCAAGCGATTGATAAAAAAGTCCTGAAAGAAGCGGATAGTCTGGTGACGATCAGTGTTCCGTGGGACATCGAAGGACGTGACTTAGCTCAACAAATGCTGGAGGTCTGGCAAAAAAACGCGCTGAAAACAGCGGGGTTATTTGAAGAGCAGAAAATTGCCGCGAACCACTATCCGATTGTAGCAAACTATCAAGAGCTACTTTTTGAGCTTTTGGCTACGTTTGGCTACGAAAACGAAAAGATCAAAGCTAAACCAGCGAAGGCTCAGCATCGCTGGAGTAAGAAAGTCAGTGAGATTCCATTTTATATTGATTACAATGATGCAAAAGGGGAAGTTGTTTGGCAAAAGCGCAATGAAATGCGGCTGTTGGCTGGTGCGAAACTAACACAGGAAATGCCCTTGAACAAAGATGGTTTGGTGGGATTTAGTGCGCGCTTAACCGAAAAATTGAGAGCGGATTATGCGGATAAAATCTCAAACTATACAACAACAGAGGATATTGTCTTAAAGAGTGTGAATGAAGTCGGTATCTTTCTTTATTATGCCGGAACGAATGGTTGGCTCGTCTTGAAGGATAAGGATGGCAAAACGATTGATGAATATACCGTGGTAAAATAAATAGAAACTCAGTCTGAAATGAAATTGGCTTATTAGAGGTCAATTTCTTTTTTTGTTTAAAAGGATCAATAAAGGTGGGATCTCGGAAGAAAAGTTGACTAGGCTTTTCCATTTGCTATTGAAATTCTCCTTGTTATCAGTGTACCATCAAGGAAAAAGGGAGTGATTGGTATGAAATTAGCGATCATCTACTATAGCGAAACCGGACAAACGAAGGAAATGGCAGAAGTTATCGCAGAAGGTATGCGGAGGGTCGGCGGTGAGGTCAGACTGTTCTCAGTTGATGAAAAAATCGATGACGCGTATGTGTCAGCCTGTGATGGTGTCGTATTTGGGACGCCTACTTATATGGCAACGAGCGCGTGGCGAATCAATCAATGGTTACTAGAAGATAGCAAGTCTATTTCCCTTGCTGGAAAGCTAGGCGGTTGTTTTGCAACAGCCCACTATGCACAGGGCGGTAGTGACAGCGCGATTCTTTCAATTTTGGGAATGCTATTGGTTAAGGGAATGCTGGTGTATTCCGGCGGCTCTGCTTATGGTCAGCCTTTTATCCATCATGGCCCAGTAGCGCTGGATGCGGTAGGAACCCACTATGAGGATGCCAAAGAAATGTTTGAAATATTTGGACAACGCTTTGCAGAAAAGGCTATCGAATTATTTGAAAAATAAAAAAAGCTGAGGATGGAGAAATCAAATGATTTCCACCCTCAGTTTTTATAAATCAAGATATTTCGTTAAGTAATCGGCCATACCGTCTTCGCTATTAGGCTTTTCTGTGATGTCATTGGCAACCGATTTTAATTGATCCGTTCCATTCGCCATCGCCACACCCCAACCCGCAAATTTCAGCATATCCACATCATTGTGTTCATCGCCAAATGCGAGGATGTCTTCTTGCTTCATGTTAAGACTTTTAATCACCCGTTTAAGACCATGGGCTTTTTGAATGCCTTTGGCAACGACTTCCAACATCGGATTTGGTCCGCCCCAGGTATTGACTTCGACTTCATGTCCAAATTGCTGTTTTAATTCTTCGGAAACACTGCCGACATTTTCAGGCTGGCTACGTAATAAAACAGACGTTGGATTGGTTCGCAAGGTGTTGACCGTTAATAGATTATCATTCGTCGCAAAATCACTGGCGAAGAAATGCTGATCGAAGAAATTTAAATCATCGATAAAGAAGGTCTCGCGGTTTTCAGCGGCGATGAAATCTAGCTTCAGGTTTTTCTTTTCCGACATAACATCGAAAACGATCTTCCGATTAACAGAAGTTTCCTGCTCGTCTGCCCATTCTTTTCCGGGAAGGTGAACAAGGGCGCCGTTAAAATTAATCATCGGCGTTGTTAATTGTAATTGTTGATAAAAGTTTTTACTCATGCGGTAAGGACGACCAGTGGCAATCACGACTGTGTGACCATCTTCAATCGCTCGACGCAGAGTTTTTGCTGTTTTATCAGTGATTTTAGAATCTTGATTTAGCGTAGTACCATCTAAATCAATGGCAATCAATTTTTTCATAAAAACTCCTACTTTTTATTTATTATTTATTCTTTTGACAATCTTGCTTAAACAAGAGAGAAATAAACATCATTTCGATTTGTTTTAGTCTAGCACATCCATTAGAAAACGCAACCGTAGCGCTTAAATAATCAGAAAATATTAGAAAATTTTCAAAGTCCCTGAGGGTAGAAAAAAGTCTTTTTACGGGGATTCTGCTATAGTATAGGAATAGAAAATGTAGAGAAAGGGGATTCAAAAAGATGGCAATCAATTGGCGGCGAAATCTTTTGATTTCATGGATCGGTTGTTTTTTTACTGGTGCCAGTTTCAGTTTGGTGATGCCCTTTTTACCAGTCTACATTGAACAACTGGGAACACCGAAAAATCAAGTCGAGTTGTTTTCTGGCTTGGCGATCTCGGTAACGGCTTTTGCAGCGGCGATCGTTTCTCCGATTTGGGGAAATCTGGCGGATCGAAAAGGGCGGCGCTTAATGATGATTCGGGCAGCAGCTGGAATGACGATTACGATGGGTTCGCTGGCTTTTGTGCCGAATGTTTATTGGTTGCTGATCATGCGTTTTATGACTGGTGTCTTATCTGGCTATGCCCCAAACGCGACAGCGATGATCGCTTCTCAAGTGCCGCGTCAAAGAAGCGGCTGGGCATTGGGGACACTTGCGACCGGCGGGGTAGCCGGAAACTTAATTGGTCCTTTGATCGGCGGGATGTTGGCGCAATGGTTTGGATTACGGAATGTCTTCATTATTACCGGAGTTATTTTACTGATTTGTACCTTCTTGACGGTTTTTATGGTGAAAGAAAATTTCCAACCGATCGAAAAGGAAGATGTCATCAGCATGACAGAATTGCGCAAGCGAATCAATTATATGCCGATTCTGATTGGCTTATTTATCAGTTCATTGATTTTGCAGGTCGGAGCGACTAGCATTAGCCCAATCTTGACGCTGTATATTCGGGATTTGAGCGGCTCCAGCAGCAATGCTTTAGTTATCAGTGGATTTATTGTTTCAATCGCTGGGGTGTCGGCGATTGCTTCTTCACCAACATTGGGGAAAATTGGAGATAAGATCGGGAATCACAAAGTCTTACTAGCAGGGTTAGTCTTGTCTTTGCTTTGTTTTATTCCAATGGCCTTTGTTAAAACACCTTTCCAACTGGGTGTTTTGCGTTTCTTCTTGGGATTTTCAACCGGCGCGTTGATGCCTTCGATCAATACTCTTATCAGCAAGATCAGCCCGCCGGAAGGAGTCAGTCGGATTTTCAGCTATAATCAAATGTTTAACAATTTTGGTCAGGTTATTGGGCCGATGCTAGGTTCAACCGTAGCTCATGCGATGGGCTATCCAGCAGTATTCTTAGTCACTAGTGCTTGCGTTTTTGGAAACATTATTTTAAGTGTTTTTAATTTCCGTAAACTGTTAGTGACCAAGACAAAGATTTAGTTTAGTGGAATGAATAGGATAGTAAGCGGGATTATCAGTTTAGGTAATCCCGCTTTTCTTAGGAAGTCGCGATTATTTACTAAGAAAATCTTAAAATTGGAAATTGACTATTTTGTTTGATTAAGAAGAATTGTTTACTGATAAGACGCTATCTATTACTTTTATACTTTATTTGAGTTAAAAATTATATATATTTTGGACTGTATGAATAGTAAAATTGAGGCATAATTTAATTGAAGAAAGCCAAGCTAATGAAAACCGTACGAATGTATAAGGGTGTTAGGGAAACAGGGAGGGGTACCCATGTTGAATGAAGAAACTATTTTGCGAGAACTGAAGAAGTGTTATTACCGTGAAGGCGAAGACCAAACGTATGAAAAGGATAAGTTTTTAATGGAAATGCTTGTCGCGAGGATTGCTGGTTTGTTTGATGGGAAGGATCCGATTTTTTGGGCTGGTCATGAAAAGAGCATTAATATCTGGGCAGCAACGCCTGTCAAAAGTCCGACTACTTTAAGACTGTGGGAACTGTTTGGTCCTAGTGATGCGAAGTTTATTTTTTTGACAGCTGAAAAGGCCGTTTATATCAATGTGGTTCGTCTTTTAGAGGAAGAAAATCAGCTCTGCTATGAGGCCAAGGAGATTCATTCGATTTTATGCGGGTATTATTGGACCAAGAAAAAAGATGAAATCAGCCGCAGAGCTGTTCGGATTGTAGCAGAGGAACACAGTGATTTTCATGCTTCGGTAACTATTTCAAATGCAAGTTATACTGATCTTGTCAATGAAATCCAAACTGGTCCTGTGAATCCAATTAAGGAAAAGGTAATTATTTTGGAGGATACGGATAGTATCAAAAAATACCATGCCACCTCAATTCGTAGAAAAAGCAGTTAAAATGAGGGGAATCAAAATCGTTCTGCTTGAAAGGCTGTCAGTTTGAGACAGTCTTTTTTTGCGGCTGAAAGGATGGAAGACCGACTACTTTTCCTTTTTAGTTGAACGAGATAGTTTGATCTAGTGAGGATATTTAGTGAATGCGTAAGATTTTTTGGTGATATACTTAAGGTATTATGAAAGTCTTCATTCAGGCATTGTTCGCTAGTTAATTGTTATAGGATCGTTTATTTTACGCTAACCAGTGTGAAAGAAATCAAGTGTAAAAGGAGTTATTATGTCTTACAAACGTATCAAAATGGTGGGCGCCAATTGTCCGACCTGTCAACGAAAATTAGAAATTTTACTGAAGGATGGTTCACAGGAAGCATTATGTATTTGCTTTCGCTGCTGCGGAATTTATACATTCGATGGTCAGGAGCTGCATAAGCTTGCTAATGGAAAACAGGCAACGAATCAGGAAAAAGCAGCTTTGGCTGGACTTGTTCAGGCCTTACCGGAAAAGCATCACTATATGGGTAAAGGAAGTCAATTACGTCAAAAGGACTTTGGATATCAACGCAGCTGGCTGAGCTTAGCAGAATATGAACGGCAGTTTGGTGAGGCTTTGGGGTTCAATCAATGCGACTTACGAGAAAGTGCTGCAAGTTGTAAATGGTGTGGTCAACGTTTGCCGAAGGGGCGTCGGTCATTTTGCAAGGATAGCTGTTCTCGCAATTATTCGAAAGCCACTTTCACGAAACGGACTATGGCGAGTCTGCCTTATCGAATTGCCTGCCGTGATCAGTTCTTCTGTCAAATCAGCGGGGCAGATCTTGCTCAATACAATCGGCATGGGATACGTATTCCTGCCAGTAATGGCGACTTGGCAATTC
This sequence comes from Enterococcus raffinosus, assembly GCF_018917525.1. GTDB lineage: Bacteria > Bacillota > Bacilli > Lactobacillales > Enterococcaceae > Enterococcus_A > Enterococcus_A raffinosus_A. The sequence continues at coordinate 13,392 of NZ_JAHLOS010000059.1, read as the reverse complement.
ATCATTTAATTTATGTCTCACAAAACGGCACCGACTATGAGCAGAATCTATTGACTGTTTCTGCCGAAGTGCATCGAGCCTATCATTCCGGTGATGCTGAAATAGTAGCGCTTGTTCATAAGATTCGAGATCAGCGGTTGGAGAAATTCGGTGGGAAAATGCAGTTTGATTCTTCAGAAAAATATAATCGCGAAAACGAATAGCTTTTATGATCGTATGAGAGATACTTAGTTCTGAAATTTCGTTTTATCTACAGCTAAATCCTTTTCACTTCTTTTGGATACACTGTCTAAAAGTAGTGAAAAGGATTTTTTGTTTTAGCTTATTGACAAAATGTAACTACCCCATTACTATATATGTAACGAGGTGGTTACATAAAGAATCGAGGTAGATACTTTGATAAAGAATCGAATTAAGGTTTTACGAGCAGAACGAGATTGGACGCAGGCAGATTTAGCAGAAAAGGCTGGTATCTCAAGGCAAGCGGTCATTTCGATTGAGAAGTACAAGTATACGCCGTCATTGGAATTAGCATTTGATATCGCCAGGGCATTTGGAGTAGATATTAATGAGGTTTTTAAAAAGGAAGAGGATTAATTTATGGTATTAGGGGTATTGGGAAGAATAATCACAATAATTTATACATTAAGCATGATCGTGTTTATAATTTTGAGTGAGAACTTCAATAAATCAAAGACAAGAGAATATAAGAATGATGAAAGATGGAAACTTGTTAAAAATAAGGCTAACACCGTGATTTTAAAGTATTATAGTGCCATCTCATTAGGCGTCACACTATTGTATTCGTTAAACATTTTTGTGCCAAAACAATATTTACCAAGCTTGTCGTTCGAGAATTTTGTAACCATCGCGCTTTACATTGTGCTGTTCAGATATGCGGTGGAATACTTGGCATTAAAACATTTTGATAGAGTAATATAAGAGGAAATTGAAGTAAGAAAAAATCGTATGCAATTTTTCAAAACTATCATTTAAGGTGGAAATTAGATAATTAATCTTCAATAGTTTCCAACTAGGAAAAAAACAAAAAACCAGTTACAATATAGTAACTGGTTTTGTTTATGCTTTGGCTTTTTTTGGTGAAACAAAACACGCAGCAACAAGTGCGATAACTCCAACAATTAGAGAAATAATCGTAGATAATTCAAAGTTATAAGAAGCACTTTGCAAGGCACCGCCTAGATAACAAACGGCTTGTCCAATTGCGAAAGCCCAAAATAATGTAACTAGATATTTCATCAAGAGCACCTCTTTTCGCAAATATATCTAGGTTCAGTTTAGCATTTTTTTTGAAAATGTAAAGAAAAGACCTATGAAAATAAGCGGAAAATCTAAATAGAAAACCGGTAATTTTTGTTGAGTTTTAGCGTCAAAAATTTCGTGCTATACTTGTTAGTTGATTCATCGATAAAAATATTACGTTAATAGGAGGAAATCATGCAAATACCACAACTTTATACGAAAACTTCCTATTCATTATTGAAAAGTACGTTAACGATAGAAGAATATGTCTCAGCAGCCAAGGAACGCGGGTATTCTGCGATCGCGATTACGGATGAGAATGTTTTATATGGCGCGGTCGAGTTTTTCAAAGCCTGTAAAAAACATCAAATGAGCGGGATTATCGGTCTGGAATTGGATTTCTCATTTGGCGAGTCGATTGAAAGAATTGTGTTCTATGGGAAAAATGTCGCTGGTTATCAGGAATTAATGCGTCTATCCAGCACACGGATGATGACAGAAAAACCGCTGACCTTAGCAGATTATAAAATTGATGCGAAAAATCTAATCAGTGTCTTACCAGTAGACAACTTATATGATCCAAGTGAAGCAGTCTTCTCACAGATCGCTGACCTTATCAACGGAGAATTCTATCTAGGAATCTCATCAAAAACAAAGACCTCCGAATTGTCAGAAAACTGGCCGAAAATAGCGATTCATGAAGTGGCTTGTTTGGAATCGGAACAGGCTTTTGCGATAAAAATTATGGGGCACATTCAAAACGGGACTCAGCTTCCTCGGGAAGAATTAACGAATCAATTAGGTGATAACTATTTAATAGAGATGTCGCAATTGATTGCTGGCTTTGAAGATGAACAGGCATTAGCCAATGCACAGCATTTGGCAGAGCTTTGTCAATTTGACTTGCCTTTGCATCAGAAATTGCTGCCACATTATCCAGTACCGAACCAACAGACAGCGGATGCTTATTTGCAGGAGCTTTGCTGGCAAAAGCTGCCAGAGCGCATTAGTGATGTGACAGAGGAATACCGCCAACGGCTGACGCGTGAATTGGGAATCATCCATAACATGGGCTTTGATGATTATTTCCTGATCGTCTGGGATGTGATGGATTATGTGCATCGCAGCAAGATTGTCTCTGGCGCCGGACGTGGTTCAGCGGCAGGTTCGCTTGTGGCTTATGTATTGAGTATCACGGATGTTGATCCGATCAAATACAATCTTTTGTTTGAGCGTTTCTTAAATCCTGAACGAAACAGCATGCCCGATATCGATTTGGACATTCCTGACAATCGTCGGAACCAAGTCCTACATTATGTTCATGAAAAATATGGACATTTTCATGTTTCCCAGATCGCGACATTTGGAACGATGGCTGCGAAAATGGTGTTGCGAGACGTTGGACGAGTGTTTGGCTTGTCGCAAAGTGAAGCCAATCGCTGGTCAAAGGCTATACCAAATCAGTTAAAAATTACTTTGCGGGAGGCTTATAACAAATCTGAGCCATTAAAGCGATTAGTCGCCCATGATGAACGAAGTAAATTACTGTTTCAAACAGCATTGACTTTAGAAGGCTTGCCACGGCATGTCTCTACTCATGCCGGCGGAGTAGTGATCAGCGATGTGAACTTGATTAATGTCGTGCCGCTGCAAAATGGTTCTGAGGATATTTTATTGACCCAGTTTACGATGTCTGACGTGGAAGCTATCGGACTGCTGAAGATGGATTTCCTAGGACTGCGGAATCTTTCCATCATTGACAATGCCCAGCAAAATATCCGCCGCGTGTATCATGAAGAGCTGGATTTGAAAAATGTCCCCTTAGATGATCCAGAAACGCTTGCGTTGTTCCAGCGAGGTGAGACTAGTGGCGTTTTCCAATTTGAATCAGCAGGAATTCGTAAAGTTCTAAGAAATCTTCACCCTACATCCTTTGAAGATATCGTAGCGGTGAATGCCTTGTATCGCCCAGGTCCGATGCAAATTATTGATCAGTTTATTGCTCGAAAAAATGGCAGGGAGCAAGTAAGTTTCCCTGACGCTTCAGTGAAGGAAATCTTGTCACCGACATACGGGTTTATTGTGTATCAGGAGCAGATCATGCAGGTGGCTGCCCAGATGGCTGGCTTTAGTTTAGGTGAGGCGGATATTCTGCGTCGTGCTGTCAGCAAAAAGAAAAAAGAGTTATTAGATGAAGAAAGAAGACATTTTGTCGGTGGAGCTGTCGGTCGCGGACACAGTCAGAAGAGCGCCGAAGAGGTGTATGACTACATCGAGCGCTTTGCCAATTATGGGTTTAACCGATCCCACTCGGTAGCTTACAGCTTTGTTGGTTATCAAATGGCCTATATGAAGGTCCATTATCCCGGAGCATTTTACACTGCATTGATGCAATCAGTAAGGAATGATCCGAAGAAATTGCGGGAGTATATTGCCGAAGCCAATCGAGCAGGTGTGAAATTATTAGCACCGGATATCAATCGCAGCAGCTATAGCTTCACATTAGTTGAGAAGGACCTGATCCGTTTTGGATTGGATGCCATTAAGGGCATGCGTCGTGATTTTGTCAGTGATATTTTGACCACCCGCAAGGAGGAAGGACCGTTCAAGTCCTTGGATCAATTCTTATTACGAATCGAAACCCGCTGGCTGAAAAATGAGTATATCGCACCGCTGATTTTTATTGGTGCTTTTGATGAACTGCATCCGAACCGTCGTCAGTTAGCCGATGGGTTGGAGGGGAAAATCCAAAATGTTCAATACAGCGGCGGCAGTATGTCCTTGCTAGATATGATGAGCTTGAAGGAACGACCATCTGAGGATTTTTCATTGGCTGAGCGGTTGAATTATGAAGAACAATATCTTGGCCTTTATGTTTCTGGTCATCCAACTGAAAACTATCCTAAACTGTTGAAACAAAAGGATTTACAACCCATCACGGAGCTTTCTGTCGGCAGTCATGGGAAAATTCTCTTCTATTTAAAAGAGCTGCGTGAGATTCGTACCAAGAAGGGCGAGCAGATGGCTTTTTTGACAGGCAATGATCAAAGCGGCGAAATATCTTTAACTGTTTTCCCGCAAATCTATCGACGCTTACGCAAAGAGCTCGAGTTAGAAAAAGTCTATCTCGTTCAAGGCAAAGTCGAGCGCAGTAAATATGATCAGGCGCTCCAATTATTAGTGGAAGAAATGATTCTTGCGCAAGTAGCAGAAGAGGACATCAGTGATAAAACTTTGTATTTGCGTGTGCAGGAAGCAAAAGATTCTCCAGAAATTCAGCAAGGAATTGCCGAAAGACTTCAATTATCACCTGGAAAAGTTCCGGTTGTAATCTTCTATGAAAAAAATCGACGGAAGATTGTGCTGGATAAAAAGTTTTGGGTGGGGATTAATGACACCCTGTTAAATGCTTTAAGTGACATATTAGGGGAACAAAACGTCGTAATAAGATGATTTCTTGTAACTTTCAAAAACTTTTTGCAAAATACCGCTTTTTTCCCGTGGACATCCCAAGACTTTTGGGATGTTTTTTGGTAGAATGTACCATGAATTAAACGATGTATGTTTTTTTGAGAATACTTATGAGGTGAGAAAATGAAACGCATTGGAATTTTAACAAGTGGAGGAGACGCTCCCGGAATGAACGCTGCCGTTCGTGCGGTCGTTCGTAAAGCGATTTTTGAAGGCATGGAAGTTTATGGCATCAATTATGGTTTTGCCGGTCTAGTCGCTGGTGATATTCGTCGTTTAGATGTTGCTGACGTCGGTGACAAGATCCAACGAGGCGGAACTTTCTTATATTCAGCTCGTTACCCAGAATTTGCTACTGAAGAAGGGCAATTAAAAGGGATCGAACAATTGAAAAAATTCGGTATTGAAGGCTTAGTTGTTATCGGTGGTGACGGTTCTTATCATGGTGCGCTAGCTTTGACCAAACATGGCTACCCTGCCGTTGGTATCCCTGGAACAATCGATAATGATATCCCAGGAACAGACTTTACTGTTGGTTTTGATACAGCCATCAACACTGTCTTGGAATCTGTTGACCGCATTCGTGATACAGCGACTTCACACGTACGTACTTTCGTCATCGAAGTAATGGGACGTAACGCAGGCGATATCGCTTTATGGTCTGGTGTTGCCGGTGGTGCAGACGAAATCGTTATTCCTGAACATGATTTTGATATGGAACGTATCGCTAAGAAAATTCAAGCAGGCCGTGACCGCGGTAAGAAACATTGCTTGATCATTTTGGCTGAAGGTGTCATGGGCGGAAATGAATTCGCGGAAAAATTAGCTGAATACGGCGACTTCCATACACGCGTGAGTGTGTTGGGTCACGTGGTTCGTGGTGGTTCACCAAGTGCCCGCGACCGTGTATTAGCCAGCAAATTTGGCTCATATGCCGTTGATTTATTGTTAGAAGGTAAAGGCGGATTATGTATCGGTATCGAAAACAACGAAGTGATCGCTTCTGATATCGTAGAAACGTTGGAAAACAACAAGCATAAACCTGACTTGTCACTATACAATTTAAATCACGAAATCTCATTTTAATCTCGTTAATAATAGTGTAGAGCTATATATTATAAACAATCAAGAAACAAGAATGGAGCGTATTACGTAATGAAAAAAACGAAGATCGTTAGTACATTAGGACCAGCAAGTAACACAGTTGAAACAATCTCAGAATTAATTGAAGCTGGTGCTAACGTGTTCCGTTTCAACTTCTCACACGGAGACCACGAAGAACAACTTGCACGCATGAACATGGTTCGTGAAGCAGTTGAAAAAACTGGTAAAGATGTTGGTATTCTTTTAGATACTAAAGGTGCTGAAATCCGTACAACTGTTCAAGATACAACTGATGCAGATTATGGCCGCGCTGGCTATATTGAATTTAACGTAGGCGACAAAACACGTATCTCAATGGACCCAGAACATAAAGGGACGAAAGAAAAAATCGCTGTTACTTACCCAGGTTTATTCGACGATGCACACATCGGCGGACATATCTTATTCGATGATGGCTTGATCGACATGGAAATCATTGACAAAGACGAAGCAAACCGCGAATTGATCATGTTAGTTAAAAACGCTGGTATGCTAGGTTCTCGTAAAGGTGTAAATGCTCCTGGTATTTCAATCAACTTACCTGGTATCACAGAAAAAGATGCAGACGATATCCGTTTCGGTCTAGATAACGACATTAACTTCATCGCTGCAAGTTTTGTACGTAAAGCACAAGACGTTCTTGATATTCGTGAAATCCTTGAAGAAAAAAATATGACACACGTGCATATCTTCCCTAAAATTGAATCACAAGAAGGGATCGATAACATCGACGAAATCATCAAAGTTTCTGATGGTATCATGATCGCTCGTGGAGACATGGGTGTTGAAATCGCTCCTGAATTAGTACCTATGGTTCAAAAACGTATCATCAAAAAATGTAACTACGCTGGTAAACCAGTTATCACAGCGACTCAAATGTTAGAATCAATGCAAGAAAACCCACGTCCAACACGCGCGGAAGCATCTGACGTTGCCAACGCTGTATTTGACGGAACGGATGCTACAATGCTTTCTGGTGAATCTGCAAATGGTAAATACCCAGTTGAAGCTGTTGGCACAATGGCTCGTATCGATATGGAAGCTGAATCTGCATTGTCAGAATTAGGTTCTTTCCAAATCAACGAATTCGACAAATCAAACGTAACAGAAACAATCGGTCTTTCAGTAGCTCGCGCTGCGAAAAACTTAGGTGTTAAAACAATCGTTGCTGCGACTGAATCAGGTCACACTGCACGTATGATCTCAAAATACCGTCCAGATGCTGACATCTTGGCAGTAACTTTTGACGAACATACAAAACGCAGCTTGATGGTTAACTGGGGCGTATACCCAACAGTTGCTGAAAAACCAACAACAACAGACGATATGTTCGACTTAGCTGCTCAAAAAGCTGTTGACTTAGGTTTTGCTAAAGAAGGCGACTTGATCTTGATTACTGCTGGTGTGCCAGTTGGTGAACGTGGAACAACGAACGTAATGAAAGTTCAAATGATCGGTTCTAAATTATTACAAGCTCAAGGTATCGGTGAATCAACAGTCGTTGCTCATGCAGTTGTTGCTAAAAACGCTGAAGAAGCAATCAAAAAAGCCAAAGACGGTATGGTTCTAGTTGTTCCTACAACAGACAAAGACTATATGCCTGCAATCGAAAAAGCTTCTGCTTTAATCGTTGAAGATGGCGGATTGACTTCACATGCTGCTGTTGTCGGTATCGCTCAAGATATCCCAGTAGTCGTTGGCGCGAATGGTGCCACTTCAACCGTTGTTGATGGAGAATTAGTCACTGTTGACCCTCGTCGTGGAATTGTGTACCGTGGACAAACAACAGCGATCTAAACACTAGATAGTTGTTCCAACAAGAAATATCGGGACTGCGGCATTCATGCCACAGTCCTTTTCTATGAAAGATACAGGGGATCAGACGTGAGTATTTTTTTGGCGATGGACGTATCTTGGCTAGCTTTTTCGGCATTAAGCGAAAATCATTCGAAATCTGAGAACCGATTTAGAATGATTTTAGTCTTATTGCTCAAAATCTGACCGAGTTCGTACAGCCTTTCGAGGTGTCAAGAAAATTTCATTGACAAAGGTTTTTTCCACCTGTATAATATCGATTGTTGCTTAGGGGTGATGAATGATGAAATGGTCGATTGGCGAATTGCGCCGCTACAAAGAAGAAGCACTAAATTTTTCAGAAACGATCGATGTGAATTACGCATTGACAGCCCGTGATAATGAAGTCTTAGCAGTGACTCCGGTTACTGTGGAAGGAATCTTGTCTGTCGGAAAAAATGAATATATTTTACATTATCGGTTGAAAACTATTGTAACTGTTCCTTCAGCCCGCTCCTTAGAACCAGTTGATCTGCCACTTGATCTTTCAGTGGACGAAGTATTCATGACACGGGAGCAATGGTCTTCTATGGAAGAAGAGCGAGACGAAGAAATCCTTGTCTTAGACAATGATACGATCGACTTGACCGATTCTGTTGAAGATAATATTTTATTAGCGATTCCGCTGCAGGTTTTTACTGAAGATGAGCTGAAATCTTCTGACATGCCAAAAGGCAATGATTGGGAAGTCGTCAGCGAAGAAGAGTATTTACAGAAAAAAGAGGAATCGGCTGAAACAATTGATCCTCGTCTTGCGAAATTATCTGAGTTATTCAACGAATCAGAAGATGACAAGTAAGATTGGAATAAAATGTATCAGTAAATGATACTTCATTTTATAAGGAGGTGTAACACCCAATGGCAGTACCAGCTAGAAAAACATCAAAAGCTAAAAAGAACAAACGTCGTACTCACTACAAATTGACCATTAAAGGATTGAACGAATGTCCTAACTGTGGCGAAATGAAGAAGAGCCATCACGTATGTGCCAACTGCGGCTACTATGATGGAAAAGATGTTATGTCTAAAGAAGCATAAGCACTTTTTAATAGAGAAAGTCAAAACCTCAAGACTAACCATGGAGTCTTGAGGTTTTTTTCTTGGATTTAAAGGAGATAAAAATTTGTCATATTTGTGAAAAATCTATCGTTTTTATAAGGATTGGCAGGTTTTATCAAGGCTTTTTAGATTAAAAACACTATTCATTTTCCATTCTCACTTTCTTAGGATATAATGAGAATCGTATTGAGTATTATAGGATGCTAACTCTACTTGGTGTAAATACATAATCAGTAGAAGATTGCATGTGGTGAGAAGCCACCTTATTTTTCCTATAGAAAAATCTGCACATCAATTCGAACTAGGAGGATAATTATGTCAAAACAACAATTCGGCGTCGTAGGTATGGCCGTAATGGGGAAAAATCTAGCATTGAATATCGAAAGTCGCGGGTACTCAGTGGCTTTGTATAATCGTACTGGATCAAAAACCGAAGCGGTAGTAGAAGAACATCCTGATCGCAACTTAAAAGCGACATTTTCAATCGAGGACTTCGTTGCTTCAATCGAAACCCCGCGTCGTATCTTGCTGATGGTTCAAGCAGGTCCAGCGACTGACGCAACAATCCAATCACTATTACCACATTTAGATAAAGGCGATATTCTGATCGATGGAGGAAACACCTTCTTCAAAGACACGATTCGTCGTAACGAAGAATTAGCAAACTCAGGTATCAACTTCATTGGTACTGGTGTTTCTGGTGGTGAAAAAGGCGCATTAGAAGGCCCTTCAATGATGCCAGGCGGACAAAAAGAAGCCTATGACTTAGTCGCTCCAATCTTCGAACAAATCGCTGCAAAAGCCGAAGACGGCGAGCCTTGTGTCACTTACATCGGCGCAAATGGCGCAGGTCACTATGTGAAGATGGTTCACAACGGGATCGAATATGGGGATATGCAATTAATCGCTGAATCATACGATTTGATGCAAAACCTACTTGGTTTGTCTGTGGATGAAATGGCCGACGTCTTCTCAGAATGGAATAAAGGCGAATTAGACAGCTATTTAATCGAAATCACAGCGGACATTTTGACTCGCAAAGATGACGAAGGTACGGATAAGGCGATCGTTGATGTAATTAAAGATGCAGCCGGTAATAAAGGAACAGGAAAATGGACTTCTCAAAGTGCATTGGACTTAGGTGTGCCACTTCCACTAATTACTGAATCTGTCTTTGCACGTTTCATTTCTGCTTATAAAGAAGAACGTGTGGCTGCCAGCAAAGTTTTATCAGGACCAGCACCTTATAAATATGAAGGCGACAAACAAGAATTGATTGAAAAAATCCGTGAAGCATTGTACTTCAGCAAAATCATGAGCTATGCACAAGGGTTCTCTGAGTTACGTGCCGCTTCCAAAGAATTTGGTTGGGATCTACCATTTGGTGACATCGCGAAAATCTGGCGCGCTGGATGTATCATTCGTGCTCGTTTCCTACAAAAGATCACGGATGCCTACGATAAGGATGCCGATTTAGCAAACTTGATGTTAGATGACTACTTCAAGGAGATCACTGACAAGTATCAACAAGCCGTTCGCGAAGTTGTTGCAATTGCTGTACAAGCAGGTGTTCCTGTACCAACATTCTCATCTGCGATTACTTATTACGATTCTTACCGTGCTGAACGTTTACCAGCAAACTTGATCCAAGCTCAACGCGATTATTTTGGGGCACATACCTATGAACGACTTGATAAGGAAGGAATTTATCACTATAGCTGGTACCACGAAGAATAGCAGAAGTTATTTATAACTTTTACGCGAACTAACTATAGCTTTTTGAAAGTTTTAGCCCTATAATGATAAAGGTTTAATGAAATTCAACTTGGAAAGGAACTAAAAAAATGAGTAATATTCTGATCATTGAAGATGAGAAAAATCTAGCTCGTTTTGTCGAACTAGAATTGAAACACGAAGGCTATGATACAGAAGTTCATTATAATGGTAGAACAGGACTTGAAGCCGCTTTGGAAAGTGAATGGGATGCGATTTTACTTGACTTGATGCTGCCTGAATTGAACGGTCTTGAAGTTTGCCGCCGTGTTCGTCAGGTGAAAAATACACCGATCATCATGATGACAGCCCGTGACTCTGTGATCGACCGTGTTTCTGGTTTAGATCATGGTGCCGATGACTATATCGTCAAACCATTTGCGATTGAAGAATTGCTAGCGCGTTTACGTGCGTTGCTTCGTCGAATCGATATTGAAGGCGATAAGAATGTTGCTAAACAAACGACGATTACTTATCGTGACCTAACGATCGAAAAAGAAAACCGTGTCGTGCGTCGCGGAAATGAAATCATTGAGTTAACTAAACGTGAATACGAATTACTATTGACGCTTATGGAAAATGTCAACGTTGTACTTGCGCGTGATGTTTTACTTAATAAGGTTTGGGGCTACGAAACAGAAGTAGAAATCAACGTAGTGGATGTGTATATTCGTTATCTGCGTAATAAGATTGATGTACCAGGAGAAGACAGCTATATCCAAACTGTCCGCGGTACTGGGTACGTTATGCGCTCATGAGAAAATTTATCAAGAAACAACGAGAACTGAAAGGGCCCTCACTCACCATCAAGTGGGCCTTTACAAGTTCTTTCTTTATATTCGTGGTATTTACGATATTCGCTGTGATCACCTATAAGAGTTCAGTTAATCTGATCGTAACGAAAGAAAGAAACAACGTTGAACGCACAATCTCTGAAGTCACCTCCCGTTTAGCGAATGCAGATGAGGAGTTAACGTTGGTAAATACCTATCGAACGCTAACCGAATCGGACACACGCGATAATGCCATGTATGATCAAAACATGACCTTAGAGGGCAATATGATGCGGATTGATGAATTTATCTCAGAATTAGGACAGCGTCAATTGTCGTTAGATATTTATAATTTAGATAAAAAGCTAATTTTCAAAACTCAAAAGAATTATCAGCCCTTAGTTCAGACAAAGCACAAAGAGCCGACAATCGTAACGGTGGATGAGAAAAACGGCTTTTTGTCAGTAGAACCGATTTATTCGAAGAAAACACGCGAGAAGATCGGGTATGCACAGGTCTTTTATGAGTTATCTGATTTCTACGAGATGCGCAGTAAGCTCTTACTGACATTGATCGTGTTAGAGATAGTTTCGCTGCTTCTGAGCAGCTTCTTAGGCTTCTTATTGTCTTCATACTTCCTGAAACCTGTAAAAATCTTGCGAGATACAATGGAAATCATCAGGCAAGACCCACAGGCCGAAGTTCATGTACCTGAGATTACTACCAATGACGAGCTGTCTGATTTGGCCGTCATCTTTAACGATGTAATTGACCGTATTCGAATGTATATCGAACAACAGGAGCAATTTGTGGAAGATGTTTCTCACGAGTTGAGAACCCCTGTTGCGGTAATCGAGGGGCATCTGAACATGTTGAACCGTTGGGGGAAAGACGATCCAGAGATTTTGGATGAGTCGATTCAAGCCAGTTTACAGGAACTTGTTCGGATGAAGAGCCTAGTACAAGAAATGCTTGATTTGTCTCGGGCAGAACAAGTAGATGTGTATTACGGAAATGAGACTTCTAAAGCGAAAGACGTTACAAATCAAGTGTTTAACAACTTCAAATTGCTTTACCCTGAGTTTACTTTCACTCTTGATGACGATTTAGATAGCGAAAAAATTCTGAAAATCTACCGTAATCATTTGGAACAGATCCTGATTATTGTTTTAGATAATGCGGTGAAGTATTCGACTGACCGTAAAGAAGTGCATATATCAGTGTCATCAACCTTGAATAAGTTTGAGATCGCGATTCAGGACTTTGGTGAGGGGATACCAGACGAAGACATTGATAAAGTCTTTAATCGTTTTTATCGTGTCGACAAAGCTCGTGCTCGAACTAAAGGCGGAAATGGACTTGGGTTATCGATCGCTCATAAGCTTTTAGAGAGTTATAAGGGAAGTATCAGTGTCGAAAGTTCTGTCGGCAAGGGAACTATCTTTAGAATTTTTATCCCAATGGTAGAAGAAGAAACAGCTGAGTAGAACTCGGCTGTTTTTTTATGCGAAAGTTAAAAAAGGTTTTTGATTAAGATAGCGTTATTTTTGTTTTAAAATCGAACGTTATTTTAGAGTTTTAAATGAACGTTCGAAAAATAAAAAAGATTGAAAAAAACTACAAAAAATAGTTGCATTACTGCTTGAAGATTGCTATATTATTAAATGTTCCCACGAGAACAAAACATCTTGAAAAAAATTAAAAATAATTGTTGACGGATGAATAATCTTGTGGTATTTTTATAAAGTCGCTTGAACGAAACGCGAAGCAAACTTGTTTTTTTATCAAAAAGTTTTTAAATAAAAGTTGTTGACTTTTAAATAAAAACCTGATATGATATAAAAGTTGCTGAAACAAAGCGACAAACAATGTAGACCTTTGAAAACTGAACGAATAAAACAAACCAAATGTGTAGGGCGCTTCTATTATATAGAAGCAAACAACATAGCAAGCAATATGCTAGCAAGTCAATTATTACAATTGAGCTTAACAGTCGCAAGACTGTTTCAAACACTTTTTATGAGAGTTTGATCCTGGCTCAGGACGAACGCTGGCG
>NZ_JAHLOS010000058.1 GCF_018917525.1 Enterococcus raffinosus | reverse complement strand
GAGGTTTTGACTTAATGAACAAATGGACTGTTTCAGAATCTTCCGAGGTATCATAGATAAAATGGTCTTCATCCAACAAAAAAGAGCACTGGGTTAATTCGGTGTAGTTCATTCTAAAGACCCTCTTTCTAACTATAGTATAAGACGAGAAATACCTAAACAGTACAAATAGCCACAAAAAAGCAGGTACGAATGTACTTGCTTTTTTGTGGTTATAACCAAACTTGAGAAAGAACCAAAGTAGTTGTCACACCCTCTTTGTTCTTCTATTTCCTCAACAACTCACCATGCTTTACTTGATTTTTATTCAGTGAGTCAAAGCTTTCCCCGCCATTGGTAACCAGCGTTAAAACAACTTCTGCTTTTCCAGCTTTGCGAATGCGGTCAAAATCGGCCGTGACCAATTGCGTATGTTCATCCACCGTTTGTCCTTCTTGAACATGGACTTCAAAGGGCTCCCCCGCTAATTCCACCGTGTCTAAACCAATATGAATCAAGACTTCACTACCTGACGGACTCGTCAAGCCAATTGCGTGCTTAGTTTGAAAAATCGTGGTGACCGTCCCTTGAATCGGCGCATAAATTTCAGATGAAGTCGGTTGAACTCCAAAGCCCTCACCCATCATTTTTTGTGAAAACACGGGATCAGCTACTTCGCTTAACGGAACAAACGTCCCATCCACGGGTGCAAAGAAAGCTTCTGCTTTTTTCTTTTTAAAGCGTTCAAACATTTTCTATTCTCCAATCCTGCGTATTAATCATCGCGTCCTAATAATTGATTGATTTCTTGACTAAACAAGTCGGCTTTTCCGCCAAAGACCGCCTGGATACCGCCCTGAACTTCAAACACGGCCGTCGCCCCAAGTCGCTTGAATACTGGCTTTTGAACCTTATCTCCTTGTTTTACCGCCACGCGCAACCGCGTTGCACAGGCTGTCACGTTTTCAATATTTTCATCTCCGCCAAGTGCTTCAATGATCTGCCACGCTTGCTCCTTCAAACTAGCCGAACCAGAGTCATCGGCTACTTCAAGCATGTCCTCATCATTTTCCATACCAGGAATCGCCACTTTAAATTTTTTGATGCAAAAGCTGAAGACGAAGAAATAAATCAGCGCCCAAACAATCCCAAACGGAATCACCTTGATCCAGTTGGTCTTATCATTTCCCTGCAGCACACCGAATAGCAAATAATCGATCAACCCGCCTGAAAAGGAATTTCCGATTCGAATATTTAAAATATCGGCAAAATAAAAGGATAACCCATCCAAAAATGCATGAATTACGTAGAGCCAAGGAGCAACAAATAAGAACATATACTCAATCGGCTCTGTGATCCCGGTTAAGAACGAAGTCAAAGCACCACTAAAGTACAAACCGCCGTTTTTCTTGCGATTTTCTTTTGGAATTGCACGGTACATTGCATAACAAGCCGCTGGCAAACCAAACATCATCGTCGCAAAACGTCCAGCAAAGAACCGTGTACCATAGGTGAACAGACCAGTATGACTAGAATCAGCTAGTTGCGCAAAGAAAATATTTTGCGCACCGGAGATTGATTGACCCGCTACCGTTTCTATTCCACCTAAAGAAGTGTACCAGAACATCGGATAAATCGTATGATGCAGCCCAACTGCACCAGTCAAACGCAGCAAGAAGCCGTAAAAGAAGGTCCCGATACTGCCCATTTGCGCGACCTGTTGACCAATAACCACCATCCCATTTTGAATTGGTGGCCAAATCAGATAGAAAACACAGCCAATCGCAATTGCACTAAAAGAAGAAACGATCGGGATAAAACGCGAACCGCCGAAGAAGCCTAAAAATTGCGGCAGCTCGATTTTCCGATAGCGATTGTGGAGGAAAGCCACTGTTCCACCAATCACGATCGAACCAACGACACCCGTATCGATGCTAGCATCTTTAGCAGAAAATAATTCCAATAACCCGCTGATCGTCGCAGTATAAACTAAAAATGCTACTCCGCCGGCTAAACCGGCTGTTCCTTTGTCTCCCTTGGCTAACCCAACTGCCAGGCCAATCGCGAAAATCAAGGCAAGATTGGCAAACACGGCATTTCCCGCAAAGCTCATGACACTTAAAATCGTTTGCAGCCACGCCTGATTCAAAAATGGATAAGCTGCTACCGCACTCTCATTTGTCAGTGCGCCACCTAATCCCAACAACAAACCTGCCGCCGGTAAAATCGCGATCGGCAGCATAAACGCTCGTCCTAACTGTGAAAACTTTTTAAACATGATTTCTCCTCCTTATTCTTCATTCATCAATGCTTGAATAAAACGCGTCGCAATCTCCTTGGGTCTCGTGATCGCTCCGCCAACAACAACGCCTGCAACACCTAAATCCTGAATCTTTCTGGCTTCCTCTGGTGTATGAATTTGTCCTTCTGCGATAACCTCCACACCCTCATCAATTAAAGCCTTCACTAAATCAATCGTTGAGGGGGAATCCTTTTGGGTATAGCCTCTTAACGTCGTACCAACAAAATCGACTCCCGCTTGCCAGGCATTGATTCCTTCTTCAAATGTTGCAATGTCCGCCATCAAAAGCTGGTCAGGATACTTTTCTTTAATCTGTTGAATCAATTGATTCGTCGACAGACCGTCTGGACGTTCACGCAAGGTACAATCAAGGGCGATTACTTCAACGCCCGTTTCCGCTAACGCATCGACCTCCTTCATCGTCGGGGTAATAAATACGTCAAAATCTGGGTAGGTCTGTTTAATAATCCCAATGATTGGTAGATCAACTTTTTCCTGTATTTGCTGGATATCTCTTACCGTATTCGCTCGAATTCCCACTGCCCCGGCTTCTTTTGCCGCCAGAGCCATCAAGGGCATCACCCCTCCTTCTTCTGTATACAACGGTTCGCCTGGCAATGCTTGACAAGAAACAATCAAGCCGCCTTTCACAGCACTCAAAAACTCTTTTTTCTCCACGCTCCACTTTCACTCCGTTTTTAAATTATTTTGGATTATTACTCCAAAAATATAGCATGCGCTTTCACAAATGTAAATAGGAAATGAAAAAAAATTTTTTTTGACGTATAATCGAATGTGACAATAGAGAGGTAAAAGGGAGAACAAATGACCATTACGTATACGATCCAAGAAAAATATATAACCTTGACAAAATCCGAAAAAAAAATCGCTGATTATATTTTGACCAGCGGTGAAAAAATCGTCCACAGTACCATGAGTGACATCCGCGAAGCCACGAATGTTGGTGACGGAACGATTATGCGTTTTTGCCAAAAAATTGGTTTTTCTGGTTTTTCAGATTTAAAAATCGCCATCGCTAAAGAGGATTTCAGCAAACAACAGGAGGATTCACAAGAATCTGATTTTTTTGATAAACGCTCGAAGACCATCAATAAGGCCTTAAAAACCACGAATCAACGGCTGGATAACGAAAAACTCAAGCAGGCCGTTCAGATGATTACCGAAGCTAATCAAATCTACATCTTTGGCGTGGGTTCTAGTGGCAATACCGGCAACGACCTAGAGGCGATGCTCCTACGCGTTGGGGTTCAATCTCGCTCTGTGGTCGATCCCCACTTCCAAGCACAGATCGCTTCATTGCTGACAGAAAATGATCTAGTAATCGGCTTCTCTTTATCCGGCCGTACGAAGGATACGTACGATTCCTTAAATATCGCTAAGAAAAATCATGCAAAAATTATTGCGATTACCAATTACCAATTATCGCCAATTGCACAATTAGCTGATGTTGTCTTACAAACAGCAATCGAAGAATTTTTAGATGGCGCTTCATTGGCAGGAAAAATTTCCCAATTGTATTTATGTGATTTACTTGTTCAAGGCTATGAGATCAAGAATAATGTGAATTCGATCGAACTGAGAGAAACCGTCTTACGTTCCATTTTGGATAAAAGTCTGGATTGATTTTTCAAAATAAACAGCCGCTCACTCCTGAAAAACACTTGGGGTGAGCGGCTGTTTTCTCCTCAAAGTAAATAGAGAATGTTGGTTCGTGTTTTGCCGATAAACTAATAGCACGCTTTTCTCCGCCACTTTATGTTATTTGGCGTAGAGAAAAAGGAAATTGGCGGAGCTAACATTTATTAAATTACCCTCAATCTTTAAAACTACAAAAATCAAAAACTGCCTATCGAGAAAGATAGGCAGTTTTGATTTATTGTACGCTTTGCTGGTTTGGATCAACGACTTGCGGTTCTTGTTGGGCCGGTTGCTGATTGGCATCCGTTGTTTGTGTTTCCTGCGGATGCGTCGCGAAATATTGAGCTTCCCGATTTTCAGCATTTTGCTGCAGGTTGTAGTAATAGAAGCTGATATCATTGTTCAAGAACGAACCCGCCGGATATAGTTTACGTGTGCTTTCTGGCATCTCGTATTTTGCTTTGTCGACTGTAGAAGAAACTACTAATCCTCTTGTTCCATCAACTGTCGCATCTGCAAGATTCATCACTTTCGTGTAATCACCATTATCATTCCGTACATAAGAACCCAGATTTTCCTCCGCTGTTGCTGGCGTCCCATCGGTTCTCCAGTTAATTGGATTGATGGCTAACGCACCTTCATCCCACGTTGGCAACTCGCCAGTGAAATCAGGGGCAACGGTATTGTAGGAAACAACTACACCAGTATCATCTGGTCCTGTCGCAAATTTCACCTGCGGATTATCGTTCATTTCCTGTTGAGTCACCGATTGACCTAATACATAGGCGGCGATCATACGATCACTGACACCAGGATTGTTTTTGAAATAATCATACATAATAGCTTTGATCATGCGAGCACCTTGAGAGTGACCGACTAAAATGAAAGGACGATTGTTGTTTTCGTGTTTGATGTAGTAATCAAAAGCTGCCATCACATCCGCTTTGGGAATACCATCCACATATTGTGTTTGTTCTTCTTTTGATTTTGAATACAACCAATTCGCATCTAGCTGACGGTAATACGGTGCGTAGATATTGCCGCTAGTATCAAAGGCCGAGCCTTGAGTCGCTAGAAAAACCTGAGCGCCAGCGCGCATCGTTGCATTATCAATTTTCGCTATCGGTGACGAATTTTCATTTTTTTGTGCGTAAGCCGTTGGATACAGCATAAAGACATCCGCTTGGCTTGTGATTTCGGTTGGTTTAGCTAACCAATTGTCGGCATCACTATAGTCACTGGCCTTGATCGTTTCTCCAGCCTTTTCGGGTTCTTTTGCTTTTTTTATCGTGGTTTTACGGGTTTCCTGCTTTGGTGCTTCTTCGCTAGTAAAGAAAGTTGTATAGGCATAGTAGCCGCCAACACCTAATACAGCTACTACTAATAGTCCAATAATGAATTTTTTCATTGTATCCTCCAAATAGAATTGATGTACCTCATTATAGGGCAGTTGGGTTTTGTTTGACAAATTCCCTGTGGATTTAATTAGAAAAGCTTATGAATTGTTTGTTATGGATTAGTGAGTAATCATTAGAAATCAACTTCAAAATGCCAATAAGCCAACAGCATTGGTTGCCATGATGACATTTTTACTCGCAAATGGCTACTTAACTAACTTTAAGCCAAGAAGTTACAACAAAACAAGCGCTCAAAAGAAAAATCCGAGCGCTTGTTGATTAATTTTTTTTATTCGCTTCCAAGGCATTGGACAGTCGCGCAAATTCTTCTAAAGATAGCGTTTCACCGCGACGCTTTGGATCGATTTCGGCTTGTTCTAAGCTTGTTTCCAACCAAGTTTTCGTTAATTCGTCTTTGCCATAACTGCTTAACAAATTGTTCCATAACGTTTTACGGCGCATATTGAAAGCGGCTTTAGTCAATTTGAAGAATTCCGCTTCGTTTGTCACCTCGACTGCAGGTGTTTCGCGTCGTACTAAACGTAAAATCGCAGAATCCACGTTCGGCTGTGGAACGAACACTGTTTTTGGAACAATAAAGGCCGTACTTGCTTCCATGTAATATTGGACAGCGATCGACAATGAACCATAGGCTTTTGTTCCCGGCTTAGCAGAAATTCGATCAGCGACTTCCCGTTGCATCATGACGACCATCTCATCAACAGCCAAATCTGATTCTAAGATGTGCATCATAATCGGTGTCGTAATATAATACGGCAGATTCGCCACGACCTTGATCGGCAGCGTTTGATCAAAATACTCGGTTTCTTTTTTCAGGTCCACCTTTAAAATGTCGCTGTGCACGACGCTAATATTGTCATAAGGACTTAAGGTATCTTCTAACACTGGGATCAAACGATCATCAATCTCAAAGGCTAAGACTTGATGAGCCGCGCGTGCCAAGTGTTCAGTCAATGCGCCAATCCCCGGTCCAACTTCGATCACATTCGTGTGTTCATCGATCTCGGCGGTGGCGACAATTTTTTGTAAAATATTCGGTTCAGTCAAAAAGTTTTGACCAAGGCTTTTCTTAAAGGAGAAGCCATGCTTCTGTAAAATTTCTCTCGTTCTAGAAGGTGTTGCAATATCTTTGTAATTGTTCAAGAGGTTTCCTCAACTTTCTTCATAGCCTCATGCAATTGTGCTTCGGTGATCCGAAACATCGTTAAACGTTTTTCTAATTGTTTGGCGTTCGTATAACCAATCTTCAGCTCATCTCCCAGACGTTCCCGCCGTTCACGGGCTTGAGCTCCCGCTATTAAACCATAATCTAAGAGCGTTTGTCTAGCTATTTTTGGTTGATCGCCCTCAGCGGGAGTGACAACTTTATGCAGCGCATCAATGATCGCCTCATCGCTGGCATGCTCCACCCCAAGACTTGCCCCACGTTTTTGCGGAGCCGCCATTCTTCTGGATAGGAAGGCGTGCTGGGCATCGGGGATCGTCTCCATGATTGTCTTGCGGATCTTCTCGCCAGAAAAATCGGGATCGGTAAAGACGATCACGCCACGGGTTTCTTGGGCATGTTCGATTTGTTCTAGGATATTTTCATTGATGGCCGAACCGCGAGTCTCGATCGTATCCACATCAAAAACTTCCTTCAAACGTTTGGTATCGTCTTTGCCTTCGACTACGATGATTTCTTCAATTTTTTCCTTCTGTTTGTTATCCATTGGCTTTGATCCTGAATAAGCGGTGCGCATTTTCCGTCGTTTGGTGCGCCACTTCTTCCATTGGCAAATTCCGAAGTTCCGCGATTTTTTCTACAACATAACGGGTATAGCCGGGTTCATTGCGTTTCCCGCGATAAGGCATTGGTGCTAAATAAGGCGCGTCGGTCTCTACTAATAATTTATCCATCGGTACCACCGCTGCCGCCTCTTGAACATCTAAAGCCTTCTTAAAGGTCACAACCCCAGAAAAAGAGACGTGCATTCCTAAATCCAAAAAACGCTTCGCCCATTCACCGCTGCCGCTGAAGCTGTGCATGATTCCGCCGATGTCGCGAATATCTTCTTCCTTTAAAATCTTATACGTATCTTCCAGCGCATCGCGAGTATGGATGCTGATAGGTAAATTCATTTCTTTTGCAATCGCGATTTGACGACGGAAAACTTTAGCTTGAACTTCCTTTGGATCTTCCATCCAGTAATAATCCAAACCAATTTCGCCAAGTGCTACAACCTTAGGCAATGTCAATTTCTGGATCAAATCTTCTTCGATTGCTTTCGTGTAGCTGCCCGCCTCTGTCGGATGCCAGCCGATGATGGAATAAATCCCCTCATATTGCTGGTTCAGCTCCAAGCTTTTTTCAATCGTTGGTGTATCAAAGCCAACCACAGCCATTTCCGTCACGCCAAGTTCACGTGCCCGTTCGACCGTCTCAGGAATCTCATGTTCAAATTGTTCCGCATTCAAATGTGTGTGAGAATCAAAAATCATGTGTAGTCCTCCTAAATCTTTCACTCTTATCTTCAAAATCCATTTAGAATCAACCTATTTTAACACAGTATTTTAAAACAAACTAAAGACACACAAACAGAAAAGCTTTCACTTTTTTATTTTTTCTTACAGATTCAAACTGGGAAATGATTTCAAGACAAAAAGGCAGATATATCAACGATAGGATATATCTGCTTTCCAATTAGTGAATTGACTGTAATTCTTACAGCTTATCCAAAGTGTAAACAATGTTTCCCGTTTGTTCTTTTTCAGTCATTTCTCGACTTCGATCCTTGGCAGCGAATGCCTTTACTCCGTGAACCTCAATAGGGAGGCGAGCGTCGGAAGCTGCTAAAACTTTTTCACAGAGTTCTATATTATTATCCAATAAATGAATCGCTGATTCAAAAGTTCCATGATTTCGAATGATTCTAGTGTAGCGACCATCCCATTGCTTCAACTTGTTCAAGGCCTTATAATGCTCATCGATCGAAACACTTTCTGGAAAACAAATCAACGTGTTTTCGCCGCAAGCATCCCCAAAGACAGCTACCTCTTCTTCTGGTATTAAAAAGACCATCATGCCTTTAGTATGGCCTGGAACCAGCATAAGCTCGATCGTTACTCCTCCCAAATCGAAGACCATTTCTTCTGTCAATTGTTTGAATCCGCTTGTCCGCTGCGGCAATACCTGTTCCGAGCGCCATGTTTCTGGAAGCGGTGTGGGCGCTGCCTGAATCTCTTGAATCCGAAAGGCTTGGGTACAGTGCTCCTTTTCCAGCTCCTCATCTAGAGGACTTAAATAGACCTCCTCAAATTGACTGCTTCCTCCCGCATGATCGCAGTGCCCATGCGATAAGATAACTGTATACTCCGTAGTCGCTAGCTCATCAATAAAGCTCTTCAGATCTCCACAGCCTAGTCCCGTATCTAATAACGCACCGCTCTTTTCCCCTTGAACATAATAGGCGCATACCTCAAAGGCCGTTCGAATACGGAAGATTCTTTGGGTTACTTTTTCAGTCGAAAAATACATTAGTCTTTCACGGTCCCTTCATCAAGTTTGAAGAACAGCATTACAACAAAACCAGAAATCAAGCCAGCTGCGACAGTTACTCCTAGTACGATATAATTGTACGTGCTGCCTCCAACAAATCCTGCTAACCCATAAATACCATTCGAGATATTCAACACATGCCCTGTTAAGTTCAATATGCCTGCAATCAAACCCGTGATCGCTCCTGAGATGACGCCTGCAACAAACGGTGTTTTGTACGGAACATTTAATCCGTATAACAACGGCTCACCTACTCCGCCTAAAAACCAGGTAATGACATAACCAAGCGTCAATGTCTTTTTTTCCTTTGATTTAAACTTAAAGATACACGCCAACGCGACACCTGTTCCCGCCCAAGAGGCCGCTAAAATTCCTGGCATCAAGAAATTATCGTAGCCTAGCGCAGGAAAGGTCGTAAATAAATAAGTGAATAAGACCGGATGCATCCCTGTCATCACAATAAAGGCAAAAGTTGCTCCAACGACACAGACAGCTAATGGTCGAGCAAAGGTATTCAGCGCAATCAACGCTTCACCAATATACACACCGATAAAACCACCCAACGGACCAAAGACTACCAGCGTCAGCGGAATCATCACTAGCAAGGTCCCAAACGGAATCATGAATACCTTTAGCACATCCGGAGTGAATTTTTTCCAAAATTTTTCTACAAAATTCATCGCTGCAATCGTCAAAATCATCGGCAATACTGTACTTGAATAATTTTGTAACATCGTGGGCAGACCATAAACAGAGAATTTAACGCCCTCCTCGGCCATTTGCATAAAACTTGGATAGAGCAGCACAGCCCCTAATAGCATCCCAATCGGAATACTGGTTTTTAATTTTCGAGAGGCCGACCAGCCAATAAAAACCGGCAAGAAATAAAATCCTGCGTCTCCTACAAAGGTAAACAACTGATAGATGTCACTTTTCTCTGTAACCACACTCAGCATTGAAGGTCCTAATACAACCCCAACCGTTTTGCATAAAGACGCTACTAACAGAATCGGGATCAATGGTGTTAAGGAACCAGAAAGATAATCTAATACTTGATTAAAAATTGCTTTTCCATCTTTTCTACCTTTGGCTGTGTGTTCATCGCTTTCTTCTTCACCGGCCGCTGGTAATAATTTGGTGACTACATCATAAAGATTTGTTACAGTTGGCCCAATGATCAGTTGATATTGCCCCGCTTTTCTCGTAACCCCCATGACGCCATCAACAGACTTTACCTTTTCATCGTCAGCTTTTGCGTCGTCTTTCAACACAAACCGTAAACGAGTCATACAATGTGTTACATTGTCGATATTCTCATTCCCTCCGATTGCAGCAATAATTTGTGGTGCCGTTTCTTGATAATTCATTTTCATGTACCTCCATTTATTTTATTTGATTAAAATAAAAGGTCTAGCCGGCCGCTCCCGTAACCATCCAGTACAAAATATTTTTTCCTCCTTTATTTTTTATCCGCGAATTTCTTTTGCGGTTGTTAAACGAATGACATGTATCATTAAAAATAGTCGTTCACCCTCAATTTCCTTTTGATACTTCTCAGAGATAACGTGCATAATTTTCGTCACACAAGCAGCTTGTTGAGGGTATCCCTTCATCAACATCTCCATCATGTAGTCGCTTTTATCATATTGCAGCATCCCGTCTTGAACGATTCGTTGCAGCAAGAAGCGTAGATGTAAAACAAATCTTGCCCTGTCAAGATCAGAATGCTCTAGTGCTATACGGGCGTCCATGTCCTCCTCAATCACATTCATCACTTGATTGATCGTCTCTGTAATTCCTACGGTTTCTTGAATTTCAAGATCCATTTCTGAATTAACAATATGGATCGCGATAAAATTCGCTTCATCACTAGGAATGGGCAAATCAACATGCTCCTTGATCATCGCGACTGCTTTTACAGCTAATTGGTATTCTTCAGGATATAACGCCTGCACATTCCATAAAAGCGAGCTGTCGAATGTAATCCCTAAAGCCATTCGCTCCAAAAGATTCGAAATATGATCGGTCAAAGTGATATGAATTTTATCGTTGATCGTTTTTTGAGTACCATTTTTTATGACTTCAATAATTTCTTCAGTTAACTCAATGATATCATCCGAAATTTCCATGATTATATCTTGGTATTGGCGAATTGTTTCCTTGGTGTCCAATGTAAATACTTTTTCCATTTTGCTTTCATCAGCCTCTTGACCAGGCTTTTTTCCGAAAGCAATTCCTTTTCCTTTGACGATGATTTCTGCTCCATTTTGGTCCAAACTAATGATCGTATTATTATTGAGCACTCGTTTTATGATCATGATTCCACCTACTTTATCGTCAGAATGGGGGTTGCTTCGTCAACTTTTTTTAGCAAAGATTTTTTTTCAATAACTTTCCCAGCCGCATTTGTAATGATCACCATGACGTCCGTATCATAGCCCGCTTCATGAATACTTGGGTAATCCATTTCAACTAACAAATCACCGGCGTGTACCCACTGATTTACTTTGACCTTACTCTGGAAAAATTTCCCATCAAGTTCCACTGTATCAATTCCTAAATGCAATAGGATCTCTACCCCATCCTTCGTTCTCAAACCAATCGCATGCCCTGTGGGAAACACCGCTGTTACTTCTGCAGCCACCGGAGCAGTGATTCGTTGTTCCATGGGCGATATCGCCACGCCATCACCCAGTATCTTCGCTGAAAATACCTCATCATCTACAGATTCAATCGCTTTTAATTCTCCTGTTACTGGACTCAATAAATCCATTTTTTTCTCTCCTCTCTCGAATAAATGAACAAAAAAAGACCCATTTACACAAAGTCTCCACGGACTTTGGTAAACCGGTCATGCTTAGCCGAACTAATAACAATCCTTAATTACACACTCAAGTTATCACATTTTTCCGATTTTGTAAACCCTTTCTTAAACAGCGATGAAATCCTTTTTAGTTCAAATAATCAGAAAGCAGATTCGCAATCGGGGCGATTTATTGGCATCATTGGCTAAATCATTGAATTCTATTTTCTTAATTAAACATTCAACAAACGTTCAATCACTTCCAACACGCCCTCTTGATTATTTGAAGCGATAATCTCCTTTGAAGCTTGCTTGACCTTCTCCTGAGCATTCGCCATCGCAAAACTCGCTCCTGCATATTCCAGCATCTCGATATCGTTGCCGCTATCACCAAAGGCGGCGATCTCAGAAGGTGCGATGCCCCACTCATTACTTAATTTCGCCAGACCATTGGCCTTATGAACACCAGGAATGATCAAATCAATATCTCCATGCCCACTGGAAACAGGAATCATTTCGCCAGCCAAAACTTCTTCCAAAGCCGCCAGCTTTTCGTCAATTCCAATCGCGGGAAAGGTCAGGGCAAACTTAAATATCTCATCCCCTTGATCTGCAACATCCTCTAGATTTTCAAGTTTTTTTATACTTGGATAATAAAATTTGACGCTGTTAAACACATCCTCTGGAATATCTTTTGAAACATAGGCGCTCTTTTTGCCACAAACGACCAGGACAATCGGTTGAAGGGCATTGATTCCCTTTAATGTTTCCAACACTTTATCCATTGCTAGTCGTGCATTGTAGTAATGCGTCCCTTCAACAATGATATTGGCACCATTTTCCGAAACGAAGGACATTTCTGTATGATTCTCTGGAAAAAAGCTTTTTAACTGATCGTACTGATTTCCGCTGGCAACAACAAATTTTATCTCCTTTTTCTTCATTTGTTGGAAAATCCGATTAAATCGTTCGTGATTGTATTCTTTTTGATCATTTAAAAAAGTTCCATCCATATCAACTGCAATCATTTTGATACTCATTTTAGTCATCTCCCTCTATTTATTCATCCTTATAAGAGTACCATAAACTATGGGACGCATTTCAGGTCAAGCGAAACTTCATTAAGAAAGGCCCCATCTAAAGCCCGCAGAAAATCCGCCGAAAGTCGGATGTCTTATCCAAGTATTCTCTCTATAATAAGTTTTGTAAGTTACTATTTTAGAAAGAGGTGAGCTTATGCCTAATTTTCAAAAGGAATTTCCAAATGCAGCCCGCTATTTAAAGCAGCGTTATCCTGATAAGGAGCCGCTAAGCAGCTTTTGGCACTGGGCGACGTTAGCACTGTTTGCCCTATTATGTATCGCGACAATCAAGCAGCAATTGCTATTAATTGGGGGATTGATCCTTGTTGCCGCATTGATTAAAGGGCCTGGAATATTACTTTTCGGTGCGATTTATTCCTTGCTAGTCAGTTTTTTCCCGCCAATCGGAGTCGTTCTTTCAGCACTTTTTTTCCTATTAAATATTCGTTTATTGACTAAAAGCTGGCGGGTAAATATCGTGACTTCGCTGTTTTACTTGTATCCGCTAGGGCTGAGTCTCCTGCGCTACTTCACTCAATGGGATGCGGCGTGGCAGATTGGACTTCAGCTATTGCCAGGATTATTGTTATTGCACTTTGTATTGATGCAGGTGTACTACTTCCATCCGAGCGCTCGCCAAGTCGCATGGACTGTTTTAGCCACACCATTTGAATTAATTTCACTTGTTTTACCCAAGCGCTTCAAGAAACCGTTTCGGACTACGACACAAACAACTAGACTAAAAAGCGCGAAAAAATATCGTTAAGGAAGGCGATTATCCCCCTTCTTTAACGATTTTTGTTGTATTCAGATTTTTCTGCTTCAATTGGACATGTTATGATAAATGTGTAGACCTGACGTGTTTGTCCTTTTGAAGAGGTGACGATTATGAACCCGAAATACGAGATTCCCACGAATGAAGAGCGTTTAGCCGAAGAATTTGAAAAACTAGGCCGGAAATTCTTTGATAAAGTTGATGCGAAGAATTTTACTCAAGCCTATAAAATCTTGGATCAACTAACAGATAATTCGCAAAAGCTTCCACAAGAAACGAAGATTTATGATAAAAATAAAAAGCTCATCTAAGCGGTTAATTCAGTTAAATGAAAAATAAACTGATCCTCGCTTCCCATACGTTTAGGCTATACGACCTGTCTCGTATTTGGTTAAGAAGCCATCTCTACCTATCAACCTTGATAAACTTCAAAAGAGACTAATTCACAAATAGGCAGCCAAGAAAGCTAGTCGCTTTCCTCGCTGCCTTTTTCTTTAGGGCTTTTGTGGTCGTCTAAGCCACGCCCTCTATTGGGTGGAAACGTACCCTTTCATCCGGCTAATTTGCTAACTAGCTGCTGCAATTGATACACATCTTGATTCGTCAAAAATGGATCAATGACAACAGTCGGATATTCCTCCGGTACTTCCTCCACACTGCTTGAAGTAATCAGTGCATCATATTTTTCTAACTCTGAACGATTGATGTTCACATTGGTCAATTTTTTCTCTACATAATGAACTTCAAAATTCCCGTAAATTTGATTCTCGATTTGACTGCCCAAAAAAAATTCCTCTGTCGGTGATAACTCAGACAATAGCAGCAGCTTCAATGGTCGATCACAGCTCGCCAACAATGTCAGACTTTGAGGAACCATTGTTATCAAAAGATACACGTAATTCCAGATAAAATCCTCTTCTTGGTAGATCTGATAACGTCGGACAAAATGATCCACAATTTTCTTTACCTTTTTGACAGCTTGGTCATGGGTCTCAGACAATTTATCTAAAAAGATTCTCCGCTGTCGGAATAAAATATCAATCAGCTGTCCATCCGGCTCATAAATCCGATGCTCGTTCATCAAAACGATCGCCAATTCCTGTTTTTTGTCATTGCCCAATGAAAAATTCAATAAGCTATCGAACTCCTCCACTAGTTCTAAGTGACGATAATAATAGCTCGCGTACTCATCTTCTCTTCTTAGTGCACTGTTCAATTGCGTCTTGCTGGCAACCACCACATCCGCATACGACAACCATAGACAATCCTTGATTTTATCCGAAGACAGCTTCATGCGAAAAACTTCCAACGCCATCCGTTTGAAGGCATCTAAGATTTGTCTTTCCGGTAGCATCAGATCACTATCCAGTTCTAAGGTTGGATAATAATGTCCATTTTTAATCCGCCACAAGCTGATATACATGTTATAGCCTAAACGTTTACGAGAAATGTAATTATCCTCTAGTTTATTCACTTGGATGAATTGATTCACCAATTCCGTGATGGCTTTGATCTGGAACTCTTTTAAATCCCGATACAACGAGTCCAAACGGTCTGATTTTTCAATGAAATAGCGGTAGTACATGTGCCGAATCACACTTTCATTTCCCTCCAAACGTAACGGACGGTATTGCAAGGTGATACCTGTTTTCAACAAGATAACCTCAATCTTCTTCAGATTCCGTTGGGTCTTCGATGGACTCAAAAAAAGCTTCTTCGACAGATCGATAATATTCTCGCACTCTTCATACAGCAGTTCCTCAATAATTTGAAACTCCGGCGATTGCTGGATCGTGTCGGCATATAGTCGATTGATACTGACATGCGATTTGATTTGCAGCTGATAAAGTCCTTTATATTTTACAATACGAAAAGCGTCTTGTTGGCTATTGATCAGCTTAACGTCCTTTAATAATACAGATAATGAGCATTCCAATTCTTCAAGTAATTGATCACTTGATAGACCAATACGGCACGCGTAAAGTAATTCAACCAAACGCAGATGACGCAGACTGCTCACCCCTAAAATATCTCTAAAATTCATACTATCACCCTCTTCACTAACTCCTATGCTTATCTCTACCAACTCCGACTTCTAAAAAACTAGCAGCCCTTGGTGTATGAAACAAAACCCCTTTTGTCCATGCTGATAAACTCATTTTTTAAAGCACTAAAACTCGCTCATTTTCCCTCCTTTAGCTTTTTGTCCGACAAAAGAAAAAGCCAAGCAATATCACAAAAATAAAATATTGCTTCGTTTTATTCATTGTCTTGCTGTATAATAATGGTAACTGATAAAAGACTTCTATGCTTTTGCCTTCTTTTTTAAAAAAGACGTTATCGAGTAATCCACATAGCTTTTCGTACCAACTCCCCGTAGAATAGGAAGCGTTATTTAACTCACTTTTTAAAATAAAAATAAATTTTTTTGGAAACTAATAGTTAAATTTTTTTTATTCCGTTTGAATTAGTAATAATTATGGATAATATGAAATAAATTCTGTAATTATTATTTTTATTAATCACTAAGATTTTTTCGCTTCTTCCTTTTAATATAACTTAATATATGACAAAAAAGAGTGATCCTAAGAAAAGAATCACTCTTTTTGTTACTATTTGATTATTTAGCCGTACGAATGGTGATAAATTTGACGTCTACATATTCCTCGACTCCATACGTACCATTTTCACGTCCAAATCCAGAATGTTTCACTCCGCCAAACGGTGTCGCTGAGTTAGAAATCTCTGTGTCATTGATGCCAACCATCCCATATTGTAATTTATTGCTGACATTTTCTACTGTATGGATATTGGTTGAGAAGAAATAAGATGCCAAACCAAATTCTGTATCATTTGCGTCTTCAATGACTTTTTCCTCATCCTCAAAGGTAATTAACGGAATCACTGGACCAAAGGTTTCTTCATAGAAGATATTCATTTCTTTTGTGACACCATCTAAGACAGTTGGTTCAAAGAAATTCCCATCAGCATACTCGCCTTCATCCAGCTTATGACCGCCAGCTAAGATTTTTGCGCCTTTATCGGTTGCATCCTTCAATTGTTCAACAACTTTTTCGACGCCAGCTTGATTGATCAGGGGACCTACTGTTGGATCTTCTAATCCGTTTCCGACTGTTACTTCTTTGATCGCTTCCACGATACGATTCGTTACTTCATCTTTGATATCCTTATGGATGAAGATTCGATTTGGTGAAGTGCAGACCTGACCATTATTGATGAATTTGGTTTGAATCAATGTTTCCACTGCCCGTTCAATGTCTGCGTCAGGGAAAATGATATATGGCGCATGTCCGCCTAATTCCATTGAAACACTTTTCAATGTTGGCGCTGCTTGTTCATTTAGCTTTTGACCAACTCCAGTTGAACCAGTGAAGGTGATCTTTTGTACGTCTTCAGATTCTGAAAGAATTGGCCCAATCGTAGAAGAATCACCTAAGACGATGTTAACCACGCCATCAGGAAAACCCGCCTGATCAAACAATTCCATCAACGCTAAAGCAGATAGCGGCGTTTCCTTCGATGGCTTCAAAATCACCGTACAGCCAGCAGCAATCGCTGGAGAAATCTTCCGAATAATCATATTCGATGGAAAATTCCATGGGGTGATGGCGCCCACGACACCCACCGCCTGCTTGCGTACCTGCCATTGATTGGTCACTGGGGATGGGACGATTTCACCTAATAATCGTTGTCCTTCTGCCGCGTTCCAGCGAAGATTCTCCACATTCGTTTGAATCTCACCTTTTGCCTGCGTCAAAGGCTTACCCTGCTCCATTGTCATGATCGTCGCTAAGCGATCCGCGTCTTCTTCCACAAGATCAGCCATTTTATTCATTAATTTCGCTCGTTCAGCCGCAGATGTCCGCGACCATTCAGGAAACGCGTTGTTCGCCGCTTTAATTGCCCCGTGAACTTCCTTTTCGCCTCCGACATGAACATCAACCAATGCTTCTCCTGTTGCCGGATTCGTAACTGGTTTGGTTCCTTCTGAGCCTTCCACCCATTTGCCATTAATATAGAGACGTGTTTCGACTGCTGGTAAAGCTTGTTCTTTTGCCATATGTCTAATTTCCTCCTGTTTTATCATGTGCAGTAGTGGTTATAATCGATCAACAGCATTTATTTCAATCTTGCTGCTTACTACATTATTCACCGTAACACGGATAAAAAAACAACTCAAAAAATCAGCTTAAAGGAGCAAATACTTATACAGATTTGATGAAAACAGGCTGTACAAATCTAATTGTCTCACCATTTTACTCTTGCCATACTTAACTAAAAAAGGAGGCCCGCCATGTTTGCGAATCTGAGATACCTTCCTAAAAAATACAAACCCATCTATATCGGTTACATGATTTGCCTACTGGTAACGTACCTCATTTTGGCGCTTGTTCGCCCAAGTATCCTTTTCATAGCTTTAATATTCATCGCCTTTTTCTTAATAGATGCCTGGCTTTTAACCAGATCAAAGGAAAAAATCTGGTTGCCTTTTCTCGTTGATTTGTTCATTTACATTTGCTGGTTTATCGTTTTGCTCCCCTTTTAAGCAACAATAGTTTATTCGTCAGCTCATCATTTTTCAGCTTTTTTGTGATAAATTGCAAATTGATAAGTTTTCCTCTGAACTATTTTACAAAAAATATTTGTTACAAGACGTAAAATGGGAGTCTATCTTGAAAAAGAAAATTACGGTTCTATTGTTGTTGTTATCATTTATTTCTTTGTCTGCCTGTAATAATAAAAAATAAGCCGATGACAGTAAGCTAAAGGAAACGGCGGTAAGTAGAGTTGCTAAAAAGAAAAAAGTATTTTCATCAAAAATCACCGAAGCAACTCATTGAACCTCTCATGACTAGAGTCACAATATTCTTGGGATAGAGCAGACTTGCGAGCACATTTCTTTGCCACAGCGGCCAAAATCTACTAATTAGCAAAAATATTCTAAATGTGATATGATAACTAATGGAATTTCGTTATGAACGTTATTAGTTGCCTTTCGTCACTACTTGAGAAAGGAGAATGCTTTATGACATTCACTAACAACAAATTGGAATACCGCGTAACATTAGATACTAACTTAAATCTATTTATTGTTTTCGACAAAAAAGACGAAAACAAATTTGCGACAGGTACGACAATTGAAAATGCAGTACAAGAATTAGCAAAAATCGCATAAGGAGTGTAACTCTCTAATGGACAATTACTGTTCGTACTGAAAGCATCTGCTGTGGTTCACGGTAGATGCTTATTTTTTTGCAGAAATGGTCATCCTAATTAACCTCTTTTGCTACGTTCACACTTTTTCAACTAATTCTACAACTAGATAATCTTGCATCTTCTCCATTATTTCCTTTTTTACTAAACCTCTCAATACATTAAAATTTATTTATACATATCTCCGTTATCATATCTAGAAGTATCAACCGAACAATGATGTTACGTGAATATTTTTAACTTTTTTATTTACCGTTCGCGTTTGTTTTTGAACCCAGCTACTTGATACAATGTGTTCGTCTAGTAATAGACAAAGTATGTGCATGAGCTAGGTAACTAATTGACAAATTAGCTTCCCCCTTAGCTCCGAGACTGCCGATTCATGTCCGGCAGTCTTTTTTTTAGCAAAACCACCCGTTATTACCATTCGCGTCTTTTTCAATACCGTTTACGGTTGCGTTTTCATTCAACTTTGATAGTATTTCACTGTCTGGCGAATACAAATCGCTGGATCAATGTTCTAGACAGTCTCTTTAGTAGGCTGTCTTTTTTTCTACAATTGCTCAGTAAGTCTTTCTTGCTGTTCACGACTGATATAATACCGTTCGAAATTGCTTACATAATGTAATTTTTATAAGTAAGCGATCCACTGAAATTTAAAAAGAAAGGTGTTTTATCATGTACAAAATGAGGTTATTCTCGAATCAGAGCTTGACGCTGAAATTTTTTTAAATACTTGGAATCGAGTCTAAACTAATTTATTTTAGATAATTCAATTTGATTTTCAAATTCTATATTTGCATCAAATTGACGCAAAACGCAAATATACCCTAGATTTCTTTCAAGCGCCTGAAGCATGTTTATCCGCTTTTCTGAATTCCCCTTCCATTTATACGCCTTTCTCTATGATCAGCGTAAGCGTATGGAAGTCAGGGGGTTCAGTGCATCCGCTGTATCACTTTCCAAACCTTTTGGAATCTTTTTTATTTCACCCAGCGTCCAGTTATGCTTTTTACCCTCGGCAGCTTTAAGAATCTATACAAGCGTGTACCGATATTTCGAAGATTCCGCCTTCTCAGATTTCTTTTTCTATTCGATAGGCTGAGTTAGCTGAACTTTTAATCAGTAGATCGCTGATTCGAACCCTCATATTCCCCTTTGGTGCAAAATTTTTGCTCTGGATAATTGACCAATGTACAATAAAATAAAATTACCTACAATTAGCCTTTCAAAGACATATTAAACGATGATTATTTATTCCTATATAAATAAACAACCAGAATGGAGGTTGATTAAATGACAAATTTATTAGCAGCTGGCTTCATGTTTGTTGGTGGTGCGATACTTATGTTAGCAGGTGAATATGCCGAATGGGTCCCAATTATAGGAAGCATCATTGCCCTAATTGGTTTGGGAATGTTGATTTATTATTTGTTCAGCAAAGATGGAAATTACAATGGAAATTAAACATTTCTTCGTTAACATTAAATGCATAACTAGGAAAATCCAGTTGTCAATTAGACTTCTGGATTTTCTAATTCGTAAGCGTCAGATAATAAGGCGTCTCGTTTTCTACTTCGCCGACTGCTAAACTTACTATATCAACTACAGGAGGTGTTCCAAATGGAGAAAAAAGAGATTGTGCCCATTCAGATCGTGGATCGAAATCCACCAATGGCACCCACTGCTCCCGC
>NZ_JAHLOS010000057.1 GCF_018917525.1 Enterococcus raffinosus | reverse complement strand
CGCCAGCGTTCGTCCTGAGCCAGGATCAAACTCTCATAAAAAGTGTTTGAAACAGTCTTGCGACTGTTAAGCTCAATTGTAATAATTGACTTGCTAGCATATTGCTTGCTATGTTGTTTACTTCTATATAGAATAGAAGCGCCCTACACATTTGGTTTGTTTTATTCGTTCAGTTTTCAAAGGTCTACATTGTTCGTCGCTTTGCTTCAGCAACTTTTAAATCATAACAGATTGCCGTTTTGATGTCAATAACTTTTTTGAAGTTTTTTTTCGAAGAAGTTGTTGCCATCGCTTTATGCGACTTTGATAGAATAACTGAAAGTCAGTCATCTGTCAATAACAATTTTCAAGTTTTTTTGAACGTTATACGCTCACTTTGGAACATAAAATAATATACCAACATAATCCTCTTCGGTCAATCAAAAATACTGATTTTTTTCAACTTTTTTCCATTCCTGACCATTGTTCCTCATTGCTAGTGTAAATGTTCGCAAATAACATGAAAGCCGATTGAAAATTCCCTTTTCACAAAAAGCTCGACCGTATTTTATAATTGAAGGATGACATCATTTTCTAATAATTCTTTTTTAGACAATAAAAGACGTTCAGCAATTACTGAACGTCTTCAAAAATTTATTTTTTTAACGCATAGTTGGGAACAATAAAACATCACGAATCGACTGAACATCTGTCAACAACATGACAAGTCGATCAATCCCGATTCCCAATCCACCAGTAGGCGGCATACCATATTCTAACGCTTCTAAGAAATCTTCATCCACACCGTGTGCTTCATCGTTTCCTTGCTCACGTTCTTTTTCTTGTGATTCAAAACGTTCCCGTTGATCAATAGGATCATTTAATTCAGTAAAGGCATTTGCAAATTCACGCCCAACTATAAATAATTCAAAACGATCGGTAAAGCGACCATCTTCAGCATTTTTCTTCGCAAGTGGTGAAACTTCCACTGGATGTCCGTAAACAAACGTTGGTTGTTCTAGCGTTTCTTCAACGAATGTTTCAAAGAATTCATTGATAATGTGTCCAATTTCCATATTATCATTAATTTCAACGTTGTGCTCTTTTGCTAATGTACGAGCTTCCTCAATTGTCATTTCAGGCCAAAAATCGACACCCGTTTGTTCTTTAATTGCGTCAACCATGTGGATACGTTTAAATTCAGAGCCCAAATCAATGGTTTGACCATCATAAGTAAGTGTAGTTTCACCTAGAACATTTTCAGCGACATCGCGAATAATTCCTTCAGTTAAGTTCATTACATCTAAATAATCGTGGTAAGCTGTATAAACTTCCATCATCGTAAATTCAGGGTTATGAGTCGTATCGATCCCTTCGTTACGGAAAACACGACCGATTTCATAGACTTTTTCCATTCCACCGACAATTAGACGTTTTAAATGTAATTCAAGTGCAATACGCAAGTAAAGATCCGTGTCTAATGCATTATGATGCGTGATAAATGGGCGCGCAGTTGCGCCACCAGCTTCATTATGCAAGACTGGGGTTTCTACTTCAATGTAGCCTAAGCCGTCTAAATAACGACGGATTTGACTAATAATTTGACTGCGTTTAGTGAAGCGCTCAAAGCTTTCACGATTACTGATTAAGTCTAAGTAACGTTGGCGATAGCGTTGTTCCACGTTCGTCAAACCATGATATTTTTCTGGTAATGGACGTAATGCTTTTGATAGTAAAGTAATTTCTTTCGCTTTGATTGATACTTCACCTGTATCAGTCTTCATGATTTCGCCAGTTACACCAAAGAAATCACCCAAATCACCCTTTTTGAAGATCGCATAAGGTTCTTCGCCAACTTCGTCTTTACGAACATAAATTTGAATTTGGCCTTCGCGGTCTTGCAAATGAGCAAATCCAACTTTACCTTTTCCCCGTTTGGTCATCATTCGACCAGCTACGCTTGCTGTTAATTGCTTTTCTAACAGCTCTTCTTTAGTATTTTCATCGTAAGTTTCATGCAATTCTTTTGAATTTGTCGTGCGTTCAAAACGTGCGCCAAATGGATCAATGCCTTCTTCACGAAGATTTTCCATTTTTTCACGGCGGACACGCATCTGATCGTTCATTTCTGTCAAATTTGTTTGTTCCTCAGTCACGAATGTTCCTCCTCAGTATGTAATTACTCTTACTTATAATGCCAATGAATAGACAAAAAATCAAGCCGAATTCCTCATTCGGCTTGAAGTTTAGCTAATTTTTGCTTTTGTTTCAGTCTTTTCGACAAGTCGATCAAGTAAATCGAAGATGACTTGTTTGTCTTCTGTTTGATTGATCGCTACTTTTGTTTTGGCAGATCGTGAAATCCCTTTTAGATAATAACTAGCATGTTGGCGAAATTCACGACAAGCGATTTTTTCACCTTTTAAATCTATCAATCGTTCTAAATGAAGCTTGGCTGTTTCAATTTTTTCTCGAGCACTTGGTTCGGGGATCAATTCTCCCGTTTCTAAATAATGTTGCGTTTGATGAATCATCCATGGATTTCCTAATGCAGCACGGCCAATCATCACTGCATCAACACCGACTTCTTCAATCATTCGTTTTGCATCCTCTGGGGTACGAACATCGCCATTTCCCATAAAGGGGATTGTTAATTGATCAGCAACTTGTTTTAACACATTCCAATCTGCTTGACCTTCGTACATTTGAACTCGTGTTCTGCCATGCATCGCAAGCGCTGATGCACCCGCACTTTGAGCAGCTAATGCATTTTCAACGGCAAAAACATGCTGCTCATCCCAACCAATTCGCATTTTTACCGTTACAGGAATATCCACAGCAGAGGAAACAGCCTCTACCATTTCATAAACCTTGTTCGGATCTAAAAGCCATTTAGCTCCTGCTTCTGCTTTAATAACTTTGTTCACCGGGCACCCCATGTTAATGTCAATGATATCAGCTTCTGTGTGCTCCTGAACAAACTGTGCGGCTTCAACTAACGAATCCTTACTACCACCGAAAATCTGTACACTCAGTGGATGCTCGCCTTCATCAACATAAAGCATCTCTAAAGTTTTCTTATTTCTAAAATGAATACCTTGATCACTGATCATTTCACAAACAACTAATCCGGCACCAAATTCCTTGACCGTTACCCGAAAAGCCGCATTCGTTATCCCAGCCATAGGGGCTACGACGACCCGATTTGGGATTTCCACATTGCCGATTTTCCATGTGCCATTCAATGGTTTCACTGTTATTCCCCCAAAATCTCCTGTTTTAACTCGTAAAGATCTGCCTCGCTGTATTCATATTTGTTATTACAGAAAGCACAGACCGCTTCTGCACCATGATCTTGATCAATCAATTCTTGAATTTGCTCAGCACCTAATGTAATAATCGCCGATGCAAACTTTTCTTTTGAACAATCACATTTAAATCGAACTGGTAGTGTTTCCAAAAATTCTACGTCATCCGTCGCTAACAATTTTTGCAGAATTTCTTCTGGTGTCTGCCCGTCATCTAACAAGGTCGAAATGCGAGCTGTTTCTTTTAGTCGTGCCTCAATTTGATCAATAATTTCATCACTAGCTCCCGGCATAATTTGAATCATGAAGCCCCCAGCCGTTTTGATAGAGTCATCCGTATCAACTAGAACAGAAACTCCTACCGCTGATGGAATCTGTTCTGAAACAGCTAAATAATAGGTAAAGTCTTCCCCAATCTCGCCTGAAACAATCGGTGTTTGACCAGAGAAAGGTTCCTTCAACCCCAAGTCTTTAATGACAGTAAACATACCTTCTGTTCCAACTGCTCCACGCACATCGATCTTACCGACTTCATTCAAAGGTAAACTGATATGCGGATTTTTGATATAGCCTTTTACCTCACCTTTTCCATTGCTATCTACAACAATAGCTCCTGCCGGTCCATTTCCTTCTATTTTTACAGTCATTTTGTCTTCGCCTTTTAAAGTAGCTCCTAACATTAAAGCTCCAATCATCGTACGACCTAGTGCTGCAGAAGACGTATTCCATGTGTCATGACGACGTTGCGCCTCAGCAATCGTTTCTGTCGCATTAACTGCGTATGCTCGAACAAAGCCTCCATAGGCTAATGCTTTAACTAAATAATCACTCATCTACTTACTCCTTATTGTTCTAATAGATTCTTCTATTTGTTTTCACTCGTGATTGCATCATACTAGGTGTTCCAACTTTTTTCAACTTCTCCGTACGACGTCATATGGAAAGTTTAACAATATTTCCTATTAAAACATCATTACCTAAACATAGCTTTAATCAACGTATTTTTTTCAGTAACTATTCGACAAGTCTGTAAATCGCCCTAACTTATGTAATATCGTGTTATATATCCAATCTTATTCGATACATATTACCCTTATATGCTCACATTATTCTTAACCGTTCTACCAAGTTCTTTCGCCATAATTAAGTCAGTTTGTTTATCCATTCCGACATAAAAATCATGTGTCCCGATTTGTCTAAAGCCAAACGTTTGATAAAAACGCAGCGCATTCTCATTTTCTTCCCATACCCCTAGCCAGATAAGTTTACGTCTCTCCTTATTAGCAAGATCAATAGCAAATTCTAATAATTGGCGCCCTAAACCATGACGCTTGTATTCTTTACGAATATAAATTCGTTCGACTTCTAGTCCGTTCTTATCAATTTTTTCAGTTTGCGCTGAATCGACATTCACTTTTAAATATCCAGCAATTTGATTATCTAAATAGATAAAAAAGAAACGTGAATTTGAGTTCATCATTTCCTTTTTTAATTTTTCTAAATGATATGCTTCAATCAAATACTCCTTAAGATTATTCGAATCATTTTGCTCAGCAAAAGTATCGTTGAAAGTTTCGATACTGATTTTTTGCAATTCGATCAAATCTTCAAATTTGCATAGGCTAATAGTACCCTTCATTCTTATCCTCCTATATAAAACTATTAATTTATTCTTTATTCTTTTTTAAACTTCCTTATCAATTATTGTCTCCTGCATCAAGATGAACGGATACTCTGTCGATCCCTTATTAAGCTTTTAATATAGTTGTCTCCGATCATTTGCGCGTAATGAGTTATGTGAAATTCACAAAAAAACAAACGGCATATCCTAAGGACATGCCGTTTCATTTTAATCTTGATTATCGTTTGTATCCTCTGGTTCGATCTTATCCTCTGAATCTTTGTGTTCAGTTGCTTTATCTTCAGCCTGTTTCTCAGCATCCTTTTCTTCCAAAGCACGTTTTGCTTCTTCAAATGTTTGAGCTTGAGTTTTTTCACTTGGATAAAGACTATCAGAACCTGCAGGCATTTCACCTGTTTCAAACAAAGATTTGATTGCTTTGGCATCCAACGTTTCGAATTCCAGTAATTTTTCAGCAATCAATTTATGTTGTTCACGATGAGTCTCAATGATTTCGCGAGCTTTATCGTGTGCTGCCATCAAGATGTTGCGAACTTCTTCATCAATCTCGAAAGCAACTTGTTCAGAATAAGCTTTTGTTTGACCATAGTCACGACCAACAAAGACTTGGTGATTTCCTTCGTATTGAACTGGGCCAAGCTTGTCACTCATTCCATATTCAGTAACCATGCTTCGAGCTAATCCAGTAGCTTGTTCAAAGTCATTTGAGGCTCCAGTTGTTTGAGCATTAAAGACGATTTCTTCTGCTGTACGTCCACCTAGTAAACCAACAATTTGTTCAAACATATCGTCTTTCGACATCAACATTTGATCTTCTTTTGGCAAGGCGATCATGTAACCACCAGCACGTCCACGAGGAATAATTGTAACCTTGTGAACCACACGAGCGCGGTTCAAGACCATACCAATGATCGTATGTCCCGCTTCATGGTAAGCCACCATTTCACGTTCACGTTTGCTGATGACACGGTCTTTCTTAGCAGGTCCCGCGATTACGCGATCTTCTGCTTCATCCACGTCAGAAGCATCAATTTTCTTCTTGTTACGACGCGCAGCAACTAAAGCTGCTTCATTCAAGACGTTTTCTAAATCAGCACCGGCAAAGCCTGGTGTTTGTTGAGCGACAACTTTCAAATCAACATCGTCTGCCAATGGTTTATTCCGAGAGTGTACTCTAAGAATTGCTTCACGCCCTTTAACATCAGGACGACCAACTAAGATTTGACGGTCAAAACGTCCTGGACGTAATAATGCTGGGTCTAACACGTCAGAACGGTTGGTTGCTGCAATGACGATTACTCCTTCATTACCATCAAATCCATCCATTTCAACAAGTAATTGGTTTAGGGTTTGTTCACGTTCATCGTGACCGCCGCCCATACCTGCACCACGTTGACGACCAACAGCATCAATTTCGTCAATAAAGATGATCGCTGGCGCATTTTTCTTGGCTGTTTCGAACAAGTCACGGACACGCGAAGCTC
The DNA here is from genome assembly GCF_018917525.1 of Enterococcus raffinosus. Taxonomy (GTDB): domain Bacteria; phylum Bacillota; class Bacilli; order Lactobacillales; family Enterococcaceae; genus Enterococcus_A; species Enterococcus_A raffinosus_A. The sequence goes on along the minus strand of NZ_JAHLOS010000057.1, from coordinate 14,461 downwards.
CGACCCCAACGAACATTTCCACGAAATCAGAACCTGAGATTGAGTAGAATGGTACGCCTGCTTCACCGGCTACGGCTTTTGCAAGCAACGTTTTACCAGTTCCGGGAGGTCCTTCGAGTAGCACACCAGCTGGAATACGGGCACCTAATTCTACGAATCGACGTGGGTCTTTTAAGAATTCAACAACTTCAACTAATTCTTGTTTTTCTTCTTCAGCACCGGCTACGTCAGAGAAACGTACACGGTTGGCTTTTTTGTCAGCTTCTTTGGCCTTTGATTTACCAAAATTCATGACACGGCCGTTGCCGCCGCCACCGCCGCCTTGTTGTCCTAACATCATGTAGAAGAAGAAAATCATAATCAAGATAGGCAAGAAGCTTACTAATAAAGTAACCCACATACCACTGCTTGATTCTTCTTCAATCGTCGTTTTAACTTTGTTTTCTTTCGCTAAGTCATTGACCTGACTCAAGGTTGAATCATTGGGCAATACAATTGTTGAGAAATGAGTCGTTTTTGACTCCGTTCCTCCCCCAATGATGCTCAAGCCACCAGAATTAGCAACTTCTTGTTTTGCCTTGTACTCACCAGTGATCTTGTAAACACCACCAGCAGGCTGGATCTTGAGATTTTTAATTTTGCCGTCTTGCATCTGTTCTGTAAAGGTTGAATACTCGATATCTGGCGAAGCTGACTGTTTATCTCCAAAAAGGAAATATACAACCATGACCATAGCCAAGATGACGAGAATATAATAGAGAGCATTTTTTACTCCCTTATTGTTTTTGTTCATCTGCGTCCTCCTCGCGCTTGTTAGCTTATTAGCTTGTTAAAAAAGTTTTATCAATTTTGACCTTTTAAGTATATCATACTGTGATTTTTTCGGTCACTAATTTGATTGATAAATTTCCGGCTTCAATACACCCACGTATGGCAGGTTGCGATATGCTTCAGCATAGTCCAAACCATACCCAACAACGAACTCATTTGGTACATCAAAACCAACATAATCAGCATGGATATCCACCACGCGTCCTTCTGGTTTATCCAACAATGTGACAATTTTCACTGATTTAGCCTTTCGATATTTGAATAAATCAACTAAATAGCCAAGTGTTCGACCGCTATCGATAATGTCTTCTACAATTAGTAAATCGCGACCTTCCACATTTGTATCTAAGTCCTTGATGATTTTTACTTCACCAGAAGAAACCGTTTGATTCCCATAACTTGAAACATCCATAAAATCCAACTCTAAATGAGTGTCGATTTCACGAACGATGTCAGCCATAAAAGGTACGGCCCCTTTTAAAATACCAACCACCAATGGATTTTTATCGGTATAATCTGCTGTTAATTGTACGCCTAATTCGACACAGCGTTTTTGAATGTCTTCTCTAGTAATCAATACTTTTTCAATATCTTTTGCTAGCATGTAGAAACTCCTTTCATTTCGCTACTTGAAGCGTATAGTCAAGTATGTAGTGTATTCTATCAGTTTCAGTTGTAATACTCAAATAGGAATTGACAAAAGGCAAAAGCGCTACGACTTCTCCCGCAGAATCTTCTACTACCCATGCTTGATCACGGTCATTCATTGGGGTTTTTTTATCAATAAAATAACGACTAATGCGTTTCGTTAACGTTTCAGTTAAATGGATTCGGTCACCGTTTTGACGGCGTCGAATTATTAGAGGAAGCTTGACTGTGAGTGGTAACGGAACTTGGTATACACCTTTTTCTGACACTGCGTTACTTCGCCTCAATGCAATCATTTCATCGTTTGGCAAGAGAAAGCGTTCATTTTCTCCCAGATAATATTTTTCTTGATGGACGGTTGTCTTCTTTTCCAAATAGAATTGTTGGTAACGTCGTGAAAATTGCCATCCCTCTCCTAAATCTACCACCCATTGACTGACAGGACGTTGAATTTGGTCTAGTAGTGAAAATAATTGGCGCTGCGAGACCGCTAATTTTGTCTGTGAAGCTTTCTGCTGAAAAAACATTGAAAGAAAATAATAACGAGCCCCTATATCTGCGGGTAGCGTTTCTGTCGAGAAAAACCATCTGTGTCCATCAAACTCGACATTTCTTAAATTTTCTTTTAGCGTCTGTTTAATCAACTGATTCGCCCAGAGCAGTTGCTGATGAAATTGCTGAGCATGCTCTAGTATCTGCGGATTTTCTTTTTTTAGCTCTGGTATGATATTCTGACGAATTCGATTACGAAAGTAGTCTTGAGAATTATTCGTAGCATCTTCAAAATAAGTCAATTTATTTTCTTCAGCATATTCGTAAAGCGACTCTTTCGAAAAAAGCAATAATGGGCGTAGTAACATTCCATTACCGAATGTTTGCTGGCGCGCAATGCCGCTATGGCCTGTAAACGAACCCCCGCGCGTCAAACGCATTAAGAGCGTCTCCAGTTGATCGTCCCCATGATGAGCAGTTAAAACTAGATCATAGTTTTCCTGCTCCATAATTTCCTCAAAAAAAGCATAACGAAAACTCCGGGCAGCGGCCTCGATATTTTTCTTGGCAGGGTGTTGCCAAACTTTTAAATAAAAAGGTATTCCCTGCTTTTTGCAGTAGTTACGTAAAAAATCCGCTTCGGCTCTTGATTCAGCGCGCAATTGATGATCCACATGAGCTACGCCGATGCTTAATCCTTGCTGCTCCAACAGATGCAAAAGAACCATCGAATCAACACCTGTGGAGACTGCTAGTAGTATCCTTCTATCATCAATTAGTTCAGGATTTTCACGAAAAAATTCTTGTCTCATCTCAAACTCCTTGGTCTATAAGAGAACTCAATTTCTATCATATATCCTCTAATTATACTTTCCAATTATTAATTCAGTATGAACTCAGTATGTATTGATTTTACTGCCAGATAATTCAATATAAGAGCTTTTCCTATAAAAAAAGCTGAAATCCTAAAAGAATTTCAGCTCCTTTATTTTAACTACGGCGACCTCCGCGGCCTCCGCGTTTTCCTTCAGTGTTACGCTTGATCGATGACAAGCGATCATCGCTATCCTTTAAAAAGGAACTCATCAATGAATCGAAGTCTTGTTTGCCGCTATTTTGTGGTTTGCCTTTAGGCGCGGGTTTTGAACGATTATTATCACGAAACTCACGTTTGAAAGGTTTCTTTTCTGGCTGTGGCTGATCTTGGGCCTTACGAATTGAAAGACCAACTTTACCGTCGTCTCCGACTGAAGTCACTTTCACTGTTACTTCATCGCCGACAGTTAATACATCATGGATGTCTTTTACGAAACCATTAGATATTTCACTGATATGGACTAAGCCCGTTTTACCCTCTCCCAAGTCAATAAAGGCACCAAAATTGGTAATCCCTGATACTTTTCCTTGCAGCTTAGCTCCTACTTCGATTGACATAAAAAAATTGTTCCTCCTAATTTTTTTCCAATTTATTTAAAACTGCAACGGAATTTATTTAGCAGTTTCGGATTTAATAACTTCATCAGCAGCCTGTTTATCTTTATTAGATGTGTTTGCTGAATCTGGTAAAACAAAAATCAATTCACCATCTTTTGAATAATAGAAACGACTACGGGCTAGCTTCGCCACATAGTTATCATCTTTCAAGAGCTTTACGTCTTGTTGCAAGTCAGCTACCCGATCGTCCACTTTGGCTGACTCTGCGACTGTTTTGACTTTAATCTCGTTTAGTTCACTTAAATGACGTTGCTCATTGAAGATTTGAACCCCCATGACAATAGCGGCAAAGGCGGCAACAGCTATTAGCGCTGCTAAACGACGACGTTTAAAAATCAATTGACGATGTTGCTTTTGAAATTTAAGATATTGCTCTTTTGCATATGGCGTATCTAACGAAGCAATTTTTTGCGTCTCGTTCTCGTTCATTCCTGCTCGCTCCTTACATGAAATTCTTTACTATTATATCAATTCAAGATATAATTGTCTATTTGAATTACCCCTAATTCCCGTTATTTTCCACACGTGTCTCACTAATAATACGATACATTTTAGCTGCGTCATCTTTTTTGGTTGATTCATGCAGCTCTTCTACCGCGACTTCTAGGACTTTATTCCCAAATTGAATACGCAGTTCATCACCAACTTTTACATCTGTTGAAGATTTTGCTAATTTTCCATTTACTTGGATCCGGCCTTTATCGGCAACTTCTTTTGCCACTGTACGGCGTTTAATGATCCTTGAAATTTTTAAAAATTTATCTAATCGCATAAATTATCTCCTTTTCCAATTTATTCTCAGTAATTTACTACCAAATGGCAACATCAGCCATTCTCTAATCGTTAATAAACGTACTTGGATAGCAAGAATTAGAAAAGCACTTCCTCCTATCAGTACACCAAAAGCAGCAGCCAATAATGCTAAACTCCTTTTATAGACTGTACCAAAAACAATATTGATACCGCCATAATAACATAAGAGCACTATTACCATGCCAGTTAAACAAATAAAAAGTTTTCGCATAAAATGACGCTGGGTACCATAATTTCGTATGTCACGATCACAGGCTAAATGCAAGATGAATAAAGCTACCACTAATCCTAGCAAAGTCGATAGACTGGCACCAACTGTACCAAATTGTTTTGTCAGCCCTCCTGTAATCACTATTTTTATTAATAGACCAGCTCCTGCTGCTTGCAATGAACTACGATATTCATTTTGACTTTGTGCAATACTTTGATAAGCCTGTACCATCGCCATCAGAAAAATCGCAAAAACAAACAGTACTAGTGGACCATTCCCTTGATAGTCTTTGAATAGGGCATAATTAACATAAGGAAGCAACATGGCTAAACCAATCGAAGCTGCTGCACCAATCGCACAAGTCAAACGCAAAAAAATCTGACTCGTTTTCACAAACATTCCCCGATCCCGACTTATCAAATACCGTGTAAGTAATGGTAAAAAACTAGAACTCAATGCTAAGGCTATGACCAAACCCAACTGAACCAACGGCTGACCCCGATCATAGATTCCTTTTGCTAACTTTGCTCCATGTTCGCTTAACCCAAAATCAACTAAGGCCTTTTTAACGGTAAAAGAGTCGATCAATTGAAATAGAATCAACAGACCGCTGTAGACCGTCATTAAGCCTCCCTCAAGTACTAACCGTCTTCCCAACGCTATCATTTTTTTGCCAAGAACCGGTACTCTTTTTAAAAGACTCGTTCCTAAAACCTTTCGTCGGTAATACCACAGAACCAGAACTGCCGCAATTCCGCCAACCAAAGCGCCAGACATTGCTACTTTTCCTGTATAATAAACATCCCAACCAAATTGCTTAAATGACCAAGCGGCAACTACGATCACACAGACACGGATCAATTGCTCCACCACTTGTGAGACAGCGGTCGGCACCATCAACAACTTTCCCTGAAATTCTCCTCGAGTGATCGAGAGAAAAGGCATGATAACAAAAGTAAAGGAAACCACCTGAATTAAAGGGGCTAAATTTCTATCTCCCATCCAATTCGCTAATGGTTGAGCCGAGAAAAAACACAACGCCCATAAGATCAAACCAAAAGCACTGATCAATGGAAAAAGCTCTTCCAGTGCTTGACGCTGATCTCTAGGTTCCTTTTGTTCTGCTACGTATTTTGAAATGAACTGCGGCAAACCTGACAATGCCAAAGTCATAGCGATACCATAAATTGGATAAACCTGCTGATATACATAAAAGCCTTCATCACCCGCGAAGTTTTGGTAGGGTACACGATAAACGGCGCTTAGTAATTTTGCTATAAAGGATGCGGCAGTCAAGACAAAAGCCCCTTGCATCATTACTCGCATTTCTTTATTCGCCAGTGTCTCCACCACCTATACTTTGTATTTTTGTTCTCGTAACGCACGAACAAATTTACTGATCTCTCGTAGCCAAATCGCTTCATCCATCGTTTTTGCAACAACTAGTTTGATGACCATTTGATCCTTTTCAACACCTAAAGTTGCTTTCATCTTTGTAGCACTCAATGCTTCGAATAGCTGTTCAACTTTATACGCTTTTGTTCCAACTTTACTTAAAGTAAAGATAATCTGCTGTTGACGTTTTTGAATGCTTTCAACCAGCGCACGATCGCCATCCATCTTGATTTGTCCGACATTCAACAAGTTCGCCACCTCGTCTGGGTAATCCCCGAAACGATCTATCAGATCAGCTTCAACTTCATCTAACATCTCGGTGCTTTCTAACTCACGAATCCGTTTATAGATTTCAATTTTTTGTCGTTCATCTTCGATATAGGTGCCTGGAATATACGCATCAATACCTAAGTTAATCTCAACTGAAGTACGCTCAACCTGAGTATTTTTCCCTTGCTTGCGGTCGACTGCTTCAGACAACATTTGTGAATACATATCAAATCCGACCGCATCAATGAAGCCATGCTGCTGGGCTCCTAAAAGATTCCCAGCGCCGCGAATTGATAAATCTCGCATCGCGATTTTAAAACCTGAACCCAATTCAGTAAAGTCTTTGATCGCCTGGAGCCGTTTTTCACTGACCTCATTCAAGATTTTTTGTGGTTCATACATGAAGTAGGCGTAAGCGATACGGTTACTTCGACCGACCCTTCCACGTAATTGATACAGTGTCGATAGCCCCATATAATCGGCGTTTTCAACAAATAGTGTGTTCACATTAGGTATGTCAACACCTGTTTCGATAATCGTCGTAGTAACTAATATATCGTATTGCCCATCAATGAAATCCATCAATGTGTTTTCCAATTGAACTTCCGTCATTTGTCCATGTGCAAAGCCGATTTTGGCATCAGGAACTAGCATTTGCAGCTCTTCCACTTTTCGTTCGATTGTTTCTACTCGATTATACAGGTAGAACGCTTGCCCACCTCGCGCCATTTCGCGTTCGATTGCTTCGCGAATTGCACCTGGATTCGTCTCCATTACGTATGTTTGGATCGGATAACGATTTTCTGGCGGCGTTTCAATTACGGATAGATCGCGCACACCTAACATCGACATATGCAATGTTCGAGGGATTGGCGTTGCTGTCAATGTTAACACATCAACTTGTGATCGTAACTGTTTCAATCGTTCTTTGTGTTTTACCCCAAAACGCTGCTCCTCGTCAATAATTAACAAGCCTAAATCAGCAAATTGAAGGTCCTGTGACAAAAGCCGATGGGTACCCACTACGATATCGACTTGTCCCGTACGAATTTGTTCGATTGTTTCATTTTGCTGTTTTTTTGTACGGAAGCGACTCAACATCGCCACATTGACTGGGAAATTTTCGAAACGTTCCGTCATTGTATCAAAATGCTGTTGGGCCAGAATCGTCGTTGGTACAAGAAACGCGACTTGCTTATTTTCCTTAATCGCTTTAAAAGCCGCGCGTAAGGCTACTTCGGTCTTGCCGAAACCGACATCCCCAACTAATAAACGATCCATCGGACGAGTTTTTTCCATATCATGTTTAATCTCAGCAGTGCTGCGCAGCTGGTCATCTGTTTCACTGTAAGGAAAGGCGTCTTCAAATTCTTTTTGGTATTCATCATCAGGACCAAAGGCATAACCGCGCTCAGCTTCACGTTTAGCATAAAGCTCAATCAAATCATCCGCGATATCTTCGATTTTTTTCGATACTTTACTCTTTGTTTTCGTCCATTCACTGCCACCTAATTTATTGATCTTCGGCGGTTTTGCTTCAGAAGAAACATATTTTTGGATCAAATTTAATTGAGTCACCGGAATGAACAGCTTATCGTCTTTTTGATATAAGATTGACATGTAGTCTTGATGGACACCATCAATCTCGATTGTTTCCATCCCCATATATTTCCCGATACCGTGATTAGCATGAACAACGTAGTCTCCGGTTTTTAATTCATTATAACTCTTTAAGCGCTCAGCATTTGAGATTGTCTGACGTCGAGCACGTTTTTTCGTAACTTTTTGGAAGATTTCTCGTTCTGTTACGACAACTAATTTATCTTGAGGCAATTCAAATCCATTTGTTAAACTGCCTGTAACAATCTGGGTCTGGCCAATCAATAATTGATCAGGAGTCGTTTGAACTGCTTTAATCTCCACATCATGAAATTCCTGAGTAAGCTTTTCTTGTCTTTCTTGGTCAGATACAAGAAATAAGACCGTCTGATCTTGCTTCTGCCAACGATCAACTTCTGTTTTTAATAAAGGCATCTGTCCAAAAAATTGCTGCATTGATCGGTATTGGAAATTATGAATTGCTTCAAAGCGTAAATTTCCCATGCCTTTTTGAAATAGTGAAAAGAAGCTAGTCACTAACTTACTTTTTTTGATTAAATCATGAGCATTCATACCAAAAGTTTGATCAGAAAAAACACGCAATTCTTCAATTTTTTGCGTATGCCATTCGGCCTCTTCCCGCTCCATTTCACGCTGTGCTTCCATCATACGTGGATAATCATCGACAAACAACTGTGCATCTTTAGCAAAGTGATCCAGTAGTGAAACTTTTTCTTCATATAACAAGTCAGTATAGTATTTGGCTTGTTCTGTTGGAATGCCGTCTTCCCAAGAAGCAATTAATTGTCCGAAATAGTCATTTAAGAAATTATAATCTTCTTTTTCTTTCGTGACTGCTAGGCGGTTTTGCAAGAGCTGATTTACTTTTAAAGCCCCTTGTGCCAAATCGTGTGCAGAAAAAACTAGGTCAGTCGTCGGTGTAATCCATATTTCATTTAGGTTTTCTACCGAACGTTGAGTCTCTGGTTCAAAATAACGTAAAGAATCAACTTCAACATCGAACAGCTCTACCCGAACAGGATATTCTGTCGTTAAGGGATAAATATCAATAATACTGCCTCGCATGCTGAATTCACCGGGTTTACCGACCATTGTTTGTCGTTCATATCCCATCAATACTAAGCGCTGTGCCAAGTTTTCTAAATCAATTTCACTGCCAATGTTCCAATGTAATTGGTTTTCCCTCCATGTCTCGATCGTGGGTAGGTATTTCCGCAGAGCCGCAGCAGGCACGACATAGATTCCTTTTTCTCCTTGTGATAAAGCCTGTAGAGTAGAAACACGTTCAGCACGCGCTTCAGGTGAAGCAAAGGCCATTTCAGCTGAAAGCACCTCGTCCACAGGAAACAAGTGAACATCCTCAATAATCTGCCGTAGTTCGTCAGCAAGCTGATTACTATAGTAGAGATTCGGAACAACAACTACTGTTTGTTTTTCTTCCGACTGATGTGTAGCCGCCATTACCAAAGCCTTGGCCGAACCTGAAAGTCCAATCAACAGTTGCCGTTTTGCTTTTTTCTCTAAATTTGACTGCCATTCTTTTACTAACGGCAGTTGATTTATAAACTCAATCAAATTCATTTTTCTTACTCCTTATATACTTCTAATCTTAAAAATCATGACTAATTCTAAAAAGAATCAGCCTTAGTTAAACCGATTCATCGTTTTCAAAAAATCATTGCCTATAACAAAATCATCCGCCGCATCCGCCGCACGAGCAACACTGTCCGCGATTGTCACTTCATCCTCTTTACTAAATGTGCTCAATACATGATTCACTACTGTTTTTCCATTTGGACGTCCGATACCAATTTTGATCCGATTGAACTCTTGCGTCCCGATATGTGAAATGATACTTTTTAATCCGTTATGGCCACCCGCACTGCCTTTTTGTCTCAAGCGCAGTTTGCCAAGATCCATATCCAAGTCATCTGCTATGACAACTAACTCCTCTAGATAGACGCCGAAATAGGTCATTAACGGACCGACTGCTCGACCGGATTCATTCATAAAGGTCATTGGCTTCACCAACAATACTTTCTCCCCATCTACGAAATAATCTGCCACTTCAGCTTCAAAAGTATTCTTTTTGAAGACTGCACCATGCTCCGTCGCCAATCGATCCACAACCATAAAACCAACGTTGTGTTTTGTATTTTCATATTTTTTTCCTGGATTTCCCAAACCTACGATCATTTTCATATTGTTTCGCCTCGTTCTTTTAGATATATAATTCCTTCTTGCAGCAAAGGAATATCACTTTTCATCTGCATGACAAAATGCTGGATAGTCAAATGACTACCCAGTCCAAATTTTTCTTTATACAGTATAACACAAACTAACCTGTAGTGACCGTTTTCAGTGCTTTAAGTCTCTTATAAGTTTCTGTTATTTTTGAAAAAAGTTAATAGTATCAGCTTCTTGAGCTACTAACACATGAAGCGTTTTCTTCTGAAACAGCTAAAATAACTGTATTATTAATGAGTAAAATACGTGACAAGTTTCATTAATTAGTGTTATCATTCCTCTGGAAAAACAAATATTAGAAGGGATTGGTACACATGACTGCAACAGCAGCTAGTAAAACCCATCAAAAAGTAATGTTAATCGGAGACGGCGCAGTAGGTTCAAGTTATGCCTTCGCTCTTGTCAATCAAAATATCGCTCAAGAAATCGGTATTATCGATATCGATACCAACCGTACACAAGGAGACGCTATCGACTTATCACATGCATTAGCCTTTACGTCACCTAAGAAAATTTATTCTGCCTCTTATGAAGATTGCCACGATGCTGACCTAGTTGTCATCACAGCTGGTGCACCACAAAAACCAGGCGAAACTCGTTTGGATTTAGTTGGTAAAAACCTACGCATCAACAAAAGCATTGTAGAACAAGTTGTTGCTTCTGGTTTCGACGGAATTTTCTTAGTAGCAGCAAACCCTGTAGATATCCTAACTTATTCTACTTGGAAATTCTCAGGTTTCCCTAAAGAACGTGTTATCGGGTCTGGTACATCTTTAGATACTGCTCGCTTCCGTCAAGCAATTGCTGAATTAGTTGACGTTGATGCTCGTAACGTACATGCGTATATCTTAGGAGAACACGGCGATTCAGAATTCCCAGTTTGGTCACACGCGAACGTTGCTGGCTTGCAAATTTACGAATGGGTCAAAGACAACCCAGAAGTTGATGAAGAAGAATTAGTTAACCTGTTCTTCGGAGTACGTGACGCTGCTTATGAAATCATTGAGAAAAAAGGCGCAACATTCTACGGAATCGCTGTCGCTTTAGCTCGTATCACTCGTGCAATCTTAAATGACGAAAGTGCTGTATTCCCACTATCTGTTTATTTAGAAGGTCAATACGGACAAAATGATATTTATATCGGTGCTCCGGCAGTTATCAATGCGAAAGGAATCCAAAACATTATCGAGATTCCATTAAGTGATGCTGAAAAAGATCGTATGGATGCTTCTGCTTCACAACTTAAAGAAGTTATGGACAAAGCTTTCGCTGATCTTGAAGCTGAAGGAAAATAGATTTTTTACTACCGCAAAGAATTTTTGAATTCTTTGCGGCTTTTTTAATATTTGCTAACGTTTCAAGACAAATCACTCGTATTTCGGCTATTCTGTGGTATATTTATACTCGGTATATCATTTAAAATTACTAGCTATTATATAGATAAAATTGCTTTGATGATTAATGAAGACCAAATACAAAAAAGCCATGAGGAGTTATTTCGATGACAAGAAATGAAAAAAGAAATTCTCGTAGCCGAACACGGATCGGTGTAATTGTTGTTTTAGGTTTATTGGTAGTTTTGGTTGGCGGATACACTATTCGCAGTACATATTACGCTCAAAGGTTCCTCCCCAACACAGTAGTTAATGGAGTAAAAATCAATAATCTGACGGTAAGTGAAGCAAACCGAAAGATTACCCGCGAGCTATCAGACTCACCTTTCCTAATTAAGATCGACAACCAAAATTGGAAAGAAATCAATCGCAAAGATTTAGGCTGGCAAAATGATTATCTACCAGGTTTAAAAGCGATGCAGAAAAAACAAAATCCTTTTAGCTGGGGAATGCAATTAGTCTCCGCAGCTGAGAAAAAGGATGTTGACGGCAATACCTTAGACGAAACAAAATTGAATGCCGTCGGTGAAGCGGTCCGAGCAGAGTTAACCCAAACAAACACAACTCGAACAGCTACAGAAAATGCAAAAGTTACTCGGACAAACGAAGGTTTTGAGATCACTCCTGAGAAACAAGGAAATACGATCGATATTGATGCTGCCGTTGACGCTTTCAAAGAGGCAGCAAAAAACGGGAAACATGATATTGATTTCGATAATTATCTAACTAAACCTACTATCACTAAAGATGATCCTGAGTTGAAAAAGACGATGGACAAAATGAATGCTGTAGCGAAAATCAAAGCGAACTACAACATCAATGGAGAAAATTTCCAAATCCCTACAGCAGATATCAACAGTTGGTTGATTGATGACAACGGCACAATGTCACTAGATCAAGAAAAAGTTACTGCTTATGTAACTGGTTTAGGCGAAAAATACAACACCAGTTCAAAACCAACCGAATTTAACAGTACTCGTCGCGGAAAAGTTTCTGTTCCAGCCGGCACCTACAGCTGGACCATCAATACTTCAGCAGAAGTCGAAGCTTTAACAAAACAGATTTTAGAAGGTAAAGATTTTACTCGCTCACCAATCGTTACTGGTGCAACAACAGCTGACAAGCCTTTGATAGATAAAACGTATATTGAAGTAGATTTACAAAATCAACATATGTGGTATTACAAAGATGGTAAAGTAGCTTTAGAGACAGATATTGTTAGTGGAAAACCAAGTTCTCCAACGCCTCCGGGTGTCAATTATGTCTGGTCAAAAGAGACCAACAAAACCCTAAAGGGAAAAAATGATGACGGAACAGATTACGCAAGTCCAGTTAAATACTGGATGCCGATTGATTGGACTGGGGTCGGCCTTCACGATTCAGATTGGCAGCCTGAATACGGCGGCGAACTTTGGAAAACTCGTGGATCTCATGGCTGTGTGAACACACCGCCTGATGTAATGACCAGACTCTTCGACATGGTCGAAGTTGGTACACCAGTATTAGTATTTTAGAAACGAAAAACCAGCGAAAATTTCGCTGGTTTTTTATTCTGCTTAATCGTAACAATAGCTATGATAATCATGTCTAGAATGCGAGCTGAATTTGTAAACTATTCTGCTGAAGTGAATACTTCTGAAACATCGTCATCATCTTCCAACTTCTCAACTAAACGATCTAACTTTTCTTGTTGCTCTTCATTTAATGCAACTGTGGTTTGAGGGATCATCGTCAATTCTGCCTGTGCCAGAGTAAAACCATCCTCTTCTAATTGGTCTCGCACACTGGCAAAGTCTTCCGCCGTAGCATATATCTCAAAGACTTCTGGCGAAACCTCTAGATCTTCTGCTCCAGCCTCTAGCACATCTTCAAGCATTGTATCCTCATCCACAGATAAGCCCTCACGTTCAATCGCAATATATCCCTTTCGATCAAACATATAGTTCACTGACCCAGTTTCTCCCAAATTTCCACCATTTCGAGTAAATGCAACACGTACATTCGTTGCTGTTCGATTACGGTTATCCGTTAACGCATGAACTAAGATTGCGACACCACCGGGCCCATAGCCTTCATAAGTTATCTCATCATAATGTTCACCTTCGCCTGCTGATGTCGCTTTTTTGATCGCACGATCAACATTGTCATTAGGCATGTTAGCAGATTTCGCTTTATCGATCACCAAACGAAGTGCGGGATTTGTACTTGGATCAGGTCCTCCTGCTTTAGCAGCCATATAAATTTCCCGTGACATTTTTTGAAAGATTTTTCCTCTTTTCGCGTCTTGAGCATTTTTACGTCCCTGAATATTGTGCCATTTACTATGTCCTGACATGGTATATTCCTCCCATTATTTTAATCTCTATTATTGTCTACCTGAAACTATTTCCCGTCAAGAATAAGCCCTATTAACGTTTTTTACGAAGCATCTGATAAACAATAATGATTAGACAAGCAGTCAATGCCCCAAAAGAATCTAACATGACATCTTGAAATAACGGGGTACGTCCACCAGTCAGCATTTGATGGAATTCATCTGTTGCAGCATATCCAGTTGCAGCCATCCAAGCGAAATACAGACCTAAGACTGATGTTTTTTGCTTCAGTTTAGGTGATAATCCTAAATATAAGCTGCCACCTAAAATAAAATAAGTCATAAAATGTGCACCTTTGCGAATAAAAAATTCAACAAACTTAACATAACCCTTTGCTGAAATACTGACCTCGCTACCTGCATAGTCAAAAGAAACCTTACCAAAAAAGGCTTTTAGCGGTTCATTTGCTAATATTCTTTGAATCAGCCCAACTTGGCTTTGTTGCTGATAGGTCATTGATGAACTAATAAATAGAATCACCATCATTAAAATAGCAATACCTAAATAGAAATTTCCATTTTTTAAATGTTTCTGCATTGAATTTCCTCCATTAAATCATAACCACCCGTGAAACGGGTGGTTTGCTCTTCGGCTAGAAGCCTCTCTTACCGGCCTCGGCCTAAAAGGCCCTCTGAAAGCTTCCCCCCGCACCACTTCTACTCGCTGATTCT
>NZ_JAHLOS010000056.1 GCF_018917525.1 Enterococcus raffinosus | reverse complement strand
GAAAGTCATCAAAAGAATCATGTATGGTCGTTGTAGCTTTGAAACGTTAAGGAAAAAGACCATTCAATTAGAATGGATGAGAAAAAAGCGGATTTTCAACTAACGCTGGAAAGAACCACCTTTATCTTGCCACAAACATAAGTGAACGTATTAGGTCAAGAAAACAGAAAAAACATTAATATTTTAAATGTGTAAAGCGGAGAACGTTTAGTACGTCGTTCTCCGCAATTCAAATTATACTTTTCACTCACTTAACTTTTTATTTGAGCAGCCGTTGCAAGATGTTCCTGCATTAATTCCACCGATTTTTCAATTGAGCCATCTAATTTAAATAGCCCACTTGAACCTACAATCAAAATATCTGCTCCAGCCCCAATCATAGTATGATACGTTTTTTCATTACAGGACCCATCAATTTGAATCTCAAACACCAATTGATGTTCTTCGCGATAAGTTTTCAATTTTCGTACTTTGTCTAAGCTTTCTGAGATGAATGTCTGTCCGGCAAATCCAGGGTCCACCGTCATTACTGTCACAATATCAATCAAATGAAGATAATCGTTAATGATCGTCAACGGAGTTTCAGGATTCAAAACGACCCCCATTTTCTTTCCTTGCCGTTTGATTGTTTCACTTAATCGGAACGCATGTCCGTTCAAATATTCTGCATGAATGCTAATCACTTCTACTCCTAAATCCAGCAATTGATCCACATATTTAATCGGATTTGTTACCATCAAATGCGCATCCAGAGGGAGCTCGGTGTGACCCTTAAGCTGTTCAATGAACCACGGAGACAAAGTCATATTATTGACGTAATGTCCATCCATAATATCGATATGATAGTAATCAACGTTTTGGTTCAAACAATTGATCTGTTCTTCAAATTTGCTGATATCCATACACATCAGCGAAGGAGATATCTTTACCATTTTTTGATCCTCTTTCCTGTTAATTAACCGATTGTCCTCCATCAACAACCACTTCAGAGCCGGTCATAAAGCGTGAAGCATCTGATGCCAGAAAAACGACCACATCTGCTACTTCATCGGCGGTACTAATCCGCTGATACAAAGGAATTCGACTGCCCATTTCTTCCATCGTTCGTTCCGTAGCCTCTGCCGCATGTTCGGCCATCTGAGTTTTGATGTAGGCCGGATGAACAGAGTTTGCTCGAATGCCGCGAGGGGCAAATTCGATGGCCACCGCTTTAGTCAAAGCAGAAACGGCCCCCTTTGAAGCTGCATAAGCAATTCGATTCTTTGATCCTAAAAATGACGCGATCGAACTGGTATTAATGATACTGCTGCCTTCGCCCAGTAATGGAGACATCGACTTGATCCCTAAAAAAATACTCAATGCATTGACGTCCATCGTTTTCTTCCATAGCTCTACACTGGTTTCTTCAATCGTTTCGATTTTGAAGATGCCGGCATTATTGAATAGCACGTCTACTTTACCAAATTTCTCTTTGATTTCAGTAACTGCTTTCTCCCAAGCAGCTTCTTCTGTTGCATCAAAGCAGAATGCATGAATTTCTTCTCCTTGGAACTGATCCAGTAGCGCTTGAACATTCTCTTGATTGTTATCATTGACCAAAACGATGAAATTCTTGTTTAGTAATTTTTTGACTACCGCTGTACCTAAACCACCAGCGGCCCCCGTAATAAAAGCAACTTTCTTTTCCTTACTCATTTCTTTAGCTCCTTTGGGATTGCTCTAACTGTAAAAATCAGAACTGATCGCTATTCTAAATTCGCGTGATGACTTTTCAGATCATCCATAGTCATCTGCTTTTCATTCATCAAACGTAAAGCTAATACATCATGGAAGATCAGCAATCCTTGTTCAAACACCGTTGTCATCGGTTGAATCGAGGTAAAGGTTTGATTGCTTTTCGAAGGACTATCAAATTTGACAATGTGATCAGCCAATTTTGCAATCGAACTATCTGGGTTGGAGGTCAAGTGTACGACTGTTGCACCATACGATTTCGCTTTTTTGGCAATTTCCAAAGGTATCACTGATTCCCCTGAGCCGCTGCCCACAACTAAAAGATCCTTTTCAGTAATCGGCGGTTCATTTAGATCACCAACCATGTGGCAGCTGATTTCCAGATGCGTCAGTCTCTTAACCGCCGCCTCTAATGACAAACGCACTCGGCCAACACCGATAAAAAAGACATCGCGAGCTTCCAATAAGGCTTTTACATATTGATCGATCTCTTCACTGGAAACTTTTTCTAATAAATGATCCAATTCTTCCATTACTGCTTGACTGTTCTCATAATAATTTTTCATTAACCATCAACACCTTATTGTAAAATTCTTTTTTCTCATGAATCATGTCAAATGCTCCAATCAGCTCTTCGATTGGAACTTTATGGGTCACTAACGGTTTCAAATTTAACTGCTTATTAGCGATTGCTTGAGCAGTCACTTGCCATTCATTTTTAGGAAAATGTTCATAGACACTGTTGAACATTCCGACGATCGTGCCTTCTTTTCGCATAAATTGGTCGTACGTTTTCTGCTTAAGGACCATATCCGAATGAGGATTTCCCAACAAGACCACTCGTCCAAAGGTTCGAATGGATTGCGCACATTGGTCAAAAGCCCCGCTAGAACCGGTGGCCTCGATCGCAACATCCGCCAATTTTCCGCCTAAAGTTTCTAAAATAAAGCTTTCAGCCTCTTTTTCCTGACTATTGCAGACATATTCAAAGCCTAATTCTCGGGCGAAAGCAACTTTAGTAGGGTCAATATCAATCAATAAAACCTTCCCCGCACCATTGATTTGAGCCCATTGCGCAACCATGACACCAATCGGACCTGCACCATAAATGACCACGTTATCGCCAATAGTTAATTCGGCTTTATTAATGACGTGCTGAGCCACAGTAGCTGGTTCGACCATCGCCCCTTCCTCATAGCTCACTTGATCCTCTAAAAGAACCAGATTGAACAAGGGAACCGCTAAGTATTCTTCAAATCCGCCATCTGTTCTCGAGCCAAAATAATTGTAATTTTTACATTGGGCATAATAGCCCGATTGACAATACTCACACTCATTACAAGGTAAGAGTGGAAAAACGGCGGCTTTTTTGCCTAAGTAGTCTGAACTGACATCATCAGCGACTTCTACGATTTCTCCCGAAAACTCATGCCCCAATACAGTCGGAAAATGGTATGAGCCTGTTACATAAACCCGTGGAATATCCGAGCCGCAGATACCGCAGGCCATAACATGGATCAATACTTCTCCTTTTTTAGGCACAGGCTTTTCTTTTTCTACTAATTCCAATTGATTAATTGCTTTTAAATCGACTGCTTTCATGCATTATTTCCTCCCATTTATTTCGGAATTCCTAAGATACCTAGATAGGATAATGAAATTCCTAAAACAAAGATAATCAGAATGATTAAATTGATATTTACCTTTTTACGTACTAACCAATAAACCAGCATTGTGATCGCTAAGGGGACTAAACCCGGCATCAGCGCATCAATCACCTGTTCCTGAATCCCAAGCTTGACTCCCTTAATATTCAAAATCATTGGAATCTCAATATTTACTCGGGAAGCCGTCATACAACCAACAACCATCAAACCAACCATACTGAAAATCTCTGTCAAACGAGCAATGGTTCCTTCACGAAGCATTGTTAAAATAAAGGATTTCCCCTTTTGGTAACCCAAACGATACATATTCCAGCCAAAGCCGATCAAGCAAATCTTGTAGGCGATTTCAAAAAAGATCGGTCCGACATAGCTACCATCAATGGCTAATGAACACGCGATACCTGCCAAGATCGGATAAACGATCCCTTGACTGACGGTATCCCCAATCCCTGCGATCGGCCCCATCAAACCTGTACGTAAAGAGTTAATCGTTTCATCTGTAATATCCTCAGCACCATTGGCACGTTGCTCTTCCATTGCTGCAGCAACTCCCGGAATCATCGTTCCGATGAAAGAAGGTTCCGTGTTATAAAAGACAAAATATTTTTTTAATTCTTGTACTTGACGTTCTTTGTCTTCTGGATAAAGCTTCCGAATGACTGGAACCATTGCGTTTGCTTGGCCTAAAGCTTGTAGACGTTCATAGTTATACGCTGTCTCACTTGAATAGGTCAGCGCCCAATTTTTTAATAGCTCTTTTCTCGTTAATTTTACTTCCATTTATGATTGCTCCTTTCCAGCAGGTTTCATATCAAGAAATCCAGTATTATAGAACACAAAGCCCATGATTGCAGCAACGGCTGTGACTGCCATGACATCCAATTTCAAGTAGACTGCCAGAATGAAACCAAAGAAGAAGAATGGCATAATCTTTTTATTTCCCATAAAGCTGATCAACATCGCAATTCCTAATGCAGGCATGATCGCTCCGACCACTTGCATCGCATCAACAAAAGAATCCGGAATCATATTTAGTAAATTCTTCATAGGCTCTGCCCCGAAATAGACGAGGATAAATGCCGGAACCCCTGTCACAAGGAAATTTAAAATCCCTGATGGAACATAATTCATCATACGCATTGCACGAATATTTCCATTGTCTAAGAATTTTTCTGCTCTGTGGACCCAAAGAGCATTGATGGACATTGTTAATTGGAAGGTTAAAATTCCGAACAAACTGAATGGTACCGCAAAGGTTACCGCTAAACTTGGATCTGCTCCTGATAAAATCGTCATCGCCGTGCCAAATACTGCTGCGACTAGCAAGTTCCCCGGCATGGTTCCCCCTGCGGTGATCCACCCTAGATAAGCCAAGTTGATATAAGCTGCCGCTTGCATCCCGATCATCGGCTCTCCCATTGCTAGTGCCACTAAAAACCCTGACCAAATCGGATAAAGCCATGAGCGAGTAATCAAATGACTCGGCCACCAATTACAAACCGTTGAAATAATTGCAACTAAAATTGCAGATAAAAGCATTTTTCTTCCTCCTTTTTCTATTGAAACTATTTATAGCCCCTTACTTTTATAGATATTTTGAAAGATCCGTTTCCTTTTGATCCGGGATAATATGAATCACAACAGGAATGCCACGATCAATCAATTTTTTGAATGTGGCGCGCTCTTCATCGGAGGCTGAAATATTCTTGTACAACACTCGGCGGTTCGCTTTTGCCCCCATTCCACCAACCACTAACTTGTCGATCGCGATTCCTTTTTCTACGATCGTGTCGATAGTGACCGGAGCCTTTACTAAAATAATCAACCGTTTATTTTCTTTTTCTTGCGCATTTAAAAAAGTTACCGCATCCTCTAATCCTTTTACCACGATATCGATTCCAGCAGGCGCCGACATTTTCAAAATCTCACTCATAAAATCATCTTTTGCGACTTCATCATCAATAATCAAAATTTGATTCGCTCGCGTTTTCTTAACCCACGCCGTCATTACTTGTCCATGGATTAGGCGATCATCGATTCTAGTTAATACGATCTCACTCATTTTTATTCATCCTTCCCATAATTTTCAAATAGTTCCTTGATGCCATCTTTTCCAACTGTTTGAATATATTTTGCTAATTCGTTTAACTCCATTGTTTCTCTGCTGCATACCGCTTCAATCACCATTGGTAGATTTACACCGGTAATTGAACGATAGTTTACCTTGTCTTTTAATACTTGATAATTTTGAGCGGTTACGTTGTAGGGACTTGCGCCAAAGATATCGCAAAAAACGATGACCCCTTCCCCTTGATCCATTTTCAGCATTTTGGCAGCGACCTCTTCTTTATAGTCTTCAATACTTGTTTCATGATACAAACCTAATGTATCGATATTTTCCGCTTCTCCAGTAATTAACCTCAATGCTGAAAGATAACCAGCAGCAAGTTCCCCATGAGTTAGTATTAATACACCGATCATCCTTTCACCTCCTCACTTTTTATAGAGCAATAAACGTGCCAACTTTATGAACAGACAAAAAGAAAGCATTAAATCAACGTTTCAACGACAAAACGTATTTAATGCTTTCGAATGAACAACTTATTTTGTTAGTGTGCTGTTAAATGAAAAATAGTGTGCTGCTATTCTTTCATACAGTGTGTCGGTTAGTAAACTAAATCTGTATTTACTTCGATCAATTCCATTAAATAGCTAATTTCACTATCCTCGATAACAATTGCATAACGATTTTCGATAGGTGTTAGTAGATCTTTAAGATATTGATACAACTCACAATTATTTTCAACAATCACAGCCGTATCTTCTCGCAAAAATTGTTCCTTACGAATCGCCCGTTCGATCATATTACTGGTATGGAAAAGAAACTTAATCCAAAAATCTTCGAAATGCTCAATCTGGAAAGCTGCGGCAATCTTTTTCGCTTCGATCTCCAACAGATCATAAATGGTGGCACCATCTAAGAAGATCAGGCTCTCTTCTAAGATACAAATGATTTTACTGCGACGATCATCTGTAAACACCGTGCCTTTTTCTTCCATTGTCTTTACTTGAAAGTCTTCTACACTATTCCCAATGTAGGCACTTTGCTCAACAATATCTTCCGAAAGCTCGGTGATCGACATTTTCGGCAACAATGATTTTCTAGTTGCTTCGATGACCATTGGAGTCGTCACCATTTTAATCGTCTTCGTTGGAATTCCGGTCTTTTTGGTGATGATATCGCCAAACATGTTCAGCGAACCCATGTCACTCAGAATCACGACGCCTTTTCCTTGATCGACTTTTTGGATCAATTCGGTGGCTTTTTCCAGCGTATCGCCAACCGATTGAGACAAAGGCATATTCAATCCGACTGCATGATCAACATTCAGTAATTGATTGGCCGTATTGGCTAAATCAGTAGCTGCACTTGTTCCGTGCATCAAAATCAAAACTCCGATTTTTTTCTCAGTGTACTTTTCATTCATTGCCTTCAAATACAACGAGATAAAGTACTTTTCACTCTCTGGCAACTGAACTTCAAGTTGATTAGAAATTTCGCGGCAGATCTGTTCCGCTACACCAATTTCTTTTTCCATTGCCAACTCATTAGGTCGTTTGTGTTCTAAAAAGGAATTATCTCTAAAAGAATAGCCTTCTGTAATCTTTTCAATCAAGGTATCTAAATGCAACGCTAGACTTTTGATGTTACTCTCTTCTAAGTGATAACGTTCTCTCGAAGCGATTCTTTTTAAAATATTGACCGTGACTTCATAATTCTTACGAGAAACAATTTTAAAGATGGCCTGTTGCTGATTTCCTTGTTTTTCTGCCAATTCCTGTGCTTTTCCATGAATGATTGACTTTAACGGTGACAAAGAGCCCTTGCCATCTAAATACTTATGATAGGTTTCTAACACATCATGAGAAACACTTTCCTCCTCGTCCACTAAAAGAAACGGATCGTAATCTCGCTCTTCTTCAGGTGTGAAGACAAATTCATCGATTTGCAGCAATTTCAATTTTTCTCGCAGCTCACCATTAATTTCGGGAGAGTGCGCGTAATAAAATTGATCAATCAAATACGTCGAAAGATGGGACAGCTTTACTTGAATCAGAGTAGAATTATTGGAAATACTATCGACCAGGGCATTGGCACACAACAATTGAATATCATTTTTCATTTGTCCGATATTTCCAACTGGATCATATTGCAGGAAGAAACGAATGACGTCTTCATTGACCTGCAATTTACGTTCAATTTTCTTCGCTTCTTGCTTAAAGCAAAAATAAATCAACTTAATTTTTTCAGCCAATCCCCGTTCTTTTACACTAGGCATAGAAATTTTTAAAGGAATACGTCTTAAGAATGTAGATAAAATATTACCTTCAATCTCCTCTGTAGTAGCGCCAATGATTAATACACGAACCTTGCGAGGATTAGACGACTCTCCCAAACGATAGTACTCTCCTCGATCCATGATCGAAAACAACATTTCTTGACCTTCTGGTGGTAGACGATGGATTTCATCTAGAAAAAGAATCCCATTGTTGGCTGTTGCGATTAGTCCGTCCTTATCTGACTCTGCACCTGTAAAGGCATGTTTTACATGACCAAACAGATGATCTAATAGTAAATGCTGATTATTTGAATAATCTGCACAATTGAAAACCACATAAGGAGAATCCTCTTGTAGTTTTCCCGCATGCTTCGCATATTGATACATAAAGCGAGCAAACGTTGTTTTCCCAGAACCAGATGGACCTGTTAATAATGAATGTAAGCCAAACGGTGGATACAGTAACGCTGCTTTGGCCTGCCTAACCGCATTTTCCAAAGACCCATCGTACCCGATCAGCTCCGTAAAAGGAAAATCATTCAGACTATCTTTAGAGTCTTCTTCCAATAGCTTTCTTAAGTCATCAAGCGTCCATTCAGTATCCGATTTCAATCCATTTCCGATATGCTGTTCGATTATTTCCTTCGCAAGAAAGCATACTGGACGCCCCGAAAGCTTTAATACTTTTCCTTCTTCCGCTAATCGATTCAGATCACGACTTACATTATAGCGTGCTATTTCAATTTCCTCAGAGATACTAGTTGAATCTAGTTTCGGTGACTGCTCACCGGAAATAAAGTCCTCTGTTTGCTTGCATAAGAAAGTAAAAATACTATCTTTTCTCCCCATTCCCCCTACCTCCTTTTGTTTAGTGACATTGTACACAGATTAAGAAACGCTTTCAATACAGAAAAAAACAATCAACCGTATGAATGGATGATTGTTTTTTTGTAATATCATATAACGGGGTTCGTATTTTAAAGTAAAAAATCTAAAATTATTAAAATGGAATTTTTGTGCAGTTGCAACATCTAACCCTTGTGTGATTATCATAAATCATCGAAAAAGATAGACAATTGCAATCTATACCAAATTTTAATAGGTGGTATTGAGAGTAAATGGTTCAATCTTGCATGAACAATGTCACATGTTAGTTTATCAAGCAATGGTGGTTTCTCACCGATAAAAGAACACATTGAACAACTACCTAAACTAAAAATTGAATAAGGATGTTAGATTAGAAATCAAAAAGAGAGCAAAATTGACAATTGATATTGTTGAATTTACTCTCTTTACTCCTTTAATTGGAGGGTATTTAAAGATTTCCACTTGATATAACCGAACAAATAATCTGCTTCATCGCCCTATTCTCATCAACTGTATAATCCGGCGATACATCGTACCCAGAACTATCGTGTTTTCTCCGATTTATCCAGACTGTTTTCCAGCCGGCATTTTTAGCGCCAACAACATCATTAGCAAAAGAGTCGCCCACATAATAGGTGTTATTCTTATCTAATCCCATGATCGTTTCAGCATGTTGAAATATTTTTAAATTGGGTTTTGAATAGCCTAACTCGCCAGAAACTACTATCCTCTCGGCTGGTATCCACTGGTGTAACTGTAACGTGTTGACTTTTTTTAATTGATGGTCTGTCGGACCATTGGTAATAATTCCCAACTGAATGTCATGCTTGACGCATAGGTCGAGGGCTTCTCGTATTTCAGGTAAGAGCTGGATATTGTTTTGATTTGTTTGATAATCCAGCTGGAAGTCTGTTGCTTGTTGATCCGTAATGGATTGATCAAAGTGTTCTAACGCTCTTCGAATGCGATAGATGTGCATGTCGGTATGAGTCATCGAGCCATTTTCTGACTCCTCAAAAACTTCATCGCTGTACATACGACTCAATTTAAAAAGTTCTTCGATTGGAATACCGGGGGAATAAAAATGCTTCTCAAAGGCTTGCTTAAAAGGAGCTAACTGATCATATAATGTATCATCAATATCAAAAATTATTGCCGTCACTTTAACTTCTCCTTACTTGTCCACTAAAAAACCGGAACGAAACACTCATAAATCGTGCTCGTTCCGGTTCATTCTAGGCTTTCCTATTTATCCAATAATGCTATTATTTTTGCTCGCCTAAGCGTCGGTCTATTTGGCAAGATTCTTAATACGTGTTGTAACACCATTAAGGTTGTAGCACTCCGCATAGTCACGGATCGGACGTTTGATATGATCGACCACATAGCGTTGGCCATCGATATTATGCGCCTTCAAATTCGTGTACAATTTTTCGATTTCGGCTTTTACTTCATCATCATTGAAGGTATAGTGACCAGCAATATCTAAAATTTCAGCCTGAAGCTCAGCATCATTTTGTTCCATGATTTGATCAACGGTTAATTCTTTCTGTTCGCCAACCATCCATTTTCTCCAACGTTCGCTCTTGATCGCGTGTTTTAATAAAACATCCCGTGTGTTTGAAGCGTCCTTGACTAAACCATACTCCACTAATTTTGCTTCGACTGACGCCAGATTCAAGTACGCCCGAGTTTCTTCCGTACCGTATTGTGGCGCCACATTTGTCGCAGTGATTGCTGAAGGAATATGCTCTAGCAGTGTCACATCATCTAAGTAATCGCCATTGTGTTCCTTCAACCCAACTCCGTATTTCTTAGCCATTTGAGCTAAATCATAAGCGTTTTTAAAGTTGAAGGTCCCAACTTGTTCGGTTTTACGTGTTAACGTTCCTGTTTGTCCAACGATGAAGGTCGGCATTGGCAAGCCACGTTTTTCTAACTCTTCCTTCAATTTAAGAATAAATGTTTCGTAGGTTTCCGTTGAAGTTAAGCCGCCATTGGTTTCTTCGGTTCCGACTTCATAACCGATCTCTGGTAAATTTCGCGCTTTACGTTCTTGTTCACAAAATTCAATCAAATCCACTGTCCGTTCCAATACAGTATCTAATGGGATCACTTTCCCAACTTCGAAGGGATCTTTAGTTGGATCGATCATCAATAAATCAAAGCCGGCTTCAATATCGGCAACATACGATTTCTTCCCAAGTTCCATCGCTTTTTCAGTTGGTAAATGATCGTTGCGTTCTTTATCACGCTGCCAAGGTCCGCCATGATCTCGACATAAGTAGCATAGATTGTCATAGTTGATTTCTGCCGCGACTTCTTCCACCGCTTTAGCAAAGGTAAATTGATTCCAACCATTTACATAGCCGCCGCCCAATTCATCTGCATCCACTTGATTACGGCTGGCAATAAACATGACAGGATAATCATCATCTTTTGATAGCTCCAGCGTCGCTTGGACACAGTTTTTTGACATCGGTCCAATTCCTAGTAAAGTAGCACTTTCCCCTGTTGCCTGTAAATCAAGTAACCCTTCTACGACTGTTTTAATCGGTAGCTTTTCCATTCCTTGACATCTCCATTTCGTGTAATTAAATTTGAGTCCATGTTTCTTATCACATTTAAAGTATAAGGCGGAAATCTAGGCGTGAATATTACATTTGTTTGCAACAAGTCAATGCATCAGCGCCGTGACTTGTTGCAGAATCGCTTGGAACTTGTTGCAATTGATTAGAGCTATATATTCTATTTATCTGTTATTTTTATAATGATATTTACATTAAAAAAGCAAGAGGATGTTAAAATCCATCTTGCTTTATCGCTTCATTATAAACGCATTTTTTTACTTCGCTACTTCCGCCTGTTCAGTTGTATCAGGCTTTTTTTCCTGACTTTTTTCATCGACTAAGCTTGGTTTCGTGAAATGCAGAATCCCTGCTGAGATCACTGCGCCAACGATGATGGAAAGTGCATACCACAATTTACCGTTCACGACCGGCAAGATAATAAATCCGCCATGAGGAACTAACGCTTCTACACCAGTCGCCATACCCATCGCACCGCCAACTGCACTTCCGATAATAATTGCTGGCAGGACCCGTTTGATATCTTTTGCCGCAAATGGAATCGCGCCTTCTGTGATACCGATCAGGGACATGAAGAATGCCGAAATTCCCAAGTCTTTGTCTTCAGCGGTATATTTTTTCCGGTCGATAAATGTCGAAATTGCCATTGCTAATGGCGGGATCGCACAAGCGATACGATGCGCGCCATTTGGTCCGTAGACTCCTTCGGCCATCAAAGCTAATGTAAATGCGGTCGCTGTTTTATTGATCGGTCCACCCATATCGACTGCCGTCATGGCACCTAAAATCAAGCCTAAAATAAGAGCACTGCCGCCTTGCATTTTGCCAAGAACTTCAACTAACCAATCCATCGCTACCCCGATTGGCACGGAGATAACATAAATATAGAACATGCCCAATACAAAGGTCGTCACTACCGGAACAATCAGAATCGGCATGATCGTTTTGATCGTCGACGGCACCTTCCAGGTTTTACACCAGCGAACAAAGTAACCAGCGGCCACGCCCATGATCATCGCGCCAAGAAAACCTGTCTTAACTTGCCCAGCACCGATCGGATTATTCGCAACAAAACCTAAGATCATCCCCGGTACTAAACCTGGTTTACCTGCTAATGAGTTCGCGATATAACCTGAAAGCAAAGGAATCATCATCGCAAAACCTGCCGCACCCAAATCATTCAGATTTTGCATAAAGGGACTAGTGATTTCCATCCCAGCATCAGTCGCCTTACCGGTAGCTAAAGCGACGGCTAAGAAGATACCTCCAACAACGACTGATGGCAACATGAAAGAAACCCCAGTATTAAAGGCTTTTTGTAAGTCTTTAACGAACTTTTTCTCTTTTTTCATTTTTTTAAGTCTCCCTTTTTATAATTTTCTGCTTCATCAATGTACTTGGCAGGATATTTGATCATATCACCTGGCTCCACTGACAACGATTTACCAGAATCGATTTTTTCTTCAAAACGTTCACCATCTTCTACATCGATGGCCACCGCCAAGATCAATACGTCCGCTTGATCAATGTCTTCTTGTTCTAGCTCATTTTCAATTCCCATACTGCCTTGTGTTTCTACTTGGACCTCATGTCCGCGTTTTTTGCATTCTTTTTCGATTGCTTCCTGTGCCATATAAGTATGCGCAATCCCTGTCGGACACGCTGTAACTGCGACTATTTTCATTTTGTGTTCCTCCTTAATGTCTTTCTATTCATTCTGTCTACCATTTTTTAGATTTCGATCGAACTCAATTGTTCGTAAATTTTATTCTTATCTGTCTCGTTCAATAATTTGTCTCTAAAATCATCGTCCAGTAATTTCTTACTTAATTGCGAAATAAATTTTAGATGCATCTTGCTTTCGCTGTTTTGAGGCACACCGATCAGAAAGACTAAACGAACCATTTCTTCATTTTCCTTCGTCCATTGGAACGCTTGCTTCACTCTTAAAAATGCAATGAAGGGCTTCAATACCGCTTCTGTTTTTCCATGAGGAATCGCGATATCATAACCGATCGCGGTGGGTACTTCAGCCTCCCGTTTCATCACTGCTTGAAACAAGGTATCTGCATCTTCTACGTACCCGACAAACTCTGCCGTATCAACGATGTGTTGGATTGCTTCTTCTTGATTGTCTAATTCACTATCTAAAAAAATTAAATCAGTTGTAATAACACCTTTGCTGTTTTCCTGCACTTTCTCCATCTTATTCACTCCCGAGTTTTCTAAACAACACATCATTTGTCGTTGCCTCACGTAATTGTTTTAATTGTTCATTGCTATCGATGATGTTATAAATATCGGCTAAAATATTCCGCGTTTGGAAGGTATCCTGCTTCGCAATACAAATCAAAAACACCAGATCAACATAGTACTTATTCCATTTGAATTTCTTTTTATTTTTGACTAGAACGATGATTGTTTGGTTGACACAGGTTGAATTTCCATGGGGTACGGCCGTTCCTGTTGGAAGATCCGTGCCGCCCATTTCTTCACGCTCTTGGACCGTTTGAATAAATTGTTGAGTCACAAACCCATTTTCAATCAGGACTTCGCCGACTTGTTCGATCAGTTCTTCCTTAGAAGAAAAATCAGTATTCACAAAGACAAAATCCCTATCGACAAATTTCATCAGATGATGGGCTCGAACAAGCTTCAACACGTTATTTTCAGCCTTTGGTAAAAGATCAGATTGTTTGATTCGTTCGATATCTTCTTTGGTTAAAAATGGCGAGACCAAAATGACTTCTTTTTTTGGAATATCCACTTTGATCGTAGAAATGATCAAATCATAATCATTCAGCACCATCTGCTCCATTTCCGCTACCGAAGCCACCTCAAAAGTATCCAATGATGGCAAAACATTCTTGATTCGATTGATCAACAGCTCCGAAGTCGCGATCCCCATTTGACAGACGATCAAGATCTTTCGATTCATTCGCGCCCGTTCAACCGCCGCTTGGAAATACATCGTTAAAAACGCGATTTCATCCTCATTAAAGCTGATGCCTAATTCTCGCTCATACTCACTTAAGACCACCCAAATGACATTGAAGGTCAAAGAGAATTCATTCTTGATTTGTGAAGTAAACGGATTTTCTGTCTTATTGTTTGAGCGTAATCGATAGATCATTGGTGGAATGTGGTTTTTCAATTGCTCTTCCAGCTTCTGGTCACTGGCAAAATTGATATTTAACGCTGCGGATACTCTTGAAAGCAGCCGTTCAACGATTGCTTCATCGATCTCTTCTTCCGGTAACGGTTCAAAACGATTTGAAATGAGCTGTAGTGATAAGTAATGGACATCCTCATTGGTATAAGTAAGCTCCAATCGCAAAGCCGCCTTATGCAGCATTCGAACCGCACTTTCTTCAAAGAAAATCGTTGTTTCACTGGCATCCTTTTTTTTCAGCTCTTCAATATGATGCCCCTTGGTAATTCTGAAAACCAAGATAATAAAAATATTCAGGATATTCTGGACATAATAATCGGAGATAGCGTTCACATTTTCACGGATATACGTATACAAAATATTTGAGCAAACATTGATCAGGCTCTCACCATAATAAGCATTCAGTAATTTGATCTTTTCAGAAAAATCCTCGTCATACAGTTCAGAGTTATTTAGTAAATAACGATTAAACTGCAACAACGCTTTTTGGGTATCTTCTTCACTTCCCAATAGTGACGTTCCATGAATATCGCTGCATAATTTGATCTTCGAGCCAACATTCAGAATTTTCATGATGAATTCAAAATCTTTAATAATAGAAGTTTTGCTCACCATAAAATGATCCGATAGATGATTAAAGCTGACTACCTTTTCCTCAAACAGTAGAATATTCATCATTTCTATTCGTCGATTGAAGGTATTGTAAACGTCACTTTCCTCTTTTTTCTCCTTGATCACTCCGACTTCCTTGAATCGTTTTAACGCGATACCAACGCCACGCTTTTTCTCAAGATATTCTCCCGAGCTCTGGAGATAGTCTTCAATGATCCCTAATTCGCTATGCGTCGTTCGCTTTGAAACACCCAGTTTGCTTGCAAAATACTCCACTGTTTGAAAGTCACTTTGTTGCGCCAACAACTCCAACAATTCTTTTTGTCTTTTTGTAAGCATGATGAAAAACACTTCCTTACTATCTAGAATAAAGGCCTTAATCTTTTTGATAGCGTTATCATGATCATGGCTTCATTATAGATGGGCTTTTTAAAATTGACTATTACATTTCCCTGCAACAAGTCGCTACAACATCTCAGCTACTTGTTGCAGAAAACTAGACTTAAATTTTGCAAATGAATCTGCTAATAAGTTCTTCTATATAAGGGTATCAATTCTAAACGACAAGGTATATACGGATTTCAGTACACGAGCAAAAAAGCCTCCCACTATGCCAGGTATTACCTGACGGAAGTGAGAAGCTTTTTTTATGAGTTGTATTTAGACGACGATGATATTCCACACGATACCAAACTTATCCATAACCGAGGCATGAAACGGACTATAAAAGGTTTCAGTTGGCGGAAGAAAGACCTCGCCACCTTCTCTCAACTCATCAAACATCTTGGTCGCATCCTTCACCTCATGAGGATTGATCGTCAAATGCAGATTGTTACCAGAAACCACCGGCTTAGCCACTTCATCCGCAAAGGTAAACGGCGTGCCAAAAAGCTCCAGCTCACCATGCAGGACGTAATTACTGACATCTTCCTCCACACCATCTGGGACGTAATCATTGTATTTCATGATGTTCTTCTTTTCACCAGAAAAGACCTTTTCATAAAATTGCATCGCTTCTTCGCATTGCTTATCGAATAAGATATAAGGTGTCACCATGGCAAATACCTCCTCTATACATCATTTTTATTATTATATCATGTAGGAACTTGCGGATGTTCTTCTAAAAAATAAGCTCTATCCACCAATCCAAACCGTATCGTCTTCAACATAATAAAACGTATCATCCGAATTTTCTTCGATCGAGTAGGCAGAGTCTATGATTTGAGTGATTTCCTTTAAAGTCATCAGCTCAGCCTCTAAGTCCTCGAGCATTTCTTGTTTTGACCAAGGTACAAGGAAAATCCCTTGATTCCAGATCAACTGGTCAGCTGGCTCGACTTTCATTTCTGATGGTAAAGTCGCGACCTCCTTCACTTCCGAAAACAGGTTATCGTAATTATGTAATGAATCACGATAACTGGCGACTACCTGTGATTGCATAAAATCTTTTTTGAAAATCCAGATTTTCAAATAGTAAGGTTCATCAATTTCCTGTAAAGCAGTTTCCCAAGAATGATAAACATCGAGCAATGCCTGAATCAATAGGCGCTTGTACCAATTTGGTAGAGTGTACTCTCTGAGAGAGAAAAACGGGTGAATCCAAAGTTTTGAATAGTTTATGTTTCTTTCTTCTAACCACTCTAAATCAAGGTCCTTGTTGTTCGTTACCCAATACTCAACATCCCTTAAACGACGCTTCCAGCCACGGATCTTTTGCTTTTTAAAATCAAATTTTACTGTCATTATTCCTCCTATTTTCACGCTCTACTGACAACTCAATACTGTTTGTTGCTTTGATCATTCAATTTGCAATAGGTAGCTAATTTACCAGTCAAAACCAAACAGCTTGCATTTCTTCTAAAAATTCTACCGATAACGAGTAGTGTTCACTTCGCGGAATGACCGAATCAATGCCGCAATTAGGACATAATGCGGTCGGATCGGGAGTTCCATCAATCCACTCCTTGATGCCTTCATATTGAAAAAGCAAGCAGCAATAGAAACAACCACATAAACCAGATTTTTCTAGCAGTTTTTTATTATACATTGAGTAATTGTGAGCAGTTTGATAGCGTTCTTCCATCTTTCCTCCTAAATTTTACGATTGATTTAGTTCTATCTTACTATGGATGAACAGGCGTTGTGAATCCTATTATCTAGCTTTCTCTTAAAAACAATTAGTCAATGAATGGCTTTCATCTGTCATGATATACGGCATATACGAAAGGTGGTACTTATGATGGCAATTCAAGAAAGAAAACTTCGAAAAATAGGAAATTCAGTAGTCGTTACTCTCTCAAAAGAATTTTTGGAGAGTATCGGAGCGAGTGAATCAGATATTGTTTACGTTGATGAAGAGAAGCTTAAGGAAGCTTTTGCAAAAAAAGAAGTGAAGGACGAGCATCAAAAAAAATTGGAAATGATGATTGCAAAGTCCGTTCACAAGCACGATGAACTTTATAAAGAACTGGTAGATAGATGACGATTAACTATCTAAAGGCAGAAGATATTTCAAAAATCAACGCATTTCAAATTGTTAATTATTCACCGGATGAGCAGTTGGGAATCAAAGACATAAATGCTTTAGAGAGGACCGTAAATCAACCTGCTCAACACGTTTTCGGTCGTGAATTTTATGTAACTATTGAGGAAAAAGCGGCCATCCTAATGATCAATCTTATTAAAAAACATCCTTTTCATAATGCAACTAAACGTACAGCGATGATAGCAGTGGATATTTTTCTGCACTATTCAATTCAGTTTGATCTACAAGAAGGAATCGATCTCGTCGTATCCATCGCTACTGATGAATCGAGTGATTTTGAAAACTTGAAAGATTCTGTTTCACAGATAATCGGTGTACGAACGACCCTATCTTGAGACTCCGGCATGTATTTCCCAATAAATTTTCACTAAAAAGACCGTTCCTCATCATTGAGAATCGGTCTTTTATTATAAGGAACCAATCAAACAAGTCCCATTTTCTCCAACATATAAGCAAT
Organism: Enterococcus raffinosus; assembly: GCF_018917525.1. Classification (GTDB taxonomy): domain Bacteria; phylum Bacillota; class Bacilli; order Lactobacillales; family Enterococcaceae; genus Enterococcus_A; species Enterococcus_A raffinosus_A. The sequence goes on along the minus strand of NZ_JAHLOS010000056.1, from coordinate 2,922 downwards.
CCCGTTTTCATCTGAGCTATACGTGATCACATCAGCCACTGCTTTTAGACGCTCACTGGCATTTGCCATGGCGATACCGGTTGCGACTGCTTCAAACATTGGAATGTCGTTCTCACCATCGCCAAAAGCTAGGCAAGCTTCTTTGTCCTGTCCGATATGCGCCAGCAATTTTTCGATTGCGGTCTTTTTATTGATATTTTTTATTCCGATCTCACCGCTATCCGGTCCAAAGGCAGGAACAGTGCTTCGCAGCATGTGGAAATCTCCGTTATATTTTGTGTGGATGGTTTCATAGGGGATCGCATGATTGACAAAGGATAGCTTGTTGACATCCTCGTAGTCGATGCGCGCTGGATCTTCAATCAAAAGATCCAAAAACCATTTGATCCCGTTTATTTTCTCTTGCCCTTCCACTGAATTTTCCGCTAATCCATTCAACGTCAGCTTGATTAGACGGTTCCGCAAATTGGCACTTGCAAACAAGCCTTGATTGGACTCAAGATAGTATTCCACCCCGTGCCCTTCTAAGAAGCCGATAAGTTTTCTTAACTCCGCGGAATCAAACACTTGATGAAGAATCACCTCTCCGTCAACCTCGCAGTAGCCCCCGCCAGCTCCGATAATTCCGCTGATGGGCAAACTCATGACCTCTTCTGGTATTTCCGCTTTTGAACGTCCCGTACACAAAAAGAAGCGATGCCCCTTTTGATGCGCCTCCTTAATTGCGTTCTCAGCACTAGCGGGCACGACGCCACTATCATTACACAATGTTCCATCAATATCTAAAAAAACGATCTTCCTCATTCCACGTCTCCATTCTAAAAAACCTACTTAGAAAGCTCTAACTAGGCTCCATTTTTAAGCTTCCATTCGCAACGACCTGTTCAACACTTCACAGTTCATCTGATATTTACTCATTATAATTGGAAAATTTTTTTAATTCCAGCTTTTCTCAAACTTTCTTGGCTTCCTCAATCTATCGACAAAATAGATAATCATCACCTTTCCTTTGATCTTTTCAGTTAGTTTTTATTGGTTAATTATTAAGAAAATATTAAGCAGAATAAAAGGAGAACATTTTAATCAAAATTTTTTTAGCAGGTAAAAGCGATCAATTCAACCTTCTTCTCCAATGCCTAAAACATAAAATGTGTCAAAGCGGGCAAAATTGCATTTGCCCCTGAAAATTGCACGTTTTTCGGAGTATTTTTTTAGCAAAAGCCCTTTCTTATACGATTCCTTCAAGAAAAGGGAGCAAAAAACGTGCAATTTTGACCCCCAAATGTAATTTTGCCGGTTTTGACCAAGTTTGTGTTTGACCATTATCGTTAAGTCACCGGCCGGAACAAAAAATCGAAATAAGGGGGAAGTAAAATGATCCAAAAAATTGGCAACAAATTACAGGTACAGATTGATTCAGGGGAAGACAAGCCAAAAAAAGTCAGTTTTCCTAATGTCATTGATGAACCAACCGAAGAGGCGGTTCTGGAATTAGGAGCGATCCTGACAGAACTTTCACCGGCAGGCAGCGCACTAGACGGTGTCATCTTAACTAGTCAATCACGATATACCAAATAATAAGGAGGAAAATATACATGTTTAAACTTGTCACAGTATTTAGAACCAGCTTAGGTAAACGTCAAACCTGGAGCCTCACCAATCCAGATCCAAATAAATCAGCGGTTGAGGTCAAAGACTTGTTGCAGCGTTTAGCAAAGGTAAAGCTATTTCATAAAGACGGTGCCGATTTATTCGACACGGTTGAAAGTGCGAAATATGTCAAAATTACCGAGATCACTATTTTTTAGAAAAATGATTTGGAGGAGTGGCGAAGCTCTCGCCCTTCTCCTTTAAAAAGAGAAAGCAGGAGGAGAAAAAATGAATGAGCAGCTTTTGTCGCATCAAAAACTATTTTCGTTAAAACCAGAAACATTAGAAAAACGCATCATGGAACAGTATCAAGAAACACAGAATAGCAGCTTGACCATCAAATATATTTTAGCTTTACGCGTGAGATTCAAACTAGGTGCGCAGGAGTTTGCCCACATTCTAAAGGATCTCGTCCGCTATCTGTTTATGAATACTAAGGCCACTCGCACCATGAAGCGATTTTTCTATTACTTTGAGGATTATTTTATGGAATCCGAGTGGAAACAATTAAACTTGAGAGTATTTCCATTACGTAACTTTGGTCAAAAGACCTTGTCAGTCGTCCGTTCACTAATCTCAATTGTCCGACCTGAAGAAACTGAAACAACCGAAACCTGATAAGAATACCCTACGCAGAAAAAATGAGAGAAAGGAAATGAAAAAATGTCCCAAGATTTAGTCGCAACATTTGGAAAAAGCAACGGCGGCACCCATGACTGGACCTACAAAGGCTTAGACCCAAATCTGTCAGCACCAGAAATCAAAGAAGCCTGCGAACTATTAACGACACTAGACATTTTTGAACAAGACGGCGTAAAACTATTTGATTCTGTTGTCACAGCAAAGGTCCGCATTTATGAAGAGGAATTGCTTTTTGATCCGGAACACGATCCTGAGCCTGAAATGAAACAATTTAATAAATCCGGCAGCTTTTTTAACGTAGCAGACAAACAGGAACCAGCCACCTTTCCAACAGTGGTTCTTACCGACAAAGTCTCTATAAAAGAGCAGCCTGAAAATGTATCAATAGAGCACCACTTAGCTTCCGTGCAATCAGCGGAGCAGTCTGCACCACAAGCAACAGAAACAACGAAAAAAGCAGCTGAAGATAGAGGTCTGTTCCAGCGGATTTTCAGACGAAGGAGTCGAAACAAGTCTAGTGGTAATAAGTCAAGAGTAAAGTAACACGTTTTCTACCCTAAAGAACTGAAAGAAGGTGCACTCAAAAAAGCCTAGCCTAATGAAGCGTTTTCACAGGCTGAGTTCAAAGAG
>NZ_JAHLOS010000055.1 GCF_018917525.1 Enterococcus raffinosus | reverse complement strand
CTCTTTGAACTCAGCCTGTGAAAACGCTTCATTAGGCTAGGCTTTTTTGAGTGCACCTTCTTTCAGTTCTTTAGGGTAGAAAACGTGTTACTTTACTCTTGACTTATTACCACTAGACTCATTTCTTCCCTATGTACAATTGAACAAATCTGGACAACTGTTCAACTTGTGTTATTATGCTACTAACAAAAAAAAGACGATACAAGTGTCACTTTGATTCTTTCGTCCATGTTTGGACGTATACATAAAAGTGTCCAAAGATAAGGAGCAGAAAATGAAGTATAACTTAGCAGGAAGAAAAACTCGCAATGCTTTGAGAGTTCTCGGTGCCTTCTCACAAGCAATTCTTGATCTATTAACCAAGCAAAGCTTTGAAACGATCACTGTCAATATGCTGTGTGAGAAAGCTGATTATCCCCGCTCTACTTTTTATAATTATTTTGATGACAAATATGATTTGTTGAATTATTGCTGGACGATACTTTCTGACAAGGTGAAGTTGGAAGAAGCCGCTCAATTTGACAAGGAAAATGTATTGATCATTTATTTTGATCGGCTCTATGATTTGATGAAAGAACATGATGATTTGATTGCTAAGGTCCTTATTCATAATCATTCGAATGGCTATCTTTACATTAGTTTTAATGAATTTTTACGAAAAGCTTCTCAACAGATTTTTGCCACCATTTTTGCGACCACTGATTCTATTCCAGTCGAACTGATCGTAGAACACTGCTCCTCGACCGTTACCATGGTCATTGATTGGATTTTCATTAAGCGAAACATGGTCGATAAAAAGGTTGCCCACCAATATTTATCAGTGATCTTCGGAAACACTGATCTTGCAGCTGGATCAGAATAAGACAGTACTCACTTTTAGACTTCTTCGCTCATAAAGCGTTTGATTTAAAATATAAAAATCTAGGTAATTTCTTAGAGACGTTGCCTTTTTTCAAGAACAAATCCTCGCTTTTTATAGTCGATCGTAGTAGAATCTATTTAACTTATTAAAAGTAAGTAATTTCAAAGAGTATGAAGGAGGTCATCCATCATGAAAAAAATCGGCTTTTTAAGTTTTGGTCATTGGATGGACCAAGGTTCACTTGTTAAAACAGCACAGGATTCTTATCTGCAATCGATTGATTTAGCAGTCGAAGCGGAAAAGATCGGGATCGATGGTGCGTATTACCGCGTGCATCATTTTGCGGATCAAATTGGCTCCCCTTTCCCATTATTATCAGCAATCGGCGCGAAAACTAGCAAGATTGAGATCGGGACTGGTTTGATTGATATGCGTTATGAAAATCCTTATATGATGGCAGAAAATGCTGGGCTTACAGATATTATTACCCAAGGAAGAGTGCAATTAGGTGTGGGCCGTGGTTCACCTGAACAGGTTCTTGATGGTTGGAAATATTTCGGCTACGACTACAGCGAAGAAGAAATCAAGGATATTACTCGTGAACGGACATTGGAATTTTTGAAATTGATCGAAGGCGGGCGTTTTGCTGAACAAAACCCACAACCAATGTTCCCGCAAGCTCCCGGAAAATTACGTTTGGAACCTTATTCAGAAGGCCTACGTCATCGAATTTGGTGGGGCGCTGGTTCGACACAGACTGCCGTTTGGGCAGCACAACATGGAATGAACTTGCAATCATCCACATTAGTAAACTACGAGACCAATGAACCCTTCCATGTGCAACAGGCTAAACAGTTGCGGGCTTATAAAGAAGCTTGGAAAGCAGCTGGACACGATTTTGAACCACGAACATTGGTGACTCGTTCGATCCAACCAATCACCACAGATATGGACCGTCAGCTATTCGGCCATCAAGGTGACGATGCGAAATACGACCAAGTCGGTTTCTTGGCTTATCATCAAAATCCTACGATCTTTGGGAAAACCTTTGCGGGCGAACCAGACAAGATCGTCAAGGAATTGGCTGAGGATGAAGCGATCAAAGAAGCAGATACAGTGCTAGTTACGATCCCGAATACTTTGGGAGTAGACTACAATATGCACTTACTTGAAACAATTGTAAAAGATGTGGCTCCTGACTTGGGCTGGCGTTAGAATAGACATTAGAAAAGGGAGCGAGTCTGATTTTTCAGATTCGCTCCCTTTTTAGGGGGTTCAGTAGTTATTTTACAATCGATACAGGTCCGGTACATACGGCCGTAGAAACCTTGTAATAGGTGTCTGGATAATCCTCGTCCTCAACGATAAATACCGCCAGTGCCATGTCTGAAAATCCTGACTGGATGATATTGATGTAATGTCCGCCATTCTTATAGTCTCCGGCTCTGCCTGCCTCACGTTCATTCTCAATGTATTGTAAGAACATTTGCTTTGCGATCAATTGTGCGAGAATCGTTGAATCGCCTTGTACTTCAACTTTTCGAATGTAGGTATGGGAAAGATTTTCCGTTCAGAATCCCATTTTTTCCGATCCAACTTCACGGTCAACGACGTAGTTTCCACCGCTGACGGTATTTGCTGGGCGGGTATGAGAGAAGTTGTACATCACTTCAACTGCTCGTTCAGCAACTTCACGATAGGCTGCTTCGTCCTTCGTATTGCTGACTTTTTTCTCGCCATATTTCTCTTGCTCTTCCTGAACCAGTTTTTCAAAATGCTTCGCGACTTCTTTAGAAAACGCAACATTCACCAGGTTATCCGCCTGATCAACGGTGACTCTAGTATCGTCCTTTTCAACCTGATCCTTGATTGTTTGAATGTCAGGATCGTTGGCTGGTTTAATAGCTTCAATGATCGGGTCGATCTTCTTGTAAGTGATCGTTGTTGTGTAAGTCGTGATCGTATCGCCATTGGCTAGTGTTTCGACCGTTTTGATTGGCTCGGATTCAGAGATTTTTCGGTAACTAGTAAGATCCGTCAATTCATTCCCTGCTTCATCGACATGTTTCGTAACATACTTATCTTCGTTTTGAATTTTATGATAGGTCACGGTAATCGTATAAGTGGTAACCGTATCGCCGTTAGCTAGTGTCTCGACGGTCTTCACTGGTTCGGATTCACTGAGTTTGAAATAACCTTCAAGACTAGTCAATCGATTGCCGGCTTCATCAACGTTGATCGTCACCTGTTTCTCTATGTTGGCAATTTTGTGATAGGTGATGGTCGTTGTATACGTGGTGACTGTGTCGCCATTTTCTAATGTCTCAACCGTCTTCACTGGTTCGGATTCATTGAGCTTGAAATAGCCCTCGAGGTTGGTCAAATGATTCCCCGATTCATCGACATGGATGGTCACATGCTTATCAGTATTGACTATTTTGCGGTACGTGATCGTCGTCGTGTAAGTCGTAATGGTATCGCCATTTTCTAGCGTTTCAACTGTCTTCACTGGTTCGGATTCAGAAACCTTCACATACCCTGTGGTATCCGTTAACAGGTTCCCTGCTTCGCCAACCATAACTGTGACATACTTGTCTTCGTTAGTAGGGACATGGGGCAGATTATCTTCAACCTCTTTGACTGTCTGATCAGATTTACCTAAGTGATCCTCGGTGTCTTCTGCTGAATTGCCTGCTTCTTTACCCGTTGTTTCCGCCTGTTTGACTTCTTCACTTGCTCCTTGAATGACCTTGTCCAACGCGCTGATCCGTTCGTCAAGCGCTTGAACTTTAGCCGCCAACTCAGTGATTTGTTGATCTAATGCCGCGATTTTCTGCTGGTATTGGGCTAGCTCGGCTTGAATTTTTTTGGCTGCTTCACTGGTTGCGGCGGCGGAGGAATTAGGCAAATTGGCTAACTCCTGCTGCGCGGTGGTCAGTGTCGCTTGAGCCTGGGCAACAGCGGCTTCGATCGACGCTTTTTCAGCAGCGGCAGAATTTAATGCGGCTTCTGCTGTGGTATAGGCCGCTTGGGCAGTGTTTAGATTTTGCTGAGCGGTGGCTAATTGCGCGCCATATGCGGCTAATTCTCCTTGCGCTGCGGCAAGCTGCTGGTTCAACTGGGCTAGTTGGGCTTGGATCGTTTCATCCTCTCCCGCTTGAGCTTGCAACGCAGCAATCTGTCCACTGACTTCTGTCACACGCTGCTGGGCCGTTCCTTGATTAGCTGTTGCTTCATTGATTACTGTCTGGGCATTCGTTAAGGCGGTCTGGGCCGTTTGCTTTGCCGTGGTTGCGGCAGCTAATTTTTGTCCAACTCCGGTTAATTGTCCGGCAAGTCCGTCGTAATTTTTTTGCGCTTCTGCTACTTTTGCGGTGGCGGCTGCTTGTTGGACTTGCAACTCTGTATGGGTGGCCTGATTTGCTTTGTTCAGCTCTTCTGTCAGCTTCTGTTCTGCTGCCTGCTTTAAGCGTTCCGCTTCTTGTCGTTCTTTTTCGACCGCTTGTTTTTCTTTCTCTGCCTGTTCTCGTTGAGCCTCTGCTGCTTGTTTCTCTTTTTCCGCTTGAGACGGATCGCTAGGTATAGCCGCTTTTTCTTCGATCGTTGTCGCGGTTTTTGTGGTTCCTGCAGACTGGGAAGCTTCTGATTGTTGCTGGGCAAATGGCTTCGCTGGATCGATCTTGTCCTGATCGGTCAGCTCTTTGTCGGTTATCGTGTGGCCATTTGGATCAATCACCGTAATTCTGGAGCCATCAAATTTGATGGTCGTTCCAACGGGTACCGTGTATTGACTGCCCTCTTCGAAACCATTCAATGCCATCAGCGTCTGCCATTTCACATTGACGGCTAAACCGATATTGTAAAAGGTATCTCCCGCTTCAAAGGTATAGGAATTTTGCCCGTCCTTTAGCTTGGCAGAAATCGTTTCGACCGAGTTTGCTTGCCAGGTAGTCGCCGGCATCTTCTCAGGACTAGCAATCAGCAGATAACTCACCAATAGAATAAAGAGAAAAAGCCCTTTTTTTCGTATACTGTAGCTCTTCGTACTGCCTTTTGGTTTGCTATTTCTAAGTAAATAGCCCGTCCTTCGTTTTTTCATCCCGATACCCCATTCTTTTTGTCATCATAACAAAAAATGTTATCTGTTATTTTATAATACTATATATTACGAAACACTAGTCTTCTAAAAAAAAGAAAATATTTTTTTTTTGAATAAATGATGTAAAAAGTTCAGAAGTATGTTTTTTTACTTAAAACGGCTAGAATAGTATTTAGAATGGTGGACGGTCCTCTACCTATCAAGTACAAACGAAAATCATTCGTTTTCACCAAACAAAATTGTTACGATATCGCTAACACAGGGGTATACTTGTACATAGAACGACTATATTTAGGAGGTTTTTATTAATGGAACAGTTGAAACTAAACAATGGTCAAACGATCCCTCAATTAGGTCTCGGCGTTTTTAAAGTCCAAGATGCAGATGATTTGAAACGTTCAGTAGCAGATGCATTAAAAGAAGGCTACCGTCACTTTGATACGGCAGCGATCTATCACAATGAAGCATGGCTCGGTGAGGCACTGGCTGAGAGCGATGTGAAACGTGAAGACCTGTATATCACTTCAAAAGTTTGGAACAGCAACACGACCTATGACGAAACAATCGCAGCTTTCCATGAATCCTTGAAGAAATTACAAACGGATTACTTGGATCTTTATTTGATCCATTGGCCTAGCGAAGGCTATAACGAAAAATGGCGGGCAATGGAAGACCTGTACGACGAAGGCTTGATCAAATCCATCGGAGTCTCTAATTTTGAAAAACCCCATTTGGATAAACTATTAACAACAGCAAAGATCATTCCTGCCGTTGACCAGATCGAAACCCATCCTTACTTCCAGCAAAAAGAATTAAATGAATACTTGAGAAGCTTGGGTATTGCCCATGAAGCTTGGGGCCCGCTTGGTCAAGGGAAAGGCAACGTTTTAGAAGATCCGACCTTGGCAAAGATCGCTGAAGCTCATCAGAAAACAATCGCACAAGTCATCCTCCGTTGGCATCTGCAACGAGACATCATCGTGATTCCGAAATCTGTTCACGCAGAACGCATCGCGCAAAACATCGATGTCTTTGACTTCCAGCTAAGCGATGAAGAAATGAGCTTGATTGCTGGTATTGATCAAAACAAACGCGGTGCCGCAGATCCGAAAGATACCGAATGGTTGAAGAAATCATTGAGTATGAATTAAAACTTAAAACAGCGAAGTTGATCTTTAATCAACTTCGCTGTTTTAGCTTATTTTTTGACTGGTCTCACATATTTCCAAAAGCGTTCTGGATCATGATAAAAGTAGATCACGCGCCCTGGCGTAGTGTCATAGTGATAATCGGTGTTGGAAAAGTCAAAGCTTGCCATTGCTTGCTCTACTTTTTCCTCGACACTGCGGTTTTCCTGTTCGTAATTAAACGAACCATGTTCAAAAACAAGATACTCTGCTTCTGGAACATCCAGCATCCGCATTTGTTCTGGTACCTTTCCCTGATAATCAGCAGGTAAACGAGCGCCGTAGCATTCCGATCGCAAAAAGCCCCAGTCACAAAGTCGGCCTTCTAAATCGCTGATATACGCCATCACTTGGCCGCTGCTGCTGTCAGGTTTATGACCGCCATTGTCATCTAGCTTTCCTTTGATACTGTCCAATAAGCCGCTAATCGTATCACAATCCTGTCCGGAAATCTGACTTTGCTTCTCCCAAAAATCCCAATAGCCATTACTCTGATTATTTTTGATATACAGAAACTTATGGGCTGGAATCGTCACAAAATACGTCTTGATATCATCACTAGATTTCACCATGCCAATCTCTCCTAATCCTAAAAAGTAACGGTCAAAAGAACTGATTCTGGTTCGAAGTACCACCGGCTTTGGCTCCCTGCGATACTCACTGGGAGCGACCCCATACATCCTTTTAAATGCGCGGGTAAAGGCTTCATGAGAAGAAAAACCATAATCAAAGGCGATATCCAATAAGCTTTTCTGCTTGTCGCGAACTTCCTTTAACGCAAAAGCAAGCTTCCTCTGCCGCAGGTAATCACGAAAGGACATTCCAGAAATTTCCTTGAATTTGCGAGTCGCGTAAAATTCGGAATAGCCCATTTTACGAGCCAGTCTGCGCAGTGTCAGCGCCTCATCATTGTAGCCTTCGATACAGTGATCAATCTCCTCGACGATCTGTTGAACCTGCCGCTGCCATTCATACATCCTTCCACCACCCTGTCTTTAGTATAGAAATCAGGAAAGCTTGTCGCTTGATTTGACTTGCGGTGTTAATAAACAATCTTTACTTTGTCATTCATGATCTGCTTTGTTCGCTCAATAAAGTATTCGCGGGACAAATCTTGCCCTTGATTGACATGGATCATATGTTGATTGGCTAACTCGTTTGTATAATCCTTTAGCGCATAGGTTTTGTACGTTTGATAATTATCGCCAATATACGTAATGGTCGGCCAAAATTCGACCTGTTCGATCTTGACGTCCTTCTTCTTTTTATTGAAATCAATCGTCCAACGGCCCATCCCGCCCAGCATACGATCATTTTCTGCTTGAGAAGAAATGAAGTTTCCTAAAGAATACATTACTAACGTTTGATTCCCTGTTTTTCCTGTCAGATAATCCATCGGCTGAATCACATGGGGATGTCCTCCGACGATCACGTCTACACCAGCATCGCTTAATACTTGGGCTAAATGCGTTTGCTCTTCATTCGGCGTAAACTGGTATTCTTCTCCCCAGTGCATACTGACGATTTGCACATCACTTTCCTTCGTTAATTCTTCCATATCCTTTTTGATTTGTTCCTCATCAATTAGATTAACGAGATAGTCTTTGCCCTCTGGCAGGGCAATCCCATTCAAGCCAAAAGTATAGGACATAAATCCAACATTGACACCTTTGATCTTTTTGATTTGCAGTCGTTTGGCTTCCGGCGATTTTTGTGAGCCTGTCACAGTGATATCAGGATATTTTTCCAAATACTCTAATTGTTTGATGATCCCTTCCTCGCCTTTGTCCATGGTATGGTTGCTTGCCGCGGACAACCAATTGTAGCCCGCCTGATGCAGTGAATCTAAAACCTGCGTCGGACCGTTGAAGGTCGGATAGCCTGACAGTCCTAACTCTTCTCCTGCACAAATCGTTTCCAAATTAATATAGGAAACATCTCGATCCTCGTTCAAATAGCGTGTTGGTTCATACATCTCATCAAAACGATAGGTGCCCTCGGGCTGTCTGAGATGATCGTAGATATAATCATGGATCAAATTATCCCCTACCGCAGAGAAGGTCAACTTCACCGTATTACTCGCTTTTGGCTTTGATGTCTCTGAGGTTGTATTTTTCGTCTCATTTTCTATTTTGGGGTTCTCACACCCGCAAAGAATTAGCAGCATGAGCAAACTAAGTGTTAAAATCCGCTTCACAATCAATCCCCCTTGTCCTTTCGCTATTACAATAAACAATTATTTTTTCACAATCTAAAATAGGTATTCTACCCAAAATTTTACGATAAATCATTCGATATATAAACTTTTTTATTAAAAGAATAATTAATGAAAATGATTTAAAATTCGTTAAAAATGTAATTTTATATTTTTATCAGTTTGATTTTTCTACGGCTCCAATCTTTTTTCTTACTTAAAGAGCGTGGCATATTCCCATAGGATAAGACGAAATAAAGATGGGGATTTTCTTCTTGCCTTTCTTCAGTTGTTGTATTTTTTTAGAAATTTTTCATCATTTAATGAAGCTTCATCTGCCTAAATTATGAGAATGATAGAAGCTTTTAAAAGACAAAAATACAAACCTTTCCTATACTAGATGGGAAATGAAAATAAGTGAATGAACGTGTTTATTCAAATGAATGGATTCATAATTATAATGATTGGGTTCAATTTTAATTGAATATAGTCCCTTCGTTCATAAAAATCAAATTTTTTCAGGAGGTACATCATGAGAAAGAAAGTCTTCTTAGTCTTTGGAACAAGACCGGAAGCGATAAAAATGGCGCCTTTGGCCAAACAATTAACTGCGGATGGACGCTTCATCGTAAAAGTAGTCGTTACGGGACAACATCGAGAAATGCTCGATCAGGTTTTGCAGGCTTTTTCCATTATTCCTGACTATGATTTAAACATCATGCATCTCGGACAAACATTGAGTGATATTACCAGTCGTGTGATTGAAAGATTGACTCCTATTTTACAAAAGGATCGACCTGATATTTTATTGGTTCATGGAGATACTACAACAACCTTTTCAGCAGCTTTGAGCGCTTTTTACCAGCAGATTCCAATCGGTCATGTCGAGGCCGGCCTGCGAACTTGGGACAAATACTCGCCTTTTCCAGAAGAAATGAATCGGCAATTAACAGATGACCTGACCGATCTTTATTTCGCTCCGACTCTGAAAAGCAAAGAGAATTTGATCAAGGAAAATCATTCGGAAAAACACATCTATGTCACAGGAAATACAGCGATTGACGCGATGAAGAACACATTAGATGAAAATTATGAAATTCCAGTTGAGATTTCAAGAAAGCAGAAACGGATCGTTTTAATTACGATGCACCGTCGCGAAAATCTAGGTGCTCCGATGTATTCTGTGTTCGAGGCGGTCTATCAAGCCGCCCGTGATTATCCTGATACTCAATTTATTTTCCCAATGCACAAAAATCCTGCGGTACGAGAGACGGCAAAAGAACTATTGGGCGAGGCAGAAAATGTTTCATTGATCGAACCTTTAGATGTGATTGATTTTCATAACTATGCCAAACAAAGCTATTTGATTTTGACTGATTCTGGTGGCGTTCAAGAGGAGGCACCTTCCCTAGGAGTTCCCGTATTAGTCTTGCGTGACCAAACAGAGCGACCGGAAGGAGTTGCAGCAGGTACTCTTAGATTGGTGGGAACACAAACGCAAGTTGTTTACGAAAATATTAAGGAATTATTCGAAGATTCCGCTGCTTATGAAAAAATGGCAAAAGCCAGTCAACGAATTACTGGCGCAATTGCTCATTATTTCCATTTAGCGGAACAACCAGAAGAATTTATCCCTCAAGGAGGGCAATGATATGAAATATATACGAAGAATTCGAATTGAGTGGATGCTGATCTTACTGGCTGCCGTCTTTCTCATTCAAAACTTGATTTTAGATGATCGTTTGGGTTTTATTCCAGTTGTAAGTATCTCTCTGTTAGCTTTTTTAGGGCTGCTGGTAGGCTTTTTAAGTAATACGATCACTGTCGCTGTTTTTTCTATGCTGGTGGTATCTACGGGAATCTTTCTCTTATATTACACCCCTGTCCTTATGCCGGAACTAGAAAAAACCTATTTGATCGTAGTCATTCCGGTCTTTGCTGTTTTAGGGCTGATTGCGAAGAACAGTGTGCTGTTCAACCAGCGCATGAATGTCTTTCAGCCAAGAATGCGCCATTATTTGACGACCCTAAATGAAACGACAGGTTTGTACAATAAAGGAGAATTCGAATCACGCTTCGAAAAATTTAAGTGTGCCATGAATTTGTATACTAAAGCCGGTCGTGGGTTGGTTGTCTCCTTTTATACCGTTGATTTCATTGAACAATTGAAGTATCAAAACGATCAGGCGACAGATCAATTATTACAGGCGCTGGCACAGGAATTAGTCGATATTCGGCTGCCGGAGGAAGACCAATTTTACTTAGGAAATGGAACCTTTGTGGTCATGTCTCCAATTTACCAATCCGGGGACAGTCTTGAGTTCATCCAAGAATTGAATAAGATTACCAAGACACAATTTTCGCTGTTTCCATTCAAAAATGCGGATCGCTCACAAAATACGGTCATTCGTTTTGGTGAAATTATTATTGAAGGATCTACAGACTTGACCGCAGAGCAAGTCATCAGTCGCGTACGAAGACGGACTGAAGCCGATTTGACCGATGAATACATTTTATAAGGAGGAAAAGGCAGATGGATCAATTACTCAATTATTTCTTTGAAGCGAGCAAGATCGTCACGGGAATTTTCTTGGTTGCCGTGATTGTCTTATTTCTCTGCTTATTGATCATCAAGGACCGAATTTGGCGTTACTTTAGGAGGCGGGATTACTAATGAGTACGATTTTATTAATGTTTGGCGTCATCTCGATCTGGGTCTCGCTGCTTATTACTTTAGTCATCTTATTTGGTGCTGTTTATTTTTTACTAAAAAATATTCATCCACCGAAAAATCAATTAGAGCCCCTCAGCTCCTACCCGCTTATCACAATCGTGGTTCCAGCACATAATGAGGAGATCGTCATCCAAGATACGGTAAGGGCGATTTTGAGTATGAACTATCCCCGGGAAAAAATGGAAATCCTAGTATTTGCGGATAATTGCGATGATGAAACCTACGACCGGGTTCATACGATCTTAGAGCAGCCAGAGTATACGGGCTACTATTTGACTAAAGTAATCGATCGCAGAGGGACCGGAGGAAAAGCCGGTGTCTTGAACGATTCTTTAAAAATCGCCCACGGAGAATACCTCTGTGTCTATGATGCGGATGCAATGCCGGAGCAAAACGCCCTCTATTTTTTGGTTGAAAAAGCGTTGGAAAATCCCGAGCGTTATGGAGCAGTCTTTGGCAGAAATAAAACAAGAAATTATAAACGCAACTTTTTGACTCGTTGTATTAATTTGGAGATCGTCACCAGCCAACGAATTATCCATACAGGTTTGTGGCAATTATTTAAGATTGGGCAGATTCCCGGCACTAATTTCATTATTCAAACGAAGATGATCCGAGAAATGGGCGGCTGGGATAATGGTGCTTTAACTGAGGATACCGCGTTAAGCTTTAAAATCATGAAGCTCGGCAAACTGATCGCGCTGGCCTCGCGCGCTGAGGCCTTCCAACAAGAACCAGAGACTTTATCCGTTTATTACCGTCAACGGAAACGTTGGGCTAAGGGAAATTACGAGGTTATCGTCAGTAATCTCAAGGATATCTTCAGCGACTCCAACTGGCGCATGCGTTTACAAAGTATCTACTATTTCAATACGTTCTTTTGGTTTACGACGGCGATTATCTTATCGAATATTATGTTTGTCGCTAACCTGTTTGCAATGATTTTGCATATTTGGCTCCCTTCGATCGATGTAATTTTCACCTTTGGCGGAAGTAATCGGCAGATTGGTGCTCTTTTACTAGTGAACTGGGCTTTAATGTTTGCGATCTACTTACTTCAAATTCAATTAGCCTTGTCTAGTCAATTTGGACAGGCAACCACCGCGAATTTCTTTTATGCCATTGCATCTTACTTTACCTATTCCCTGCTGTTCATAGGTATTTCGATCATCTCATTCTTTTCTTATATAGGAGATAAAGTGTTTCGGCGGGATAGCAGCAAATGGTATAAAACACAACGTTTCAATGATTAGGAGGCAATTTTTATGCGCAGACGTCCTGCAATTATGTGGTCACTATTGCGTTGCTTTTTTGTGGCTATATCGCTATGGTACTTTTTAATATAAACGACAATCAGAAGAAATTAGAAAAAACAACGTATCAAAAATGGCGCTCTACTTATGTGAAGGAAAGCTCTGTAGGAACCTTTGTCAAAACAAATCCCAAGGAAGAAATCGATATCTCACTGTCTGAAGGACATGGCTATGGCATGCTGATAACCATGGAGGCTGTAAAACGTGGTTGGGCTTCTGAAAAAGAGTTCAATGAATTTTACCAATACTACAAGAATTTTCAAATCAGTAAAGACAATCCACTGATGAGCTGGCAGCAAACCTATGAAGCAAACAAACAAATAAAAAAAGAAGCAACGAATGCTACAGATGGTGATCTAGATATTGCTTATGCTTTAATCGAAGCAAGCAAACAGTGGCCCAATAGCCAAACGGACTATAAAGCCGCAGCGAAAAAGCTGCTTTCAGGAATAAAAGCGAGAAACTATAATTCTACCAACAAATTATTAACTGTCGGTGATTGGGCCACAAAGGATTCTGATTCCTATAACTTGATTCGACCATCGGATATTATTCCCAGCTATTTTGATACCTTCGCAGCATTCAGTGGTGATAATTTCTGGCGAACGCTTAAGGAAAGTTCAGTAAAAACACTGGAAAATTTAAGTAATCAGCACAAAACCGGATTGCTTCCAGACTTTGCTTGGGTAGAAAAAGACACAGCTACTCCGGCGAAAAAGAATCAAATCGCTGGAGCTAATGATGGCAACTATGGCGCCAATGCCTGTCGAATTCCTTGGCGACTTGCTAGCTCGAATGACAAGGATGTCAATCAAGTTTTAAGCAAGATGATGAACTTTTTCTTAGAAAAAAACACGATTAATGAAGGCTACACTCTATCAGGGAAGGCCTTATCATCAAACCAATCCAAAAGCTTTTCGGCACCAATTCTATACGCCGCAAACCAAAAAGAAGCCTATGGCAACCTGATAAATTCACAAGGCTGGGTAATAACCGATGGACTTTCTGGCGAGGATTACTACGGTGATACCTTAACAACGCTGATAACTCTGCAAATGAGCTCAAAATAAAGACAGGGAGATCGCCTCTTCCTGTCTTTTTTACCGAAAAATCTCAAAATCATACAACAAATTCTTTAGGTTTTGAACATCCCATGGCAACAGCTCCGCGATGGTCAATCCAACGATCTCGCTTTGCTCTGCAATAGCTTCCATGGTCTCTTTCACTTCTAATAAAGACATCTTTCCGGCTGCAGCAGAATACTCTGTGACTCCAGGTTCTGAAAAATACAACATCCGAAACTCATTAGGATCTAGCACATCTAGGTCAAAATGAATGACTACTTTGGTAAACTGCTGTTTTTTTAGCCAAGCCTGGATCTCTTTAGGTGCGATCAGCGCTTGATCTTGCACCTGATAATCTATTCCCAATCCTTCCAAAATCATTTTTTCATCTGGGGTAGGAGTTTGAAGCCCAACATATAAAATATCCTTTGCCGCAAACGGATGCTGAACCTTCTCTGCTAGTACAGGATCACCAGCCTTCAACAAATTCCCCAAAACCATTGCATGTTCATTGTAAAAAACATCCGGTGTTGAAATATCTGGATGGGCGTCGAGCCAAATAATCCCTAATTGCTCACCATATTTTCCATGCAGGTAATCAAAAGGCGCCTGCGAAACTAGACAATCACCACCTAAAGTGATGATTTTATCAGGCTTCTCCTCTTGAATGATCGCCATTGTCTGGTCCACATTCTCAGCCACAATACTTTGAGCGGTCACACCATTTTCTCTTGTCAGCGGTTCTTCATGCTCAGGAATAGGGACGGCGATTTCTTTGTGCTCCAAATTTTTCGGCACTAAAAACGAAAGCAAATCTGAACCAAGCGAGTAGGTTGGATTATTTCCGCCCTGCCATTGAGGAACTTTTAAACGGATTGTTTTGATCAATGGTTTCTCTCCTCTACCTTTTTTTATTTTCTCTTGCTTTCATCTTACCTTTTAACGTTCCGCTGGTGCAAATCAGACCGCTTACTTTCCATATTCTCCTACCAAATAACCATATTGCAGAATGTGACCCTCCATTGCAGTCAATAATTCTTTTTTCCTAGAAGATGCAGGCAAATCCAACGTTTTATCCAAGACAAAGACATGATATTTGTAACGATGGCTGCCAAATGGCGGCTTGGGGCCGCGATAGCGATGCTTCCCATAGCCTATTCCCTGTACAGCATTATTCAACGCAGCTACTTGCTCTCCTTGCGGTATTTCTGCTGGAATCGTATCCATCGCCGGCAGATTCCAAATCAGCCAATGATTATAAACTCCGGCGATGGGATGGTCAATGTCATCCATAATTATCGCTAAAGAAACAGCTTGTTCATCTAGCCCAGAAAGATGCAGTTCTGGAGAGATGTCCGTTCCATTTCCGGTGTAATCAACCGGAATCGTGCCATTTGCTTCAAATGCCGGACTTGTTACCGTCAATTTAGGGACATTTTCAATTACAAAATCCTTTTGACGAATAACCGCCAAAAGGATCACTACTAAAATAAGCAATACAGCAAGGATACTCACTAGCATTTTTCGGCTCCTTCTCATTAATTTTCTTCCCTTAACGTCCGCCGAATTCGACTTAAAGATACTGGCGTCACACCAATGTAAGAAGCAATATGAGCATGGTTGACGCGCTGATCAATATCTGGAATCTCAGCCTTCATTTTCACATAGCGTTCCGTGGCACTTTCCGTTAATAAGGCCGTCTCTCGCACTAATTTAACGCGCAGGGTTTCTTCAAGAATGCCGATATAAACCTGGCTCAATGAAGAAGCTTCCAGCATCAGCTTTTGAACCTGTGCATAATCAAAACACACCAGTCGACACGGTTCTACTGCCTCGAAATTACACATAACTCGTCCGCTAAACACCACATGCTGT
This sequence comes from Enterococcus raffinosus, assembly GCF_018917525.1. Classification (GTDB taxonomy): domain Bacteria; phylum Bacillota; class Bacilli; order Lactobacillales; family Enterococcaceae; genus Enterococcus_A; species Enterococcus_A raffinosus_A. The sequence goes on along the minus strand of NZ_JAHLOS010000055.1, from coordinate 5,890 downwards.
GTACTGAAAACCTGGCCCGTTTCTAAAAACTGATGGGTTATATCATTGCCCTGATAATCTAAATAATACTTGCGGATCAACCCATTCACTAATACATAGAGCTTGTTTTCCTCATCACCAGCCGCAACAATTAAGTCCCCAGCAGGAAAATCCACAAACTCGCCTAAATCAATTAACTGTCCAAGAATCTCTTCCTCAATCGGAATTTTGGCATACCGTTTCACCAAGTTCTTGATAATCTGCTCAATTTCCTTCATCGGACGCTCCTTCGCTTTTTATTTATTGTAACGAAGGAGGAAAGCTCTGTCATTAACATAGGATAAGTGATTGGATTTATTGTAAAGCTATGAAAATTTTTTAGCCCAACTTATCCCGTTCCTGTACAAAAGTTACCAATTAGTAACTATAGAACTTTAAAGTACGTACTATACAAAAATAAACTTGCCGAATATACTAGCTTCAGGAAACTATAAGGAGGCTTTCACATGATTCATTCATTATCAGATAAAGTAACATTTAACAACGGAACAAAAATTCCCGGATTAGGTTTAGGCGTTTTTCAAATTCCTGACGAAGATACCGCTGAGGTCGTTAAAAACGGGATCATCAATGGCTATCGTCTAATCGATACCGCTCAAATTTACGGAAATGAAGTTGGAACAGGAATCGGTATTAAAGAAGGCTTGGCTGCAACAGGACTAAGCCGCGAAGAGTTATTTGTCACATCAAAGGTTTGGAACAATCATTTAACCTATGACGAAACAATCGAAGCCTTCGAAGAAACACTGAACCGTTTAGCGTTAGATTATCTCGATCTATACTTGATCCATTGGCCAGGCAAAGATGCCTTCAAAGAATCTTGGCAGGCTTTAGAAGACCTATATGCAGCTGGAAAAATCAAAGCGATCGGTGTCAGCAATTTTGAAATCCATCATTTAGAAGAATTGCTGTCCTTCGCAAAAATCGTTCCCGTAGTCAATCAAGTAGAATTGCATCCAAAATTGACTCAACAACCACTTCGGGATTTCTGCGAAAAAAATGACATTAAAATCCAAGCATGGTCTCCATTGATGCAAGGAAAGATTCTTACTGAGTCCGTCGTTAAAGAGATCGCTGAAAAGCATCAAAAAACACCTGCCCAAATCGTCCTGCGCTGGGATATCCAGCAAGATATCTTGCTCGTTGTAAAATCCGTGCATGAACAACGGATGCAAAGCAATGCGGATATCTTTGATTTTGAATTAGACGCCCCTGATATGGAACGCTTAAACAACCTAAATGAAGCATTGCGAAGCGGTCCAGATCCGGATACCTTTGATTTCTAATTAGAAAAAAGCTGTTCCAAGCCCGTAATTCGAGCCTGGAACAGCTTTTTGCTTATTTTTTGCCTACAACGAATAAATACATTCCTTCTGCTGGGATTAATTGTTGAATAATCGGCAATTGTAGTTTTTCCAAACTTCTCTTCATCACCTGTGATGGAATACGATGTCCTCCATTGGCCTGTGTTGTTTCTGATTCAAACTCTAGAATGACAAGTTGCCCATCTGGCTTAATAATGCGTGCCAATTCCTTCAATGCGTCTTCAAATGGATGAACTTCATGAATCATCATGCAGACAATCGCAATATCCATTGAACTGTCTGGCAAGACGATTGCTTTAATATCACCGCTCATACTTGTAATGTTCGTCAATTGTTGAGCCTTAGCTCGTTCGTGGATCAACTCCAGCATTTTTTTCGATTGGTCAAAAGCGATCACCTTTTCAGCCTGCTTTGCTAACGGCAGGGTCAAAAAGCCCGTCCCAGCACCACCATCAAAGATCGTTTTTCCAGCTAGTTCTGGCAAATAACCGATGATTGCTTCAGCTGGTAATTGCTGCTTGCGCTCTTCACCGTCTAAAGCCGCAACCATTCGTTTGAAATTCTCTTCATTATCTAAATTGTGATGTTCATGAGCATGGTGTGACATTCTTATCATCCTTTTCTATTATAGATATTTTATATCGCTAATTATTCTAAAAATGAAGGACTCAACTTCAGTTAAAGCGTGGAAAACTGGCTGAGCTTCACCGAATCAAAGTGTTCCCACATTTTATCTTCGCCCTCGTTGATGACTTTACTGATTGGACAGCTATGCTGATTGTTAGCCAAACAGCTTACTTCATCGGGAAAGCCATCGATTGCATGAATGACATCCAAAAAAGAAATTTCTGTTGCACTCATTTTCAAACGATAGCCGCCTTTTACTCCCGAAACTGATGAGATCAAGTTCGCCTTTGCTAATTGAGTCAAAATTTTTGATAAATAAGAAGGTGAAACGTCAAACTTATCCGCTACATCATGAATGCTTAAATTACTATCAGATTGATCATTTTGGGTAAAATAAACCATGACATGCAAGCCCATATTCGCTGCTTTAGTAAACTTCATTATTCTCCTTCTTCCTATTATAGATATTATTTGTCTATAATATACATTTAACAAAAAATTGTCAATTAGCATTCAAAGAAAAATCAATCAGACGTACTACGACTCTGATTGATTTTACAAATTATTTTGGCAGCTTCAGTAGAAACGCAACGATCGTCACCCTTGATAATAGAACAGTGATTACTGACAACATTCCATGAAATCCAGCATCTTTCTCCCCGGGACCAAATTTCATCCAAAGTCCGCAAAGTAAGGTACAAGCCAACATAACCAAAGTAAAAATCCCTAATATTTTCATTAGACTCCCTCCTTATTCATTTTAAAGTACTAATTTCTTCTCCGAAAAAAATCGTTCGATTCGAATGTCGTATATCATTCAACTAAAGCGCTCGATCTATTAATCTGCCTTTTTTTACAGATACTTTTCTGGCTAAATATTCTGCGAAAAGTTGAACTGACATCCTATTCTTTGATGGCATTCTCAACAAGCATTCGACAAAGTTGATGGCGTTGGTTTCTATTCATCACATCAATTGAAGAATAACGTTCGAAATCCTTCCCTCTATAAAATGCTAATTGCAGAAACGAAACCAATTGATAGGCAATCAACCGACATTCTGTTTCATCTTTTTGATTGTTGAAGCAAGCTTTTACCATCGGCAGAATCTGATAAGACAAATCGAACTCACTCTCCAAAAGCAGATAAGGAATTGTAGGTCTGGTCAGCTCAGCATAATCACAGGTACTATCAGCCGTCGCGATTAGAAAAGCGATCAACCGTTCTTTCGGATCTTCCGTTTCTAACAGCAACACTTCTTGCTTCTGACCACTTGCTTCGATCAATTGATCCACCGCAATACTTACCAGTTCATCTTTAGACTTAAAGTAATAATTGATCATTGCCAAATTGGCTTCTGCTGTTTCAGCAATTTTTCTAGCCGTCAGTTTTTTTGCAGATTTTTCTTTCTTCAGCAAATCCATCGTTGCTTGGATCAATCGTTCTTTAACATTATCTTCATTCATGGACATCTTCACCTCTAACTAAACATGTTTAATACACGATTAATTTTATCAGGAATTAAATAATTGTCAAGTCGTGATTTTCTGCTTTTCAAAAGATAGTTGTCATCGCAAACTAAAAAACTAAGGCTCTTTTATCCTCAGAGGCTTAGTTTCATTTAAACTATTCGAAAAGCAATCAACTAAAAGCCTCTAACAAACCCACTGTTTAGGATCATAATTCGATGTGACTCATTTCAACATCAGTGTACCTTGAATCAAGTCGACATCATTGTCACGAATCACCTTCAAGAGACCGTTGATAAGTTAGGGATACGGGTGATGTATTAATTCGATCAAAAAAAGACCCTGTCCTCTGTCTGACCAGAGGGTAGGGTCTTAGGGTTATCTTCGTTTTGCTTCTTTGATGATTTTCAACGCACGTTTGCGGGTCTTGATATTGGGACTTTTTAAACGTCGATACGCACTAGATAAATCGGTCTTCTCCATTGTTTTCACCTCCGCTTAATGTGCCAGCATTTCCTGAGCAATTTCATGACCAGTCATTTTCACTGGATAGTAGGTCGGCCAGTTATCAAGTTCTTTGTATAAGGCATTTTGGCTTTCGCCGCCAAAATAAATATGAAAATGTGATGCTTTTTCTGGTGCAATCCCATGATCGCTGAATTGAACGTACTTGTAGTCGCCTGCATCCGGATCTTCGGATTCAAAAGTAAAGCGAACTCCCCGATTGCCTTTTTCATAAGTCAAAATTTCATATCCAGCATACTTATAGGTATATTTATGATGTTTCCCGTTAACGATGAAATCCATCTGTTTCCCAGTGATCTTGATTTCATCAACATCGGTTTTATATCCTGTTTCGTAGTATTCTTTATATTCTGCTGCCGTTTTGTCTTTCTTCAGTTTGGCTTTGTAATCAAAGACTTGGTCCAATGTCCCTTTTTTCAGTAGAGGATAAACGGACTGCCAATCACCGGCATAATCGGATAGTTTTCGGTCTTTTACTTGAGAATCTTTGAAATAACCGTTATAGATTGTTTGCTCCGCCGCAGTTTCCTTTTCAGCTTTTATTTCTTTACCCGCAACATCCGTGGTTTTCTTTAAAGCCGCCAAATTTTCCTGCATAACGGATAGATAGTTTTCGCCTGCATCCATTTGTTTTTTGGTTAAGCTTTCCAGCGGATTGAGCACCTCCAGCTGAACGTTGGTTTCATCGGCCAGTGTTTTTGCGGCTTTTCCTTGATTATTATTCTCGAAATAAATATAGTTGATCCCGTTATCCTCGACGTAGTGCTTCAGCTCCGCGATGCGGGAAGGGTCGGGTTCTTTATCCGGATTGATCCCCGAGATTCCAACCTGATTCAACCCGTAGTCTAAAGCGAGATAGCTAAACGCAGTATGCTGTGTGACAAAATTCGTTTGCTTCGCCTCTTTAAGCGTATCCGAATAGTTCTTATCTAGTTCTTCAAGCTTGGCTAAATAGTTTTTAGCGTTTGTCTCAAAAATCGCTTTTTTCTCCGGATACAGTTTGATTAACTGATTTTTGATCGACGTCACTTCTTTGATTGCTCGATGCGGCGATAACCATGTATGTGGATCTAACTCATGATGATGCCCTTCTTCATGACTATGATCGTGTTCTTCCTCACCACCTGGCAGCAACAGCATTTCCTTGGTGCCTTCAATGACATTCGGCGTCCCTTTCTTCCAAGAATCGATCGCACTTGGTACCCAGGTTTCCATATTCTCATTGTGATAAACAAACGCATCCGCTTCTGTAATCTTTGCCATGTCCTTGGCGGATGGTTCATAATCGTGCGGCTCGGTTCCAGCAGGCATCAATAAAGAAACCTCGCCCTCGTCACCAACGATATTCTTGGTAAAATCATACACCGGGTAGAAAGTTGCGACAATTTGCAGCTGCTTTTCTTTATTTTTAGACTCCGCTTGACTATCTTCTTTGCAGGCGGCTAAACCGACAAGCGCAAGTAGACTGATCAGTAGAATCCCTAATTTCTTTTTCATTTCAGACCTCTTTCTATCGTTTAAATTTTTCTCATTGACTATTTAAATAAAAAAACACGCTTCACCTCTATTCCATTATTTGGATCGAAACCCTTCAAAAGAATCTTAAAAGAATTAGGTCCCTCACCTTGCTAACCATCCTCTCTGAACCATTACAATTTGCGGATGACAAATCGTAACGATTACGATTCAACAACGATACTTTATCATCCAGTCAAAATAGTGTCAAGATAAAATAACACGAAATTTCATTCATGTGAATGGAGAATCATTTTTCAACGAACGGATGCAAAATCATAACCACCCGTGAAACGGGTGGTTTGCTCTTCGGCTAGAAGCCTCTCTTACCGGCCTCGGCCTAAAAGGCCCTCTGAAAGCTTCCCCCCGCACCACTTCTACTCGCTGATTCT
>NZ_JAHLOS010000054.1 GCF_018917525.1 Enterococcus raffinosus | reverse complement strand
GCGACTGCCCATAATTCCCGTCAAAAAACCAAAACACCAGCAGAGGAAACTGAACCAAGCGCTGCCGAACAATCCCCAGAAAAAGAAAAAACTCCGAAAAAAGCGATAGCTGCGACTGCTAAAAAGCAGTCATCTGCACCTGTAGCGGCTACTTTGCCACAAGAAGAGCCGAAGAATATTGCTGCAAGTAACAACACTTCTACAAATAAAAATACTACCCAAAAGAACAACCAATCAATCCCTACGAGTCCGCCGAGAAATACCAACACGTCCAATGGTCCGTCACCGAATGTTACACCAAAGAAAAAAGCCACTGGGAATAAAGCCAAAGAACGGCTGCAGCAACCGGATACGTCTTATAAACGTTTTGGTAAAAGTGAAGAACAGATTCAGAACAACCGAGACGGTAAAAAGAAGAAGAAAGTAGAGGATAGAGCCTTGGGGCGGAGTAAGAACCGAAAAAGGAACAAAAGAAAATAGTACTCTTGTTTAATCAAGGGGATTATTTGGCGAGTTTAAAACTAAAAGAACTATTCATATTGCTCTTTAAGCGACGGACAAAAATAAGTCACGTGGCTTATTTGGCGAGCTCAAATTTATTTAAAAAAAATACCCTTTTTTTTAGACAAATCAGCAAAATAGTCTAACTTTTTGGTGATTTGGAAGCGTCTTATTTTCATTTGTTTTTTGCTATTGGTAAGCTGAGGGTAACAAATTGAAGGGGGAAACATCATGAGACATACGAATGGAAATTATGAAGCCTTTGCCAGACCAAGAAAACCGGCAGGCGTGGATGACAAGAGTGCCTATATTGTAGGGGCGGGTCTAGCAGGCTTAGCTGCGGCTGTTTTTCTGATCCGAGATGGTCAAATGAAGGGTGAACACATCCATGTTTTTGAAGAGCTTTCTTTGTCTGGTGGTTCATTAGATGGGAAATTTATTCCCCATGACGGTTTTGTGACACGGGGCGGTCGTGAAATGGAAAATCACTTTGAATGTTTATGGGATTTGTTCCGCTCAGTGCCATCATTAGAGGTAGAAGATGCTTCTGTTTTAGATGAGTTTTATTGGTTGGATCATGATGATCCCAACTCATCAAATTGTCGCATCATCCATAATCGCGGAGAACGCGCGGAAGACGATGGTGACTTTACGTTGTCGAAAAAAGCGCAAAAAGAATTGGTCGAGCTTTTCATGACTTCAGAAGATCAACTGATTGGTAAAAAAATCGAAGATGTTTTCGGAGAAGAATTTTTTGCATCGAACTTCTGGTTGTACTGGTGTTCAATGTTTGCCTTTGAAAAATGGCATTCAGCGATCGAAATGCGTCGTTACGTGATGCGTTTTATTCATCATATTAAAGGCTTGCCAGATTTTACAGCATTGAAATTTACTCGCTACAATCAATATGAATCGTTGGTAAAACCACTATTATCATTTTTGAATGATCATGGGGTAGATTTCCAATATGAAACGAAGATCAACAATATCGAAGTTGAAGCGACTCCTGACAAAAAAGTGGCGAAGAAAATTTTATTGACGCGTTCAGGCAAAGCTGAAGAGATTGGCTTAACAGAAAATGATTTAGTTTTCGTTACGAACGGCTCAATCACGGAAAGCTCGACAGAAGGAGATCATCATACACCAGCACCAATCACTCATGAGCTTGGCGGCAGTTGGAATTTGTGGAAGAATCTAGCGAAGCAATCTGAGGAATTTGGTCATCCGGAGGTCTTTTGCGACAATTTGCCAGACGAAAGCTGGTTCGTTTCTGCAACTGTTACGTGGGAAAACTTTGACATTGAACCGTATATTTCACGCTTGACTCAACGTAAATTACGGACTGGAAAAGTAGTAACGGGCGGAATTATCACCATCAAGGATTCGAATTGGTTGATGAGCTTTGCGACTCATCGTCAACCGCATTTCAAAGAGCAAAGCGATCAACAGACAGTTACTTGGGTTTATGGTTTATTATCTAATACACCTGGAAATTACATCAAAAAACCGATCGAACAATGCAGCGGGCAAGAAATCGTTCAAGAATTGATGTATCATCTAGGGGTTCCAGAAGATGACATCAAGAAATTCTCTGAAGAATCTTGTGTCGTAGTTCCTGTTTATATGCCGTTCATCACTTCGTACTTTATGCTACGTGAGCCTGGCGATCGTCCGTTAGTCATTCCAAACGGCTCAGAAAATCTGGCCTTTATCGGGAACTTCGCCGAGACCGACCGCGATACCGTCTTTACGACAGAGTATTCTGTTCGAACAGCGATGGAAGCTGTTTATTCATTCTTAGATATCGAACGCGGTGTGCCAGAGGTATTCGCCTCCGCTTATGATCTTCGGACCTTAGCCACTTCGGTTTATTACTTAAGCGATCGCAAGAAGCTTTCTGAGATGGACCTGCCATTCGTTGAAAAGAAAGTGCTGGAGCATTTTGTCAAGAAAGTGGAACATACCTATATTGGCGATGTTTTGAAGGATAATCACTTGCTGTAAGAGAAGTGGGAGAAATTTCTCCCGCTTTTTTTATATATTACTTGCCCTAAACTATGGTTCAGGGTTTAAAGTAGGGAAAAATTGATGGAGGTCTTCAAGATGACAGACAAGGTATTAGTAACAGGCGGAACAGGTTTTTTAGGTATGCAAATGCTCTTACAATTATTAAACAAAGGCTATGATGTTCGGACGACAGTGCGCTCATTAAAAAGCAAAGATAAGGTGATTACTACCTTGCGAGAAAATGGCGTTTCAACGATTGATCGGCTTTCGTTTATTGAAGCAGATTTATCGAAAGATGATCATTGGGAAGAAGCGATGGAGGATCGCGATTACGTATTGAGTGTGGCATCACCTGTCTTTTTTGAAATTCCTAAAGACGAGACGGAAGTGATTCGGCCAGCAATTGAAGGAATCATCCGAATCTTAAAAGCCGCTAATCGAACAAAGGTCAAACGGGTCGTGATGACTTCGAATTTTGGAGCAGTGGGGTTTACCAATAAAGATTGGCAGTCAGTGACAACGGAAAAAGACTGGACAGATGAACAGGCTAAAGGGCTATCTGCTTATGAAAAATCAAAATTATTAGCTGAAAAAGCGGCTTGGCAGTATATTGAGACAGAAGGTACGGGCTTGGAATTTGCGACAATTAATCCAGTCGCAATTTTCGGTCCCTCATTGGACAGTCATGTTTCTGGTAGTTTTGATTTACTGAAGGGAATTGCCAGTGGCTCAATGAAAGTCATCCCGAATATTCAATTAAATGTAGTCGATGTCAGAGACGTTGTTGATTTACACATTCGGGCGATGATAACGCCAGAAGCTGCAGGGCAACGGTTTATTGCTTCAACGGATGGAATGATCTCAATGCCTGAAATCGCAGAGTTGCTGCGAAAAGAACGCCCACAATTATCTGAGACAATCTCGAAAAGAACGATGCCAGATTGGCTCTTAAAAGCAGCCTCGCACTTTAATGCTACGGCGAAAGAAGGTCAATTCATGGCTGAGATGAATCGTAATATCAGCAATGCAAAGGCTAAAACTATTTTAGGCTGGACACCAATGGGAACAAAAGAGGAAGCAGTATTAGCCGCAGTTGATAGCTTAATTAAATACGAGCTGATTTAATTCGATGACCAGGAGACAAAAATGTTTCTTGGTCTTTTTAGGTTATGAGATTTTTTCTAATGTTGCTGCTTGATTTATAGTATAATTCTAATAAATACACTGAGGGGGACAACGAATGATCAAAGTAGCAATTGTTGGATATGGAAATTTGGGACGCGGAGTGGAACGGGCGTTAAAGCAAAATGCGGATATGGAGTTAGTCGGCGTCTTTACAAGAAGAAATCCCGAAACTGTTCAGACAGAGGGCGCACCTACCTATGTACTAGATGAGCTAGACGCACAGAAGGGAACCATTGATGTGTGTATTTTATGTGGGGGCTCTGCAACGGATTTACCCGTCCAAACACCAGCAATCACAAAAAACTTTAATACGATTGATAGTTTTGATACCCACGCGAAGATTCCTGAGCATTTTGCAAATGTTGATCAAACAGCAAAAGAGAATCAAACTGTTTCGATTATTTCCACCGGTTGGGACCCAGGCTTGTTTAGCTTGAATCGACTATATGCTCAAAGTATTTTGCCAGAAGGGGAGACCTATACTTTTTGGGGCAAGGGCGTGAGCCAAGGACATTCGGATGCTTTGAGAAGAATTGAAGGGATTGCGGATGCGATCCAATATACGATTCCGAAAAGCGAAGTGATCGAGAAGCTAAAAGCTGGCGAAAAAATGGAATTGACGACACGAGACAAACATTTACGCGAATGCTTTGTTGTTTTAGAGGCGGGGGCAGATGCTGAGGCGATCAAGGAAGAAATCGTCACGATGCCGAATTATTTCGATGAATATGATACAATCGTTCATTTTATTTCAGCTGAAGAATTGAAACGCGATCATCATGCAATGCCGCACGGCGGTACGGTGCTGCGGACAGGCACAACTCATGAAGAAACGAAACAAGTGATTGAATACAATCTGCAATTAGAAAGCAATCCTGAATTCACTGCCAGCGTGCTGGTTGCTTATGCCAGAGCGTGTGTACGTTTGGCAAAAGAAAAACAATTCGGCGCCTTTACAGTATTAGACATTGCGCCAAAATATTTGTCTCCAATCGATGACGCGACATTAAGAAAAGAATTACTATAGGCAGTATAAAAGCGAAGTGATCCCTAGCCAGCTAGGTCACTTCGCTTTTTTATATGTCGCTGATTAGCACCACCAAGGAGAACCGGTCCTCATCATAGTTAATATCCAAGTTTCCATTATAGCTTTCGACGATCGAACGGACAGACTGCAATCCGATTCCGTGATCCTGTGGTTGCTTTTTGGTGGTAAAGAAGCGTGATCCGCTTTTCTTAATGTGATGATTTTTCGTATTGCTAATCTCGTAGCTGAAAAAACCGTTATAATATCTGGCCTTCAGTGTAATTTCTTTTTTCGGGGCTTGTTTAGCTGCTTCGATCGCATTATCTAAGGTATTGCCAAACAACGAACACAAACTGATATCATCGATGGTGATCATCGTGTCGATATCCAACTGCATCGAGCAATGGATCTGACAGTCTTGCATTGACTGATACTTCGCATTCAAGACGGCATTAACAGTGGTATTTTTACAAAAATCACGAGTAACGAGCACATGCTGCTGGGTCAAGTTACCCAGGTATTCCTCTGCTTGCTCAGGTTGATTTTCACGCATAAAATTGAGGAGCACTCCAAAATGATTATTCATATCGTGGTGAACCTTGCGCAGCTGTTTTTGATTCCTCTCAAGTTCCTGATAATACTCTCCTTGCAGCTGCAGGTTTTGATTCTCTAGTTTATAACGAAAGCTCTGGGCGATGTATCCCGTCATATACAAACTACAAATGCTGGTCAAAATACAAGCAAAAGCAGCGGGGTAGACCATCCGAGTATCAGACGGAGTAAAGATCACAAAACTGCTCATCGCTACCAAAGGAGTCAAACAAATCAAATCAATGATCACCCATAATTTCATGGTGATCTGTGTTTTTGAAAAAGGAATAGCAGAGCGAAAGCCTTGATACATCACGAACCAAGTAAGGCCGCAGATGAAGTGCATCGTCCCATGCAATAATAAATCTAAAGCTAACTCTTCTCCGCCAGCCACCCAAAGTCTTAACCCGATATCTTCCATCAAAAAATTGAGTGCGATGATAAAGGGAAATAAAATCATCGTCAAAGAAAATTTGTGAATGAAGGGGCCTTGTAGAAAGAATACATTTGACCCTAGAAAAACCAAGAAAATTATCGCTACGTTGATATCATTTGGAAAAACCGGTAGGGCGATCATACAAAACAATGCGAAAAGAAAAAACAGCTTAAACAAGCGGTTTTCTTTGACTGTTACGAACTGTTTGACTAGCTGATAAAGAAAATAGGTGCCAAATAGTCCAAATAACTGGTTGATAAAATCAAAAAGGGCATTCATCGGTTCACCTACCTCAACATATTTCTAGCAAAACTGACCATAAGGGATTGACGATATTTCCGACTGATGGGTAATTGCTCCTGATTACAAGAGAGAGACGCGGTTTCTACCTGTTCCACGTAGTTCAAATTGACGATGTAGCGGTTATGAATCCGAAGAAAGCACTCTGGCAGCTCTAAGTCACTAAGTTTTCCATAGAAAGAGTTGGTATCCTCTGTGGTCACGACGGTTACTAGCCGCCGATCACTAGTGAAGTAGCAGATATCCTTCAGCGCCACTCTAGTACTGCCGGACTTTTGTTCGATGACAAAGTATTTTTGTTGCGTCATCTCCAATTCATCTAAAGCTTTGTGTAAAACATCAATGATTTTTTTTCCATCATAGGGCTTTAGTAAATAATTCAAGGCCCGAACCTCATAGCCTTGAAAAACAAAATCAGCAAAGGCTGTGATAAAAACGATGACCGCGTGTTGATTGATTTTTCGTATTTGCTTGGCCGTTTCGATCCCATCCAAGGTTTTCATTTCAATATCTAAAAAAAGAAGATCGACTGTTTCCAGCCGATTACTGCTTAGTAGTTCTTCCCCCGAAGCAAATTCACTAAGCTGATAATCGACACCAAGTAATTGAAACTCTGGTTCGATTGTTTTGGTCAATGCTTTACGCATTTCTTTTTCATCATCACAACAAACAACTTTCAGCATTTTCTCCCTCCTTTTTCCTCATTATAGCATTAATATATCACCGAAAATGACAATAAATCGGTCAAAGATTACATGATGCCTCATGGGTAACGTCTCCTATTTCTCCTAAAATAAGGGTATAGAAAACAAGGGGGAGAAAAAATGTTAACAGTCGAGCATTTATACAAAAGTTTTAATACTGGCGGGGTTCAGTATGATGTATTGAAGGATGTGTCCTTTACCGTTGATGAAAGTGAGTTTGTCGCAGTGATGGGACCGTCAGGAAGCGGGAAAACCACACTTTTGAATTGCATTTCTTGCTTTATTCCATATGAAAAAGGCGAGATTCGTTTAGACGATACCTTATTAGCCAATCTTAATGAAGAAGCGATGGCGGAAGTTCGGAACAAGAAATTAGGCTTTGTGTTCCAAGACTTCATGTTGTTAGATGGCTTAACGATCTTTGAAAATGTCTGTGTCCCAAAAGTCATCACACAAGCACCGTATCGTCCAATGGAGCAAAAAGTTACCAAGTTACTTAAATTGTTTGGGATTGATTCGATTGCCAATAAATATCCGGTGGAAATCTCGGGCGGACAAAAGCAGCGGACGGCGGTAGCGAGAGCGTTAATGAATGATCCATTGATTTTATTAGCGGACGAACCGACCGGAAACTTAGATAGTAAATCGCGGGATACCGTGATCGAAGCCTTCATTGAAGCCAAACGATCATTAGGCGCGACGATTTTCATGGTGACTCACGATACCTTCTCAGCCAGCTATTGTGACCGCGTTTTAGTCATGAAGGATGGCAATATTTTTACAGAGCTGGTACGAACAGGGACACGACAACAATTCTTTGATGAATTGCTTCATGTTTTAAAAGAATTGGAGGGGAATCCTGATGAAGCTATCCATGTCTGATTTATTAAAAAAACTGCGGAAATACAATCAGCGAAATTATCTGCAATTCATCTTCTGTATGACGTTTTCGGTGTTGCTGATCACTTCTTATGCGGTAATGCTGTACAGCACGATCGTTCAGCAAACCCTGCCTGTCGGTGGCGATAGCCGCAAGCAGGTGATGATGATTTTTGCGATTGCGATTATTGGCTGTTTGATCTTTATCATGTATGCGGCCAGCTTGTTCCTGAAATTTAAAAGCCGCGAGACTGGCGTATTTTTAGCTTTAGGGGCAAAGAAAAAATATCTGTCACAAAAGCTGACGATTGAAATGCTGCAATTAATGATCGGGTGTATTATTGCCGGCGGTGTTCTTGGGATTGGTTTAGCTTTCCTGATTTGGCAGATTTTCCAAATGGTGTTGTCTAATCTTGGCGATATGTCCTTAGGCTTGTCCATTACCGGCATTGCAATTGGTCTGATTTTCGGTCTTGTCTCGATGGTTCCCGTACTGTTTCAGCTTTACCGTTTTGTACAGCGAACGGATATGATGGAAATTTTGTATCATGAGCATAAAAATGAACCCTTACGGCCGGTGACTACGAAGTATGGGATATCAGGAGTTGTATTATTAATTGTAGGGATAGTTGTAGGATTTGTGGTGCCAAGAATCGTATCAAGTACAATGGGAATATTATTGCCGGGTCTTTGGAATGTTACCTACCTGTTTTCATTGGTTGGAATTTATCGCATCATGATCTACGCTATCATGAAGAGCAAACGGGGAAGAAACCCGCAGAAATACTACAATGATTTAATCGGTTCTAACATGATGAAATTTCAAGGGCGTCAAACAGTCCGCAATATGAGTATTATTGCATTGTTACTAACGGCTAGTTTATTTGCTTGTTTCTATCCGCCACAATTAGCAAGTGCTACAAATGCGCTGCTAAATAGTCCCGTGGATTACGAACTGCATTATAATAATGCTGAAGAGGAGATAGATCGTCAAGAACTTTACCGTTTGGCAAATAAACACGATGTAAAAATCAAGGACTACCAAGAAATCATCTTTTCAGAACTGATCGCCAGCGGTGTGGAACGTGATTGGACCGATGATGGAAAACTAATGGAAGAATATATGGAGGACCATCGTTTAGCCGATTTTATTGATGTGACGACCTTTAATCGTGCAACTAAAAATAATTTAACCGTTCCTCAAGGTCAGTACTATCGAGTGAAAGGCCAAGAAGAAGCTGAGACCTTTTTTGAAAAAGACGATGATATGGATAGAGTCACGAACCCAGTCACAAAAGAAGTCTTTTCGGTATCCTTCAAGGGGATTGTTCGTTGTCAGCAGCTAGTTAGTCAAGGCAGTCGCCGCTATGTTTTGAACGATCAAGATTATCAAAAGATGAAAGCCAATCTGACTCAAGAAAATCAGACGAAGCAGATTCTTTTTAATGTTGCGAACTTGAACGCTTCTTATCCATTTGCGCAAGATGTTTATAAGGTCTTCATCGAAAAAGCCTCTCCTAAAATGGCGGTGGCTAACTCGTATGATGCCTATCAATCGTCAAAAGCTAAAGCGAATAATCAGCCTTATGGATATGATCGTAAAATCAAACTTTCTCCCGACAACCGCGATTTAATGGATAGCTGGAAGTATTATCCGGCGATGAAAGTGTTAGTGGAAAATACATTTTTCCAAAATGTGGCTGTTTACTTTTTAGTCTTCATTTTTGTAGCAATCATTTGTTTAGCTGCAGTCGGGGTGATTTCTTATACGCGCAGTATCACGATCGGCTTATCTAATCAACAACTGTTTGAAGATTTGAAACGTTTAGGCGCGAATAATCACTACATTCGCAAGTGTGTGCTTAGTCAGTTAAATAAACTCTTTATTTTACCGACCATTTTAGCAGCCAGTTTGATTTACGGTTTTACCTTGCTGGTGTTTACATCAAATGACGGTCAATTTACTAATAATGAAATGAACGCCTTGATGATGGATAGTGTGCTGCTGGTTCTGGTTGTTCTCTATCAGGTGATTATCTATGGGGTATCTTTTCGTAAAATTAAAGGGATTTTGAATATCTAGTTCCTATCAACCACAAGTAGACTTATCAAATTTGGTAAGTCTTCTTTTTATATCTCAATCCAACTATTCGATTATTCTGCTTTTTTGTGGTAAATTTCAGGCACTAAAGCAACCAGATAGAGGTGGGCGTCATGAAATTGACCCAAGAAGAAGTTCTAGAAAAAATTTATAATCTGATCTTAAATCCCAATACGCGCGAATGGGAACGGTATTTGTTAACAACGGCCAAAGATGGTTTAGAAGCTGACGCAAGCTTCAAAGATCAAGTTGCGAAGCTGGAAGCTGATTTGCGACCGTTAGCCCTTCGGAATAATTTGACTCCAGACGTGACGGATTTTTATCAGGAGCTCACGGGGGAGGATTCTAGTGAAATAAAAACAGAAAAGCATGAAATTGATGATCCAGCTTATCAAGAACGAGCGATTTTTGCGGGGGGCTGTTTCTGGTGTATGGTGGAGCCTTTCGAGACACATCCGGGAATTGTCTCGGTTTTATCAGGGTATACTGGCGGGACGACCGATCACCCTAGCTACGATCAGGTCAGTGGCGGCTATACGGGTCACGTTGAAGCGGTCGAGATTATTTTTGACACGCGAATCGTCAGCTATCAAGAGCTGATGGAGCTTTATTGGCAAATCATTGATCCCACCGATGCATTTGGCCAATTTCAAGATCGAGGCGTTCAATATCGTCCGATTATTTTTGTCTTGAACGAAGAACAACGCGAAATTGCCGAGAAAAAGAAACTGACAGTAATCGAGTCAGGTGTCTATAAGAAACCGATCATTGTTGAAGTAGAAGAAGCCCGCACGTTTTGGCCGGCGGAAAATTATCATCAGGAATTCTACAAAAAGCAGCCGAAGCGCTATAAGGCCATTAAACGTGCGCGCCAGCAATTTCTGACGTATCAGCATGTAAAAGGGAAATTGCGAACAGGATTCCTGCGAAGCAAATAAAGCAAAAGAATTTTTTTAAAGTATTGACATTCCTCTAGGAAGGGATTATATTATATACATACCAACCGAATGTATGAATAGGAGATGCCAAGATGGCTCGGAATAAATACCCGGAAGAAACAGTAAATAAAATTTTGGATGTTTCGATGCAACTGTTTTTAGAAAAAGGCTATGAACATACGTCAATTCAAGATATCGTCAATCATCTCGGCGGTTTATCAAAAGGAGCGATTTACCACCACTTCAAATCAAAAGAAGATATCCTCGATGGTGTGATGAATAAGCTTTACCAAAATAATGACAACGAGTTAGATCACCTGCGACTGCTTGAGAAAGATTCAAGTATGACCGGATTGCAAAAGCTGCAGGCGCTGTTTACGACAGCGTTAGAAAGTCCCCGCCAGGATGACATGTTTCAAATGGCACCTGACTTTCTAAAAAATCCTCAGATGCTGGCGATGCAAATCGAGGGAATCTATACCGAATCGGTGCCGCACTTTGTTCAGCCGATCATTGAAGAAGGAATCGCGGATGGCTCGATCAAGACCGATTATCCTAAAGAGCTGGCGGAGATGATTCTGTTACTGATAAATATCTGGTTGATTCCATTGGTTCATGATGAAGATCCAAGTAGCGTAACCAACCGTTTTGCCCTCTTTCAAGAAATGATGGGTAAAATGGGCATTGAGATTTTCGATAAGGATGCAGTCAAGCGGCTTGAGAAATTTCGCAAGATGTACAATCAAAAAAATTAATTTCTGCCTTCTAGGCAGTTTTATTTAAAAGTTATACATACCGTCGTTAGGTATTTATATAATGAATGTTACTTCAATAAATAAAGCAAATAAAAAAGAGAAAAAGGAGTGTTTTAAAATGGAACAAAAAATGAATAAAAGCAATGTCTACGGTGTAAATGGTGAGAATCAAAAAGAAAGAACAATGTTCGAACGAATCGGCGGAGGGATCACAGTAATCTTTTCAGGGATGTTTATTTTACCAATCCTATCTGTGCTAACCGGAGCTTTCGGCATCATCGGGATTGGTTTACCGGCAGTTGCCATGATGAATCTTTTTGGTATCCTGCATATTCCATTCAATGTACTGTTTGTTCAGTTGACCGGATTTCCGCAGGTGTTGGTTGGCTTTATCGTTGGTTTGATCTTTGTGGCTTTATCTATTGTTTGCGGCACCCTGTTGAAAAAGTATATGGCTATTGCCAAACGAATGATCTAAAAGAGGTACTGCTAGAAAAGTAGAAACAATACTTTCCGATTTTTATGAATCTCTGCTTTGCTCATCCAATAAATTGTCATTTCGAAACAATACGTTCAATTTGAAAATAACCATCAATTGTTGCGTATATTTGTGAATAGGCAAAGAGGAGAGTGAATATTTAAAGTGTTGTTAGTTTTAACGTTAGTCGGGTTGTTGCTATCATCCGGTTTCAGCAAGAAAAAAAGTAGGTTAGCCAATTGGATATATTCTTATCGTTTGTTCAAGGAGTTTGCCTAAGTGTAGTATTAGTATTAATTGAAAAGATCGAACATTCATCTAATCATTAGATGTCGTTTATTTCTGAATAGGAGCTGATCTGAAAGTTTAAAAGACTTTTGGATCAGCTCTTTTTTCTAAACTGAGTCAAAGAGATCAATTTTCTATGATGAGTATTGTTATTAAAAGTGAGGATTATGCTTATCCAAATTTCTCTTCACACCGTTTTAGATAAAAAAAGAAAATGTTTATATTATAAAATTTCTGGATATAAAGAATGAAATACGTAATAATTGAGTATTTTTCCATCTGATAATAAGGATATGAATAGGGAAACTAAATAAGGACACAAAATTAATAAAATTTACGAAAAACCAAAAAAAGTCTATTGATTTATTAACATTAATTAATTATATGTTAATATAAAAATATATGTTTAAAGCGATTTGCATATTGTAAATCTCTTTTTTTTTCTTGGAATAAAAAATATAAGGACAAATAAATCATTTAGCTAATTAAAATGTGCTTAGCTGGGTAATATAATTAAATGAAATTAATCAATTATTAATCCAGTTGAGAAGGGAGCGAGAAATGCAAGCGAACGATTTGTTGATGGATGATGACCGTTATAAATGGTATCTACTTCAGTATTTGGAATTAAATAAAAATGCCTATTGTTCAGTTGATCAACTCGGAGATATTTTAGAGATTTCTCGCTATAAATTAGAAAAATATCTGCAGGAGCTTCAGGATGAGCTGAAAGAAAATCACTATGATGCCACGATTGAGTTGCTTGAAACAGGGGAGATTGAGGTTCAGCAACTGACACATGCGATTGTTAAGAAAATGCGCCTGTATTTAGTTGAGCGAAGTCTTACTTATAAAATATTCCACGGCTATGTGACCAATGAAACCAGTCTTGATAAGCAGATCGAAGAGCTCCATGTGAGTCGCTCGAGTACCTATCGCTTATATAAACGATTGAAAGATCAACTCGTGGAAGAAGGATTTCAGCTAAAGAAGAATCAACTGATCGGAGAAGAGGACACGCTCCGAAATTTTTTGTTTAGTCTGTATTACGAAATTTTTAATGGATTAGCCAGCCCATTCGATGATACGACACAACATCAAGCAAAGGAACTCTTTCGCTATTTGGAACATTATTTAAATCTTTCATTGCCTAAAACAAAAGAGCATAAGCTGCAATTTTTCATAAGTATTGCTTTGGTACGCATGAGCAAAGCCCATCTGATGGATCGAGAATATCTGGAATATGTAGAAAATGATGCGACAGAATATCTGGATAGATGGTTGGATAGTCATTTTTCATTGACGAGTACAGAAAAACGACGAGAAATTGCTGCCTTATTACTATTTTGTCAGCTGATGGAGATTGATTTGCCACTAGAAACGACGATCCTCGAGGGCAAAGAGATGCGAATGGCGGAGAATTTAGTCGATGAATTTTTGCAGTACTTAGCCAGCTACTCACGATTTGAGATTAATCAATTAAAAGAAGACAAGGAATTGGTCGCTGGGTTGTTGAGGATCAATCGAAGATGGCTGGTCTATCATTTTCGCGAATCGACTTTTGTGACAAAAATCCAACGTCGCTACTTTCAAGAAATTAATCCTAAACTGGATGAGCTGATCCAAGATTTTATTGAGAAAGTCGCTCATAGAGGGATTTTTCATTCGGATCAGGAACGGAACAAGCTGTATTATGACTATTTATTTTTCATGATCACACAAATATCCGTCGACGAGCTAGAGGACCCTGTCTTTATTTGTATCGATTTTTCTCACGGCAACAGCTACAACGACTACATTCAAACGATGCTGAGCTCCTTGCAGAGCATGAATATTTGTTATGAAGAAAAATTAAGTACAAAGACGCAAATTTATTTATCTGATTTTTTGATTGAGACGCTTCCTTGCCATCAAATGATTTGGAAACGTCCACCGACACCAGAAGATTGGTCCGAGTTTGGACATCTATTATTAACGGTTAAAGGAGGAGCCTATGAATAGAAATTTATTGATCGCACTTGCACTTCCATCATTAATGTTCTATCAGTCGAATGCGCCGATTTTGTATAGCAGCGAGAAATTGATTATTCACGTAAAAGAAGAACAAGCAATACTTGGATTCGACCTGACTGAGTCTGGGAATACCTTGATTATTTCGAATGATCAACTACAAGGAGGCGATGAAACTGTTAATGAGGCCCGTCCACCGGATCAGTCGAAAAAAAATGATCCAAAAAAGCAAACAACAATGAAATCTAAAGACAGAAAAACTCTTCCCCAAACAAAGAAACAAGTGACTGAAGAGTCATCAAATAGGAAGAAAACGGCTGCTTTGGAAGCCATTGAACAAAAGATCAGTGCGTTACCATTTACAGAGTTGCCAGATGATAAAACTGGCGAACGAGAACTTGTCCGGATGTTGGCAAATATGTCCGGAACAATCATGTACGGTACCAAAATGACAGAAATCAATCGAGAAGAATATATTACGTTTTAAAGGGGATGAAAACAGATGAATCGATTAAAAAAAATATGGTCATTATCTGCAATAGTTGGGATGATGGTGGGGATTTTTCCAATGTCAATCTTTGCGGAAACCACTGAAGCCGCTGGTGTGGTAATTAGTCAAGCGGTACTTACAGATACAGACGACCAGGAAATTACCGAAGATAATCAAGTGAAGCAAAAAGATACCATAAAAGCTAAATTAAACTGGTCATTAGCGAAGGCCACACTAATTAAAGAGAATACAATCGTAACAGTCAACTTGCCAGCAAATCTAAATTTTCCAGATCAATCAGGCAGTTTAGCCGATGGAATGGGAAATTACCAAGTAAGAAATCAACAACTGCTATTTCAGCTTGCTAAAAATTACGAAGAAACGGAAGACGGACGAGCACCAGAATTCACCAGCGCAAAATTTTATGAAGGTCTTCTGGAATTAACTGCTGAAACAACAGCAGAAGAACTAGAGACAGAGCAGGTTGATTTTGGATATAATCTTGTTTCGACGATTTATTATGATAAAAAAGTCGATCCTGCTGCTGATCCGCTAGAACAGATAGAAGGGAAACAAAAGACTCAAACAAGAGCTCATAATCCAAACTTAAATGAACGTCTTGAAAAATTATTCACGAGTATAAAAATTACTGATTTAGCTGGCAATGAATTTACAGAAGCCAATCCAGCAGTAAAAGATGCGGATATTAGAATTAATTTTGATTGGTCACTAGATGACGATGTAGAAATTTTAGATGGGGATACCTATACTTACCAGCTACCTGACTATTTCTCAGTTTACAATGCAATAGATGAGCCGTTGAAAGATGAAACAACAGGAGTTCAGCTTGGTCGGTTTACATTAGATGAAACAGGAAAATTAACGGTCATTTTCAACGGTGAAGGCACCAATCTGAGTGTACGTGAAGGCACTATCAAATTAGAAACAGAATTAAAGGTGACGACAGATGTTGAAAAAATTGAAATTGTTACTGGAATAAAGGATGAAGATGGAGAGGTTATCACCATTACTTTACCGATTGCAAAGGCAGATATTCAAAAATCAGGTGTCATCAATGCTGAAAATACAGTGATTTGGTCAATTGTAGCAAATAAGAATCGCTTAACATTGAAAAATGCCATCATCAAAGAATATCTCCCTGAAGGCTTAAAAGTTTGGTATACCAATTATTATATCCAAAACGAAAGCGGAAACTGGGAAACGGCACCTGAAGGATTCATACACGTAAGACAAACATCTAGTTCAACTTATGAATATTCTTTCCCATCAGGTGAATTGACAGTACCTATAAAGATCGAACTTAAAATGACGATTGCCGACAAAGATAAAACTGAGTTTCTGAACAAGGTAGAAATATCTGGTGACAACTTCCTACCGAATTCTTCAGAGGCGACGGTTTCATTTAATCAAAAAGATAATTATAAAAAACTGAATGATTATGACTTAGACTCAGGTATTTTAAATTGGGAAGTGAAAGCTACCTTCACTCAGGAAAGCGGAATATTTAAAGATTGGATGTATGTGAAAACCTACGATCCTAATACTGCTACACATCACTTAAAAGAGGGAAGTATACAAGTTTTTGACGAAAGCGGGAATAAAATTCCGGATGAGGATTGGGAATTTGCTGACGCTGATTCTAAGGATTACGCTAAAAAAGAAGGAAAATATGTTCATTTTACGTTGAACTTCAAGAAAAAAGGTATTTATACCATCAAATACTCGACTGAAGCTTTTGAAAAACCAATGCGGCCCGGAACAGGAGTAGCTAATTTTGGAACGGTCATTGATGGGGAGTCAAAAGAAGAACTTACTGGCGGTGAAACAGTCAAAGTAAATGGAAAACTAGGTGTGCTTAAGGAAGCTTATAATAAGAATAATACAGATTCTACAGTTGAGTATAAGATAACGATAAACTCTAATAAGCTCCTTATGAAAAATGTGATTATTACAGATCGATTTGATAGTTTGAATGGCGGTTACCCTAGCGCTTTGCAACTGCTTGAAGATACACTAAAACTTAGCTCTGATTCAAAACCAGAGCTTGATTTAGGAATAGATTACCAATTAGAAAAATTAGATGGTGATGCCAACTTCAAAACTGGCTTTCGTATTAAACTAATTGGAAACTTTGCAGAAACATCTGAAAAAATTGTCTTGAAGTATAAGGCAAAATATTTTATTGATGAACAAGAGAAGAATCCCAATGGGGCAGCAAGCTTACGTTTCGATAATAGTGTGATAGTTTCATATACTGGAGAAGATGGAAAAAATCATACGGACGGTGACGACGTCGCTTTTTGGGGAGATTCAAAGCTTTCTTACAATGGCGTTAAGTATGGTGTTTATGCAGCAGAAAATGCCGACCTTACGACAAAATTCACACATACAAATCCTTTCGATGAAACGAAGGCTCCAGAAGATAGCGTATATTGGTCAGCAGTATTTAACACATGGAAAACTAAAATACCCGCCAATACAATAATCCGTGAAGCTCTAGGCGAAGGGGAAACATTGCGTGATATCGTTATTTACGACGTAGAACTCGCAGCGACAAAGGTAGAAGTAGGTAGTTTAGGTGCAAAATGGGTCAAAGGTGAGGATTATGAGGTTGTTTATGACGGTGATGTACCAGAAATAAAACTTCTAAAAGATAAAACAAATCCTTTTTCGATATTTGTTTCAGCAGCTGCTTCAGAAGAAGTATATAAATATAAGAATGTAGCAACAATGACTATTCCAAATAATAAACCTCTAGTTGTTGAGGGGATGGTTGAAAAAAGTGAAAAAACTGCATGGATCGACAAAGATGGAACCCAAGGAACAGATAAGGATTATCGTTTGATTAATTGGACGGTTATTCTAAACAAAGATGGACACAAGGTTATTCAACCACTTGTTGAAGATACTGTTAATATGGCTGACCAGACATTTGTTTATGATGAGGATAAAAATGTCGTCGTTAAAGTCTATAAAGCAAAAAGTGATGGACAAGGTGGTTTTGAAAAAGATGGAGAAGCTATCGTTTTTGATGAAGGGAATCAACCATTTGTCACAACTGATTCTGCTGAAGGAACGCAGAAATTAACAATAAAATTAGGAGACTCCATCAACTCGCCTTATATTGTAGAGTACCAAACGATGTTAGATCCTGATATAAAGAATCATGAAAAAGTTAGTAATAGTGCGACTCTTTTTGGTAAAGATGTCAGTATTCATGAAACCTCAAAAGAAGTTATAGTCAAATCAACAAATGGCGAAGGAACCTCAAGCGGAAAAAATGGTTCTTTAAAATTTAAGAAGCTAGATGAAAATAAAGAATTGATTAAAACTAAATCGGCTTTTTTTGATCTTTATCGCAAAGACAAAGAAGGAAATCTTACTCTAATGATGTCGGATATTGAAGTAAAAGGGGATAAGATTATTGAAAATGGTGTCGAAATTGACCAACTTTCTAGATTGCGCTATGGAACATATGTAATTGTTGAAAGCAAGGCACCTGAAGGTTACGTGAAAAACGAGAATAAGCACGAATTTACTATTTCTAGTGAACAAATTAATTATGTATTCACGCTTGAAAATAGAAAGATTCCTGATAAGTTAAGTACGAAATTAGAGCTAGAAGCGAAGAAAGAACTAGATGGTCGCCCATTGAAAGCAGACGAATTCAGCTTCACGTTGAAAGGTGACGGCGGCGTTGACCAAACGAAGAAAAACGCTGCTGATGGAAAAGTTATCTTTGATGAGATCACTTATGACCAGGCAGGAATCTATGAATATACAATTTCAGAAGCAATACCAACAGAGAAAGAAACAGGTGTCACTTACGATGATACGAAATATAAAGTAACGGTCACAGTAGAAGAAAAGGCTGGGAAATTAGAGGCAACAGCCGTTTACGAAAATATCAAAGCCGGCGAAGTCCCAACGTTCAAGAATACTTATAAAGCACTACCGGGAACGGTTCAATTAGAAGCGAAGAAAGAATTAAGTGGTCGCCCACTAAAAGCAGACGAGTTCAGCTTCACGTTGAAAGGTGACGGCGGTGTTGATCAAACGAAGAAAAATGATAAAGACGGCAAAGTATTATTCGATGCCATCACGTATGACAAAGCTGGAACGTATGAGTACACAATCTCAGAAGTTGTCCCGGCAACGCCAGAAACTGGAATGACTTATGACGCCAAGAAATATGAAGTAACAGTTGAAGTAGTAGAAAAAGATAATAAGCTAGAAGCAACAGCAACATACAAAGATGTTACTGTAGGCGAAGTTCCAACCTTTAAAAATACGTACAAAGCACTACCAGGAACGATTCAATTAGAGGCGAAGAAAGAACTAAGTGGACGTCCATTGGCAGCGGATGAATTCAGCTTCACGTTGAAAGGTGATGGCGGAGTCGATCAAACGAAGAAGAATGATAAAGATGGTAACGTAACCTTTGATCAAATTAGTTTCGACAAGGCTGGAACATATAAATACACGATTTCTGAAGTAACCCCAGCAACCCCAGAAATCGGAATCACTTACGATACTACACAGTATGAAGTAACTGTCACAGTGGAAGAAAAAAATAATAAGCTGGAAGCAACAGCGGTATACGAGAAGGTGAAGGCCGGCGAAGTTCCAACCTTCAAAAATACGTATAAAGCCTTGCCAGGAACGCTTCAATTAGAGGCGAAGAAAGAACTAAGCGGACGTCCATTGGCAGCCGAAGAATTCAGCTTCACTCTAGAAAGTGTTGATGGTGTTGAACAAACGAAGAAAAATGATAAAGACGGCAAAGTATTATTTGATGCCATTACGTATGACAAAGCTGGAACGTACGAATATACGATCTCCGAAGTTGTCCCAATCACACCAGAAACTGGAGTAACTTACGACAAAGCAACATACAAAGTAAAAGCTACAGTAGAAGAAAAATCAGGCAAGCTGGAAGCGACAGTAGAATATGAAAACGTCAAAACTGGCGAAGTACCTGTCTTCAAGAATACGTACAAAGCACTACCAGGAAGCATTCAGTTGGAAGCGAAGAAAGAATTAAGCGGCCGTCCATTGGCAGCCGAAGAATTCAGCTTCACTCTAAAAAGTGTTGATGGTGTTGAACAAACGAAGAAAAATGATAAAGACGGCAAAGTATTATTCGATGCCATCACGTATGACAAAGCTGGAACGTATGAATACACGATCTCTGAAAAAATTCCAGCAGCTAAAGAAACAGGTGTCACTTACGATGATACGAAATATAAAGTAATCGTAACAGTAGAAGAAAAAGCTGGCCAAATGATGGCAACGGCAGTCTACGAGAGCCTTCAAGCAAACGAAATTCCAACCTTCAAAAATACCTACAAAGCCTTGCCAGGAACCATTCAGTTGGAAGCGAAGAAGGAGCTGAGCGGCCGCCCGCTAAAAGCCGACGATTTCAGCTTTAACCTAAAAGGTGACAATGTCGACCAGACGAAGAAAAATGATAAAGACGGTAAAGTAACCTTCGATCAAATCAGTTACGACAAAGCTGGAACATACAAATATACAATCTCGGAAGCAACCCCAGCAACCCCAGAAATCGGAATCACTTACGATAATACGCAGTATGAAGTTACAGTGACAGTAGAAGAAAAGGCTGGAAAATTAGAAGCAACCGCCGTTTATGAAACCGGCGAAGTTCCAACCTTCAAAAATACCTACAAAGCATTGCCAGGAAGTATTCAGTTAGAAGCGAAGAAGGAATTAAGCGGTCGTCCACTGAAGGCCGATGAATTCAGCTTCAATCTAAAAGGTGACACTGTCGATCAAACTAAGAACAATGATGCAGATGGCAAAGTCCTATTCGATCAAATTGATTATGACCAAGCAGGAATCTATGAGTACACTATTTCAGAAATGATTCCAGCGGACAAAGAAACGGGTCTGACTTATGATGAAGCAGTTTATAAAGTAACTGTAACTGTCGTGGAAGAAGCTGGAAAACTAAAAGCAAAAGTAGATTACGAAAGCCTGAAAGCCGGCGAAGTTCCAACCTTCAAAAATGTGTACAAAGCACTACCAGGAAGTATCCAGTTGGAAGCGAAGAAAGAATTAGATGGTCGTTCACTAAAAGCTGACGAATTCAGCTTCAACCTAAAAGGTGATAACGTTGACCAAACGAAGAAAAATGCTGCCGATGGCAAAGTAATCTTTGATGAAATCACTTATGACCAAGCCGGAACCTACGAGTATACAATCTCAGAGTCGATTCCAACAGACAAAGAAATGGGTATCACTTACGACGATACGCAATATAAAGTAAGCGTCAAAGTAGAAGACAAGGCTGGAATGTTGGAAGCTACAGCCACTTACGAAAATGTTAAAGCCGGTGAGCTGCCAGTCTTTAAAAATCTGTATACACCTGAAAAGAAAGTGCCAACTGGCGAGATTTTATTAAAGAAAATCGACAGTAAAACAGGTCGAACATTAGCCAACGCTGAATTCAAGTTGGTAGATGACAAAGGACAGGTTGTAGCTGGAAAAGAAAAAATTGTTACTGGGGAAGACGGGTCGATTTTCATTAAAGGATTGACGGATGGTGAGTATCAAATCATCGAAACCAAAGCCCCAGATGGCTACCTGATCGATGAAACGCCAATAAAATTCTCAGTGAAAAATAATCAGCCAAGCAAAAAAGAGATCAATCAAGAAAATGATCCTCTCACGCTACCTGAGACCAGCAATTCTAGCAATAAAACCACCAATGTTCAAACGACGTATCGAAATGCTACTGGAAAGAGTACAACAGTCGCAAAACGATTGCCGTCAACAGGAAGTATTCAAAGCAAGGGCTTAGTTATTTTAGGTCTGTTCTTCTTAGCGATGTTTGGCCTAGTTGTATTTGGAAAAAGAAAAAATGTTTAGTTTATCAAGCAGAAAAGAGGGAGTCATGAAAACTAACGCAGAACCAAGTTGGATTTCGGAACTAAATGAAGAGGAGCTGGAATTTATTAAATTCTTTGTCCTTTCCTCTGGATCGATTAAAAAGCTGTCTAATATCTACTCTACTAGCTATCCAACGCTAAGAAAGCAACTGGATAAATTGATTCAAAAAATCCGAATCAGCGAACGCAAAGAAAATGACAAGATCATTCAACTGATTCAGCAATTAGAAAAAGAAGGAAAAATTGATCAAGACATTGCGGATACCGTTGTACAAGAGTACGGTAGATCATTGAATTGTCTGATTGTTGAGTAACACGAAAACTTTGGATCATTTCAGTAAATGAAGTGATCCAAAGTTTTTTTAACATTAAAGGAAGTATAACATTTTAAGCGGTCAAAGGATTGATACATCAATCTTTTGACCGCTTTTCATCTGGTCTTTTTCCTATTAAACTAGAGAGATGAAACCCAATA
>NZ_JAHLOS010000053.1 GCF_018917525.1 Enterococcus raffinosus | reverse complement strand
ATATTGGGTTTCATCTCTCTAGTTTAATAGGAAAAAGACCAGATGAAAAGCGGTCAAAAGATTGATGTATCAATCCTTTGACCGCTTAAAATGTTATACTTCCTTTAATGTTAAAAAAAGATAACCCTGATCTTGAGGGGTTATCTCTTTTAGACAACGATGTGCTGACGAGTCGTATATTTAACGCCTTAAAAAGGGAATTAGATCTTAAAGAAAAAGCTTGGGTAAACTTAAATGTACCTAAAGAGAAAGAAGAACTCTTTGATAAGATTCTTACACTAATTGGAACTTCCGCTTGGATAAAAACAACTTCACAAGAAACAGCTCCTTTGAATACACGGACATTCCAAACGCAGAATCAATGGAATACTATTCTTTCTGAAGATAGATTAATTCCTGGACTAAAAAAGTTAATTGACGAATGGCATGAAGTGCCCGATAATGGAGCAGATAAACCAAATAAAGATGATTCGTCAGAAAATAACGCTAACTCTAAGGATAGTAATGACTTTATAAATGAGGATGATGAGGAATCATCAAATGGAGATGAAAATCCCAATAAAGCAGAGAATCAAGATAACAATGATCATACGCCACCGAAATATAGACTTTTTCTAAATAGTACAGTGACGACGAAACTTTCAATAAAAAATATTTCTGATTATGATTTATTACAAACAGTTATTCTGTATGATGATGATTCAGTGCCTATTTCTCAACAAAGTTCAGAATATCAAAAAATTATTTTTTCCGCGCCTGAACAATCTGGTATTCTCTTAAACAATTCAAAAATACTTAAAAATTCGAACCCGGGTAATTACTGTATAAATTGTGCATTTCTTGATCAAGAGAAAAATTTTAAAGTAACTATTAATGATAATCATGATTTGGATGCTCCACAAATTTACGAATCTTTTATTCATAATGACTGGAAAAACGAAATGATTAATAAACTTTCCCAAAACCATCAATATGAAAAAATCGCAACAACACTGAATTCATTATCGCGGTATTCTAATTCAACTTCATATAGTAAAGAGGATGTATTACTCATTGCATTCTTGATAAGAGCTTTATTAGAATTTTCAACAAAAGCTTTTATAGCAAAGTATCCTGACACAATCAAAACAGAAGAAAAACAACTTGGAAAACTGGTTTTTAGAACAGGAGAAAAGATGTTTCAACTTCGATCAGATATATTCACACTAGAAAACAAAAAACCAATTAAATCTCAAGATGATATTGAAACTTTAAATGGAATTGTTCATGATTACCGGACCTATCTCACATCCAAGGATTTTTCGCGAATTATTTCTAAATATATTCCTTATCTTGAAGCGGTCATTATTTTCTTAACTGAACTTGATTCTAGGGGAGTAACTATTTAATGAATAAGAGTTATAACAACTATAGTATTTTACGATACCCAGGTGGAAAAAATAAAGTGTATAACTATGTTAAACATCTTATTTCAGAAACAGGCTCTTCAACTTATATTGAGCCTTTCTGTGGTGGCGCAGCGATTGCCTTCAAATTGCTGATTAAAGGAGATGTAAAAAAAATCATTATCAATGATTTTGATAAATCGATTTATGCGCTTTGGTATTCCGTTCTAAACCATCCTGAAGAGCTTTGTACATTGATTTCAAATGCACAATTTAATATGGATGAATGGTATCTTCAAAAAGACATACAACGTAATAAAAATGATTCTGACCTTCTTTCGCTAGGATTCTCTACACTATATCTTAATCGTACAAATAGATCAGGCATCATTAATGCCGGCGTAATCGGGGGGAAGAATCAAACAGGAAGTTATCTGATGGATTGTAGATTTAATAAAGATGATTTAATTGAAAAAATTAAACTTATTAGTTCTAAAAGAAGCTCTATAAAACTATATAATAAAGATGCTCTACACTTTATCAGGCAAAATATTTCTAGAACATCAGACTCTTTAACGTTTTTTGATCCTCCCTATTATATTAAAGGAAAAGCTCTTTATACTAATTTTTATGAACATATAGATCATGTTGAACTATCCAATACTATAAAGAATACTTTGAATAATAAAAATTGGATACTCACATATGACTTCACACCTGAAATAAAAGAAATGTATAAAGAATACGAGCATTTTGTTTATCATTTAAACTATAGTTTAGCTAACACAGGAAAGGGAAAAGAATATATTTTCTTATCAAATAGTATTTCATCACGAAATATAGGAAGTTATCTTAACCTTTCAATGCCTGATACCATAAGTGTTTTACCTTAGCTGTTCATGTGTTAAGCAGGTCCATAACGACTACCCTAGTTATTTTAAATACCCAGGGCATCGTTACAGCCTACATAACAACATACGCAATCTAAATCACTGAATAGAACGGTGTTTTTAACACAAAAGAAGTCGTATCTTTTTTATCAGATACGACTTTTTGATATAGCTCATTTAGTTGAGTAACGATCTTTTGGTCAAATTTCATATAGATTTTGATATCATCCTTATTTTTCTTATCAAATAAGATTTTATCAATGAACGTTCGGTAAATCTCTTTGACCACCTTTTTCTCACTTTGTTCCAGCAAATGATCTAATGAAGAAATAATCTGTTGAACGTTCTCAACTTCAATCTTTTGATCTTTGTGAGATAGGATGGTTAGAATCTCATTTTCTCTTTGTGTATGCAACATGATTTTTGAAGTAAGCTCATTGATACGACCAATTAAATTATCATGTAAATCAGGACTATCCTCCAACGCTTGTTGTAATCGCTCAAGTTTGGGTGCTAAATCTTGCTTTTCAGTAGCGACAACTGCCAATTCCTGCTCTAAAGGAGCGATTTGCTCGTGCAACTCTCGATTCATTTCTTTAACTAATGAGTCAAGTATTTCTGGTACTTGAACGATTTCTTTTAGCCTTGCTGCAACAAATTCTTCCGCTTTTTCTTTTCTTATAGAATTAGCATGGCACCCTTTTGCTCCTTTACTTAAAAACAAAGAACACGAGTAGTAATTTAGTACTCTTTTTGTTGAATCCTTAAGCCGATTAGTCACACTATTAGCTGCCATTGGTGCTCCACATTCAGGACAACGTAACAATCCTGTAAGAACATTTTCACCAGTAAGATTCCATCTTGGTCGATCTTTTTCTAATACTAAACGTTCTTGTACTGCCTGATAGGTAACTTGATCGATGATTGGTTCGTGCTCACCTTTGACTAAAATCGGATTTGGATTCTTTCCTTTTCTTCGCTTAGTGTCCCAATTTAAATAACGTGCATACTCAATATAGCCAGCATAAATCTTGTTTTGAAGGATATCTCTAACTGCTGTTGGTGTAAATTTATTCTTTTTGAGTGTTTGATATCCCTGCCGATTCAGATAATTAGCAATCGTTCGAAATTCATCTCCACCTAAAAATTTAGCATAGATCAATTGAACGATTTTTGCCTCTTCTGGTTCGATAATCAATTGCTTTCTACCTTCAGCATCGAGACCACTAACATACCCTAATCGCCTTCCACCAGCATACCGTTGTTGATCTCGAACTAAACTCATCATTGCCATAGCTACATTTTCAGAAATTTGATTTCGTTCAAATTCTCCAAAGCTACCTAATAACTGCAGCATTAATTTCCCAGAAGAAGTTGAAATATCAAAATTTTCACTGATTGAAAATAGCTCGATCCCCAGCTTAATGAATTCCTCTACTGTTTTCAAAATATCCAACATATTTCGACCCAAACGTGTTAACTTCCAGATAATAACAAGATCAAAATTCCCCGTTCTCGCATCAGCCATCATTCGTTGAAAAGCCAGACGACGTTTCGTAGATTTTCCACTTATTCCTTCATCAATGTATACATTTACTACCTCATAATCCATTCTTTCTGCATATTCACGAGCTCTCGCTTCTTGAGCTTCAATACTATGCCCTTCGATAGCCTGGTCCTGAGTGGAAACTCTGATATATAAAACTACTCTTTTTCTCTTTGGCAATTGACTGTTTTTCATTGTCAATTGCCGTTTGGATTGTTCTGTTACAAAAGATTTTTCTTCCATTTCCTCACCTTCCTACTTTTTGATACAGATATTTTCCGCTAGGCCTTGGAGAAATACCCCATTGATTTTCTTATCTTTTTGAACTGTAACAACTTCTACATGGTCTAACAGAAGTTGCTGAATTGATTGCTTACGTAGCTCTAAAAGCTGATCCAATTGTGTACGATAATTTTCAACGGGGATTGGTTGTTTCGATTGTGACTCATCAAAACTGCTTAGTAAGTCTTTCATTTCATCCAAATTGATTATTCCGTCCTCGAACTGTTTGATAATCTCTCGCCTAGATTGAGTATTCTTTTGATCCTTTTGTTTCTCTTTCTTTATTAACTGCTTCATCTGTAAATCAATTTCAGAGATAATTCCTTGATAAATTACATCCTCTCTAACAAAGCGCTTCAATAGCCTTAATAACTTCTTTTCCGTTTTAACAGCAGAAATATAGATTCCCTGACACTCTCGATTCGCACAATGATAGTAATGGAGTCGTTTTGTCTTGCTATGATTCCACTGCTGCATTGGACTTAATCTCCTTCCACAATATGGACAAATAATCTTTTTGCGTAAGGGATACTGTCTGTGATTGACTTTCTTTACACTCCGAGATTTTCGAATCGCTTGAGCCTTCTTAAATTCCGACTCGCTGATTATTGGTTCAAAACTCCCTTTGTATTCTCCGAAAGTTCCACCTTTTACGACACCGTAATAGATGGATTTGTCTAAGATATTCCAAATATTATGAACTTTGAATGGGTGATCGTTAAAAAAGTGCCCCTCTTCAGTGAGTTTGTCAGCTAATCTCTTATAGCCATAATCACCACTTGCATATAATTCAAATAGTCGCTTCACTGCTTTTGCTTCTTGTTCGTTCTGGATAATTTTGCCTTCTATTAGCCGATAGCCAAATGGAATAGCAGAAGAAATATAGTCTCCATTGCTTCTTTTGTACGCCAAACCATTACGAATGTTTTCAATGATCGTCTCACGTTGCATAGAAGCATTGATAAATAATAACTGAACAAACATGGTTTTTAACGCTAGGCTTGATGATCCCTCTGGTAAAGGTTCTGAAATAGAAATGATTTCGACGTTATGCTTATGACAAAGTTCAACAAACTCTAACGCTTTTTGCGTTTCACGAAAAATCCGATCGTATCTCCATACATAAAGCTTTCTTTTTATATAGGAAGATCGTATCTCTATAATCAATTTCTTTAAGGCTGGACGATCGTCATTTCCTCCAGATTTTCCCCGGTCACTAAAACGCTGTGGTATACATTCAGTATCTTCCAATGAACGACTTCGAATAATTTCCCACTGAGCATCATTTGACACTTTCTGTGTATCCCAGACAGATGTTCGATCATAACTATAGACCACTTCCACAAAAAATCTCCCCTTAAATTGAAAAAAATAGAGGGCTAAACGCCCTCATTCTTGTTGCTTAATTCAGTGTCTTCCATATTTGGATCATGATGAAACAAGTATGGAAGTAATTGCTTAGCTAAATCTCTTGTAAACGAATTGTTTGCTTCCATGATAAGCTCCTCCTTTTAAACTACGTACCAAGTTAGTTTTATTCGAACATTTTTATGACCAGGAGTAGTCGTATTGACTACCCCTGCTTTTTTTAGATTTGTCAAAGCGGCTGAGATACTGTTTTTCTTTAGTCCGAAACAACTTGCATAGACTTTTAAATGATTCGGATCAAATTGATTACCCGAGCCGACAATATTTTGTAAAAACAAGCTGAGTCGTTGCTCTCCTGTGAGTTTATGTTGCACATAAAGCAAAGCTCCCCTCTGTCTTGCTAAGTATGTTAAGTATGGATACATATCTTATTCAACCTCCTCATTTCCTATCCAACTGATCTCTTTCATTTTAATTAAACCTTGTTGACTATTAGTCTTAACAGTCATGAGTATTCCTCCTCAATATTTATCCATCACTAATCTGTTATTCCGTGGTTTCAAAATTAGACTACGTATCAAAAATTAGTTTTAATAAATATCTTTACAGCTAGGAGTAACCAGCAAAATCACTCCTAGTTTTTTGTTTTATTCACGCTTCATTTGAAATAGTTTTTTTTCCATCTCTTCTACATTGAAAAGAATTACATAATCAACAGACTTATCAGAAAATGAATGATCCATTTCTTTTTGAAAGTCTTCCATTGAATCAATGACAATTACTTTATTGAGCTCGCAGGATTTTTCTTTGGCATCTCTTTTAGCAACATCGAAAAGAATGTTTACGCGCTCCTCATTACTGAGCTCTTTGCAATAATAAATTACGTCCATTTTGAGTAGCTTTGAGTTAGATGTCTTCATTTTTTTCATCTTTATCCCCTCCAGCTTGATTTGTTTCAACAGATACGTTGAAAGTTTCTTCCTCCTCAGCAACCTTTAAATCTTTGGAATAAGCCTCGTACAATTTATCAGTTCCCTTCCAAATTTTTATCCCTTTACCGATAATTTTCATTTCAGCTTCATTTGGTTTTCGATTTTCAATCCAACCAGCAGTCCGCAATCCGAATAGCTGCCCAGAGATATCTGAGTTTTTCAGATTATGATTGGTTCTAAAAAATTCAGAAAGATCGGTTGTCACAAATTCAGCAGAATTAGGATAGTTTTCAACAATATACTTCCTAAATTTTTCAGCATTTCCTTCTTTACGTGTTCTTCCAGTACCAGGTTTCTTCTCTTTTACTCGACGTACTCCACCAAGAATCCCTGTTCCTAAAGTTGGGTCATCAGAGGTTTCTCCTTGTTGTTTGTCTAGAATCATTTTTTCTTCAGTATTTTTGAAAGGACTTGTTACTATCTTCTTAGGATCATCCTTTATTTGATCCTCATTTTTTACTTCTTCAACTACATTGTTTTCTTCTTGCATTTTTTTATTCTCCTTCACTGTTTGATTTTGCTCAGTTTTAGATAAAGTATTCTCTTTTACCGGATCAATTACGTCACTGTGCAACTGACCCCTTTCGTTTTTTATTACACTTTGTTTGATAATCATGATTATTCCTCCTTCATCTTCATACTTTTACATATCACTAATCTGTTCTTCCATCGTTGCCAAAAATCCAAATGCTCCTTTGAACTTAGTATCCAAGTTCATTTCGTAAACACTTTGATTTCTCAAAATTTTTGGATCATCAATCGCAGGTAGTTTGGACCGCTTAGTATTACGATCCCCTTCCGTTGAAAGGATGCCCTTTTCAATCAATTCTTTTATCAATGGTTTTGGATCACGAATGCCAAACTCTGATCGAATTGCTCCTTCAAAACGATTGGGAAAAATTCTAACTTTTAGAGTTCCCTTAAACTCTTTTACAGTTCCATAAATTGGTGCTCGCGGATACTTCATCGTTTTTCCATGTTGAACAAAATTACTAGCATTTGAGACAATCCATTCATACAATTTTTCTTCAACATTTGACTTCTCCGATTGAATTAGAT
The DNA here is from genome assembly GCF_018917525.1 of Enterococcus raffinosus. Lineage (GTDB taxonomy): Bacteria > Bacillota > Bacilli > Lactobacillales > Enterococcaceae > Enterococcus_A > Enterococcus_A raffinosus_A. The sequence continues at coordinate 14,788 of NZ_JAHLOS010000053.1, read as the reverse complement.
TGTTCATTTCTTCGTCAGCATTCCTTATTTCCTCTACTATGAAATCTTCTCTAATTGGAATATTCAGTAGTTGACTCAATAGCCTAGCACTCGTGAGAATCATTCCATATGGCTCAGAAAGGCGATCTTTTAACCGCGAATCGTACAAGTACGTCAATATATCTTTTCGAGATTGGTTATAAGTCTTTTCAATTATTTGTGGCCCAACATTAAATAGTTCTTTCACAAAAGCATTTGCACCTTGTCCATAGTTTTGATTAGACAAATCCGAAATTCTTCTTGCGTCTTCAGCACTAGACGTCCATTCTTTATTTCTCCATTCTATATAACGCACTTTTAAACCTGTATTTTTTCCAAGATACGCTGATAGACTTTCCTCAGAGCTCGTAAAGATGGTCGTATGAAATGTTTGAAGAGGTTTTTGATCTACTTCTTTTGTAAGTCTGCGTCGCTCTTCTCCTGACGAAATTTGATACACCAATGACGTATAATTCTTTTGAGCATTTGAACCCAATTCATCATATGCTATAGGAACTCCATGATTATCAGCTAAACTATTTATTATGCTGTTATCTGTCGCGTTTAAAGTTCGGACCAAATTCGAAGAATCGCCAAAGAAACTTTCAATAAAATGTAAAGTAGTTGTCTTACCTGTTGTAGAAGAGCCCAAGAGATTGCACAACAAGCTTTTTAGGCTAGTTTTCTTCTTTAGGTTTAAGTACCCAATCACGATCGGAAGCACAGCCAGAACTAATCCTAGTTCCATTTGCTTTCCAAGAACATATTGGGAAATTTGCTGTTTCCATCTTTCAAATGACCCTAAACAAGTTAGATCCATTGATGAGTTTTTAGATAAGATGCTTTTTTCTGAGTCATCTTCTAAGTTATACTGCTTATCCAAATTGAACACTAATCTCTGATTTTGATCATAGTGCCAACCAGGCTTTGAATGAACTTTAATTATTTCAGCATGATCCTGTTGGTCCATTAGAAATTTACTGACCCCTCCTTCTTGATATGGAAGGATTTTTATTCCGTAAGTAACAAGATCTTTAATATTTGTTGAAGTGATTTTATCCGATGGAATCAGAATAGTTTGCCACCCTATTCTGGTTTTATAGCAAAGATCAAATGCAACTTTTTTCGTATCCACATTATGGTAGGCCGTCTTTAGAAACATTGATGAACCAATTCGTTGGTATCCGTCTTTCTTCTTTTGTGTAATGTATTCATCCGAAATCTTGAATTCGTTAAAGTAAATCGTTTCCTTATCTATTTTTTCTTTCGTGAAAGAAAAATGAAATTTTCTTGCATCCTCAGGTATAGGATATTTTTTTATCAAATCGTGAATAGTAGTTGATTTGTGACTATCATGCAGGCAACCAAAACCTGTTCGTCCAGTCTTTTCGTTAAGACTTAGATATGACCCTCTTTGGCTGTTAGTATGAACTTTTAGAGGGCATTCCTTTAAGATATACAATATCCTTCCATCGTAATCGCCGTTTTGTTTTTCATATTGAATTCCGTGAAATTTCAGCCATTTTTCTGGGTCCATCTCCACCGTATCACGATGGCTATCATTGTAATTTGTCTCACCCCGATTCGAAATGTAACTATTTTCTTCTAAATCAGGATTTGCAGAATCCCTGATTTGTGCTTCAATTACCCGTTGAATCAGCTCAATAGAATTCGACTTAAAATCATTTGGCTTAGTTAATAGCTTACTGAACCGATGAGTTCGTTCTTCCGTAGGTTCTCCCTTTGTAGATTTTGAAGGTGGTACTTTCATAAGCCTTGAGGCGTCAAACACAACAGCATCGATTTTGGAATGCACATTTGAAAAAACAGCATCTAACACTTTCAAGAAATTTTTAACTAAGTCTGGTTTTTCTTGAGGTTTAAATGGTTCAATTGGTATCAGTGCATAATAGCCGTTTCCCGAATCAATTGTAATGGGCACAACAATTCCCATGTTTTCTAAATATTTTTTTATTTTGTTTAGTAACAACTGCGAATAATGTTTTTCTTCGTTGGTCGCACTTCTCTTTGATTCTGCTGTTATTGTGTCTATATCAAGCAAAATAAAACGGATCAAAGATATGTCCTTTTTACCAACAGCAGATTTGCTTAAAGCTTTTTCATCAATACAATTAAATGTAGTGTAGATCGATTCTTCTGCTAATCCATTCTCTTTTATCCAATTCATCATTCGCTCAATCCCTAACTTACCAGTGGCGAAAACTCCAGTAAAAGACCTTTTGCTACCTTTAGGAAAAGCTCTGAGATTCACATTAGCAACACCATAACCATTCAACATTCCAAAGAAATCTTTCATTTCAGTACTATATTTAACAAAATCCATTTATGCTCATCCCTATCGTTTATAATGGAGAGTAGAAGCTCGAAATAGCTTTTTTCGAGCTTATTCGATTGACTGCTTGTGAAACCTCTCTCGGCGCCAAGTTTGGGTTCAAAAACTATCGCTCAAAGTCCCTACTCACAAGTTTGAGTACTCATCACTTGCTTGAGTCCATAATATAAAATTTGAAGCTACCTTTAAGTGGAAGTAGAAAAATTGAAAAAAATCTACTTTTACTTAAAAAACTCATATAAAATCAAAGAAGTAATGGTCACGAGTAAAACTACCGGTATTTTAGGGATATATTGTTCCGTCTATAGAGCTAACAGCACTTAGTAATATCAAAGTAAAAAAGAAACTACCTTTTTTACCGGTAATTTCTTTTTAGAAATACATTGAATCTAGATTTACCATAATGATGGAGGAACCTATGAAAAACTATAGCTTTGACTACCAAACACAAAAAGAATTTCTTTCATACGTAGGTAAGGATATCAACTTAGCTAATGAAACATTAAAAGATCGTCTTGAAGCAATATTGCTAAGAACCAACCTTAGAAATAAGGACAAAAAAGTTATTATTTCACAACAAGACATTGAAACCTCTCCCATGGATACAGAAATTGAAATAATCGGTAAAAATATTCAGCATTACGTCTTGGAAATTCAAAAGGCCCTGATTCACTTACTCAAGGCTGAATCTGAAGCGGTAATTCCGTTATCTAAAACAAATGATGGGAAAACAATCAATTCAAAGTTGGGGTGGAAAGAGTATTATGATTATTACCGAATTCTAGTCGATTATTTTAATAATCAGGAATTCATTGGGAAGAAAAGAATTGAACATAGTAAAAGTTACGATACCACTTTAAAATTTTTAGATATATATAAAGAAACTGCTAATCTACAAATCGATTTAAAAAGGTGTAATATAAATAGGGTTAAACTGGTGTCTGTTTATCTAAGTGAATTACAGCAACAGATTTTTGAGCGCATAAAAAAGTCTCATATCACTGAGTTAGAGTCTGGATACGCCAGTCCTTTACCGACAAATCTTTCAAGCTCAAATACGTTGGATGAGGCTTACGCTCAAATAGTATGGGAAGAAATCTCAAAAACAAATTACGAGAAATATGTATTAACTGATGAAAAAGAAAAATCAAAGAATCAGTTTCCAGATTCGTACCAGTTTGAATCTACAGAAGATATCGAATTCTTTTTCACAAGAAGGAACGCTTTCATTGATAGGCGTGAGAAAAGTTTCGATATCTTATCCAAAGATGGGATTGACGCATTTTTGAAGCATACCGGAGAACAAATAGCAATTAAAGAAGTAAAGTTCAGTGTTACTAATAGTACCTCTAGTTGCATAGAGAACAAGGCTGACGATCTAATCGCCCCTTTCAAAAAAAGAGAACCTTCACTATATGCACAACTAAAGTCAAATCCAACAAACGAAGAACTTTATCCAGAGTTGTTACTTGCTCTTGATAACCTTCTATCTGAACTCTTTCTACCACAAAAACCTAATGTCATTGATCCTTTATATAGCCTAGAATCATTTCCAATCACCGTTTTAAATAGAATAATAAAAGATCAATCAAAAAATGATGCTCATTCGGCAAAGCTTCTATATATTAATACTTTAATGGATAAAAAAAGAAAAAGTGCAGAACTTGTGGAACAACTTGCTTCTATTGATAATGAAATTGCAGACATGGAAAATTCTTCTCCCGAACATTTTTACGAAGAGCTTTATTCAACTTGCAAAAATCAAAATTATCTTGAAAAATTACAAACACTAAACATAGAATCTGATAATAATTCCTTTTTTAATGCAATGAAAGCTTTATTCGAATAATACTTTACAAAAATAAAAAATCTGGATAGATACAGTAAAATGTGTCTACCCAAATTTTTTTATTTCCTTTTAATTAACCTTAATATGGCAATATTTCCCGCCACCTTGATCATAAGAAATAACACCCGTTTGTCCAGCATTTAAACTATCACTAGGAATCACATCAAATCCCCATGGTAACTTATCAATGTTGTTAATATGGATTTCAAAGCTACCATCGCTAGCTACTTCAACATTGCCCATGATGGTTCCATTATCATTGATCGCAAGATGTTTTGCACCACCATTATAGAATCCATTTAACTTAACTTCCCCATTACTAGCTTGTGCTGTACCAGTTGAATCAACACCTTCAGTGATAGTTAATTCGGGCAGCGCATTTGCCTTGTAACCTTCTGTTGTGGTGTTAGAAGCAGTCTTCTCCATCTTTTGACCGTTGTCTAATTACTCTGTCATTTCTTTGATTAACTTTGCCAGTACTTTAGAGCCATTTTCTAAGTCAATTGCTTTTCTAGAATCTTCTCGGACAGATGCGTCTAATCCACTGACGCCTTGTTCTTCGTACTTCTGCAACCATTCAAGTTGTTGAAGCTGTTCTTCGTAATCGGTACCTTTTGCTTTTGCTGCTTTCCCTTTTTCGTCTGATCCTGGTAAATCGGCGTAACGTATCTTTTCTTTTGCTTCTGTGAACTTCCCTTTTTCAGCTAAAGTCTCCGCTTCTTTTAACATAGCTAGATAGTCTTTAGTGGCTTGCTGACTATTGTTTTCTTGGTCTTCAATGGCTTGAGAAAATTCTTCGTCGGCTTCTTTCGAGCGTTGACGATATTCCGCCTCGTTTTGTTCTTCATTTTGATTAAAAGAGGCTTCATCCATCACTTTCTTTTGGTGAGCTCGTTCTTCACCATATGTTTTTTCGTATTTATCTGCTGCTTTTTTATTGACCGACGAATTCCCTCCGCTTTGTGACTTGCAGCCGGAAAGAGTAAAAGCTAACAGCACTGTTAAAACAAGTACACTATACTTTTTCATCGTCATCATCCTTCTTCAAAGAATCAAAGCTTTTTTCGTTTACCGCTTTTTGAATACTTTTCACATCTGTTTTAAATCCAAAATAATTAGCAGCTCCCAATACTAAGCAAATAATATTACCTATCAGATAAATATACGCACCCGTACCAAAGGAACTTGTTGACGAACCAAAAATACTAATCGCCTCTGCAATTTGTCCCTTCAGAATGAATACAATGACCAATGAAACAATTGGTAATACAAAATCAATCAGTTTCTTTGATTTACTTAGAACTTCGATTTTTGGCGCAATCAACAATAGGATTGGAATCAGTACCAGTAAGAAGCCATACCAAATACTAGTGATTACATTGTAGCCTTTCACTATGTATCCACCCGCGTACGCACCATTAGCAGCCGAGTAAAAATTACCAATAAATAATCCTACGATCATAAGTACTGCACCTATAACACTCAAGTTACTCAATAATTTTGTTTTTAGCTCTTCATTCTTCATTCTTTTTCCCCTTTTCCTTTTTAGTTAGATCTACTAAATATGGTAGTGAATGGTCATTTACCTGATTTTCGTCAGTTTTTTCCTTGTTGTCCGTTATGATTCTTCGAAGATGTCTTTCACTATAGCCATAATAATGAGCCAATTTTCGTAAATTCTTTCCATTGTATTCATTGTTAAGAACATACGGTAATGCATCTGGTCGAATCAATCGAACAGGAAAATGAACCTGCGTTCCTTTAAATTCTTGGTAAATCTGGATAGTCGCTTCTGTTCCAATTAGCTGCGCCAATTCTTTATAGATGTTATGCCAAGAGTAAATATCTGGTCCTTCTTTTTTACCAATACGAACTACCTCCTTCGTCGTTAGTACTTTCACTAATAATAATAAAACTTCTAATTTGACTTATCTTGTGACAAAGTGAAGGACATTCGCCTTTAAAATGTCCTGCTATTCTAATTGGAACAGATCATCTACATCACCTAAAATCCATTCTTTCCTCACATTGACGTTTAAAGGATGACTTGGTTTCCCTGTTGCTGATTTAGAACTAATTAGTAGTTTGCACATCTTCTTATGTTTTGGACTTAGTAGATTGAATATTTTTTTCGCTTGTTCCATTGCCAGAGAATTAGTTTCGATAATCGAACCACAAGCAAAAATAATTTGGTTAATCCGTTTCTCTTTAAGCACTGTGGAAATCACCTCCAATGTATTTTCGTCTGATCCTTTTAAAAAGGTCGCTTTGTTTTCCGAATGAATAGATGAAAAAAGATTCACAGCAATGAAGCCTGTGAATCCTAATTGACGGATATTCTTTTCGATTAGCATACTTGTTAAATCTTCCACAAATGCAGATGTGCTTGTTGGTCGTATAGTGATCACTACCGCTAACTTTCCAGTTTTATCTTCGTTTACCCCTTCGTACCATTGTTTCCGTAATACATATCTACTTTGTCTGTCTTCACTAAACCATGACTCTGATTGCATGGTGATTACTTCTTTCTTAATCATTTGATTCTCTCCTTTAATTAAATTATTTGCGTATTAATCAATGTCACAATCACTGCTGTTGCGATCTTCGCAATCAATCTGAACCATTTCATCGTTGTCACCGATCCTTTCATTTTTCTCTAATGCCAATAGGATGTCCTGTAGGCATTCAACTATCGTTTTCCATATTTCAGGGCTAATCATGTGTCTCACCATTTAAAGGCCATTGAAGCTTTCCTTCTATTAATAACCCACGAGTAAATTCGTGCTCACTGTGAATATCTGTCAGGAAGTACACCACGTAATCCTTACCTGATTCTTGATCCACATATACGTACAAATGAGTCATAACCAATGTTGGCAACTCTGTGTTGCTTACCTGAACAATTTCTGGGTCTAGTTCTTCACGTTCAGCTGTAACTGATTCGAATCCCCAGTCTTTTTCAGTTGTTTCAATCCCTGTTTGTTCTTTTAGTATGTTGATTGCTTGATGTAACATTTCAATTCGTCCTCTCTGCAAAAAGAAACCCCTAATGACCAATAATCGTCATTAGGGTTACTCTTCATCATTAATATGTCCTTGTTCTCTTAGTGAACTATACTTATCTGTTGCACATCCAATAATCAAATGATCCACTAGTTGAATTTGAACAGTCTTGCAGGCTTGTATCAAATTTTTCGTGAATTGTATGTCCTGTAGAGAGGCATTGGTATCACCGCTGGGATGACAGTGTGCAACAATGATACTAGTTGAGTTCGCCAATATTGCTGGTTTCAAAATGTCTCTAGGAACTGCGATTGCTTGGTTAATCGTACCTATTGATGTTAAATTTAGAAACGTTGGTTCCTTCTTCGTGTTCAACCCAACAACATAAAGATGCTCTCGATCTTTCTCCTTCAAATAAGGTTCAAAGAGCTCATAGGCCAGCCGCGTACTGGTAATTCTTCTTGGACCATATAAAAGTGATGATTCCTTCACCAACTGTAAGGACACTACGTTTACTCGCTTTCGGGGTTCATTTTTCTTCATTGATACATCCTTCTTTCGATTCGTTTTTGAAATTTCCTATCTGCCTACTTATTGATTGCGATCAATACTCTTCCGGTAACAACATCGTCTGATGTGTATGATCATCAATCACCCACAGTTTTTTAACCTGAAAACTTACTAAACCATTTGTTATTCGACATTCATGATAATCAATAAAGAATGGTTCCTCTTGCCTATGGATAATCGTGATCGTTCCCCTCTGATCATCTCGATTGAACTCGAATATCTGTAGATAATCTAACTGAACATCCGCTTGTTTCACCTTCTCATCAATCAATTGAAAACAACGTAGCTGTATTTCTTTTGGTACCTGTTCATTCACTCCCCTCGTGATATAGCGATTTTCTTGTGTATCGAACATTGTTTATTCCTCCCTTTGAACACAAAAATCGCCCAATCACCGATTAATGATTGGGCTTCATGATAATAATATATATTTGAAAGTACAGTCGAACCAAGAATTTAAGTTTGAGTCGCACTGAGATCTACTGGTCAAAAATCTCAATTACTACCAATTCTATTGTCATTTATTTTTTTGATCATCAATTTGCGTTATTCCTATCCCTTGAAGATCTTTTTTATTTGCTGGAAAAACACTTCCAAATGGACCATCGTATTTCTTACCAGTGAGATCTTCAACCCATCCGCACTGCGAGCATTCTAAAATAATATTTCTTAAAATTACTCTATCCCTAAATATTTTTTCAGCCTTAATGTAGCAGCTGCCTTAGCTTCAGGATTCTTTTTGAAATAATAACTAATGCCCTCTTTTAAGGTGGGCAATATATTTTTATCTAATTCCTTTTGTATTGAGCGTTGAATCTCCTCGGCAGTAAGTGAATCTATTTCAAATTCGTCTCTACCATCCTCGATAAAAAAACGTCCTGTAATGTCACTTGTATGAGTTTTAGGATATTTTACATCCGGATGAAGTTCTTTTATCAAAAATCCGTAATTAATATAGTAGTTCTTACTAAAATTAGATTTTTGTAGATCAATGCAAACTATTAATTCTTTAGAATCTTGATAATAGGTATTTCTTCTGAAAGAAAAACCGTTATCTTCTAATATTGATTTCACTATTAATTTAAAATCTTTGTTTTCCATTTGTTTCCTTCCATATTTATAGATTTTCCATCTATTAAAAGGCAAGCTTTGCTAACTCAACACGTTAATAAAATGCCTCTCCTAATTTTGAAACTAATTAAGAAAGACAAACTAATTTACTTCATACTATTTTTATTCTTACTACAAAACAGATTTTCTACTACGCTGAAAACGATGCTGAATAAAACCATTAAAAACGTACTTATCCCTCTAAAACATAATTACATTTTAACTCATTTCCATCAAAAACATATATTCTTTTACAAACTGGACACTTCCATACATCTAGTTTTGGTAACGGGATATCTACTGGATCAATTTTATCTGAGCTAATTATTTTATCCCACTCTTTATCTGTATACACACGCAATTCTACATCATTTGGAGATAAGCCATTAGATAATATTTCACCACATTTACATTGAAATCTCATAGTTGCACATCCTCTTATTTTGATATTACACTACCATCTTTAATCCATATTTCAACCTTACCAGGAAATTTTTTATTTGGATATTTTCCCGCGGCCCTAGATAAGATTTCCTCGGCTTGCTTCTTTGTTAAGCCTGCATCAGTACCATTAATAATTACATTTTTGGTATTTTGTTTAAATGCCTCTTGAATACGTTTCATTCCAGTATTTGTATTAGGATTTACTAGAGTTTTTAATTCAGTCTTCACACCATTAATTTTAAAGTCGGGAGTTTTAATCTTGGCCTTAGGATCAACTGGAATTATTTCTACATTTTTCCCTCTTGATCTTAATATTTCGACAGCCTTCTTTTCTTCTTTTGTTAACCCAGCTAACTTTCCGATTAATTTCCCTTTTTTGACTGTTTTTTTGGTAACTTTCTTAGCAGTTGGTTTTACTTTTTTTCCTGCTTTTGGTCTTCCACTCTTCTTCGCTATTTTACCATTTTTATATGGCTTTGGTGCCTTCTTTTTCACTGCCTTTTTAGTTGTTTTCTTGACCGCTTTTTTTGTTACTTTTTTCTTCGCTGTTCTCCTAACAGCTTTTTTCGCTACTTTCTTCTTAACTGCTTTTTTTGTGGCCTTTTTAGTCACATATTTCGTAGCTTTCTTCCCAGCCTTCTTTGAAACAACTTTGGATGACTTAGCCGCAACCTTGGCAGCTCTACTGCCTTTCGTTCCTAATTTAACAATTTTGAATCCTTTTCCTACCTTACCTACTGGAATCAATCCTACAAGTAACCAACCTGCGGCTTTCAGACGGGAAGCATTTTTCCCAGATGCAATATCTTTTCCAGTTAAAAACGTATAACCATCATTAACACCAATAAAATCACCAATAGTATAAGCTACTTTTTTCGCAACACTACTTTTCTTTTTTGCCGGAGCTTTCTTCTTACTTTTTGATTTGGATGTTGCTTTAGTAGATTTCTTTTTTGTTGTTTTCTTCTTAGCTGGTTTAGCAGATTTCTTTTTTGGAGCTTTTTTCTTGGCAGTACTTTTTTTAGCTGCTTTCTTCTTTGATGTTGTTTTTGGCAATTTTTTTCGACTTGTTGTTTTCTTTTTAGCAGGACTTTTCTTCGCTACTTTCTTTTTCGTTGCCTTCTTTGGTGTAACTTTTTTCTTTGATGCTGTTTTCTTTGGTACAACTCGTTTAGCCGTTTTCTTTTTAGGAGTGGATCGCTTAGCAGTCTTGCGTACAGGCGTTTTACGAACTGGGGTCCGACGAACCACTCGTTTTGGTTTAGGCTTGGGTTTTGGTCTGTAAACCACCGCCTTTGGTTTTGGACGATAAACTGGACGTGAAACACGTGCAGGATAGCTTTTCCTTCTACTTGCCGTAGCTTTTCGTTTTGGTGCTGGGCTTTTGTAGCGATATGTTTGACTCGACCCTGCTTTCCGACTTCTTGAACGTTTTGCCTCTACTGTCGTTGTTCCAATGAAACAGCTAGCAATTAAAGAAAACACAATAATAATTTTTAGGAGTTTCACAAAATGTTTACGCATCGAGCTTTCCTCCTAGAACGTAATAGCGGAAACTTAAAATAAATACAACTGCTAACAATAGCAATCCATTGAAAATCAAATTGTCTGAATGAATAGAACCTGTCTTTGGCAGTTTTCCATCTTGAATTGGAGTAACTTGTCCGCTCTCATCTTTTTGACCGATTGCTACACTACCCGCTTGTGGTTGGACATCTATATTAATCGGTTCTTCGTTAGGCGCATCCTCTTCCTTCACCGGCAGTGTTACAGCAACTGATTTTCCTTGAGGAACAGTTTCTTCTTTTAACAATTTGCTGTTTTCATAGACTTTTACATTATAGTTGTTAGACAGCTGCCGATTGGTATGCTCCTCATCTTCAAGATCTCCTACTACTTGATCACCTGAAAAACGTTCATCTTCATCCGCAGCAAAAGTAGCTGACCCAGATAGAGTCTCCGTAAAAGTAGCATCATTTTTAGCCTCTACATCCTCTTGATCGTCAATATTTCCAGTGTCTTCCATGATGGAATCTTGTTCTTCTGCATAAGCTTTCTCCATTTGGAATGGCGCAGCTATTTTTTTAGTTATTTCTGAAAAGCTAGAGGCACTCTTCTGAGTATTGTCTTCTTCAACTTTCTCCTCATAAACTTCTGGTGACGTCCCCTCTAATCGTGTCTCATATTCTGTTGGAGGAGCATCAATTACCGAAGTATTCAATGTATTCGTTATCGGTTCTTTTTGAACTCGCTCTGACACAACCTTGTAGCCACCTTCAATAAATTGAGTTGTTTTTTGCTGCAACAGAATCCCTGTAACACCGTTTGCTTGATGAGTCTGTTCTTCTATCAATTGACTCCCAGAATAGATCTTTAATTGATTGGTGATATTCCCTTTTTCAATTAAAGACTCCATCGAATATTGATCATTTTTTCGTATGATTTTTGCATGACCCATACCTAAAACTTGAATCGTGATCTTATCTTTAGCTGAAACTTGAATCAAATGATTTTCACCCGTCAAAAGTTTCTTCTCGGATACTGCACCATCAGCAGTGGTATCTTGATACAGCGTAATACCATTTTGATCATTCAACAGTGTTAGTAATTGTCCGTCTGCGTAATTGATACTATTAGATCGAATATGCCCATGATAATCTATGCGGGTAATACTTCTGTTTCCGTAACCTAAGTCAATCCAATGCCCTTTATTTTGACGATAGTAATAGTCGATAGTAATATCCGTATTTCCAACAATTCCAGATGCATTTTTTGGTAGTCGATCTGTTAGCAAACTATATTCATCGTCTAAATCATTCGCTGTTGTTGTATACGCCTCTTGATAATTTCCTTTTAGTTCATTTGAAGTGATCTTCTCACCTTGTTCATTGAGGTAGTTAACAGTGATTGTCTTTTCCGTGGGGGCATAATAGCAAATAATTGTTTTGTCTGTAAAATCAATTTTTTCTCCCGATAATTCATCCTTCGTTGAAGCCTCATCAAAGTAATAACCTTCCGGAGCATCAATAGGTTGAATTTTCCATGGTTTACCATAGCCAAAAGAGAATCGTTTTGATTTTTCTACCGAATCCGTTGTCTCTTGACGAAGATACCGAACCTTTATTGATACTTTATGGTCAATAGGATTCGTTTGCAATGGAATAGTATCCTGTTTGCCATCTAGATTTGTTTCCGCCAAGAAGGAAAGAACCGTACCATCAATTAACTCTTTCGTTAGTTGACCATTGATTCTGAATTGATATGTCTCACCTGCGAAATCAAACAACTTCATCGTCTCGCTTGAAATAGAAACATGGTATTTTTGCTCTGTAGTCTTTGTGACATCAACCGGTACTACTTTTCCTTGTTGATCAACCAATTGAATATTAGGTTGCTGTATTTCTGATGGCAACGTAAAAGTTGTTTCCCAATTCGCATATCGATGATTGATATTTTCGTCTAGTGCATTGATAGGTTGTTGAAATAATACTTGAATCGTTTCATCTGGCAAAAAAGTCGATTCATCTATCATCCATTCCGCCTTTGGAATAACGACCTCCCCAAAATCAGGTTTTGCTATTTCCACATCTTTAACAGTTCCATAAGCTCCAAAAATATCAAACCCATTTGCATTTGTATCAATGTCCGAGTTGTATCCACAATCATACCCAGCTTCTAGTGTGTTTCCAAAAAATTGATAAAGAATCCCGCCTAATGGAAAATCAGCTATTCCATTTACACCTGTCCCATCTGAAGTAAAACGAGTTGCTCCTGTTTGATTCAAATTTGATCCGCTTCCTAATGGATGGGCTCCTAATTCAAATGATTGGGCATAATCGACATCACTAATTGCTGGAAAAGCAAGAATATCTATGGGCGTTTGCGTATCCGTAGAAACGAAATAATTGGTAAAACGGACACCGCTCACATTTTTCATCTCAATTGTGATTGCACCAGCATTTCCGCAACGGAAGTTCAAAAAGCTTTCCTCTTCTAGCTTGGGAATACTCGTGACTTTGATGATCAAATCCAGCGATTGTCCAGCCTTGGTCATTGCAACCTGAGAAAGATGCAACTCTGGAAGTGGCTCCTCTGGATCACTTACATCAAATCGAATATTCTTTTCCGATTGAGTTAAAATAGTTCCTTTTGTAGCTGAAAAAGATGAATAACCATTCACTTGGATTGGTCCATCTAAAATAAATTGTTCCAGCTCAGCGGGATCTTGCTCAGATTTTGTCAGAAGCTTTGCTTTGAATGTGCCATTACTTAAATCGTCAATAGAGTTTATTGTCCCTCTAGCCTCTGTCTTTAGTCCGTTGGATAACTCCCCCTCAAAATCAATCACCATCGGTGCTCCGGCTGCATTTACCCTAGAAATATCTATTAGTAAACAACTCATAGCGATAAAAAAAATAAATACCCAACAACAATATTTTCTATTCTTTTCCATCTATCCATTCTCCTTATTTAGACACTCGTCAATTGATCATTAACAGTTGATCCTTTTGTTTTAAAACAATATAGAATGAGTAAAACAATTCTCATCATAGGTATGAGACCGATGAGTATCACCCATGGACTGAACCCCGCATCACGAAGACGACGTAAACAAGAACACAATGCAGGTATGAAATATAGAATAAAAAGTAACCAATACAATCCCCATATAAGTGTATCTATTAAATTAAGATCAACATAAAAATACCAACCAACATAATCAATGAGATAGGATAATCCATAATATATTCCAAAAAGAATAGCAGCATTTCCTATATTACCAATCCAAAAATCCTTCCTACTAGTCTGTCCTTTAATGTCCTTAAACCCAACCCAAAAACTTTTCAAACTATTCATATAGCCCCTCCTTATAACAATAACTTTTTGATAACAATAATCATTTTACATTATTTAATTAGATAAATATACCAATATCGGTTAATTTATACTACGAAAAATGATTATTATATCCAAAACGATAGTGATATATTCGTTAAAAAAGAGTATCTCTAGTTTTCAAGAGGCACTCTTTCAATTCTATAGTGTATAAATTTTAATTACTTTGTAGTTCATTTTCGAAATAGATTAATGTCACGACATATTCTTCACTACTAAGCCCTTATCACTAATCCCTATTTATTAATACTTATTATTTAATTTAAAACTAATATTCATGCAAGATCAATACAGCTTTCCTATCGTTTAAGATCGATTTTTAACCGTTTATGACATATAGCACATTTCGAATCGAATTCATAACTATTCTCTGAGTATTCAGAATCTAATAGTTCTTAGAAAACTTAATTGGTTATAAAAGTATATATGAATCGGCTACACTAGACTAGACAGAAAAAATAAGGTGTGTAGAATAATAAAAAACACACTGGAGGATTTTTCATGTCAAGACGTCAACGAAGAACCTATTCAAAAGAATTCAAGCA
>NZ_JAHLOS010000052.1 GCF_018917525.1 Enterococcus raffinosus | reverse complement strand
ATGTATCCAGAATATTATAAGAACGTACTTGGATACGAATTTAGAATCAGTGATCGACAATAAAATGATTCATCTAAACAAAAAGTCCTCAGGAGCGGTTTTCTCCTGAGGTTTTCTTATATGCTGTTTTCTAAACCATTAGACTTAGTCATTTTCAAGATATTCGACATAGAAAATGGATGTCTTTTTTTTGGCAACATCCAGAACGTATGTTCGCGTAATATAATAGTCAGAAGAGGCCACTTCTAATAATTAAATGAAAAGAGGAAAAATGATGGCAAGTACAGAAGCAGTAATTAATTGGTTTAGAGCACGACAAGGACGAGTAACTTATTCGATGACTAATCGGTTAGGTCCGAATAGTTACGATTGTAGCTCAGCAGTATATTTCGCTTTGATTGAAGCTGGATTTTTAGCTGGCGGAACATCTATTGGGAATACAGAAAGTTTGTATAAGTTAGAAGGAAGTTTGTTACAGCCAATCACTCGTAGTGAAGCCAAACGTGGGGATATCTTTGTTTCAGGTACGAAAGGTGCCAGCGGGGGAGCTAACGGACATACTGGTGTTTTCTTAAGTAACAGTCAAATCATTCATTGTACCTATCCATTAAATGGGATCGGTGAAACTGCTGCTTCGGGATGGATGGGTGGACCTCCAACTTTTTGTTATCGTCTAAAAGGAGGAACCGTTAATCCTGGAACTAAGAATGGGATCGCAATTGATAATATCTCTTATGATCAGGCCAAAACGATGGTTGCCTGGATTCAAACGAAATATTGCTGGACTTTGTTGCGTGATCAAGTTAAAGCGAGAAAACAAAATGATGGGCGTTACACAATGGTGATCACTTGTAATCCAACGAATAAAAAATTAAATGAGGCCACTGCTCGTACACAACAAGAATTGCGTACGTATCAACCAGGTTATATGCAACAGAATATTGCGATTGTTAATGGAGATAAAACAATATCTTATATTGAGTGTCGAAATCTGACAAAAGCTCAGGCCGATCAAATGGTACCTCACTTACGTAATTTCCTAAAGGACATTTTATTGTCTGATCAAACATATGGGTATTCTAATGCCTATGGTACTTGGGATGTTCGAGTAAAGGGCGAGGGATTTAATGATGTGGATACGCCAATTGTTCGGAATGAAATCGAGGCTCGAGTGAAACAAACAGGTGCAAATGCGTTTGCTGTAAAAGCCTTCAAATATTAATCCAATATTTCAGGAAAAGATCGCTATTGAAGCGATCTTTTCTCTTTGCTATCAACAAAGTCTCAGCCTAAATCTAAACTAATCCGGCTGTTGCCCATCATGTGCCGGCCATTGACAATCCAGCAACTGCATATCAGTAAAAATCGCTTTGAAAGAGGAAGATTCGGGAGAGCAGGCATAAATACCAAAGCGGATGTTTTCATTCCCATTGAACATGTGGCAGATTCGCATTTGTTGAAATGTTTTGCCGTCAGTTGAGCACTCAATGCAGTAATCGTCTTCGCGTCTACTTAGACGGTACCACATAGATTTAATTGAGGCATCGATTTCGGTTGTTGCCCAGTCAGAAAAACCATGATTTGTGACGACACTTCCCAAGTGCTGATACTCTTCATTTTCATATTCGATGGAGCCTTTTAACCAATTTTCACTATCCAAATACATGACGATACCACATTGATCAAACCGATGCTTACTCTCGGTAAAGTCCGTTTTTACCACAAAACTAAAATACTGTTCATCTGTTTCCATTTGAAAAACTGGGGCGTTATCATTTTGAAAATGATAATACGTATTCTGCCAGAGGTCTGTATGTGGTTTGGTGACGATTTCTAATCCATCATTGAATATTTCGTAGCTCTCTGGAAAGCGAGTCCATTTAAAATTCTGTAAATTCATTTTTATCCTCCATTGATTATTGACATACCAATAGAGTATCAAAAAGTGGGTCGGTAAGCTATGGAAAGATTAATCATAAAAAAACGGTAATCGATCGAAGTGGAGCTTGTCTAAAACGGTTGAATTCGCTTCGATAAATGCTGTCCTAGCGCATACAATTCATGGAGATGTGCCATTGACCACGAAAGAACAAGTTTTTACAGTTTTGGAAAATCCAGGTATTGACTTGATACGGTAAAAATATACAGTTAAATAATGCAAAAGAAAGAATGAACGGCTAATCGAATAAGCCGCTCATTCTTTTTCAATTATAATTGTATTTCTGTTATATGATTAGATAACCTCTCGCATACAAGTTCTGCCATTTGCTCATCGCTTTCGACCATGCCGTGTTCACACCAAGTCATCAGGACATTGAAGAATCCGCCTGCAATGAATCGAATATTGTATCGTTCAAACTCAGGAGAACAATCTATTTCACAGATTAAGAGTTTAGAGAATTCATCAAGAAATTCTACCGATTGTTCAAGAATTAAATGTGTCAATCTTGCTTGAAGTAAGGTGGCTATAAATAATTGGTGTTGTCTAAAATAGTAAAAGTATAAGCGAGTCATCTCATAGTTGCTGATTTTCTGTTGCATCAAAAGGGTTAGATAATCGTTAAACATATTTTCCAAATGATCAATTATGACATCTTCCATTATCTGATAATTCCGATAAAAAGCCATGCGCGAGACACCTGCTTTTTTCGTTACTTCAGTTACGGAAATATTTTTGAAGTCTTTTTTCTTCATCAGTAGAATGAGTGCTTCAAGAATACTTTCTTTCGTTAGGTGATTTTGTTCTAGATTGTATTTATTAGGCATAACAAATTACTCCATTCTGTAACAGCAGGCGCTTAAGCTCTTGCATTACGACGTCTAATAACTATACTGTACTTCATAAGAGGTTACAAATGCAACATCTTATGAAGTTGAACTATCTAAATAATTCTCCAAATAGTTCATTTCAAAAGATTTTGCAAAAAAGACGATTGGAGGAATTTACAAATGCAAACATGGTTTATTACAGGAGCTTCAGGTGGCTTAGCATCACGGATCACTCAGAAATTATTAGAAAGAGGTGATCGTGTCGCTGCAACGGTTCGTAAAGAAGGGGTGCTGGATGATCTGCAAAAGCAATATGGCTCACAATTATGGCAAGCACAGTTAGATTTAACTAACGTACAGCAAATTGGTAAAACTGTTGAACGAGCGTTTAAAGAGCTAGGGACAATCGATGTAGTCCTAAACAATGCTGCGTACGGTCTATATGGAGCGGTTGAGGAAGTCAGTGATGATCAAATCGAACAATTATTCACAACAAATGTTTTTGGTTCGCTACGTGTGGCTCGGGCTGCTCTGCCGTTTTTACGCAAACAAGGTCGAGGACAGATTATTCAAATTTCTAGTATGGCGGGGCAATATTCAGTTCCAGCGATGGGCTTGTACAGCTCTTCTAAATGGGCAGTAGAAGCTGCCTTTGAAGCTTTAGCAAAAGAAGTAGAACCGTTTGGTATTAAGACAACAATCGTGGAACCAGGCGGAATTCGAACAGATTTTGCGGCTGGTAAAGCTGTATTTGGAAATCAGATCGATGCCTATCAAAATACTGAAGCTGGAAAAACAATAAGCATGATGAAAGGAAATATTCCTAACTTGGATATGGAAAAACTGAAAAAGATGGTCGTTGGTGATCCAGATAAAATGGCTGAGCAAATTGTTCGACGTGCTGACCAAGGCGAGGGACTTCTTCGAATGGCGTTGGGTAGCGATGCTTATCAGAAGATTCGGGCTAGCCTACTGGAGAAGCTAGAAGCGCTTGATGCTCAAAAAGAGTTGGCTTATTCAACAGATGCAGATGATGTTATTCGGACAGTATAATTAAGCGATTCATAGAAGAAAAGACTTTAACCGTTTTCTAAAAAATAAAAATAGAAAGCGGTTTAAATGTCTTTTTAATTCACTCCCTAAATCTGGTACAATAATTCTATAGAGAAATAATGATTATTTGTTTTACTCGTCTTCAAACAATAGGAACTTAAATTGAAATGAGAAGGGAAGTGAAGGATAACTATTTGTGAACGAATAAACAAATAGGGTTCCGAAGATATGAATCGAAAAGCACTATGGGTAACACAAACAGGCGTTTTATTGGCATTATTAATTGTTGTACAGGCAGTAACATCGGGATTAGGCAATACGTTAGTGACAGGCTCTTTAGTTAATTTGATTTTGATTGTCGCTGTAACTACTGGCGGATTGGCTAGTGGATTATCGATTGCTTTGTTATCGCCAATTTTTGCATTCATGTTTGGTATTGGTCCAGCATTCCCACAAATTGTATTTTGTGTAGCGCTCGGAAATGCCGTTTTAGTGACTATTTGGCATTTTATTCCTGGCTTCAATAAAAAGCAGGGTGTCACGAATTTTGCTTTAGCAACGGTGATCGGTGCGCTTGCGAAGTTTGGAGTACTATATTTTTCGGTCGTTCAATTTGTTGTTCCAATCTTATTAAAAATGCCGGCACCTAAAGCAGCGATGGTTTCTGGAGCCTTTTCATTTCCACAGCTGATTACTGCATTGATCGGCGGCGCATTATCTATTTTAGTGGTTCCCGTCCTTTCTAAAGCGTTAGGTCGTCAAAGAGTAAGCTAAAGGTTACATTCGATAAACAGAATTAAAAAAATCCTCTCAGCTATAAAATCTTTTTAGATTTTTTGTAGCTGAGAGGATTTTTTTGAGTAACGCATTAGAGGTGATCAGAAGTTTGATGATTTAAATTTTTTCTTGGCAATCGTTGCTAAAGCTTCAGTGATTTTTTCGTAGTCAGATTGAACCAGTTTTTGGTGACAATAAACGATCGGTTGTCGCAAACGTAAAGCCGAGATCGTATCAACGGAGATAGGAATCTCACTAATGATGATATCAACACTGTCATCGAGACTGCTGGCTACCTTCAAGTTAAAATAGGATGAAAAGTATTGACACACATCGTTTTGCAATACTTGGTTTGACATAATTGAAAGGAAGGCGACTGTAATTGGTGCAGTATGTTTTCCAAATTCAATATTTTTATCATAGATCAAGCAATATTGAGAAAGAAGATAGTCATCAAAATCCCCATCAAAATCATATTCGATTGATTTCATTTCAGCTTCAACGAGAGATTGAATGTGTTTAATCTTATATTTTTTTCGTGAATCAATCGCTTCATGTGAATAATATGGAAGCAGAGTTTGAATATATTTCAGTGGCGCACCAATAAAAGCAACTCGATAATGCAAGCACAGTACGGAGTATAGTATCTTGTTTCGTTCTTTTTGAGTTAACGGAATAGACAGATGATAATTTATTCGATCCATGATATGGAATGCTTTGTGAGCAAATTTTTGGTCACTAAGCTGTTCATCTAAAAGAAAAAAATCAGGAGCAGTATCAACAGAAGAAAAACTGCCAATCGCAAGCAGGCTGCTACAAATCAGCTGTGCCTCATCATATAGCTTATCCTCTGAATGATAAGGCAGATATTTGCCAATGGAGGCAGCAAAGATACTGAAGGCTTCTTTATTAGAAAGTGAAAATGGTTTGTAGAGCGAGATTGAGAGGGTTTCTTTATCAATACTAAAGCCCTGACGTTCTCTTAAAAGGTGAATGGCAAAATAATAATGGGTTAGTACATTTTTATCTAGTGATCTAGTTTTGTAAACTTCATCGGGGCAGTTATCTAAAAGTGCGGATAGGTCTAAATAACTGAAGGATAGAAAAGGCCAGTACCCCACACCATAAGTCGTAAGATATAAAGCGGTATAGAAAAATCTCAGGCTGACTTCATTCCCATCGAGATGAACTTTTGGTCGTGAATGAATCCTTAAACCTATTGGTTTGAAGTACTCATTCAATTCTGTAATAATCCTGCGGACTTGAGAATAAGAAACGTGTAGGCTATCAGCCGTTTCTTGCAGGGTATCAAAAGAGGTCATTAATAGCGATTGAATCAATTTGAATTTGGCAGATCGCTTGATATAAAAGTTAATAAAATTTTGAATGGTAAAGGATTCAGAAAGCTGTAATTTGAATAACTGATTTGATTTAGAATAGCTCAAATCAATAAAACTAGAACTATCTGAAAGGCGGATATCCTCTAAAATCGAATGGTAAATAGAAATAGCAGTTTGATTATTGATAGTTACTGATTGCAACAGTTTGTCCAAAGTACAGATATGATAATCAGAATCAAAGATTGTTTGAATGAAAAGCAGCTTCTTTTTATCAAGCTTATCGACTAAAAAATCCATTTTATTTCCCTTCTATCGTCCTATTTATTTGAAGAGTATCATATAACACTTATAAGTGATAGAAATTCAGTTTGGAAATAGGCTGAAGATTTTATTTGTAAAAATAATTTTAATAATACTAATAAGTAACAACAATTATCGCAAGTGTTCTTTTTTTAATACATATCAAGAAAAATTGAACACATCACAGAAAAGAAATCTTGTAACCTAAACTCAATGAGAATTTAAAAATAAGGTGATAGATATAAAATTCTTTATTACTAAAGTTTAATTTCTTTTAAAAAAAGTCGTTTTATCCAAAAATTTAATTAATTTTTCTAATATTAAGAAAAGAATGTAATTAATAGTAACGCTATCTTTTGTAGAATATGATAAGAATGAATTTCTAGTTCGAAGGGGGTGATTGGAAATGATTCTTGAGTTAATGGACACTCGTTATTTAAAACGTTTTTTATTACTCGATTATTTACATATCAATCAAAACCATTCAATTGAACTAATGGAATTGGTGAAGTTGTCACAGGTTTCTTATCCTACTGTAAAGAAAATCATTACTGATATAAGGATGGACATTATTGAGTTGGGCTATAGTGATTATGTTGAATTGATCGACTTGCCTGAACAAAACAAAGTAGTGTGGAATGTGAAGAAAAATTTCCCTTCAACAATTTTTCGTCTTTATTATTTAGAAAATTCTTATCGTTTCCAGCTATTTTCATTATTTTTAGAGCCAAAGGAATGGACAATTTCTGAAATAACGAAAAAAATAAATACAACCTATACAATGGTCAAAAAAGAACTCATCTACTTGAAACGATTTATTAGTATAAATGCCAATAATCTTCATTTAAAAATAGATCGCAAGCTAACTCTTTTAGGAGATGAAGTAACGATTCGTTTGTTTTATACAGGAATTTTTCAACAAGTTTACGGAGGCTACAAATGGCCGTTTGCTTTTATCAGCACTCACGAAATAATAAATTTATTGGAGAGTTTAAACGTTGGAATATACCGAAAATTTTCTTCAAGATTTGTAAGTATTCATTATGGGTTAGCGATTTCACTATTGAGAGCCAATAAACGATCGATTCCCGATAATATTTATTACTGGAAGCCCATTAGTATTCAGGAAAAGAGAATGTATGAGCATTTGTTTTCATTGTTAAAAAAGAAGATGGCCATGATTCATCCAACTATTTTAAAACGAGAGGTCAAATTCATAATTAGCTGCATCATTGCTAGCGATCTTGGGCATCATCAGGGTAGCCTTCCTGATTTCTTTAATGACTCTCTGGAGCTACAAAAAATAAATTTCCTACATATGATAAATGAAAAAGTACATATGATTGAAAAATTTGCACTCCGCAAAATGACGGATGAAGAACATGAGAAATTATTTGCTCGATTAGTGGGTGTGTTTTACCAGATTCTAATTTACCAAAAGGCTTTGCATCAACGGCTGATTGATCTTTATGTTCATCATCCATTTGATTTTCCAGCAAATAAAGAGCGAGAACGAACTTTCTATCAAATTTTTATGAGTAAGTGTAGTAGAAATTTGAACACGTTTGAAGCTGAGTACATTGAGTATTTTTGTGTTGCTTATTATAAAATTTTATTCTTTGAACTGGATCGACAATTGTTTCACCCTAAAATTCTTATTTTTATTCTTAGTAATCGAACACCGGAGATGTTAATAAGTACGAAGCTGCAGACAATTGGAAACTATTTTTACATTGAGATAGCTGATTCTCTTTGCAGAGAAGTAGATTTAATTCTTACGGACATCGCTTTGTCGAATCATACAAAATCCTTTTTGCCAAGAAAGATTCCGATTCTTTATTTGAATGAGGCGTATTCTCCGAGAGATAATGAACGACTTCAAGAGACACTGACAAAGATTGCAGATGAAAAGTACCGAGAAATGAAAAAAGAACTTGGACATGAAAAAAATTGAGGCTCTTAGGCACAACAATTTTAGTTTGAATTTATAAAATCAAGTATTACCGTGGAAATGAGCCTATCAGAGTGTTCATAGAGACACTCTTTTTAGATTCTCTCATTTAACATTTGTTTTAAGGACAGCCTTCTTTGCTTTAGTTTGAATGATTAGAAAAAACATAAAACATACGTCTGTTTCTATATGCTATATATAAATATGGTTATTTATTTGCTAGAAATAATGGAAAAATTAATTGATGACTTTCTCTAGTTAATGAACAAGCAAAGCAAAATGGCTAGAAGATAAATGATATTTTCTTCTTTTTCAACATTTTATTCAAGAGAAGAGACGAAGCTAGCTGAATCACAATTAAAGGAGAAAAACGATGGGACAAATATTATTTATAACAAAATGTATCGAACGGGAACGTTCTTTAGAAGATGCTTTTAGACAATTAGGACACGAGGTTTTTCTTTCTGATCAATTTTTAAATCTTCATTTAAAAAGAGAGACCATTGCTTCGTTAACTGATTTCTTCAGAGTGATCATTTTGAGTGAAACGTTAACGAATCAAGAAGTTCTTTTTTTATTGGAAAGTTTTCAGGAGCAATCGTTACCTATTTTTAGAAAGGCAGAAAGGGTACCAACCAAAAAAGAACAACAGCTTTGGGCTGAAAGAGGGATTAGTGAGTGGCTCGTAGAGGATATGTTGTTAGAGGAAATAAGAGAAATGCTGGATGGTTACATTGATTCATCAAAGGATAAGCAGTGCTTCGTTGAAGAAGAAAATGAAAAAAAACGATCTTTGAGTAGTTTAGCACTAAATTCAACGCAGCTTCGATTTTTACAAATTCTTTATCGAGAACATGATCAAATTATTTCTCGAGAAAAGTTGTGCGAATTGCTTTGGGAGCGCCCAGGCAATGCCTCTAACTTATCCCAGTTGTCTAGCCTAGTGAAATTATTAAGAAAAAAACTGAGTGATCAAGGAATCGAAGGGGAATCGATCCTTACAGTCTGGGGCCAGGGCTATCGGTTAAGTGATAGCTTCTATAGGCAAATAACAACCGAAATAAAGATTTTAAACTAGCTAAAAAAAAGACTATCATCAAATTTACGATGATAGTCTTAGTGTGTGCTTAAACTTTAACCTTTGTACGGTCACGATAGCTGGTATGAAGAATATGGTGCGCTTTAAGACTGCCCGGTTTTTCCAAGAACTCTTGATAGATTTTTTGAACGATTGGGCTTTCGTTTGATTTACGCAATCCTTTGCCTTTATCTTCAGCATATAGCGCAGCTGCTCGCTTGGTTTTTAGGTCAACGAAATTACGAACTGATGCAGGCTGAACCGGTTGACCACCACCGTTGATACAACCACCAGGACAGCCCATGATCTCAACAAAATGGTAGAATTTTTCACCGGATTGAATCTGCTCCAGCAATTTCTTTGCATTGCCGATTCCTGATGCGACCGCGACATTGATGGTTGCGCCACTCATTTCGTAGGTGGCTTCTTTGATACCTGACATCCCTCGAACCTCTACAAACTCTACTTGCTCCAGCGAATGACCGGCTAATGTTTCAGCTGCAGTTCTTAAGGCTGCCTCCATAACACCACCGGTAGCCCCGAAGATGTATCCAGCTCCTGTAGCTTCATCTAGTGGATTATCGAAGGCTTCGTCTTCTAGTTCCACGAAACGAACACCAGCTTTATCGATCATTCGAGCTAATTCGCGAGTAGTCAACGCAACATCACAGTCGGAATAGCCCGCCGCGGCTTCGTCTTCACGAGTGACCTCGAATTTTTTCGCGGTACAAGGCATGATTCCCACTACAAAGATGTCTTTTGGATCGATGCCTTCTTTTTCCGCATACCAAGTTTTTGCAAGTGCACCGAACATTTGCTGCGGTGATTTACAAGTTGACAGGTTAGGAATTAATTCTGGATGATAGTGCTCACAATATTTGACCCAACCCGGTGAACAAGAGGTGAACATTGGGAACGGACCATTATTTCCTACTCGTTCTAAGAATTCATTCGCTTCTTCCATGATCGTAAAGTCAGCGGCCACGTTGGTATCAAAGACTCTATCAAAGCCGATTTGGCGTAGAGCAGCGACCATCTTTCCTTCAACGTTACTGCCGATTGGCATATTGAAGGCTTCGCCTAAAGTCACACGAATGGAAGGAGCGGTCTGAACGATCACGTGTTTGGTTGGATCTTCCAAGGCATCCCAAACTTCTTGGGTCTGATCTTTTTCATGGATCGCCCCTGTCGGACAAACAACGATACATTGTCCACAGGAAATACATGGAACTTCACTCAGATTTTGTTCATAGGCACTGCCGATATGGGTTTCAAAGCCACGATTATTTGGTCCGATGACGCCTACAGCTTGCCATTTCGAACATGCGGCGACACACCGGCGGCAAAGGATACATTTATTATTGTTCCGGACCATGTGCACGGCGCTGTCGTCAAATTCGTATTCGCAGTTTTCACCGTTGAAGTAATCTTCGTCGGCGACATTGAACTCTTTACAAAGCTTTTGCAGCTCGCAGTTTCCGCTGCGGATACAAGAGAGACATTTCCGTTCGTGAGTCGAAAGGATCAGCTCCAAGGTCGTTTTTCTTGATTCAAAGACTTTTTTCGAGTTCGTCTTGATATCCATGCCTTCAGAAATCGGGTAGACACAGGCTGTTACCAAGCTACGGGCGCCTTTGACTTCTACCACACACATGCGGCAGGCACCAATTTCGTTGATTTCTTTTAAAAAGCATAAGGTAGGTATTTCGATATTATTTACTCGTGCTGCTTCGAGAATGGTCGATCCTTCTGGAGCAGTACAGATTTTTCCGTTGATGGTAATCATAACTTCTTTCACTTGCTCCACCTCCTATATGACTGTGATCGCATCGTAGCGACAAGTATCAATACATAAGCCACATTTCGTACAGATCGACTGATCAATTTCGTGGACTTGTTTTACTTCACCACTGATAGCACTTACTGGACAACCTTTAGCACAGGCTCTGCAACCGGTACACTTATCTGGCAAAATCCGGTATTGGATCAAGTTTTTACATACGCCAGATGGACAACGACGTTCTAGGACATGGGCTTCGTATTCTTCTCTAAAATAGCGCAGGGTGGAGAGCACAGGATTCGGTGCTGTCTGTCCTAGGCCGCAAAGCGAATTCTCTTGGATATGGTGACAGAGCTCTTCCATCCGATCCAAATCGTCTAGCGTTGCGTTACCCATTGTAATCTTTTCTAGGATTTCTAAGAGACGCTTTGTTCCAACACGACATGGCACACATTTCCCGCAGCTTTCTTCAACGGTAAATTCTAAGAAGAATTTGGCGATGTCCACCATACAGTTGTCTTCATCCATGACGATCAAACCGCCTGAGCCCATCATTGAACCGATTTTCTTCAGGTTTTCATAATCAATCGGTACATCATAATGCTCTGATGGAATACAGCCGCCTGAAGGGCCGCCTGTTTGAGCCGCCTTGAATTTCTTGCCATTTGGAATCCCACCACCGATGTCTTCAACGATTTCTCGTAAAGTGGTACCCATAGGAATTTCTACTAACCCGGTGTTCTGAATTTTTCCACCAAGGGCAAAGACTTTTGTTCCTTTTGATTTTTCTGTTCCAAAGCTAGCAAACCATTCAGGTCCTTTGAGAATGATTTGAGGAATATTTGCCAACGTTTCTACATTATTAACGATCGTCGGTTTTCCAAACAGTCCTTTGACCGCAGGGAAAGGAGGACGTGGACGAGGCTCACCGCGATGGCCTTCAATACTTTCAAGTAGGGCGGTTTCTTCCCCACAAACGAAGGCACCGGCTCCTAAGCGCAAATCTAAATCAAAAGAGAAATCGCTACCAAAAATGTGTTTGCCTAAAAGGCCGTTCTCACGTGCTTGTTTGATTGCAATACGCAAACGATTTACCGCAATCGGATACTCTGCCCGGACATAGATATAGCCCTGATTAGCCCCAATGGTATAACCCGCGATGGCCATAGCCTCGATAACAGCATGAGGATCACCTTCCAGTACGGAACGGTCCATAAAGGCACCTGGGTCACCTTCATCGGCGTTACAGATAACGTATTTTTGCTCCGATTGGCTGGCTTTAGCAAAAGACCATTTCATGAAGGTAGGGAAGCCAGCGCCGCCGCGGCCACGTAAGCCTGAGGTTTCTAAGAGACTTAAGACATCATCACGAGAATATTCGTTTACAACGGTTGCTAACGCTTGATAACCGTCGAAGGCGAAATATTCTTCGATTTTTTCTGGGTTAATCCGTCCACAATTTCGCAGAGCCACTCGTTTTTGTTTGTGATAGAAGGGAGTGTCCATTAATTTGTTGATGATCTCCTTGGTGTCGGAGTCATGATAGAGTAATTTCTCGACTAATTTTCCTTTGATTAAATGATCTGAAACAATTTTTTTTGCGTGTTTTGGTTGGACTTGATGATAGAAAACTGCTTCTGGATAAATAATAACAATCGGACCTTGAGCACATAAACCAAAACATCCTGTTTTTACGATATTTACCTTGTTCGTCAACTCATTCTTTGCTAACTCATCTTTAAGAGCATCGACAAATTCGCCGCTTTTAGATGAGATACAGCCGGTTCCAGCACATACAAGGATCTCTTTTTCATATTGCTGCTCTTCTGTGACTGCATCATCTAAACGCATCGTGATCGTCTGACGATAAGTATTTCGAAGTTCTTTTAACTCATTCCAATCTTTCATATTTTTTCTCCTGACTCTTGAAGTTTTGTATGACAAAAACAATTTTTCCAAAAATCTATTCTGCTATTGATATGTAGTAAATTTTTGGAGAGGGAGGATCAATAATCAGTTGTTCTCTTTTTGATAGGTGACGAGCACTTTATCGGCTTTTTTCTTAGATAAGCGACCATAGACTTCTTCATTAACTGTTAATACAGGGGCTAACCCACAGGCGCCAATACAACGGCAAGACTCTAAAGTAAATTTGCGATCCGCAGTTGTTTCGCCAGGTTCAATCTTCAATTCAGATGAATACGAGTCTAAGATGTCCCCAGCTCCCTTTACATAACAGGCGGTCCCCATACATACGCTGATCGTATATTCTCCTTTGGGTACAAAGGTAAATTGGGCATAAAAGGTTGCGGTGCTGTAAAGCTCTTCCATGGGAATCTCCAATTCTTTAGAAAGCCTTTTCAAAATCTCGATAGGCAAATAACCATAGATTCTCTGAGCCTCCTGCAAAGCAGGCATCTGTGCGCCGCGCTGCCCCTTCAACTCTTCTATGCAATTCTGGAACTCTTGGTATTGACTTTCGGTTTCAATAAACTCAAACGCTACTTCTGTACTCATATAATTCTGTATCCTCCTTTCCTACGCTCAACCAAATTCTCTGAATACTGACAACATTGTTTATTATGCAAAGCTAATATATATAAGTTAAGTATATCAAAAATGGGGTCGAGTTTGTGATTAATCATACAAATGAGAATGATAACTGTTCTCGGGCTTAATAATTGAATTTGACCTATAAAAAACGGTCTGTTAAGAGAGATAAATGAGAATAGATTTAAAAGGGTATTTCGTTATTCTAAAATAGCGTAATATTGGTCGATTCCTTTTAAATACTTACAAATTGATGGGATATCTCCTTTAGATTGTTCTTTTAAAAAAGAATATAGAACCTATTTGTATCGTAAGGATAGTAATGTTTCTGTTTGCAAAATTATTACAAAAAAATAAAAATTATAGGTTGGCTTTCTAGAAAAGTTAGCGCTATGCTTATTTCATAAGAACTATTACTTTAGAACTTAAATATAAAAGCGCTTTATTAAAATGGAAAGTAGGGAATCAAATGATTGAACAAAGACTAAGCCAACGGCAAATCTTCGGAGTAATGAGAAAAAACTTGGAAGCCAAAGCACTTAAGCAATTCGAGGAGTTTCACGATATCGCTGCGTTATTAGAATGTGTTGTTGCAGTTCTCGTAAGAAATGCATTGGTACTTGGCGACTATTCATTTTTCCTAAAGGAACAGATTCGTGAGGTATTTCTTACAGCTGATCCGAATGACGCGATGCGAAAGTTTTTGCCGTTTTTTGTTTCATATTTTTCAGAGAAGGAATGGCGTCAAGTTATCCTTCGCCTATTCAAAAATAAAAATACGTATTATCAGCAGACTAAACAAGCGCGTGAATTTAGCAAACATTTAAATAAATCAACTTCTCAAATAACGCTTCCGGAAAACCAAAAGGTGACAATTGAAACGATTTTTGAAGACGAAAATGGGAAGAAGCATAAATGGACTCTGCGGGATGCTGATCCCTCAAAAAAGAAAGAAGAATTTGAACCAATACTTGAGATCTTAACATTACTGTCTATTTTTGAAACAAATGGTGTGCGTCGCTTTGCTCAGTTATTCAAATCCAAGCGGGTTATTAGTGAAGAGGAAGAACTAGTTGAGCAAAAAACAACACCAAAAAAGGTAAAAACTAAAAAAGGAACTGCAAAAAAAGAACAGGAGGAATCTGTCCAATACTCCAAGGCTAAAACGACACAAGTAAAAGCGCAGCAGATGGCTCAGACAAGTCTGCCTGCAGACTTTGATCCAAGAGAGCTAAGTCCTGCATCTTTGGAGGAGTTAGCCAAAGCAACGATACCGCCGGGATCGGATTTGACTGCTGAATATACTGATCCAGAGACTGGTGAAGTCAGCATGATTCCGATAGACTCACAGGTAGTACCCGAGCATCATTTGGAAAGTTCACAGAACCTATCGGAAAAAGAGCTAGAACCAGCTTTAGCGGCGGTCGAAGCATCCGCTGAGGATACAGAAGGCTCCTCAGAACTCGAGCAAGCGACTCCAACAAAGAAGAGGGT
This sequence comes from Enterococcus raffinosus, assembly GCF_018917525.1. Classification (GTDB taxonomy): domain Bacteria; phylum Bacillota; class Bacilli; order Lactobacillales; family Enterococcaceae; genus Enterococcus_A; species Enterococcus_A raffinosus_A. The sequence goes on along the minus strand of NZ_JAHLOS010000052.1, from coordinate 8,062 downwards.
TAGTAAAAACTTGCGAAATATGCTGAAAAGGTTTAGTAAAGGAAAATAATTAAAACTATTGTTAAGGAGTTTATTTGGCATGGAAACTGTTTTTTCTATCAATAAGTCTATGATCATGAATCAGCTTTCAGGAGGAAGTCTGTCTTTTTTCAGTCCGCCGATATAAAGAATCATTTCCAGCAATGGAGTAATCCGCTCATTTTTACCTAGGCTGAAAGAAATCCTATATAATAGAAAAAACAGCGACGGGAGAAGACCTATCATGAGTCAGGAAGATTTATTTTTTCAAGGGAAAAAAGTGAATAGTAGAAAATTACAGGCTTACGGTTTTAAAGAAAATGTGGGAGTTTATTCCTATGATACGAAAATCATGCAGGGGGAGTTTCAATTGAATGTGACCATTTCAAAGGAAGGGCAAGTAGAGACAAAACTGCTGGAACTTGCCAGTGAGGAAGAGTACATACTGCACCGAACCTCAGCGGCTGGTTCCTTTGTGGGTGTAGTCAGGTCGGAGTATCAATCAATCCTGCAAGATATTGCCGATAAATGCTTTGAAACAGATTCTTTCAAAAATGAGTCAGCAAAAGAAGTCATCAATTATATCCGCGATACATATCAAGATGAATTGGAATTTCTCTGGCCTAAAACTCCGGGTAATGCCATTTTCAGAAGAAAAGAGACAAAAAAATGGTATGCAGTATTATTAACGGTTCAGAGAAATAAACTTGGTTTGCCATCAGATGAGCAGATCGAAATTCTAGATTTAAGAAATCAACCAGAAAAGGTCGCAGCACTTGTAAAGGAGAAAAACTATTTTCCAGGCTATCACATGAATAAAAAATACTGGTTAACAATCTGTTTGGACGGAACGGTGCCTTTTAAAGAAATCAAAACACTAATCGATGAAAGCTATCAGCTTGCTGTGAAGTAAAATGAAAGAAGACAGTAGTTGCGAGACGGCTACTGTTTTTCTATCCATAAATTTACCTATTGACATGGGACGCGTCCCATAACCTATAGTAGTATAAAAGGAGGTGGTAGTTTTGGTAAATATTCGTGATATTGCTGAGATGACGGGAGTCTCTAAAACAACAGTATCAAGAGTCATCAATAACCATCAATATGTTTCTGAAGATATCCGTGATAAAGTTCAGGCGGCGATTGAGGAAACTGGTTATGTGGTTAATGGCAACGCAGTGAAATTGAGTATGGGAAAAAACTATACATTAGGGGTAACTCTTCCTTACAATAACTCCTGCTACGATCGTTTGGTCAATAGTCTGCTGTTTCACGCGCGAGAAAAGGGCTATCAGGTCCTGCTCTTACCTACCTACTATGATGAAAAAACCGAGAGTGAGTACTATTCATTGCTGGAAAAACGGATGATTGATGGACTTATTTTGACATCTAGAGCGAGTAATTTGGATAATTGGACGAAGCTTAAGTCAAAAGGGCGGATCGTTTCAACCGAAAAAGTCACCAATCCTAAAATTCCGATGATCTTTCCGGATCGAAAGAAAGCCTATGAGGAATTGTTCAGCAAGTTAAAAAAACAGGGCTTTTCTAAAGTTATTTTTACAAATAAACGTGGTCTTTCTGAAAGCACCAGTGCTCAAGATAAAGCCGCTTGCTATCAAAACTATTTTGGTGAGGTGATTGAAGGTCAAAATTTCTTCACTGGAATTGAAGGGTACGAGAGTGGTTATTATTGGGCAAAGGAAACCTTTAAAGAATTAGCAATTCCAGAGGTGATTTATGCGAATGCCGATGATACTGCTGCCGGAATTATTAACGGCTTGCAGGAACTCGGTTTTATCCATAAAAAGGATTTTCAAGTGGTTGGCGAAGGAAATCAACCGTATAGTCAGCTCTTGAATTTTTCAACGATCGACTTTCTTCCTCAAGAAATTGGCGCGGAAGTCATCAATTATATTTTATCGGATCAGGGAATGGTAAACGTGGCGAAGGAGCCGCGCTTTATTAAAAGATAAATGTTGAATCAAGAAAGGAAAAATGAACATGCATATTGAACATGTAGCAATTTGGACAAAGGACTTAGAGAAGATGAAGGAATTTTACGAAAACTATTTTAATACCAGCAGTACAGAGCTTTACCACAATAAAAAGACAGGGTTTCGCTCATACTTTCTCAGTTTTGATTCAGGTAGTCGCTTAGAGCTCACTTCAAAACAACATTTGTCGAATCGAGTGGCTGATAGTCTAGGCTATACTCATTTGGCGATTTCCGTAGGATCAAAAGAAGATGTTGATAGTTATGTTGAAAGATTTTTAGCCGATGGCTTTCCGTTATTAAATGGTCCAAGAACAACTGGGGACGGATACTATGAAGCAGTGATTCAAGACCCGGAAGGAAATCTGATTGAATTGACGACGGATTAATTGAGAAGTAGTATAGTTTTTTGCAGCAATCAAAACGATTGCTGCTTTTTTTGAAAAAATTTTTTATTTCTGTATGATTGAACATATAATAACTGACAAGGAGTGTTTGGATGGAGCAAAGTAAGGATCGAAAAATCTATAATAAACGGTTGGGTGAAGAGGATGATTTTTTCAAGAAATTCTCTGAATTGGACAACGAGACCTATCAAGCAAATGTATTGGACAAACGCCAAAAGGAATTGATCGGATTAACGATTTCAATCATGTCGAGATGTGAAGAATGTATTCTCTATCATCTGGAGGAATGTCAAAAAGCGGATGTGACACGGGATGAAGTGATGGAGGTTGTTAAAATGACTGTAATCGGAGGCGGCTCCGTTCTGTACCCTTTTGCTCGGAAGGTTTTGAAGCTGCTAGATGAATTGACGTATGAATAATCAATAAGTATTCTATTGATTTGTCTTCATGGGGTTTGCTATACTGGTGATGAAAATAAATTACACACCTATAAATGAATGGAGCATGTTTTGTGAGTGTCACAGGTATCTAATCAATAAGCTGAATAGTCAAATAAACTCAGGTTTATTTGGCGTGCTTGTAGAAGTGATATCTGTCGAATGAATCGTATGTTTGTATTCTCTGACGATAGTATGACTATCGTCTTTTTTGTTTTTCTGAAAAAATCTGTAAGTGTATTTTGCAGAATTTTTATAGGTGGGACATTTATTTTCGAGGCAGATATCTCTGAATAAAAAATTGATAAGAAGGAGAATGGTGTATGCTATCGGAAATAAACGTTTCATTGAAAAGGAGAGAGAGATTAACAATAGGAGAAAAACAAAACGATGAAGACGACAATTATTGGAAATCAACCAGCTGAAACAATTGCTCAAATTACAGCTGTTTATAAAGATTTATTTGAATTTACCTGTGAAAAAGGACAGGGGCTAGCCAGAGTAAAGCGCGGCGGCTATGACAATAAACAAGAGAAATACCCAACGACAGGAGATCGTGTTGTCGTTGATTGGCGAGGGAAAGATCAAAGTCTTATCTTAAAGACATTGCCGAGAACTACGGTATTATCCCGCTTAGATTCCTTTAAAGGAAAAGAACAAATGATAGCGGCGAATTTTGATTATGTTTTTATTTTACAATCGTTGAATGACGATTTTAATCTCCGACGTCTGGAGCGTTATCTGACACTTGCTTGGCAGTCTGGCGGAATACCGATTGTCCTGCTGACAAAGGCTGATCAAATGGATAACTACTTAGATTACGTCAAAGCTGCCAGAGAGATTGCATTAGGAACTGAAGTTCAAGCAATTAGTGTGAAGACTGGTGAAGGCATCACAGAGTTAAATCACTATCTTTTACCGGATAAAACAGCGGTATTAGTAGGATCATCAGGTGTTGGAAAGTCTACTTTAATTAATTATTTATTGGGCAGAAAAGCAATGAAAACCCAGGAGATTCGCAAAGAGGACGGACGCGGCCGACACACCACGAGTCATCGTCAATTATTTGAATTAGCCAATGGCGCGAAGATAATTGATACTCCCGGTATGCGCGAAGTCGGCATGTGGAGTGTTGACCGTGGGTTAGAGGAAAGTTTTGCAGATATCGAAGGTTATTTTGGAAATTGTCGATTCAAGGATTGCCGACATCAAAGTGAACCTGGTTGTGCTATCAAAGAAGCCTTACGAAGCAATGAACTATCATTAGAACGCTGGGAAAACTATCGCAAGCTCCATGCAGAGGCAAAGTACACCAGTGATAAAACAGCCTATTTACGGGAAAAAGAAACTTGGCAAAAGAATATCAGCAAGTTTGTCCGACAAATCAAAAAAGACTATCAACATACCGCGTGTAACGAGAGTTTCATTTGCCAGAGATGCGGGATGCCAGCAAATCCAGAAAGCGCTGGAAGCCAACATCGAAATCATTGTCCACATTGTTTGGTGAGTCTTCATGTTGATAATCGGCCGGGTGATCGCTCTTCTATATGCCGTGGGCAAATGGAACCAATTAGCATCTGGTCAAAGGCAGATGGTGAATGGTCACTTGTTCATCGCTGTCAAGCCTGCGGAACACTAAAAACGAATCGCGTTGCCGCAGATGATAATCAGCAACGGTTGATTGAGTTAGCAGAAAAAGCAATGAAGCATCCGCCGTTTAGATTAGGATAAAAACATCGCTCAGAGAATATTTTCTGAGCGATGTTTTTGCGATTTAAATGAAATCATTGGCGGCAGAAGAAAAAACAATATGTGTGGAAGGAACCCCGAAACGCATGGTCTCATCGATGAATCCTTCCAAATGTTCCATGTTTTCAGCAACCACTTTTACGAGATAGCTGTAATGCCCAGCAATGCGGTAGTATTTTAATACCATTTTTTGCTGCGCACAAAATTCGCGGAAGGCTTGACAATTTACCGTTTCAAACAGAATGAAGGCTGTAATACTTTTTCCCATCTTCTGATAATCGATGTTGATGGTGTATTTCTCGATAATACCTAGATCCTCCATTTTTGTGATTCGTTCTTTTACAGCAGGCGCACTAAGAGCGACCTGCTGAGCGATTTCACTATATGGTGCCCGAGCATTTTCCTTTAAAAGATTTATTATTTTTTTGTCTGTTTCATCCATTATGAATCTCCCTTTCAAATGCTAAGCCAAATCAGCATAATTCTTTTTTAAGTAAGGCGGATAACCTGAAATACTTTGCAAGTTGACTGTCGCTTAAAGTAATTCTACTTTATCATAAAATGAAACGAAAAGGATGTCGGTTTAATTCTGGAAATTCTTTTTCTTAACTTAGCAAGGTTGGAGAAAGAAATATGTACGAGAAACTTCTGGAATTTTATGTCAGACTTACTAATGAGCTAGCTTATTACTAGTCGATGGGCCCTTTAGTTGAATGAAATAGACAATCGAATCTTTTTTTTCTGAAAGAAGGATTACTTTAAAACGAATATGGAGGAAATCAAATGAAAAAAGTTCTTTTATTATTAGCCGATGGTTTTGAGTCTTATGAAGCGAGTGTTTTTACTGATGTGTTTGGCTGGAATCTCTATGAGGGTGATCAGAATACGGAACTTGTTTCTGTTGGATTGCATCCTGTTTTGTCTTGTACTTGGGGGTATTCCTGCATTCCGATGCGGCAATTAGCGGAAGTCGATTTGAACACCTTCGATGCATTGGCGATTCCAGGTGGTTTTGAGCAGGCCAACTTTTATGAAGATGCATACAGCGAGAAGTTCTTATCGATTATTCAGCATTTCAATCAAGCAAATAAACCAATTGCGGCTATCTGTGTCGCTGGATTGGCAGTTGCTAAAAGCGGCGTTTTGACAAATCGTTTTGGAACAACCTATCGCTTCAAAAATAATCCCCGACAAGATCAAATGAGAGAATATGGGGTACTCGTAAAATCAGAAGAACGGATCGTAGAAGACCGGAATATTATTACTTCTTCGTCCCCGGAAACCGCCTTAGATGTCGCTTTTCGTCTACTGGAGATTTTGACGAGTGAAGAGAACACAGTAGAGGTCAAGAGAAGGATGGGTTTTACTGCGACTCATTAAATCCTCTCATAATCGGGCACATTTAGCGAGTACTGTAAAAAAGCTTCATGATAAAATGATGAAGTAACTTGATAGGAGGATCAAAATGAAATTTAAAGGACCAATGTTAGTGGTAAAGGATATGGAAAAAGCTAAAAAATTTTACACTGAAGTAATCGGTATCCGCGTAATTGCTGATTTAGGAGAAAACGTTACCTTAACTGGTGGATTAGCCTTGCAAACGGAAAGCTCATGGGCGAGGTTTACGAAGTGTGAAACTGATTTTTTCCGTTATCATGGAAATGATGCCGAGATGTATTTCGAAGAAGAAGATTTTGACGGTTTTCTAGAAAAAATCACGGAATTAGAAGTGGAACGTGTTGGTGAAGATCTGGAAATGCCTTGGGGGCAAAGAGTCGTACGACTGTATGATCCAGATAAGCACGTTGTTGAGATTGGCGAAGAGATGAAGGTCATGATGAAACGCCTGCATGCCACTGGTTTGACGGTTGAACAACTTTCCGAAAAAACTTTTCTGTCGACAAAAATGGTTGAGCGGATGTTGAAATAAAGTTGTATCAGTGTGATCATTCTCTCAGATCTCTTACTGAAAGGAACCTCGTCTAGAGAAATTTAACGTCACTTTGCTATTATGATTGTTTGGCATACGATGGATGTACAAATGACAGAGGTGGTTGGGATGCAAAAAAATGAAGAGCTTGATTTGAAGCCAATGCGCTGCTCAAAAGGATTGGCAAGTATTTTTCTATTGTATTTAGAAGTCTCCAAATCGCAATGAACATGGAAATAGATGTGTGCATTGCTTTCAAGTGATAAAAAGTTGTGGTAAGCAAGTTCTATTAGATAAGACTAGAACCGCATGAGGACAGATAATCGCTAAATACAAAGTATCAAAGCCAATGGTTAGTTGTTAGTTAAACCCCAAAAAGGAGCGCGTGTGAAAATACTTCTTTTTGGGGTTTGAGCTATTTTATGAGAGATAATCGTTCTCTAAACTTCTTAAACCATTCGATCTCAAATTTTGCTTTCTCAATTCCAAGGTCCAACGTCGCATATTGGAAATGAGCAATGTCCTTCACGTGTTCTAAGTCCATGTATTCAACGGCACCGCCGCGCTCTTTTAAGCTTTGTAGAACGGCTTCATCAAAAGAATAGCGAAGTCCGATTGCTGCATTGATTTGTTCTAGCGAGGCTAGTTCGTTCTCTAAGACCTGAATATAATCTGCTAACATTTCTGATCTTTTGTCTTTGTCTGTAAAACCCATAAAGAAAAATTTGCTTAATTCCATATTTTTTTCTTTGTAAAGCATCGGCTGAGCGATTGATTGTTGAAAATGCTCCTTACCCAAATCTGTAATGAAATACACCTTTTTATTTAAGCCGCCTTCAACCTGTTCCTTAAAGGTAATCATCTGTTTATTCAGCAACTTCTTCAAAGCCGCTTGAATACTGCCGGTACTGTCACTGCTGACCGTTGAAAGAGAATTTTTAATCGATTGTCGCAGCTCATAAATCGTTGATCCTTGAATCATTAAAAAACCTAAAATGATGATATCCAACTTCTCACTCCTCAGAAAACTTCTTTTATAAAAATGCTGTAATGAAAAAACAGATAGATCCGATCAGTGCTAATGGCGTCATTACGTATTTTTCTTTTTTACTAAAGGACATCAAATTCATCCCCGTATTTAACAATAAATAAAAGCCAAAGAAAATACAAATACCTCTAGCAACTGAAAAGGGAATATTCAACGAAATAATTTCACCAACATATAAAACACAAACGATAGCGATCAGTTGAAAAACAAATGCACTTCCGCTGGCAAAACGCATCGCAATCGGAAGAACTTTATGTTTTCCGCCCATTGTAAACTCCCCCAAAGGTAGTCCTATCGTCACTAATAGCGTCAAGATTGCCATCATACCAAAAATTATCGCCCCAATAATTGAAAAAATTTCCATTTTTATAAATCCGCCTTCCTACGAAAGGCACCAATGAGATGATGAAAATCCTCAAAGAACCTTTCTCTCTTTATTTTTCGTGTTACGCTCTCCTTGCAGGTCCCTGGTATACTACA
>NZ_JAHLOS010000051.1 GCF_018917525.1 Enterococcus raffinosus | reverse complement strand
ACGCTTCTGCCGGAAAGAATCCGATCCGAGGAGGCTCATTGTCAAGGGCAATCGGAGCAATAACACCAAGAGATTCACAACACCTTATAATTTTTGTCAAAAAAAGTGTTGCCATTCCAATACTCGATAATCGTGGGGAATCTTCTTATCTTTGAATAATCGTGATGATGTCTCTTTGATAGTCTCTGTTGAATTCAACTGTTTTTTTAATACTTGTTCATCGACTTCCTATCCAATGTAATAATTTTTCTTGTGTATCAATCGTTTGTTGTTTCTTGCTTTAAACACAAAATAAGCTCAATTATCGATTGAGATAATTGAACTTATTAGTACCACTATATATTTATAAATCGATTTAGCAACATATTTTTTATAATTAACGCAAGTGATATAAAGCGTTTGAAATATTTTCGGTAAAAATATTGTGTTGGATTAACTTTGCACTATCACTCTAATTTTTCAAGCCTACTAATTGCCTTTTCTCCAATAGTCCAATTCATATAAATATTAATATCCTGAATTGAATCAATTACTCTCCATCTATACTCACTACAATTATTCAATAATTCCAACAGCACTGGTTTAACAATATGTTTTTCTAATTTCCCCTTTGTACGTGCAATGTATGCAATCCCTAATGCACTATTAGCTCGAACTTTCTCATCAGTATGTTTTGATAGTTCTACACATATATCTTGTGCCCTTTTCCAATTCGAATGATATTCTCCAACCGAGAGCGGCAATACCATTAACTCTTCTATACTACCTGTCTGAAAAATTTGCTCTATTTCCTTATTACTAATTTCTGGCAAAGGATGATAAATTCTTTTCATATTTCAATACAACCTCACACAGTTTTATTCATATTATTTTTTTAGCTACACCTAAACAAATAGGCAGAAAAATTGCCGATTCCTCAATACAGATTAAACGATTACTATTTGCGTCCTTATTCAAGTTTATTAGCGTTCGCCAAGCCAAACCATACCATCTTTGACTACATAAACTCTTTCGTCAGAAATTTCACTTATCCAATTGGCAGATTCCTTAATTGATTGAACTTCTTCGATCGTATAGAAACCATCATCAATACCTTCCTGTAAGTCATTTTCTGACCATGAAATTAAGTCGAATCCTTTATGCCACAGTAGCTCATTCGCATTCTTGATCGCTAATTCATCTGGCAAGGACTCGACCTTCTCGACTTCAGCAAAGGTATTATCGTAAAAATTCAACATTCCTCTATAACTCGCAACTACTTGAGAATGTAAAATATCCTTTTCAAAAATCCAAATCTTTAAATAGTAAGGTTCACCTAACTCATCCAATGTCTGTTTCCAAGAATCGTAGACATCTATCAATGCTTGAATAATTAACCGCTTGTACCATGATGGTAAAATATGTTTTCTAAACAGTGAATAAAAAGATAAGTTTCCTAATTTCACATAGTCCCTAGAATATTCTTCTAATAGTCCTAAGTTTAAATTCATGTTGTCATTTTTCCAACGATCTACTTCCCTTGCTCTTCTTTTCCATCCTCTGATCTTTTTTCTTCTAAAATCTGGTTTATCGGTCACATAAACACCCTCTCATAAAAAAATATCCCTACTTATGATACGGCTCTGCGTATCGTAAGTGAATGATATTTTTACATTCCTTTAAGACACCCATTATAAAAACAGACAACCCCATCATCATAACGCAAATTATTTAGCTTATAATGATGGGCAATTCTTAGTATCACTTTTGATTAAAAAGTACTCTATCAATTGTGCCTATTGAGAGCTTTTTCTAAGATACTCCTTGGTTAGTTCTTGACTACTCCTTGCTCTTAAATGTTTTTATCCGTAAAACGTAGTGTTGGTTTGGACCATTCCTATTTTTCCACCCCCATTGATAGCGCCAGATTCAATCATTTTATTCAAAAGGTTCCTTGCTACAGTTTCTTTTACGTCTAAAAGATCTTGAACTGCTTTATTGCCAATTTTTCCATTTGATTGAATATATGCGCAAACTTTCCCTTCCCTGGTCATTATATTTCCATCCGATACTTTCTGTGACAAAAAAATACTCACTCATCTATTTTGATGAGTGAGTATTTTAATAAACTAATTTAATTTCTATTCTCAACAGAGTGTAGTGAACATATCAAACGAGAGATTTTACGGCAGCAAATCCTCATTAGGATAACTTAATCCCCACTGCTTACGGCATTGATCCATAATAGACAGAACTTTCCCTGTGACTTCCCGTACGTCCAACTCCGTTTCTGAAGCATTGCGGGCATAGCCGTTGAGGATTTCGATTTCGGAATTGAATACTTGATCTTCATTTCCGATCTCCATTTGCTCCACTCTGCCATCATTCCAATGAATCGTGGCTTTTTCAGCTCTTGGAAAGTCTTCTACTACGATATAGCCTTTTTCGCCTGACAGAACAATTTGTTTAGGCAGCTTTCCGCGAAAAGAGATCATCCCTGTGCCCAGCATTTGCTCGTTATTGCGCAGGATAAAGCTGGATTTTTCATCGACGCCTGTTTCCGATAAGGTTCCGTCAGTAAACACTAACTGACAATCTGTCCCCAAGAAGTAAACGAGGGCAGAAAGCGCATAGGTACCAATATCGAAGAGGGCGCCCCCGCCTTTCTCCCGATCAAAGAAACGATTGGTTGGATCGAACGCTTTCGCACTACCAAAGGTGACATTGATGCCGCTCATGCGTCCCAGATCGCCTGTGTCCGTTAGCTGTTTAAGTTTGCTAAAGAGCGGCATATAAAAGAGGGTAATGCCTTCAATGACTACAAGCTCTTTCTCTTCTGCCAGGCTTTGGATATGCTTGTATTGCTGTGAATTTAGTGTAATCACTTTTTCACAGATAATATGCTTCCCTGCTTTTAATGCCTGAAGCATCAAAGGATAATGGGTTTGATTTGGTGTACCGATATATAACCCCTGAAACACTGCCGAATCTAGCATTTCCGCAAAATCGGTATAGGTGTCATGTACCTGAAATTTCTCTCCGTAGGCTTTTAGTGCCTGCTCGTTAATGTCAAACACTGCACGTACATCATATTTTTGACGGTCTAGCTTTGAAATAAAATCTGAGGCAGCAAACCCTGTTCCGGCGATCGCCCATTGTGTAATCATAAAAAATTCTCCTTAATAATCAACTTTTATTGTTAATAAATCATAGGGTGCCAGTTCAAACACCTGTGCTGCAGACTCTTCCAGCGCAGTTACTATGACTGGCTTGTTAAACAGTCCCACGTCTACCTTCACTGTTTCTCCTGTTGGATTAGCCAGACGAAGGAGGTATTTTCCTTTTTCATAATAAGAGGGGTATACTGCCTGAAGGAGTAGCTCTCCTAACTCTAATCCACCATCTTCCTCCAGTAAAAGCGGAACTTCTGAGCGCTCTTGGATTTTATTGTCTAATCGATAGACAAAATGATTCAGCTGTTGGGCTTGGTAGCTGATCGCTTGTTCCGACAGTCGATCCAATTCTGCAAAAGCGGCTTTCTCGTTAAATACTCCTGCCGTTAATTCAAAATGAAAGTCAAAGACTCTCTGTCCTAAAAGCTGTGCCAAAGGTGTTTGGTGCATCACGTGCCCTTGATTCGTAGTATCTCCGCTAGCTCGCCCTGACCGCCATAGCAGATCCGGCTTGCCAAACTGTCCGGTACTAGTAAATAACGTAAGGTAAAGCTTATTATCACGCACTTCATATTCCTTGAGCCCTTGCCCATAAAAAATAAACTGCTTGTCTGAATCCGCCAAAGCCACAACCTTATCAAAAACATTTAGCGGTGCTGGGTACTCTGGATAGCTCTCTGTATTTGTCAGATCGACTTGGTTATTTTTTAAGAATCCTGTCGTTACTCCCGCATACGTATCACTATTAGCCAACTGAGGATCAAAGACCAAGCGCATGCGATGCGAAAGCACGCAATTATCCACTTCTAATTTTCCATCGACAGAACGCTTTTCAGCGTCTAAAGTAAGGGTTAGCGAATAAGTAACTTCCTTGTATCTGCCGGCTGAATTCTGCCGATCCGCTAAATCAACTGGCAAAGCCGCCGCCCCGTACACGATTAATTTTTTTAAATTCCCGACTACTTGTTTTTCCCCATAATGAAACGGCAAGGCTATTTCTACATCCCCTCGTAAGGGTGAAAAATCATAGGTATCGCCATCATTTCCGCAGTCCATTAATTGAACAAAGTCGGGGATCAATTGATTGTTGTAATAGGCCTGAATATGTCCATTTTCAAAGCTCAGAGCAAAATCTTTTTCAGCGATTTTCAGCTCGTTTCCCTTGTCAGTAACTACCCAAGTTGGTAACTCTTCTTCACTTGCTTCGAAGGAAATGACCTTATAGCCCAATCCTTTCACCCGTGTCTTCACCATAATTTCCAACTCAAAGTACTCCGGCTCAGTTAAGTAGAACTTTCCTTCAGGCTTTTCAATTAAAATGTTCTCTCGGCTCATCGTTTTCTTCTCACTGACAATGTAGGCTTCGTCAATGCCTGCGAACTTGATTTTTTTTGTTTCAGTTAACACCTTGATTTTATAGAACTTCTCCCTTGCTCGTCCCTGGGTGTTGATGAGTAACACTTCATTTTCTGCTAAATCAAGCTTGCGAGCCATTTTTTTCAAGATGACATTTTCAATTCCATCAACGAGTTCATTGGCTTCTTTATAACGGTGCAGGATATCTTCGGCGACATTATCGTACACACAGCCGCCAAGACTGTCATGGGCTTGAGAAGCCAACACTCTTTTCCATGTCTTGATCAACAGCTCTTTAGAAATGTTGATCTCATAACGGCCAGCCAATACGTATAGGGGTTCCAGTCGTTTAATCAGCTTCTGTTCCAGCTCGTAATTTACCTGCTTGATATCCATCCGAACAGAGGAGATCGTTCGGTGGATACGTGCATAAGCGGGTAAGCGAAACTCTCCTTCATAGACAGGCAAGTCCACCTGTTGTTTCACTAAAGATAAGAATTCAGGAAACGAGCTGATTTGATACTGATGCTTACTCTTAGTATTAATTTCTTCCAGCTTTTCCTCTAAATCTCTGACTACTGCCTGCTGATCACCGCCGGCTGGGACTAGTATTGCTTCCTGCTCCTGAAATTGATTTACAAAATCAAGATAACCATCCAGTCGTGTATCAATATACTCCTGATTTGTTTTCAAATTTGGTGAACAGCCATAGCCTTGGGGGATATTTATGGCAAAGACTTCCTTCTCTCCTAAACCTTTCCATCGGAAATAAGGAGTCGATACCTGTTTGGTAAAATCAATTCCTCGCCAGAAAATGACATTGTCTAAACCAATCTGTCGTAATAAAGTCGGCAGCTGGGCGTTAAATCCAAAGGTGTCCGGCAGATAGCCAATCGGCATGTACTCACCATATTTCTTGCAATCCCGTACCCCTATCATGGCATTTCTTAAAAGGGATTCGCCATCTACAAGTAAGCAATCACTTTGCGTAAACCAAGGTCCGATGAATAATTGCTGCTTTTCCACTAAACGCTTCACACGATCCACATTTTCTGGACAGATTTCCAAATATTCATCTAAAATTGAACTCTGAGCATCCAGACAAAAATTGGCTTCTGGATGCTGCTCCAATTCTTCTAAGATGTCAGAAAAAATATCCTCACTTAAAACCAAAGCGTCCGCATTGGTAAAATACCACTCTCTATCCCAATGTGTCTGATTAACTACGCACCCGTTTGTCATTATTTCCTACCTGCTTTACTTTTTTATTAAATAAATATTCTCGAATAAAGATGTTCCCTAGTGCGACGAAAAGTATGCCTGCCGCCAAAGATACCAGGTACATCGGCAAGCCTTGAACCAGCGGCCAGCCCCAAAATTGTGGAATTGGGAACCAGATTTCTACACCGAATAACGTAGCCAATACTGCCGCCAAGGCTGATCCGACTAAGTTCAACGGAATCGTAATCAGTGGATTCTTCAGCGCAAAGGGAATTGCGCCCTCACTAATCCCGATGATGCCTGAAATGAAAGAGGTATAGCCAGCCGCTTCCAACGATTCATCAAAAATGTTCTTTTTAAAGATGTATTGATTCAAAATCACTGACATCCCAATTCCTAACGGCGGGATGATACAGCCTAAAATATTGGCTGTCATCGGGAAGGATTCGTTTGTAGCTAGCGCCAGAGTCACTGCAAAAGCCGCCTTATTAACCGGTCCACCCATATCAAAAGCGGTCGCCATCGCAATGACAATTGCTACCACATAGGTTCCTGAAGATTTACTGATTACGTCAAACAGCAGATTATTCAAGCCGCCACCGATCGGTTCAAAGATTAACATATTCAAAACATACACCACCAAGATACTGAGAAGCGGGATAATTAGCATCGGCTTCAAGGACTGGATATTCTTTGAAAGATGGATTTTGGTATTCAAAAACTTACAGAAATATCCTGCTACATAACCAATAGCGATGGCCCCTAAGAATCCCGACGCCGTTCGCCCTTCAATGCCCGTCAAGCCATACATCATTCCGCCAGCTAGTCCGCCGCCAATAAAACCAGCGGTCATTCCTACTTTTCCAGCAATTGCATTCGCCATAAAAGCAGAGAGCACAGGATACATTAAGCTGAAAATAAAGCCGCCAAACTGATTTAAGTAATATAAAAATGAAATAGCTGAGTTACTGCTGGTGGCGTTTATCGCATCTCCGATTGTGCCGCTTTCAACTCCTAGAAACAGGCCGCCGATTTGTGGAATGGCTGTCATCAATCCTGCGCCGACTACGATCGGAATCATGTAAGAAATTCCGCTCATCAACGCCTGATACATTTCCGATCCGATCGAACCTTTTTCCTGAGTCTCCGTGTTTTGACTTGATGCCCGATACCGTCCCACCGGCTGTTCAACAACTCTCTCGATCAAATCAGCCGCATTTTTAATTGGTTCAGCTACCTTGGTTTTGATAAAAGGGACGCCTTCGTAAATACTCATATTTTGCGGCTCCACATCAGTAGCAAGAATCAAGCCCTTCGCTGATTGGATTTCTTGTTTCGTTGGACGATCCTCGATGCCGTTAGCTCCTTGTTTTTCTACGATTACTCGATAGCCTAATTCCTGCCCCGCCTTTTCCAAAGCCTCTGCCGCCATATAGGTATGAGCGATTCCTGTAGCACAAGCGGTCACACCTAGAATGATGCCATTATTGCTGTTAACTTTCTGATCTGCTTGAGACGCTTTGCGGCTTAGAATCTGAAGAACCTCCTTCTCTGTCTTCGCCTGTTTAATCGCTTCGACAAACTCTGCATTCATCAAACGGCGAGAAAGCTGTGCCAACAGCTCGACATGCAGGTCGCTGGCATTCTTCTCTGGAACGGCCAGTAGAAAGATCAACGATACCTGATTCGCCGGATCAAGACTTTCCCAATCTTGGATAGGTTTTTTCAAACGAATAATGGCGAAAGCGGCTTCATTAATGCTAGTAGATTTTCCATGAGGAATGGCAATCCCATTCTCCAAACCTGTCGGACTTTCCTTTTCCCGTTGATAAAGCGCTTCGATGAATCGTGCTTTATTGGTTACGACTCCCTGCTGCACCAGCTGCTCGCCGACCGACTCAAAGACTTCCGCCTTACTTTGGAATGTTTCCTGCAAAAAAATCAGCCCTGGATTTGTTAACGCTTCAAGTTGCATATCCTTACCTTCTTTCTCTTTTTTTAAAATATAGCATCGCAGGTGCCAAATAGCTTTTACTATCTAAAAGTAAATTTTTACTTTCACTCTTGGCATGGTATATTAATAAAAACAAACGAGGTGATTACTATGAGTCTAATCAAGTATTTTCCAAATTCTAAAGGGACTCTAACCTATGCTGAAAACATCATACTAGACTATCTAGAAAAACATTTAGCAGACATTGGCAAGCTGACGATTACAAAAGTAGCCGAAGATAATAACGTCAGCACTACGACAGTCGTCCGTCTGGGGAAAAAGCTAAATGTAGACAGTTTCAGCCGCTTGAAATATCTTTTAGAAGAGATTTATTTAGAGCAATTGCCGCAGCCTGTGGACAATTTTTACGAAGACATCCAACAAAATTTTCAGTTAACCTTGAAGGAAAATCCAGATGCTCGCGTCCAAAAGGTCGCCAGCCTGTTCCAAAATAAAATCCAGATCTATATTTTTGCCATCGGCTTAACCAAAGCCTGTGGGAATTACTTAGAGTTAGCCTTGCAGCAGCTGGGACTGAATTGCTCTTTGATATCTGACCATCAGATTATTTGGAGCTTTGAAAAGACGACGCCGAACTCATTAGCGGTGTTTCTATCCAATAGCGGAGAATCCGAAGAATTGATCCGCGTTTGCGAAAGAATCAATCAGCTGCCCGAC
Source organism: Enterococcus raffinosus (assembly GCF_018917525.1). Lineage (GTDB taxonomy): Bacteria > Bacillota > Bacilli > Lactobacillales > Enterococcaceae > Enterococcus_A > Enterococcus_A raffinosus_A. Next base: position 14,905 of record NZ_JAHLOS010000051.1, on the reverse strand, counting down.
AGCATCACTCTTGCCATCGTCAACTCACCAAGCAGTACGTTGGAAAAGGTCGCTGAGCACGGGATTCACAGTTTCGTAAAACCAGTCATGATCAATAAATCAGATTTCTCGCCCCACTTCTCGTTGATTTTATTGATTGATTTTCTGATCCAATCCTATATCCAGCAGTTGGCTTATTAAAAAAACAACCCACGTGAACGGGTTGTTTGCTCTGCTAAGTATATTATCTGACAAAGAGTTGGATCAAATTTCAAAGTGCTTTTGGGAATCTTTACAGACTAAAATAAAAAAATCAAAACCTATTTTCAAAAGAAAAAAGACTCTCAATAGAAAAACATACTTACTTATGATATGGACTCCCGCATCGTAAGTGAATGATATTTACGCAAGCTTTTTAAAATCAAAGAATCTAGGATTCCTTTTCCATATTCAATCGAACGATGCATCATGGATATTTGCCTCGTAAGTCACTCTCATGCCATCGATCGGTATAAAATCATAGTTTTCTTTTTCCAATTGAGAAATCAATGATTCTAAATTCTTTGTTGAGAATATTTCAAAAGTCGCATCATAAGGATATGCTAAATATGAATTAGCTTGAAAAACAAAAATTACATGACTAATTCTATTTGACAATCCTTGAATAAGTTTCAACACTTGTTTATCTAAATGAGGATAAAAGGGGGTGTAATCTAATCTATGTTTTAAATCTTCTTCATCAATGTTTTTCACTTCTAGTAAACCATCAGTATACTGAATCATAAAAAAACTAAATTTTATATTTTTCAAATTGCTCGTTTCCAAACTATTTAGATGACTAGTACAATTTTGGGATAACGATTTAAGCAAATACGAGTGTTTGTGGCCAGTTTGTTCGTGAGTTTCAGTCAGTTTAGTTCCTTCCCTATTAGTGATTAAGTTTTCAAGTTGTTCTTTCATTTTTGCATCGAAATCTCTGTCTAACTCGGCATTCTTCTTTTTATGATGAGAACCTTTTTTTGTCTCCTTAGCCGAGGTTATTTGAAAATGCTCGATAAATCCACCTTCAAAAACAAAATCTGGGAATGCGTTGGTATCTGGATTTTCTACTGCTTCAAGTATTGCTAGTTTGATTTTCCCTACTTCATCATTTGAACAACCATAAAAATTTACCTTTTCTTCAATACTTTCCAAACTCTTTTGTAACAGACACAAACATTCCTTTTCTTTATCACCACGCATGCTTTATACCTCTCTATATAGTTAATTATTATAAATTTTGTAATACTTAAAAGTAATGCCTACTCTATTTCAAAGATTATTTGAACATCCAACTTTTTTCGATAGCACTAAAGTACCTAAAAAAGAAGATGACAACTAGCTAAGTCATCTTCATCTTTTTATGGTCCTGTTTTTTATCCAAATTTCGACTTTATTTGAACGATATTACTCTGTAATTGTAACTCAGAGATTGGTACATTTAGTAGCTCTGCAAGTACATCTGTAGGAAGAACAACTCCATACTTAAGCTGTAATTCCTTTCTAAATGTCTGTGGATTAATTATCTTCGCATCAACTAATAATTCATAGGCTTGCTTCATTGCAACCGGCCTAGAAACTTTTGCTATTTCGTCAAAAGGTTCTGCTCTTCGCCAACCTCTATAACTCATTTTTTTCTGTATCCGTAAATACTGTTCCGAATCTAGTAGATCTAAACTTTTAGCGCGATAAATCATGCTTGCTCCGGAAACATGCCATTTATTTTTTAGCGCGACATATGCCTCCAAATCCTCTACATTCTCTTTGATATCATCAACAAATTCTTCGGCTGGTAATAAAAAATTTGAAGCAAAGAGATTAGCCTCTTTCTCCATTTGGCGATATTCTTCAGTACCTAACTCTTGTGGATCAATGCTTTTCGAATGCAAAACCCAGTGAGCTATCTCATGAGCCAAGCTAAACTGTTGTCTGAAAAAAGAATTGTTGTCTTGGTCTATCAAAACACAGTAATAGTCGTTTCCATTAACACTACTGTAACTACCGAAAGCATCCACTTTCTCTGAGTGCGAATTGATACTACCAATTAAAAAACCTTTTTCTTCCATTAAAGCCATAATGTTACTAATTGGTTTAGTGCCTAATCCCCATAATTTTCTTAATTCTGAAGCAGCTAAGATCGGATCTTCCGAAAATGATGCATCTTCTAATTTTGGAAAATCAACATATTCTTCAAAATAATTTGCTATAACTCCTAAATACTTTTTCAATAATTCACTTGGTTTTTTCTCTGATTGTGTAGAAGACAACCTACTCCGATAGAACGTCCCATTATCTGAAAAAGAAAATTTGTCCTCTTCTTGAAAAAATCCGAGTGGAAAGTTGAGTTCAGCTACAATTTTCTGATATACCTCTGCACTTGGCTGAGCCATACCTTTCTCATATTTTGAAACCATTTGCTTAGATACTCCTAGTTTTTCGCCAAGCTGAGTAATTGATAATTGCCGAAATCGTCTCGCTTCTCGAAGTCTTGCTCCAACAAATGGCATAGACATTTTTCATCATCCTTTATTTTTCTTCTGCTTTTCCGTATCCTCTTTCAATCTTACAATTCGTTTAACCTTAGTTGGATTTTCTGGGGAGTCAGGATTTTTAAGTTTTACAAGTTGTTTTTCATCACTTGGAGTTTCATACCCATATTCTAGCATATCTGAAACATCAAGAACCTCGCATAGTTCAAAAAGATCATTGAACTTCGCTACCTCAGCACTAATCGCTTCACCATTATGGTAATCTGCGTGTACGATTACTACTTGGCTGATTCTTTCGCCTCTTCCGCCCACTATTCTCTTTATATCCGCTTCTCGTTTTTCAACAACCTTCTGATTATCTTTTTCAGAAATTGGTAGAAGTTCTAACTGTTCCCCATCTAAAGGACTCATTTCCTTATTCAAAAGAAGCAGACTAACTGCATAATGCGTGTATTTACCATGTTTCTGAAATCGATTCTTTACAGCGAGAAGATTACGCGTACTGAACAAAAGATACAAGTTTCCAGAAGTTTGATCAAAAACAGGATCTATCTGCCAGATTTTTGTACGAGGAACATGAAGAACCTCTATATTTTCTGTATCACCAAACTCTTCATCTAACATATCACTTCTTCTTGCCCATACTGCTTGAGTCAATCCATTTCTACTAGACTTAGAAATAGATTTTTGATAGTCTTCGCCTAAGTCTTTTTCTGTAAAGCTCAGTACATTCAAAATTGACTGTACAACACTTTCTTGAAATTGGTTCTTCATTTGTTTCCTCCTACCTATCCGGTTGACTTTTTTAATCATTATCCGATCCTGATAAACCAATTTTAGCATAATTCTATTTTGTGTCAACCTGAAATCCTAGATAATGTTACGCCCCTCCGTAACAATCACCCTAGCTGTTTGGAATAGCTAGGGTTTCGTTATGGATCGCACTGTTCGAATAGATATTCATGATGATTCTATATGACCACTCTAAAAGGTCGCTCCAGCACAAAAAAGACTGTATCCGTTTGTTTGGATACAGTCTCTTGGTATATTTGGTTTAATTGATGAATGACCGTTTCATCAAATGCCATAGTTATTTTTATATCATTCTTATTCAATGGATCAAACTTAACCTCTTGAATAAATGTACGATAGACTTGCTTTATAGCCAACTTATCAGCTGTTTGGAGGAACTTATCTAGGGCTTGGAAAAGTTGTTCTGTATCTTCTATAGTTACTTTCTGATGTTGGTGTTCTAGCACGGAAAGAATCTCTCGTTCCCGTTGTTTCGCAAACATCAACTGTTCCTTCACCTCGTTCTTTCGAAGGAGAATCTCTTCTGGAAAATCACTGGTAATCAATTCAAAATTTTTCCATGTTTCCAGCTTTTCGTTGAGTTCTTCAATATCACCTAGTAACACTGCTAGCTCTTGCTCCAATGGTCGGATCTCTTCCTGTATCTTTTGGTTAATCTCTTTTACCAAAGAAGAAAGAAACTCTGGGATTGTCACCAACTCACGGAGTCGGTCAGCCACAAACTGCTCGGCATGATCCGCTCGGATAGAGTTTGCACTACAGACAGAAGCTCCCTTATTACGGAAATTTGCACAAGAATAATAACGAAGTTTCTTTTTCGTGCCATCCTTTAGTGTATTAGTTACATTGGAAGCTGCCATCGGTCCATGACAAACTGGGCACTTTAATAATCCAGTCAGTACGTTCATACCACGATGATTCCAATTAGGCTGTTTTTGTTCTAGCTCTAACCGTTCCCTTACCTTTCTATACAGCTCTTCTTCGATAATCGGTTGATGAATCCCTTTTTGAACAATTGGATTCAAATTTAACCCTCGTCTACGTTTCTTTTTCCATTGTCGGTATTTTCCATATTCAATAATACCGCCATATTTCTGATTGGATAGGATGGTTTTGACACCACCTGCACTAAAGGCTTTGCCTGTAACAGTTTTTGACCCCTGTTTGTTTAAGTAGTTGGCAATCGCACGATACCCTTCACCTGCTGCATATTTTTCATAGATAACTTGCACAATAGCCGCTCCCTCAGGCTCAATAATCAATGTTTTGCGTCCTTCTTCATCCACTCCACTACAATATCCAAGCATACGTCCCCCTGTAAAACGCCCCTCTTTAGCAATCTCATCCATATTCTCTGCAACAATTTCGCTCGTACGCTCACGTTCGTATTGTGCAGCAACCGCTACAATATTTCTTGAAAAGTTTCCGGATGAGTTGGAAGTATCAATCACCTCAGAAAGACTAATTAGCTTAATATCATACCTTTCTAACGTACTGGCAATACTTAAGAAATCAGTGAGGTCTCGACTGATTCTCGAAATGGAATAAATGATCACACAATCAAATAATCCTTTCTCGGCATCTTCCAGTAATTGAAGTATTCCCGAACGATGGTCAATGTCCCCTCCCGAAATTCCACTATCTGTGTACGTCATCAAATATAGAAATCCTAGTTCTTTCGCTCGTTGAATGATTTTCTCATCTTGCGTTGCTAAGCTCAGACCTTCTTCCGCCTGTCCTGGAGTTGACACCCGTGTGTAACCCGCAACTACCGTAATACCTAACGCTCGTCGTTGTTGTCTATTTAGATGTCTGAAATCAATTTTATTAGGAGACATGGTTTGTTGCTTCATTTCCATCTCCCCCTTGTAATAAATTATAATCCGGTAATTGTTTTAAATATAGACCAACCATTTCATTTGAAGCAGATAGTTCGACTCGTTGAACCAAATCGAAAAGGAAGCAATCCTTTACTTTTTCTTCTGTAAGTATTAATGTAGCTAGTTTTTCTGTTGTTACTGCGCTCTGTTTTTGTTTAGGTTTCATTTCTTCCCTCCTAAGCTGTTTAAGTTGCTCACTGAAATCAGAGAGATTAATCAATTTATTTTCATAGGCAGAAAACAGCTGTTCTTTTCGTTTTTTTACTCTTTTTAACCGCTTAGTTTCAGATTGTTGTTGTTGTTTCTGTTCTTGTTTAACGTGCTGTAATAGCTGTTTTAAAAAGGACTGATTAGCTAAAAATCTTCTGACTCGGGTAAGTAGTTGATTTTCAATCGTTTCTGCTGGTAGCTTGAAAGAGTAGCCATTATCACGATGAATCGGATTAGCACAGGAGTAGTATCTTTTTAAACGACCTTTTTTTGAGCTGTACGTATGACAACTGACATGCCAACCACAGAAACAAATTATCTTTCTTCTTAAAGGGTAATCTAACTCATACACTTTTCCTCTTTGTTTACCTTTACGAAGCTGTTGAACGAGTTCAAAGTCGGCCAATGAAACCACTGCTTGATGCTTCCCCTTATAGATATTTTCTCCTTTCCCAAGCATCCCCGCATACGTGATATTGCCAAGAATTCGATAAATATCCGTTTCTTTAAAACTTCTTCCATAAATACTTTTCCCTCTTTTAGTCAACTCTTTGCAGATTTTTTTATAGCCAAGGCCGGATATGTACAATTTAAAGATAAGTCCAATTGTATCTCCGTCTTTTGGATTCAGTTCAAATCCACCTTCAGCATACTCATATCCATAAGGTGCTGATCCAAGTGGCTTCCCTTCTTTTCGCCTCCGTTCTGCAGCTACAAATGCATGATTGCGACAAGTTTCCAAATAGTTTTGAGAAATTACACCCAATGAATGAATATAAAAGGTACGTACAGATGGCGTCATATCATCAGGAATTTTTTCTTTAGCGGAATGAACATGAACATCATGAAGTTCAAACAATTCCAACAAGTAGGTAAGATCACTTAAATTCCTTGTTAGACGATCATAGCTAGAAATAAATAGGTGCCCATGATCCAGTTTGCCAGATTTTATCCACTCAAGTAATTGTTGCATCTTAGGTCGTTCTAAGCTACGCCCTGATTTTCCTTTTTCAAACAGAAAGTTTTCTTCGGGAATTTCCACACCTATTTTCTTTGCCTCATGTATAGATTCATTTTTCTGTGATCGTAATGCGACCTTCCCTTTTTGCCAATCCGAACTTCGACAATATGCTACATCCATACAACCATACAACTCACCTTTCTTATTTTTAGAAAAAATTAGCGGAAGAAAGCCACTCCCTTCTTCCGCACAGTAATTTAATACAGGTAACGCAAAATTTCTTTTGCCAGTACATTTGCCAATTGATCGAATTGGCTTGTTCCTTCATTGTCTGGCATTTGGTAGAAATCTGTTTTTTCCACATCCATTCCTCCTCACAAGTTTCATTTAACTTATTGCTTGACCCACTACTTTAAATGTTCTTATTTGCCCCTTTCTTTGCTAATCTATCTGCTCGTTCATTAAAATGATCCCCTGTATGGGCAACTACTTTTCTAAATTGCACGTTAATTTTTTCTTTTTTCAAATCAAAATGATACTTATACGCGATTGCTATAGGCGATCTTGCTTCCCATTCACTGGTTATCCATTTTTCAATACCCTCATAGTCATAACAGATTTCAACCGTTTTAAATCCTTTATAGATCGCATAATCTAACGCTTGGAGAACAGCAACAACTTCTCCCCCAATTTGTCTTTGCGATAGGTAGGCTTCGTTGTTTCCTGCCCCGTAGCGAGAATAAAAGGATTTTCCATCCTTGACTCCAACAACTCCCCAACCATACTGCTTATTTTCTTCAGAGTAGCTTCCATCAACGTATAGCTGACATTCTGCTTCATTATCGTGCGTTAAGTAATTATTACTATCCTCTATAAAACGAACTGCTTCCTCTTCTGTGCTAAATTTTTTGTACGATGCCCCGGAAAAACCATGTATCTGCACTTTTGCCTCATCCCAAGTCGTATATATACCAGGAGTAACGCCCTTACGAACCGCGTAAAATGTTTTTTTCATAATAATCCTCTTTCCATATTTCTATTTTTATTTAAAATCCACTTTTATTCCCCTTTATATCAGGAGAAGGATTACTTCCTCCCCCTGATTTTTTCAACCGATTAGCCGCATTGAATTGCTGGTAATTCACCCGCTGAAGCTAGTCACCTAACCAGTTTCGTACTTCTAAATCTTTTATAAAAAAGTGTTGTTGTTTATCTCTACAACTATATTCAATAGTGCCGTTAACATACATTTGCAGACCAATAATTTCCTGACAAAACATTGGGAGTATATGCTTTCTTTCTTCACTTGAAACAAGCCCTTCTCGTTCTTCATTGAAATCAAAATCTTTATTAATTAGGAGCCCAGACAATCGTTTTAGTTCATCAGAAGCACATTCTTCGTCCGCTTGAATCTTTTTTATCAGTTCTAAAAAAGAGCTTCCGTAGCTATCATTGATTGCTAACGGATAATCAATAGAATACTCGAATGTATTTCCGAGAACGATATCAGAAATTGTTAGTTTTGTAACGAATAACTCTACACTCTCACCTAGTAGATTATTGGTTTCTAGAATGTGAGCCTGGTTTATAAGTCCGTATCCTCCGAAGACATTCTGCCCACCTCCGCCAAACAAATCATCTAGCAGGTCTTTGCTGTCTTTATGGAAGATCTCTTTAGCTGGCATGTTGATTGAGCTATGGTTTTCTTGTGAAGCAGTATCCTCTTTAATGAGAGACTTCCAATTTTCTTCGTCATAGTTGTGTTTGTTGTACATATTAAATTCCTCACTTTCGTTAGTAGGGTTCCTTAGTGTTATCTTTCTTTAAGTTGATATTTAGACCGTATAATCTTTGTTGTTTAATAGATGTTAGGTAGGATTGGTACCACTTTGCTAAAGGTTGCCGTCTTAATTCGGAACGTTTATGATAGCCTGACCGAAACTGAATATTCTGTTCCAGTGCTTTTGCCACAAATGCCCCGAAATTTTCTGGCTGATCCAATAACGCAGACAAAAGTTTTACGGCCCAGCTATTTCGAAATCTGATTTCTGTACGAAACCATTCTGACTCACCTTTTGTTTCCAACTGTTTATCATAAATTAATACAGATAAATCACTGGTACGCTTGCCAAAGTATAGGCTGTCACCAATCACTTCTGTCGTTTTAATACGAAACTCGTTAATCAATCGGCTCGTTTGGAATCTAGAAGTCACTAATCTCCGTTTAAGGTAAGCTAATGCACGTGCTGGCGTTAGGGTTTCTTTGGAATAACTATCGACCGCAATATCTATCCGTTTCACATTAAATCGTTCCAGAGAAACAGTGTCTGCTATTTCAGAAAGCTGCTGAAAAAAGAATAACCAGCTGTGTTCCGTTTCTTTTTCTAAAAAGCGGCACCCATTTGATCGAATCTCCATCAGAACCGTATCTTTCTCTCCTTTATTGTCATAATGAACAAAGATTTTTCTGTTGGTGTACATCTTTTGAAAGCCACGCACATGGCTATCAAGAACTTCCCAATCATTAGGCAAATAGGAGAAAAAATACTCGCTAATGCTTGTAACATCCGTTTGAATAAAGGAGATCAAGACGTAATCAATCAGCATACTTTAGGCTACCCTGATACTACTAGTATTACTTATAGGTTTGAGGGAACTAAAATTCCTGTTAATCATTGTTATACCAACCTTTCTTCGTACTTTAATTCTTCAGATATTTAGTTTTCAATGATCTAGCTTCAGTTACAACGACAGTGGCTTTTGCTACACTTTAGTGACATCGATTCATTTAAAACAAGTATTATTTTCATCACTGTGACACGTTGATTAACAAACATCGGAATAGGATATCCATTGTTTACTATCTTAAAAATTCCCTTTTTCCCGATTAAATATTTGGATGGTATTGGGACCAACTCACTGTTACCAAGCACATGAAGCGCTTGGTAATTGCAGTCAGTTAAATTTGCAAAATCAGGCATCAGCTTCTTCCTCAACCATCCAAGGAAACTGCAAGACCTCTAGAGGAAAAACATCAACTAGATTGTGGTAGGTTTGATTACCATCTCGTGATTTTTTCTTGTGAATAAAACATACGACATCAAAACCAATTAGCTTTTCAAGATCGTAGCACCCTACTTCATTTTGATATACTTCAGTAAAGGCACCAAAAGCCTCTCCGACTGAATAGTTTGTCCCGTTCCCTAAACCAAAAGTATTAATTGAAAAGAATCTATCTGTTCCTTCAATAACGTCGCCTGTCTCTTCATCAAGTTGTTTCATTCTAATCATAATGTTTGACATATTATCTCTTTGAAGATCCATAATCCTTGCAATCATGGGTTCTACCTGTGTTGTATTCAACTTATTCAAATTAAAAACCATTTTTCCACTACCTTTTCCACGTCTTACTTTTTCAATTCAATTTCATATATTCAGTTGTCAAGGTCTTCTTTATAAACCTACTAATTAGGTCTTCCACGAATAAAGAAATTAAGAAAATCCATAACGATCCCCCCTTTTTTTACAGAAACTTTCATCTGGATCTTTTTGAGCTTGTTGCTTTCCATATTTTTCCCTCCGATATAGCTAATATCGGATCACCGGTAACCCTTTTTTGTGGCTGTTTCGTAATTACATATCAACAATACCAAGAAAGAAGAGAAAAGATATGCAGGAAAAAAAGCTAAAAATTTCTTTTTTTTCCCCCTTGACATTTAAAAAACATACAAAAAATAGAGCAACAAAATGATTTTCATCATCTTGATGCTCTATTAGTATTCTTTTAAAACCAAGCTTCTTTATTTTTACCATTCTCTTTACAAGTAAGTATATAAGACAGACGTCCATATCCAGAACTTAAATAAAACGATAAGTAATCAACTGAATCTTCATATGCAAGCCCTACAGAAATAAAATTAGCATAAAGTTCACTCAGTCCTGGAAAGAAAACCTCTGCGATAATAACGTCGAGTAAACTAAATAATGGATAATTATGAATCTCTCTTTGAATCAAATCACTTTCATAGATAATTTCATCTTCTCTCTTTTTTTCAAGTAACCACCAATTAGCATTCCTATCATTTAAAACGGTATAGGTTTCAGTTTCAGGTAAGTTTTCTGTGGTTATATGTGGATCAATCGGTACCATCTCTGACACTTCGTTCTCTTTAATTGATTCAATAAAGTCGGAATAAATATCAAAATAGTAATATGATGAACCATTGAAAATATTGTCCTTTAAAAATTCATCATTCATCTTCTTATTGTCCCATTTAATTCCTTTTCGTCGTTCTTGCTGTTTGTACTCTTCAAACCTTTTATCACGATTTTCTTTAAGTATCTCTGAAAAAAACTTTCTGAAGGATGAGCTATAGGAAGAGATAAATAAAATCTGCAAACTCATATAGCAATTAATATAACCTTTTCCGTAATTTTTAATAAAAGAATCGTATTTTTCTTTATCTTTTTCCGTCTCAGGGCGGATTCTTTTTACTAAAGATTTAGTATTAGCTTTTGATTCTTCCAATAGTGTTTTTAATTGCTTATCATAACGCACATTAGATGGTTTAAAACTTTGAAGTATTAAAATCAACAATAGATTCTCTAAATCATTCAAATTGTTATTTTCGTGACAGATGTTTAGTTTGTCACTGTTCTCCATAAATTTGTCATCTAACTTCTTTTCTATCCAGTCCTGATAACCATTTTCTGAAGTACACTCGACACTATCTATGATACTAACTAAATTAGGAAGGATTTTTTGTACCTCATCAGGATAAACTTCTTTCGTTCTTTTTATTGCAAGCAATAGTAAGTTTAGGCTTCGAATATATTCTAAACCACTATCTTCTCTTTTTAGGGGTCGAAAGTATGTAGCTGGTTCAAACAATGGTGTCAAACTTTTATTCTGATAATCGTAAATATTCATATAATCACCTCAATAGAATCATAATATACAAGCTAAGAGTTTGATAGCCATTTTTCATATTCTTGGGAATTTTGGGTATGTCATTAAGCTATGTATTCATTAGGATTTAACCGAAAAAAATGACCCCACATTCCCAATTTCTTTTGGGTACATGGGGCACTCTCTTACTTTTTATTTACTTTCAGATCAATCATCAATAACTATTCCCAAAAATCCCAAAAATTCTTATCAATCAACAACTACTTCAGCATCAGTATATGCTTTCACTATTGCTATCTCTTCGCTATCCTTTTTTGAAGTTAATCTTACAGTATAAAATTCACCCTTGCTATCTTCTCTAACCCCTTCTACAACTTGAAAAAGTGTATCGCCATTACTGTCCCCGTAGACTTCCCTTACCTTTGCTACGGCTTCCTCTTTAGAGCTAATAACAGGTTCATCATTTTGTGAACTATCATCAGTAATCCCGTTGGCACGCTTGATCTTGTCGCTTATTCTGTCCCGCAAATTGTTATATGATTCATCGTCCATGTGATAAAATCCTTCACTATCAACACTAATCTCTATTTTGGCGCTTGATTCTGTTGTCGCCTGTGCTTGTTCTCTTGAAATAGATTCGGTTACTTCTTTATCATATTTTTTTACCTGCTTATTAATTTTTTTAGCGTACTTAGCTTGAAGATGTTTTGCAATTTTTTCGATCCTTGAATCTAAAGGTTCAAAAGAATAGATATTTTCATAATATGGATCAGTCAACTCATGGTAAGCATTAGGTAGATACCCAGGATCGTCTGAGTCAAAATCCTTATAGATTTTATCAATGCTAACTAGATCATCAATTGGATGTGTTTGTGTACGGACATCATTGATTAAATCAATAACATCGCCTTCATTCGTATTGACTTCAAACTCCGAACCCATATCTTCTAAAATCTGATAGCCTTCTTCGTATTTACCTTTTTGTACCAACTTAACAGCTTCCTCATAACGATTATAAATTGCCACACCGTTTTTATTTACTTTATATGTTTTCCCAAAAACTTTAACTTCCTCACCTTTATTCTTGGAGTTGACCGGTTCATGAGGATTATCATCCCCTTTACAACCGACTAAAAAGAAACCTGCAACTACCAACACTACAACATACTTTATCCACCGTTTCATCTATTTTCCTCTTCTCGCTTTTTTTGATGTTTTTCTTCACTTTTTTCAATTTGAACCGATCATTATCGCTTGAGATCATGCTCTCGCCAACCATCTAAATCATTATATTGACCTTGAAGTTCTGGATAGTAATAGATCATTCTTTTTGCTACTTGTAAAACATTGTAGTCCATCATCCCTAGATCATATGCTTTGAGTCTACCTTGTTTAGAACGAAAATAATTTTTTCCAAGCTTCAATAATTTTTTGGCTTCTCGTTTTGTAGGAATAGATTCCTCTCGATCCTCAATAGTAGTAACCATTTCCTGAATCTTCTTGTAGTTACCTAAACGTGCACCTTCACGAAAACGAATCATATTGAATACTGTTCCTAGGACAAAAAATCCTACGATGGCTAATCCAATGATTTTAAGCATCTTTTGTCTTTGCATTTAGGACAATCCTCCCTTACAACTTATCTGAAAAATGATTCAAAGCAGCCGCGACAAACAGAACAACGATTGCTAATAACCCCGCCTTAAAACCTAGTAGCCAAATCATGAAGAGACATAGAATTATCAACGAACAACAACAGCTTGCTTGATTAAAGCAACTACTATTTTCCATCTTGTTCACTCTTTCTTTCAATATCCGTTAAATAGGGTGGAAAATCGCCCTCATTAACTTCATTAGATTTAGAATTCTTGATTTCTCTCAGCATTCGTTCAACCGATCTCTGACTATAACCAAATCGTCTGGCTAATTCTTGCTTGTTGTATCCAGTGTACTCATTCCGAAGCACTTCCAACATATAGGATCGTGAGATCAATCGAATGGGTAAATTCAATTGCATTCCACGATATTCCTTAAATAGATTAAGTGTTGCGTCTAATCCGATGACTTTTTCAAGTTCACGATATACCTTATTCCACCCTTGCGTGTTGACCTCATTCATCTGCCCTCCCCCATTCAATCCATTTAGTAAAATAATAATAACCCTTCCAAAAAAGCATATCTTGCGGCTTTTTCTGCGACAATTTCTTGTGTTTGTCGCAAGAGTTACTCTTTGGCATCAAATACTTTTGGATCAATATTTGCCAATTTCCAACCTTTCCTACAAGATGGGTTCAAAGGATGTGACCAATTTCCAGTATTGGGATCTGTTAATACTTTCGTCATTTTCTTTTGTTTCGCATTAAGCAAATTGTAAACCGTCTTAGTCTGTTCAAATGCTATCGTATTCGAATGAATTACTGATCCCACTGCAAATATGATCGTCTCTACACCTTTTTGACAGAGCGCCGTACTTAAGGTCTCCATCGTGTTCTCGTCTGTTCCTTTAGAGGTGAATGAAGATGCCGTTGTTAATTCTGTGGAACTAAAGAGATTAACAGCTAGAAAACCAGAGTAGTTTCCAAGCTTTCGAATATTTTGTTCTATTAAAAATAGCGTCAAATCTGTGGTGAACGGCTCAACATCACTTGGTCTAATGGTTATCACGACTGCCAATGGACCGGACTTTTCATTTTTTTTCGCTGATTCCCATTCTCGTCTAAAGACATATCGATGGGTACGCGTTTCCGAGTCTCGCCAAATTTCCGTTTTTACGATCTCCAATTTCTTCTCGATCATTGTGTTCATCCTCTCTATTGTTATCTTTATTAAATAATTTGCGTATTAATCAACGTCACAATCACTGCTGTTGCGATCTTCGCAATCAATCTGAACCACTTCATCGTTGTCACCAATCCTTTCATTTTTCTCTAGTGCCAATAGGATGTCCTGTAGGCATTCAGCTATCGTTTTCCATATTTCAGGACTAATCATAGGACTCACCATTTAAATACCATTGAAGCTTTCCTTCTATTAATAACCCACGAGTAAATTCGTGCTCACTGTGAATATCCGTCAGGAAGTACACCACGTAATCCTTGCCTGATTCCTGATCCACGTATACGAACAAATGAGTCATAACTAATGCTGGTAATTTTTTGTTGCTTATCTGAATAATTGCTGGGTCCAATTCTTCACGTTCAGCAGTAACCGATTCGAATCCCCAGTCTTTTTCAGTTGTTTCAATCCCCGTTTGTTCTCTTAGTATGTTGATTGTTTGATGTAACATTTCAATCCGTCCTCTCTGCAAAAAGAAAACCCCAATGACCAATATCAGTCATTAGGGTTATTCATCCTCTTTAATATGTCCTTCGGCTCTCATCGATAGATACTCTCCACCTGAGCCAATGATAATGTGATCTTGTAATTTAATCTGTAGTAACTTAGCAGCTTTTTCTAAACGAGCGGTAAGTTGAATGTCGGCTAACGAGGCGGTAACGTCTCCAGATGATAGCGATAGGTAAACTTTTGATGTTATCGCCAGTTTTTCCCCCGCTTCACACCGTGCGTACGACTTTCACCGTACACGGCGTTCCCCCGTTAATTAGCTACTTCATGTTTGTCTCAG
>NZ_JAHLOS010000050.1 GCF_018917525.1 Enterococcus raffinosus | reverse complement strand
GTTTTCCGCTTTCCTGAAGACCAGGGAAGAACGCCGGGGTGGCGGAACTGGCAGACGCACAGGACTTAAAATCCTGCGGTGAGTGATCACCGTACCGGTTCGATTCCGGTCCTCGGCATTAACTAAATAACGCACCCGTAGCTCAATTGGATAGAGTACTTGACTACGAATCAAGGGGTTAGAGGTTCGAGTCCTCTCGGGTGCATTTCGGGAAGTAGCTCAGCTTGGTAGAGCACTTGGTTTGGGACCAAGGGGTCGCAGGTTCGAATCCTGTCTTCCCGATAGAAATAAAATTTTGGGGCCTTAGCTCAGCTGGGAGAGCGCCTGCTTTGCACGCAGGAGGTCAGCGGTTCGATCCCGCTAGGCTCCATTTTTTATTATTAACGCGGTGTAGCTCAGCTGGCTAGAGCGTCCGGTTCATACCCGGGAGGTCGGGGGTTCGATCCCCTCCGCCGCGATTTTATTCGAGCCAGGACCTTTAGCTCAGTTGGTTAGAGCAGACGGCTCATAACCGTCCGGTCGTAGGTTCGAGTCCTACAAGGTCCATAGTGACTCTTTTATGGAGGATTACCCAAGTCCGGCTGAAGGGAACGGTCTTGAAAACCGTCAGGCGGGTAAAACCGTGCAAGGGTTCGAATCCCTTATCCTCCTTTTAATACTATTATCGCGGGATGGAGCAGTCTGGTAGCTCGTCGGGCTCATAACCCGAAGGTCGTAGGTTCAAATCCTGCTCCCGCAATTAAAAACTAAAAAATACGGTTCCGTGGTGTAGGGGTTAACATGCCTGCCTGTCACGCAGGAGATCGCGGGTTCAAATCCCGTCGGGACCGCCATGCGGGTGTAGTTTAGTGGTAAAACCACAGCCTTCCAAGCTGTTGTCGCGAGTTCGATTCTCGTCACCCGCTTTTAGTTTTTAAGAAGGGCCTATAGCTCAGCTGGTTAGAGCGCACGCCTGATAAGCGTGAGGTCGATGGTTCGAGTCCATTTAGGCCCATTAAAATTTATGGCCCGTTGGTCAAGCGGTTAAGACACCGCCCTTTCACGGCGGTAACACGGGTTCGAGTCCCGTACGGGTCATTATTTTTTATTTGGAGGATTACCCAAGTCCGGCTGAAGGGAACGGTCTTGAAAACCGTCAGGCGGGTAAAACCGTGCAAGGGTTCGAATCCCTTATCCTCCTTTTAATACTATTATCGCGGGATGGAGCAGTCTGGTAGCTCGTCGGGCTCATAACCCGAAGGTCGTAGGTTCAAATCCTGCTCCCGCAATTAAAAACTAAAAAATACGGTTCCGTGGTGTAGGGGTTAACATGCCTGCCTGTCACGCAGGAGATCGCGGGTTCAAATCCCGTCGGGACCGCTTCTGGCTCGGTAGCTCAGTTGGTAGAGCAATGGATTGAAGCTCCATGTGTCGGCAGTTCGATTCTGTCCCGCGCCATCAGAATTGCGGGTGTAGTTTAGTGGTAAAACCACAGCCTTCCAAGCTGTTGTCGCGAGTTCGATTCTCGTCACCCGCTTTAGTTTTTAAGAAGGGCCTATAGCTCAGCTGGTTAGAGCGCACGCCTGATAAGCGTGAGGTCGATGGTTCGAGTCCATTTAGGCCCATTAAAAATCTTTTTGGTTTTTGGGGAAGTACTCAAGTGGCTGAAGAGGCGCCCCTGCTAAGGGTGTAGGTCGGGAAACCGGCGCGAGGGTTCAAATCCCTCCTTCTCCGTTTTTTGATATATGGCCCGTTGGTCAAGCGGTTAAGACACCGCCCTTTCACGGCGGTAACACGGGTTCGAGTCCCGTACGGGTCATTTTGAGACGTTTTCGAACGTTTCTTTTTTTTGTTCTGAAATGATTTTCTATAAGTTTTCAAGCTTATTGACGGTTTATTAGTGACAGAGGCTATTTTTCTGTTATAATCGAGACGTTGCAAGTTCCCGATAGGCTCTGAGAAGCTCAGAGATTCCTTGTAACCGAATAAAAATTAGGGGGAATATTTATAATGGAAGAACGTCGTTTATTTACATCCGAATCAGTTTCAGAAGGACATCCGGATAAGGTTGCTGATCAAATCAGTGATGCTATTTTGGATGCAATTCTAGAAAAGGATCCAAAAGCCAGAGTTGCATGCGAAACGTCTGTAACGACTGGGCTTGTTTTAGTTTTTGGTGAAATATCTACTTCAGCGTATGTAGATATCCAAAAAGTGGTGCGCGAAACGATTAAGCGTATTGGTTATACAGAATCAAAATTTGGGTTTGATGGTGATAATGTTGCTGTTTTAGTAGCAATCGATGAACAATCACCGGATATCGCTCAAGGTGTGGATGATGCTCTAGAAACACGTGGTAAAGAAGAACTATTGGATGATATCGGTGCCGGAGATCAGGGGCTAATGTTTGGTTTTGCGGTGAATGAGACACCGGAATTGATGCCATTACCTATTTCTTTGAGTCATCACCTAGTGAAGCGTTTGGCTGACTTGCGTAAATCTGGCGAGGTAGCTTATTTTGGCCCAGATGCAAAATCTCAAGTGACTGTTGAATACGACGAAAATGGAAAACCATTGCGTGTTGATACAGTCGTTATCAGTACTCAACACAATGATGCTGTTGATAACGAGACGATTCAAAAAGACGTCATGGAAAAAGTGATCAAACATGAAATTTCTGCTGAATTATTGGATGATAAAACGAAATATTTTATTAATCCAACTGGTCGTTTTGTGATTGGTGGTCCTCAAGGGGATGCTGGATTGACCGGGCGTAAAATTATCGTTGATACTTATGGTGGTTATTCACGTCACGGAGGTGGTGCTTTTTCTGGGAAAGATGCAACTAAAGTAGACCGTTCTGCATCTTATGCGGCTCGTTATATTGCGAAAAATATTGTGGCTGCTGGTTTAGCAGAAAAAGTAGAGGTGCAGCTTGCTTATGCGATAGGTGTGGCACAGCCCGTTTCTATTTCAGTCAATACCTTCGGAACAGCAAAGGTTACTGAAGAAGCATTGATTGGTGCTATTCGTGAAAACTTCGATTTGCGTCCGGCAGGAATTATCGAAATGCTTGATTTGTTGCGTCCAATCTATAGCGATACAGCCGCTTATGGACATTTTGGTCGAACAGATGTGGATCTTCCTTGGGAGCATATTGATAAAGTCGATGCATTGAAGAAAAGCTTGAATCTAGAATAAATCGTACAGACATAAAATACTTATGGAGTTCACGAGGCGGTTTCTATTAATCATTGATTGATAGGGCTGTCTCTTTTTTTAGGCAATTTTGATCGGCTTCATGAGAGATAAGTTATACTTCTATGTTAAAGTATCTAAAGATTAAAAAATGGATTTGGAGGAAAAAATGAATAGAAAGACAAATGTGAAGGTTGTGACTGCAGGAATATTTATCGCGACATTTATGTCTGCGATTGAAGGTACGATCGTGACGACGGCAATGCCGACAATCGTTGGCAGTTTACATGGAATTGAAATTATGAACTGGGTATTCTCCATTTATTTATTAACAAATGCCATGATTACACCGATTTATGGAAAGTTAGCGGATAAGATCGGTAGAAAACCGATTTTCATCTTTGGAATTTTATTGTTTGTTTTGGGTTCGGCATTATGCGGGATGTCTAATGAGATGCTGACGCTAATCATTGCTCGTGGAATTCAGGGTATTGGTGCGGGAGCAATTATGCCCGTGTCTTTGACAATTATTGCCGATCTTTATGATATTGAAAAGCGAGCCAAGGTTTTGGGACTTACCAGTGCAGCGTGGGGAGTAGCTAGTGTTTTTGGTCCTTTAGCTGGTGGATTGATCGTAGATACGATCGGATGGCATTGGATTTTCTTTATTAATGTACCAATCGGATTGGCTTTGATTGGCTTGTTACAATATTTCTTTATTGAAGAGAAAAAAGAGCATCAAGCAAAAAAGATGGATACGTTCGGAAGCTTGTTCTTGATGCTGACACTTTTAAGCTTATTATTAGGGTTTCAACTGCTAGGTGATGAAGGACTTTCGTTATCAGTTATTGCTTTATTTGCAGTGAGTATTTTTTCGTTGATACTTTTTATTCGAACAGAAAAACGAGCAGAAGATCCTGTAATAAATTTGAAGCTGTTCAATAACAAGACATTTGCTAGTGTGAATGTTGTCGCGGCTCTAATTAGTGGATTTTTAATGGGACTGGATGTGTATATTCCGATGTGGATGCAGGGAGTCTTAGGGAAACCAGCCGGAATTGGTGGTTTAGTCTTAGCTCCGATGTCGATTGTATGGATGTACGGGTCGTTTCTTTCAGGTCAATTATTGCGTAAGTATTCAGCAAAATGGATCATTGTTGTTGGCTTGAGTATTATCTTGATTGGCGGAGGAACGTTAGTAATATTGCCGCAGCAAAGTCCTTTTTGGTTGTTTTTCATTATTATGGGTATTCTAGGTATTGGTTATGGGCTATCTGTTACCACAACAACAGTGGAGGCGCAGGCCAGTGTACCGAAGGAAGAAATTGGTGTAGCAACATCTTTTAATACGCTTTCTCGTACAATTGGTCAAACAGTCATGGTTTCACTTTTTGGAATTATCTTGAACGTTGCAAACGGGCAGCAGTTAACAAAAGCTGGGATCACTGATCTTGATATCATGAATCGCTTGATTAATCCTCACACGGCTGTACAGATCAAGTCGAGCTTACGGCTGGAATTACGTGAGATTTTTTTTACCAGCCTTCACTGGATATATTTGGTTGGGCTAGTGCTAATTATTATTGCCTTGATTTTTAGCTTTATGGTTGGCAAACAATCGAGAAGTGTTAAACTGAATGAAGAATAAAAGAACTGGAGGCTCAAGCTGAATGGCTTTTTTACAAGTGAATATCTACTCGAATGTTTTACAAATGGAAGTAGCAATGAACGTGATTTTGCCACAAACGACGCATAAGAAAATTGGAACGGAAACCATTGGTGTAAATGAAGATGTTCCGGTCTTATATTTATTACACGGCATGGGTGGTAATCATAGTGTTTGGGAACGCCGGACTTCGATCGAGCGATATGTGGCTGAATATCAGATGGCAGTGGTGATGCCTTCAACGGATCTTGGGTTTTACACTGATACAACGTATGATATGAACTATTGGACGTTTGTTTCTGAGGAATTGCCAACGATTGTCCATGAGCTCTTTCCACAATTGACTCATAAACGAGAAAAAACTTTTGCAGCTGGTTTATCAATGGGCGGTTATGGTGCATTGAAGCTTGGCTTGGCGAAGCCTGAGAATTTTGCTGCGGTGGCTTCTTTATCGGGAGCAGTTGTCTTGTCTGATGTGGAAAGTTTATTGCTGGTACGTAATGAAGCGTATTGGCAGGGGATTTTTGGTCCGCTGGATCAGCTCCAAGGATCAGAAAATGACCCACTTCGTTTATTGAATGAGTTAATAGCTAGTGAAAAATCGGCACCACGCTTTTTCTTAGCTTGCGGAACAGAAGATGATTTGTATCCAGCTAGTCAATACATGGCCCATAAGATGAAACAAAAGAATCTGGATGTAACCTTTGAGGATGGACCGGGGAAACATGATTGGGTATTTTGGGATACCTGGATCAAGCGTGTTCTGGAATGGTTGAATGAAAAGAGTGACTGATCGTTTTTTGATCAGTCACTCTTTTTTAGGTGTATACGTTGCAGCAAACGGCAGCGTTCAATGTGAAATAGCTTCGACGCATAATAAAATCGGTGGATTATTCTTTTGATTGATAAATTGATAGTTTAAAACGCTGAATTTTTCCTGAGGTAATGCTTGGCAATAATGCAGGACTTCGTTTTTTTCAGCTGGTCCACCTTCGTGTCCATAATAAATGACGATGATCATGCGTCCACCAATGGTTAAACGTTTTAGAATGGCTGACATGGCTTGTTTGGTCGTTTCGGGCAAGGTGACGATCTGTTTATCGCTTTTTGGCAGGTAGCCAAGGTTAAAAATTGCGGCTTTAATTGGTTGGTCAGCTGAGATTCTTTCTTCAATCGTTTCATGTCCAGCAAGAAATAGCGTTGTGCGCTCGCTATAGTCAGAAGTTTTATCACGCGTATTTCGTAACGCTTGCTCTTGAATATCAAAGGCGTAAACTTGACCGGTTGTGCCGACAAGTTCTGCTAGAAATAAGGTGTCATTGCCATTGCCCATCGTAGCATCAATGACGTGATCACCTTCGTTTACTATTTCCTTCAGCAGCTGATGACTATACCGCAGAGCCGTTAGCAGCATGATTAAACGCCCCTCTCAAAGCAAATTTTCCTTGATAGGAATCACGACGAATCAATTCTTGATCAATCGCGTTTAAGACTTCCCATTTTTTTAAACTCCACATGGGACCAATTAATGAATCCCACGGAGCATCACCGGTCAAACGATGAATAATAATTTCTTGAGGAATCAGCTCTAATTGATCGCAAATGACAGAAACATAATCGTCTTTGCTCATCAGTTGTAAACGACCTTCTGCGTAATCTCTAAGCATTTTAGTGTTGCGCATCAAATGAAGAAGATGAAGCTTGATCCCTTGGATATCAGAATCTAAAATCGTTCGGCGAACATTTTCCCGCATCATCTCTAAAGACTCACCAGGTAGACCGTTGATTAAATGAGTGCAAACATTGATATTGTGTTTACGTAAACGTGCTACTGCATCCACATAGGTTGGATAGTCGTGGGCGCGATTGATTTTGTCACTCGTACTCTCATAGGTCGTTTGCAACCCTAATTCGACCCATAAATATAAGCGTTGATTCAATTCTGCTAAATAGTCCACCACTTCTGGCGGCAAACAGTCGGGACGAGTACCAACAGATAATCCAACTACACCAGGAAGATTGACAACTTGCTCAAAACGTTCGCGGATGACCTCTACAGGGGCATGGGTATTGGTAAAGTTTTGAAAATAGACGATGTATTGATCGACGTGGGGCCATTTTTGATGCATCATGTCGACTTCTTTATGGAACTGTTGAGGCAGCGGATCACTTGGTGCAACGATCATGTCGCCGGAACCAGAAACGCTGCAGAAGGTACAGCCACCATGGGCGACAGTCCCATCACGGTTGGGACAATCAAAACCACCATCAACGGGGACTTTAAAGATTTTTCCGCCAAATTGCTGGCGTAAGGCGTAATTCCAAGAATGATACCGTTTGGTTGGATCGTCAGTATATTGAAAAGTCATTTAATTTCTCCTAATCGCTTTTAGATCATAGACTAATTTTTTCTGTTTGTAATAAGGATACGTGAATAGTAGCCAACTGCTACCAAAAAGCATTCCAGCGAGAACATCGCTTGGATAATGAACACCAAGATAAATACGGCTGATTATAATACTTAGAATCAGTAAACCAACGATGATCTGAGCAATCAAACGTGGTGTTTTTTCTTTGAAGAATAGAGCCATAACGAAAATCAATGTGCCATATAATAAGGTACTAGCTGTTGCGTGACCGCTAGGAAAACTAAAGCTGTGCTCTGTCACCATGTGGGGCAAGATCGTTGGTCGCGCTCGATGAAAGAAAAGTTTCAGTAAATGATTGCCGATACCACTAATCAATGCCATAGTAATGGCTAACCAAAGGGCCGTAATCTTTTGTTTATTGAAATAGAATAAACCAACAAATACCAACGTTAAGATGACAACGGTAATTGGATTAGCAAATTTTGTCACCCATAAAAAATAGCCGTTCATCTGCGGATGCAGCTGATGGACCGCATGAATGATGCCGCGATCAAAACCATTTAATGTTTCTGGATAAAAACGGACAATGTAACACAGTGCCGCAAAAAACAGCAGGGTAAAACTGCCGATTAATTGATAGATTGATTTATTTTTCATTGTTTTCTCTGATTCATCCTTTCTAAACAGAAGTATTATATCATGTTTTGACTAAGGGACAATTTATTCAACGATTTCTTAAAGGGAATTCAATTGAATATTGTTTTGGAATCTGCTAAGATGAAACTACTTTGAATATTGTTGCTTGGAAGAGGAGTAGTAGAAACGAACGCATTTCAGAGAGCGCACGGTGCTGAGAGTGTGTATGCGAGACATTCGAACTTACCTTGGAGCACGATCGAATGATCCGGTTAAGGACCGTTATTTCTTTTGAGGTCTGTCGTTCGACAGATAAAAATAGGTGGTACCACGTTGATAACGTCCTATGAGAGTTTTGAAAACTTTCATGGGATTTTTTTGTATCTAAAACGAATAATTCAATTTAGGAGGAACAACATGAGTTACGATCACAAAGCGATTGAGAAAAAATGGCAAAAATATTGGGCAAAGCACAATGTTTTTAATACCACAGATGATCCTGAAAAACCAAAATTTTACGCATTGGATATGTTTCCTTATCCATCTGGACAAGGCTTACACGTAGGACATCCGGAGGGCTATACAGCGACGGATGTCATTTCACGGATGAAACGAGCACAAGGATACAATGTACTGCATCCAATGGGCTGGGATGCCTTTGGTCTGCCGGCTGAACAATACGCGTTAGATACTGGTAATGATCCTGCGGAATTTACCAAGAAAAATATTGAAACCTTTAAACGTCAAATCAATGCATTGGGGTTCAGTTATGATTGGAATCGTGAATTGAATACCACAGATCCTGATTACTATAAATGGACACAATGGATTTTTGAACAAATGTACGAAAAAGGATTGGCTTATGAAGCGGAGGTGCCAGTCAACTGGGTACCAGAATTAGGGACTGTCATTTCTAATGAAGAAGTCATTGATGGTAAGAGTGAACGTGGCGGTTACGATGTCATTCGCAAACCGATGCGTCAATGGATGCTGAAAATTACTGCTTATGCCGATCGTTTATTGGATGATCTGGAAGATCTTGATTGGCCAGAAAGTATCAAAGAAATGCAGCGAAACTGGATCGGTCGTTCAATCGGTGCAAATGTACGCTTTAAGATTGAAAATAGCGAAGAAACATTTACTGTCTTCACTACTCGACCTGATACGTTGTTTGGATCAACCTATGCAGTGCTGGCTCCAGAATTAGATTTGGTGCAAAAAATTACGACGCCTGAACAAAAAGCAGCGGTGGATGCCTATATCGAGGAAGCTTCAAAAAAATCAGAGTTGAATCGAACCGATTTAGCGAAAGAAAAAACCGGAGTCTTCACTGGAGCTTATGCCATTAATCCAGTGAACGGTGAAAAAATGCCAATCTGGATTGGGGACTATGTATTAGCTTCTTACGGAACTGGTGCGATTATGGCGGTTCCGGCTCATGATGAACGAGATTATGAATTCGCGAAAACGTTTGGTTTGCCGATCATTCCTGTACTTGAAGGCGGCGATGTGGATAAAGAAGCGTTCACCGGTGATGGTCCGCATATTAATTCTGAATTCCTTGATGGACTAAATAAACAAGATGCTATCGATAAAATGCTAGCTTGGCTTGAAGAACATGAATGTGGGAAAAAAGAAATTAGCTACCGTCTGCGTGACTGGTTGTTCTCTCGTCAACGCTATTGGGGCGAACCAATTCCGGTTATCCATTGGGAAGACGGAACAACTGGTTTAGTTCCCGACTATGAATTGCCTTTGGAATTGCCGAAAACAACAGATATCAAACCAAGTGGAACGGGTGAATCTCCACTAGCAAATATTGAAGAGTGGGTCAATGTCGTTGATCCAATCACTGGTAAAAAAGGACGTCGTGAAACCAATACAATGCCGCAATGGGCAGGCAGCTCATGGTATTACTTGCGCTTTATTGATCCTCATAATAAAGAAGTATTGGCAGATTATGACAAATTGAAACGCTGGATGCCAGTTGATCTTTATATCGGCGGAGCAGAGCATGCGGTACTGCATTTGTTGTATGTTCGTTTCTGGCATAAATTCTTGTACGATATCGGTGTCGTTCCAACGAATGAACCATTCCAAAAACTGTACAATCAAGGCATGATCTTAGGTCAAAGCTTCCGTGATAGTCGTGGTGCGCTAGTACCAACGAATATGGTTGAAAAACGTGATGGAAAATGGTTCAGTATTGAAACAGGCGAAGAATTAGAAGAAGCACCTGCGAAAATGAGTAAATCATTGAAAAACGTGGTCAATCCAGATGATGTCGTAGATAAATATGGTGCCGATACATTACGCATGTATGAAATGTTCATGGGACCATTGGATGCTCAGATTCCTTGGAGTGAAAACGGTCTTGAAGGTTCTCGTAAATTCTTAGATCGCGTGTGGCGTTTGATTGTGGATGAAGAAGGTAAGATGCGTGATCATATTACTACCTTTAATGATGGCTCATTGACAAAGGTTTACAATCAAACCGTTAAAAAGGTAACAGAAGACATGGAGAATCTGCATTTAAACACCGCGATTTCTCAATTGATGGTCTTCGTCAACGATGCCTATAAAGCCGAAGCATTGACTTACGAGTATGTCGAAGGCTTCGTACAATTACTAGCACCGATCGCGCCGCATATTGCTGAAGAGCTGTGGGCGATCTTAGGACATGAAGGCGGTATTTCTCACGTAGCTTGGCCAGCATATGATGAAGAAGCGTTGATTGAAAATGAGATCGAAGTCATTCTGCAAGTCAATGGAAAGGTCCGTTCTAAAGTGATGGTAGCTGTTGATTTAGCGAAAGATGCATTAGAGAAATTGGCGATGGAGGATGAACATATCCAACGTAACATTGAAGGAAAAACGGTTCGTAAAGTGATTGTTGTACCGAATAAGTTAGTCAATATTGTAGCAAATTAATTATTGATGCTCCGCATGTAATTGCGGAGCATTTTTTTGTTATTAAAGGGAGTATAAAATTTCCACATGGATAAATCGCTTTACAGCAGGAATATCCATGTACGGCTTCACGAACAAGCTTTTTCTTATTGCCGATAAAGCTAAACGAGTTCGAGAAGCCTTTCTTGTATGCAGATAAAGAAATAATGAGCTGACATGTGAACTATGCTAGGATAAGGTAAAAAAGGAAATGAGGTGCTTTAATGAACTCGATCGCAGAACTATTAGATATCCAATATCCGATTTTGCAGGGAGCAATGGCCCATATTGCTCGCTATCCATTAGCTAGTGCAGTCTCAGAAGCCGGAGGACTTGGGATTATCGCTGCTGGTGGGTTAAGCAGCGAAGAATTGCGAGAACAAATTCGTAGGACCCAAGAACGAACAAAGAAACCGTTCGCTGTTAATTTGATGCTGCAGATGGACAATATTTCAGAGCAAGTTGATGTGTTGATTGAAGAAGGAGTTAAGATCGTGACCACTGGAGCAGGAACACCCAAGCCCTATATGGATCGTTTGAAGCAGGCAGATATCAAAGTGTTTCCTGTGATACCCTCAGTGAAACTGGCACAAAAAATGGAGCAGTTGGGTGTAGATGGTATCATCGCAGAAGGGATGGAGGCAGGTGGACATATTGGTGAAACGACTTCCATGGCATTGATTCCACAAGTCGCTCAAGCGGTGACAATTCCAGTGATTGCCGCTGGCGGGATCGGTGATGGTCGTGGAATGGCAGCAGCCTTTGCATTAGGAGCACAGGGTGTCCAAATGGGGACGGCCTTTTTAACAGTTGCGGAGTGTCCAATTCATGAAAATTATCAGCAAGCGATTCTACAAGCAGATGATACGGCAACCATAGTGCTTCATAAAAACAGCGGGGGTGCGGTTCGCGCGTTGAGAAATAGTTTAGCTGATAGAGAAGAGTCGCCTGCGGCATTTTCTTTAGAAGCCTTGCAGCAAGCGGCAGATGAAGGTGATACAGAAAAAGGAATTGTTATGACTGGACAAATTGCCGGGTTATTTTCGGAAGTGAAGCCAGCTAAAGTCTTGATTGAAGAGGTATATGCGGAGGCGGCAGCAATCTGTCAGAACATAAAAATAGACTAACGGGCAGTGCCGTTAGTCCTTAATAAATTCCTCTGCTAAGTGATAATCGCCTTCATAGGGCAGGTCTTCGCCGTTAACCGTCATATATTTGTCGGTCCCTTTTCCTGCTAAAATGATGGCATCATTTGGTCCAGCCTGCTGAATCGCATCTTTGATGGCTTTTTTGCGATCAATTTCAAAATGTACACGTACATGATCATTTTGAATGCTTTCTTTGATCTCGTCCGCGATTTTTTTAGGATCCTCAAAGTTGGGATCGTCACTGGTCAAAATCGCCACATCGGCATATTCACCAATTGCTTGTCCTAAACCTTCGCGGCGCGATTCTGCTTTGTTTCCAGTTGAACCGGTAATGACAAGTAGTTCACCATCTGGATGCTGTTCTTTAGCAAAAGCGAGCAATGATTTCATACTTAAATAATTATGAGCGTAGTCCACATAAATGTGAGCACCGTTTGGTTTTATTAAAAGATTCATTCGACCAGGAACTAATGCCTCAGCTAGTCCTTGACGTCCTGCAGCTTGGTCGGCACCGACGAGAGCACTGGCAAGCAAAGCAGCAGCAGCATTTTCCTTATTGAAATCGCCTGCTAACAAAATAGAGTAGTTCCCATTTAAGCTAATATCCTGTGCGCCGGTTAATTCAAAGGTTAGCGGATGTTCAGCTGGTTGTACGTGATAATCTGCTTGCTTATTCCCGTATGTAATGACGGGAATATGTTGTTTTTCAGCCAATTCCAGTAGAAGATCAAAGTGATCAATCTCGTGCTGTAAGATAACTTGACGAGAATTAGCAACTAATTGTCGTTTACAATAGAAGTAATCTTCAAATGTCGGGTGTTCAATCGGTCCAATATGATCGGGAGAAATATTTAGAAAAATCCCGACATCAAAGATCAAGCCATAAACACGCGCTACTTTATACGCTTGAGAAGAGACTTCCATTACCAGATGTGTCATACCGTTGGCTACAGCTTCTGCCATCATCCGATATAAATCTAATGATTCTGGTGTTGTAAGTTTTGATTTGAAGAAGGTCACGCCATCTAGTGTGGTATTTAAAGTAGATAGAAGAGCGGTCCTTTTATTCGTCGTAATGTCTAAGATTTTTTTCGTGAAATAAGCGACGGTTGTTTTGCCTTTTGTTCCGGTGATCCCCACTAGCTTTAATTTTTCTTGCGGATAATCATAAAAGGCCATACTCAAAACCGCCAATGCTTTGCGGATATCGGTTACGATGATTGCTAGCTCTGCTGGAACTTCATAGGGCTGTTCGGCGATGTAGCAAGTTAACCCTTCTGATAAAGCCTGTTCTAAAAAACGTTGTTGAAAGTTATTTCCTTTACAGAAAAAAAGGGTATCCGCATCAACTTCACGTGAGTCGTAAGAAATTTTTTGAAAGCTTTTGTCAAAAGGAGCGGTCAACGTCCAGCGTGTGGGCGTAATGAACTCTCTTAAAAGGTTCTCTTGTTCAAGGATTTGTTGAATTTGGGTAAGTGTCAGCATGTTGAGACCTCCAATATATAGTCTAGGCTATTATAGCATAGCTTAGTAAGAGAAAAAGTAAAGAGTGATTGTCAGGAGCGCGATTTAGCTTTACTATAAGGGTAGCGATTTTTTGAAGGAGGAGACCATGAAAGAGACACGACCGAGTGATCTGACTTATCAGGAAAAAATGATCCAAGGATCAGCTTGGCTATCTGTGGGAAACATTTTTTCACGGCTGTTGGGAGCGATCTACATTATTCCATGGTATGCCTGGATGGGTGAAAATGCCCGTGCGGCCAATGGATTATTTAATATGGGTTATACGTTTTATGCATTGTTCATGATGATCTCCACAGCTGGACTGCCAGGTGCGATTGCCAAGCAGATTGCTCGGTACAATTCGATGGGAGAGTATCAAACGAGTCGGCGTTTATTTATAAAGGCCTTGCAAGCTACGGCAATTTTGGGAATTTTTTTTGGTGGCTTGATGTTTTTCACAGCACCATTGTTGGCTGGTTTATCCGGTGGGGGACGAGCCTTGATTCCAGTGATTCAAGCATTGAGCATCGCGGTTATTGCTTTTCCCTGTATGAGTGTCTTACGGGGCTATTTTCAAGGTCAGCAGGATATGCGTCCTTCTGCCGTCTCACAATTGGTTGAACAGGCGCTACGTGTTTTGTATATGCTCTTAAGTGTCTTTATTATTATGAAGGTCATGAAGGGCGACTATTTAAATGCGGTGATCCAATCGACCTTCGCGGCGTCTGTCGGTATGATTGGCTCCTACGGTGTCTTGCTTTTTTATTGGTTTAAGGATCGTAAAAAGAGTGATCTGCAACTTGAACGCAGTTTAAACAAAGTGACGATTGATACGAAAAAATTATTATTAGAAACAATTAGACAAGCAGTTCCGTTTATTTTACTAGGTGGCGGGATTACCTTCTATAAATTGATTGATCAAGTGACCTTTATTCACACAATGAATGCCAATACGAACTACAGCCATGATCAGCTGGTGGATTTGTACGCCTTGTTTAGTGCCAATCCAGATAAATTGACGATGGTCGTCGTTGCTTTAGGAACATCGCTCGCATTAACCAGCTTGCCGATGCTGACAGAACTTTTTACTCAACGACGCCGACCTGAACGGGCAAAACTAGTAAATACGAATATCCAGCTTTTTGCCTTTATCATGCTGCCAGCTGTTTTTGGAATGATTTTACTGGCTTATCCTTTGAATACGGTCTTCTATTCGGCCGATGTTTTAGGCAGTCGTGTACTTGTTGCAGCCTGTTGGGCGGGGCTAGTCTCAGCATTGTTTATGATGCTATCGACGACGTTGCAAGGAATTTCCCATAGTCGAGTCGCAGTGAAATATTGGCTGGCAGGCTTATTACTTAAAGCGATTATTCAAGTACCGCTGATTGAACTATTAGAGGTTTATGGACCTCTCGCTGCTACCTTCATCGGGTTAAGTCTAACCTGTGGCTTATGTCTGTGGAAACTACGCAGAGTTGTTCGTGCAAACTACCAGCTGGCCTTTCGTCGTTGTGTTCTGATTTTGATTTTAACGTTAGTGATGCTGATAGTTGCTGTTATTGTGCGGCAGGTGAGTTATCTCGTTTTTGATCCGGCTTCACGTTTATCAGCTTTAGCCATCTGTTTATTAACATCTGGAGCAGGCGGATTGGTTTATTTCTACCTTAGTTTGAAAATACGATTAGTCGATAAGCTAGTCGGACCACAAGCAAGAAAATGGCGTAGACGCTTAAGAATCAAATGAAAAATACTTCTGCAATTGAAAAGTGCAGAAGTATTTTTTTGTTATAATTTAAATTTTAAATTCAAAATCTGTAAAAAATATTTGCAAAATAATTCAAAAAGAATAGAGTTTTTCCTTCCACTTACTTTACAAAAAGATGTCAATGTTTCTAAAGATAATTTTTGTAATACAAGGATAAAACAGTTACATTTCTCAAAACAGCCTTATATCACGGGTTTTTCCTCATAATAATAAAAGTGATATATTTCAAAATGACACACTGACAGTCGTTTTGTTACATAGTTTTATGTTATTGTAATGAACTGTTACATTAATATTACCCATGAAACACAAAAGGATGGTAAAGTAACTCTCGTAGTCAAGAAGACAGAAGAAAAAAGACATAAGAAAAATCGGAGGAAGTTACATAATGAAATTAGGGAAAACATTTCTTTTTAGTACAGTATTAGTAGCAGGTGCAGGTTTAGCGATGGGAGCTACAGATGCGCACGCTTCAGAAACATATACTGTAGAATCAGGAGATACTTTATCAAAAATTTCTCACAAGTTTGCGGGTAACGATAGTTTAGTAGATTCAATTGCAAAAGCGAACAAAATTTCTAACGTAGATATGATTTTTGCAGGTCAAGAATTAACAATTGATGGCGAAGCGAAAGCTGAAAAAGCACAAGAAGCGGCTCCAGTTCAAGCTGAAGCTCCAGCCCAACAAACGCAAGCGGCTCCAGTTCAACAAACACAGGCAGCACCTGTACAAGCAGCGGCTCCAGTTCAAGAACAAGCAGCGCCTGTTCAACAAACAGCGCCAGCAGCAACTGCAGCGACAACTTCTTCAGCAAAAGAATGGATTGCACAACGCGAATCAGGCGGTTCATATTCAGCTACGAACGGTCAATATATCGGACGTTACCAATTATCAGCTTCATATTTGAACGGTGACTACTCTGAAGCAAACCAAGAACGCGTTGCTGACCAATATGTAACTTCTCGTTATGGTTCATGGGAAGGCGCACAATCTTTCTGGCAAGCAAACGGCTGGTATTAAGAGTTAAAAATAGAAATAACAGAGAGGATCAAAACTATGATCCTCTCTTTTTTATGGGAATAATTTTCAAAGTTTAATAAAAAACCAGCCAAAACAGTCTTTTTTTCTGTCCTGGCTGGTTTCGTTTTTATTCCCACAATCCAGGCAATGCCTGAACAGCTATTTCTTGATGGGTAAAGGGATGTAACAAATGAAGTTCATAGGCATGTAACATCAAACGACCGCTAAAATGTCGACTATACAGAGGATCACCAACAAGCGGATGACCGATGCTGGCTAAGTGGACACGAATTTGATGGGTTCTGCCAGTCTCTAATTGACAAAAGACATCTGTTTGATTCTTATATTGCTTTGCGACAGCTACATGAGTTACCGCAGCTTTTCCGCCTTTAGGATCAATTCGTCGTTTTCGGCGATCGTGTCGATCACGCCCAATTTTTTGATCGATTGTCAGATCCTTTTTTATCGTTCCATGAACGATTGCCTGATAGCGGCGATAGATGTTCTTTTGTTCTAATAGACGACCTAAAATTGGCAAAACGAAGGGGTTCTTTGCAAACAAAATCGCGCCGCTTGTTTCTTTGTCTAAGCGATGCACGACATGAGGCTGATAATTAGGTGCCAAATAGGCAGCTAGATGGTTCAGCAAAGTATCTTGCTCCTCTGGTTGGTTCGGATGAGTCTTCATGCCATGTGGTTTATTTACAATAATCAAATGCTCATCTTCGAAAAGAACCGAAATTTTCTTTTTGTCACCAAGTAGAATTTTTCGTTCAGGATAATCGCTTGCTTCGATTGTAAGTGTAATAATATCTCCAGGCTGGACCATCGATTGAAAATGGCAGGTTTCACCATTGATCAAGATTCCTTTTCGTGTTCGTATAAAATGGCGGACCTTTCGTGGTACCAGCCACTCCTGTTCCAATAAATCTTTGATCGTCATTACAGGTGTTTGATCGGGCAAGGTCATAGTGAAAATCATTTTACTGCTCCTTTTTATTTCAATGTATTTATTTTCAAGCATTCAGTGAATAAAGTGCAAAAGACAGAATTGAGCGCTTTTTTGCGATATGTTAGCTTTAGAAAGGGATTATCCGCTTAATTGTATCACTTTTAACGGATATTTAAGAAAAAAATCAGCTTTTCCTTGAGATCCCATGCTAGAATACTCCCAAGTGTGTATCCGTCTCAAGACCCAAGCATTAGATAGGAGCTTTGTGATACACTGTGTCTGAATTTGTATAGAATGGAGATCAAAAAATGGATTTTCAGGAAATTTGGCGCAAGGTTAAAAGTGGGACAAAAGTTTTTTGGCAAAAGTTTCGTAGCGGTACAAAAACCTTTTGGCAATGGATCAAACCCTATTTGATTCGTTTTCACCACTGGCGCAAACGTATTTGGAAAAAATATCATATCAATAAAATTTTGCTCTTATTAACACTTGTAGGTGTCCTAGTAATGAGCGTCTATCTATTTTTCTTGGCAAAATCGGTCAATGTGGAAACACTGCAATCCAGTTTGAAGCAGTCGACAGTGATTTATGACGAGAAAAATGAACAAGCAGGTTCCCTCTATGGACAAAAAGGGACCTATGTAGAAAGCGATCAAATTTCGCCTTACTTAAAAGATGCGGTCGTTTCAACGGAGGATCGTAACTTTTACAAACACCACGGCTTCGATATCAAAGGGATTGCCCGGGCGGTTGTGGGTCGAATAACTGCTGGCCACATTACTGGTGGAGGTAGTACATTAACACAACAGTTAGCCAAAAATGCGTATTTAACTCTCGATCAAACGTTAGAGCGAAAAGCCAAAGAAATTTTTATGGCCATCGAGATCGAAAAGAAATATGACAAAGATCAGATTTTGACGATGTACTTGAACAATGCCTACTTCGGTAATGGTGTATGGGGCGTACAAGATGCAGCGAGAAAATACTTTGGTGTAGATGCCAATCAGGTAACGATCGGGGAAGCAGCAACGATTGTTGGAATGCTGAAAGGGCCAAGTATTTACAATCCGATTGATAACTTAGAAAACGCCGTAAATCGTCGGGATACCGTCCTTTCCGTGATGGTAGAAAACGGTAAACTGTCTAAAGAACAAGAGGCCCAGGAAAAAGCGATTGATTTGGGATCAGAATTAAATGATACCTATTCCTCAGCAGATGCTGGTTATCGTTATCCTTCCTATTTTGATGCGGTAATCGATGAAGCAGTTGAACGTTATGGCATGTCTGAAAAAGATTTACTAAATAAAGGCTACAAAATTTACACCTCTTTGGATCAGGATTATCAAAAACAAATGGAAGCTGTTTATGATAACAATGCCAATTTTCCGGCAAATGCAGCGGATGGAGCAATGCCTCAATCAGCATCAGTTGCTCTGGATCCAAAAACAGGCGGGGTTCAAGCGTTAGTAGGAAGACGTGGGGAACACATTTTCCGGAGTTATAATTTTGCGACGCAAATGCAGCGTTCACCAGGTTCAACGATGAAACCATTAAGTGTCTACTCATCAGCATTAGAATCTGGCTATAAACCAGACAGCATTTTAAAGGATGAACCACAATCGTACTACAAAGCGAAAAACTATGATGGCACCTCCCAAGGTGACGTGCCGATGTATCAAGCTGTGGCGCAGAGTTTAAACCTGCCGGCAGTGTGGTTGTTGCATGAGATGGGATTAAGTAAAGGCTATAATAAGGCCGAAGAATTTGGAATTCCATTGAGCAAATCGGATAAATATTACGGTTTGGCATTAGGCGGTCTGGAAAAAGGCACCTCACCGCTGAAAATGGCGGCAGCTTATGGTGCTTTTGCAAATGAAGGCAAAGTTTATGAACCGCATTTGATTACGAAAATTATCGATTCCACAGGTGCTGTGATTGAGGATAATAGTTCACCAAAATATGAACAAGTTATTTCAAAAGAAGTTGCTAATGAAATGACGAGTATGTTACTAGGAACTTTTTCTAACGGAACCGCGGCGCAAGCAGCACCAGCTGGATTTACTGTTGCCGGGAAAACTGGAACGACTGAAACGAACTTTGACGCGAATAAAGTCAATGACCAATGGATCATTGGCTATACACCGAATGTCGTGATTTCTACTTGGCTAGGGTTCGAAAAGGTCAGCGAGACACATTATTTAAGCGGAACAAGCGGATCAGAAGTCGGACAGGTCTTCAAAGCGGAAGCCGAGTCGATTTTACCTTATGCTGGACAATACTCTTTTGAGGTTGCGGATGCCTATGCAACAGGCGGACAGGTCGTAGCGGCTGATCAAGTCAACCAAGGAGAAGCAAATGGTGATGCAAGCAAATGGCGAGATGAGCTAAAAGATATTGGCGGCAAGGCTAGTGAAGGTGCAGCAAACTTCTTCGAGAAAGCCAAAGAAGGCGCCAATAAACTGAAGGACAAAGCCCAAGAATTGTGGCAACAATATCAACCAGGAAATTAGGGTGTGAACCCGTTTCCATTCATGTTACAATAGAAAAGTAACTTTTATAGAAAATGAGGGAATACAAGATGGCAAACATTTATGATTCAGCAAACGGACTAGAACGCGAAATTCGTGAGCTACCAGAATTTAAATCTTTAGAAGCAGCTTTTGCAGAATTGAAGAAAAACGAAACAGCGTATGCAGCATTTAAGGATTTCCAAGCCTTCCAACAAAGCTTGCAGGAAAAACAAATGCGCGGTGAAGACTTCAGCGATGAAGATGCATCACAGGCACAAGCATTAGCTGAGAAGGTTCAACAAGAAGAATTGATCAATGAATTAATGGTGAAAGAACAAGCTTTCAGCGTGATCATCAATGATTTGAACCGGATTATCATGACACCAATTCGTGAATTATACGAAGGTTAATCAAAAATAGAAATTGCGGCGTGAGACCCACGTCGCAATTTTTTTCTTTATAAAAGAGACAGCTTACAGACACCTTACAAGACACGAATAAAATTGTTAGGTAAGCGTAAATCGGCGTTTTTTCTCAAGAAAATTGCTATACTTCAAGCCATAAGGATGGCGAAAAAAATGAAAAGAAAAGTTATTGGAGGCAGTAGTATACTGCTGTTAGTTGTAGGGTGTCTACTCGTTTGGCAGTCCGGCTCAGTAGATTTTCATGCAACGAAAACATCATCAGAAACAAAAAAAGAATCTACTGAGAGTTCGATGGCCTCATCAATTGACACAACAGAGTCAAAACCAGAAAAGCAAACTGAAGTTAGGTTGCCAGTAACTTCGAATCAAGCACTAGATAATTATTTGATTGACCAGCATTTTTCCGGCACGGCTTTAGTGGTCCGCAAAGGTCAAGTGATTTTGAATCAATCGTACGGTTTAGCAAATCGAGAAAGGCAGATTAAAAATACTCCGATGACACGGTACTATATTGGCTCCGCACAAAAAGCAATCATTGCAACAGCGATTTTGCAATTAGAACAATCAGGAAAATTAAAAATCGAGGATCCTGTTGCTAAATATATCAAAGACTTTCCCAACGGACAGCAGATAACATTGAAAAATCTACTTAATCATACAAGTGGATTGACTGGACGAACAGAGGGCAGTAAGGCAATCTTGCCACAAGAGATCATACAGGAAATCGAGGCAGCCGGCAGTGACTCAGCAGTTGGCACTTGGCATTATTCTGATAGTAATTATGCGGTATTGGCCTATATTCTGCAGTTAGTTAGCAGGCAACAGGCGCAAGACTATATTGAAGAAAATATTTTTAAACCTGCAAATATGCAAAAAACCGGTTTTTATCAAAGTGATGCTGCAACAGCCGACTTAGCAGAAAGCTACAAAGAGAAAAATGGTCGTGTCGAAAAAGCAGAATTGCCAAATCTTTCGCAATTATTCGGAGCTGGCGATATTTATACGACAGCGACTGATTTTTATTTATTTGACCAAGCCTTGATGCAGGGGAAGCTGATCAATGAGACTGAAAAAAATAAAATGCTGATGAGTGGTAGTACCTCCACTTATGGAATGGGCTTTTATGTAAATCCTGGTAGTTATTCAAGTCACGGTGTTTTAGGTGGATTCAATACCATCAATACGTTTACTCATACAGGGTTAACCTACATCCTTTTATTAGCAAATACGAATCAGGTACAATCATTGGGACAAGCCGCTGATGCTATTTATGGAATATTAAATCAAATGGAATAGAAAAAGTTAGAAATACCGACTTGTATGAGCGGCATTTCTAACTTTTTTGTTAAAAGAATTTTTTGAAGCGGTCCATCAATCCATCGAGCTTCTCAGACTTTAATAGAACCTTGGCCTTTTCATAATAATCGCCCAGCTCGTCTTTATGATCTTCGACAAAAGCTTTCGCCTTATCGATATTCCCTTCGTTTAAGAGCTCTTTAGCTTTTTTGATTAGCTCATCTTTATTCATTTGTAAGCAGCCTCCTTTTTACAGCTATAGTTTAAACGATTGAAGCTGTTTTGACGAGAATTGCTGCTTGGCTAATGCGAAATGCTTAGAGCTCCAAATAGTCCATCAAACCGTCTAACATGATGTGGATGGTTTCGGTCAAATAATTTTCAATCATTACCTCCTGATGAAACATTCCAAATCCTAATACATGGACATAATTTTGAACAATTTCTGGCTGTTTGTCTTTGATTTCTAAAATCTCAAAGAAATCACGATAATTTTGTGCTTCAAAGGCTTCTAATTCAGCCATCTTCTCTTTTGAATAGCGAAAGAGAAAATTCTGGACTTCCTGCTGCTCTTTAACGAAAAAAAACATATCTTTAGAAGCGAAGAACTGATCGGAAAAGACTTTGATCGTTTTTCGACGTTCACTAGAAGATAATGGCTTAATACGCTCGGCAATCATTTTTAACCCGCCAAACAACTCACGATGAATCTGATAGACGATTTCATAAATAAAGTCATCCTTAGATGAAAAATAATGATAAAACGCTCCCTTTGCTACACCAGCGGAAGCGACCACATCATCTACACTGACTTTTTTGATGCCATATTGATAAACTAAAGCCCGCCCTTTATCCAATAGCATTTGTTTGTTACGAGCTTTTTCATCTGGTGTTAATTCTCGCGGCAACTGCTGACACCCCTTTACTAATACCTTCGATTAGGTACTCTATTGAGGTCAATTATATACTGAAAAGCTAGAATGAGCTATTCTTCTTGAGTCTTCAATCCTTCAACAATATCCAAGCGATCAATATAGCGATTTGAAAGCAGCAAGCGCAAACTACTGATGAAAATTACGATTACAGCAGTCAGGATAAATGATTCTAGTGTGATGCTTGACTGCATGGCGAAGCTATTTTGGGAGAACTGATCTTTGATCCCCTCTAGTAATTGGCTGCCAAGTAAAAAGCCCAACGGTAGTGCTAATAGAAGCTGTAGCAAGTTTTCTTTGTTGATGGCCTGCAGGATCAAACGTTTAGAGTAACCCATAATAGTCATAAACATATACTCAAATTCTCGAACGGTTAAATTCATCAAATTTAGACAGAAAATTACGGTTATACCCAAAACAATAGAACAGATCACCAGCAAAATAATTAGTATTCCCATATTTTCCAGCAAGGAATTGAAGGCCTGGCGATCTTCCTGTGCTGTCGTATAAAAGAGCTTCTCTTGCTTTAATTGCTTAATCACTTGTTTAGGCTGATCAGAAGTTAGATAAACGGTATTATAAACCTCTGGAAAATCTTTAAACAGAGTGTTGGCATACTCATAAGATGTGTAGGCTGCCAATCCCATACTCAGGGGAAGGATCGCAGAAACAGTTGCTTTATGATCATTGATCGTTAATTGATCCCCAATTTTTACTTGCCATTTTTTTGCATAATATTCAGGGATTACTAGACCTTGATTGAGCTTTTTCAGCGGTAAGTCTAACGTTTTGATCGTTGATTGAGTAATGATTAAAGGGTAATCTTCGCCCTTTATTTTGCCAGCGAGTTGCAACGCAGCATCTTGTTTATCAACTTCATGAAAATTATTCAGTACTTTTTGATCTAGCGGCACTGGATCGGACAATTGAACGACCAAATCATAACTAGCAAATGTTTTAAAGTAATTATCCGCTACGCCTCTAATGGAGTCATTAAATCCCAACGAGAACAATAGTAGGCCGGTTGAGGCAGCCATCCCTAAAATCATTAGTAAAAAACGTCCTTTGTTCCTTAAGGAAGCAGCCAAAGCGTAGCGAGTATTAAATGACAAGGATGAGAACAGCGGCAGCTTATCACTTTTCTTTTTTGTTTTTGGAATCCGCTGTTTCATAGCAATCGCCGGAAATTCCTTTAAGATATCAAGCATTGAACATAACGAAAAGATTCCGCAGCCAATGGTGGAGATCAGAATTGTGATCGTCCAATAACGAAATTCAACCTGATAGGTTAACGTGGGGAGTTCGATCATGGAACTAAAAACATGAAATAATAATTCCGTTATAGGGTAGCTCAATAAACAGCCTATTAGTGAGCTGAAAAAGCCTAATAAAACAAATTGCCGGGTGTAGATGGTGACGATTGAACGACTGCTGGTGCCTAGTGCTTTCAATATACCGATCTGTTTATGTTCCTTTAACAATGTTCGTCTTAGGATGATAAAAATAATCCCAAAAGACAACAGCCAAAAGATAGTCGGGAAGATATAGGCAAAAGAGACGAATTGGTCAAGATCGCCCTCATACATTTGATAGTTGATTTGGTCCTGTTGCTTAGTGAAGGTCTGATATTCTATTTGTTTCTGAACATCTTTTTCTTTAATCTTTTTGGGGCTAGCTAGCAGGAGTTGGTTGGTGAAGGGAAAGAAATCTTTTGAGACAAAGGCGACCGCAAATTTCTTTGGATCTGCAGAAAAAGAGCGCTCGCTTTGCGAGTAGTAAACATACTCTGGAGAACGGACAATACCGACTATTTTCAATTTTTTCTGGTTTACAGTGAGGGTGTCATTTAAATTAACTTTGTTTTTCCGAGCATATTGACTGATGATGACACATTCTGAGCTTGTTTCGGGTAAGCGACCAGCTTCTAAAGTTACTTGGTTCAGCTTTTCTGAGATGGATATCAAACGAATGTTTTTTTCACCACTTCTAAAGTCCTGAATACTACGAGCTTCCACTGCTGAAAGCTGAAGCTGCTTTTTTAACTGGTTTGGAACGATATCCGTAAAAGAACCTGTCAACGTAACATCTGCGTACTTTTTCTGGTGAAAAAGCGTGGTCATTTCTTTTTCATAAATAGTCTTGAAGGTGAATAGGGTAGTAAAGAACAGCGCTGCAATGGCAATCAAGATGCCCATACCAATCATTTGGGCAATATTATTTTTCATTTTGCGTAAAGAGAAGACAGTTCGTAAGCTCATTACCATTCCACCTCCTTTGGTGCTAAAGGCGAAAGATTTTCTTCGACAGACATAATTTTTCCACTGCGTAGTTGAATGACAATATCAGCAATTTTTGCGATTTCTTTGTTGTGGGTAATAAAGATGACGGTGTTCTCTGTGGCCGTCTGAATATCTTTTAACACCTCTAAGATTTTGATACCTGTCTCAAAGTCTAATGCTCCGGTCGGTTCATCACATAATAGAATCTCTGGTCTTTTCGCGATCGCCCGAGCAATCGAGACACGCTGCTGTTCACCACCAGACAGTTCGCCTGGAAAGTGACTGATTCTCTCTTTCAATCCAACTGCGATCAAAGCGTTCTCAGCGTCTTCTCTTGATTTACTGACCAATTCAGTTGAAAACTCTACATTCTCTAAGGCGCTTAAGTCGGGCAGTAAATTATAGCTTTGAAAAACAAAGCCGATTTTATTTTTGCGAAATTCAGTCATCTGCGCTTTGGAAAGCTTTGTGAGATCCTGTTCTTCGAAGAGAATTTTCCCTGAACTAGGCTTATCCATGCAGCCAATCATATTTAGCAGCGTTGACTTACCAGATCCGCTTTCTCCCAAGATAACAATAAATTGATTTTTAGGAATCGTTAAATGAATGTTATCCAGTGCAACCACCTTAGCATCCCCGGTTCCATAGATTTTTGACAAATTGTTGATTTGAAAAGCGATCATCAGGACACCAATGTCATTAACTTAAGCATATTGACAAATAATCCGTAGTACTGGTGGAAGAATTGTTCTTC
Organism: Enterococcus raffinosus; assembly: GCF_018917525.1. Lineage (GTDB taxonomy): Bacteria > Bacillota > Bacilli > Lactobacillales > Enterococcaceae > Enterococcus_A > Enterococcus_A raffinosus_A. The sequence continues at coordinate 56 of NZ_JAHLOS010000050.1, read as the reverse complement.
TCCAGTGCTACGGATTTGTCTTTTATTCGCTCGATGGCACGTCTAAATAAGCGATT
>NZ_JAHLOS010000049.1 GCF_018917525.1 Enterococcus raffinosus | reverse complement strand
ACCGTTCGTATTGTTTTTAGACATCATAACTATCACTCCCTGTATCCGATTTCATAAATCTATTATAAAAGAAAAGACTGTAGACAGCATCCATAAAATGGACTTTGTCTACAGTCTGACGCGCTCCTTAATTTAGGAGCGCGTTTTACTAATTTTCAGGTACTTTTATTTTTCCTTCTATAATTTGTTTTTTTGCCGTTGTTACAGCCTGATAGACTTCTTCAGACAACTGCCCTTTGGTTAGATTTACTCCGCCTTCTTTTAAGCCAAACTCTAAATGCTCACCGCCAGGAAAATCTTTGTCATATGAGGCTGCTGCAATTTCTCTAACTGCAGCTCCAACATTTTTTTTAGTTGAAGTTAAAGTGAAATTTCCAATTTTATCTTCAGCCATATGGTAATCGCCCTCATCTGTTTGATCTCTATCTACCCCAATGACCCAAACTTTCTGAGTTTTGTCGTTTTCATTTCGAGCTTTCGCTTCTTGAAAAACGCCAGCTCCGGTGCTTCCTGCAGCTTGATATATAATATCTGCACCTTCTTTATACATAGAAGCAGCGATGGCTTTCCCTCTATCTGGAGCGTCATAAGAGGCTGCATATTGTACGTTAATTGAAATTTCTTTTCCTAGATCCTTTGATCCGGCTTTGACCCCAGCCTCAAAGCCACTCTGAAACCGTTGTATTACTGGCCCTTCCATTCCCCCAATAAAGCCAACATGATTCTTCTTAGTGCTATAAGCAGCTGCTAATCCAGCTAAATAGGCACTCTCCTGGTCCTTAAAAGTGGCCGAAACAACGTTCTTTTCACTAGAAATCTCACCATCAATCAATGCAAAATTTAGCTTTGGATTTTGTTCGGCAGCTTCCTTAAGCGCATCCGCTTGTAAATAACTCAAACTGATAATTGTAGTAAATCCATTTTCAACTGCCTGACTAATGTTCGTACTGTTTTCCTGTGGATCGTTTGTTTCAAGATAAGTGAAATCCTTCTTTTCTTTTAGATTATTTTCTTTTCCCCATTTTTCAAGTCCTTCCCAGCCAGCCTGATTAAAAGAACGATCATCCACACCACCAAAACCTAAAATCAATGCTATCTTCTGATCAGGATTTTCCTTTTCCGACTCCTTTTCAGCTTGACCTTGACCGCAAGCTGCCAATAATCCTACTATTCCGAGACAACCTAACCCTAAAATAATTTTTTTCATTTGACGCGCCTTTCTGAGTGTCTTGACACCTTTTTGTTTTGTCAAAGTATATCACAAGTCGTGTTATTTCAGCAAAAAAGGTTGAAATTCAAAAAAGAAGTTGCAAGGCTATCCTCACAACTTCTTTTGCCAATTATTTTAAGTATTACATTTTGTTAGGTGCGTGAACTCCTAGCAAACGTAGATCCTCTTTCAAGATTATTGTTACAGCATGAACCAATGCCAAGCGAGCCTCTTTTTGTTCATCTTCAACTAAGATTTTCGTGTGAGCATAGTATTTATTGAACGCTTGAGCTAGTTTGATCGAATGCTTTGCAATCACTGATGGTTCGTATTGGTTAGCCGCTTGCATCACTACTTCTGGATAACTTTGCAACAACTTGATGATTTCCCAACTATCAGGATCGTTTAAAGCATAAACTGCCTCTGGATCAACAGCAAAATTTCCTTTTTCCAAAACAGTCATAGCACGTGCATGAGTATATTGAACGTATGGGCCTGTTTCTCCTTCAAAGCGCACTACTTCTTCTAAACTAAAATCGAAGTTATTCAAACGATCATTCTTCAAATCATGAAAGACTACTGCACCAACGCCCACCTGATGAGCCACTTCCTCTTTGTTTGGCAGGTCAGGATTTTTTTCTTGGATTTGTGCAAATGCGGAATCTTTTGCTTCATTTAGAACTTCTTCTAATAAAACGATTTTTCCCTTACGAGTAGACAATTTCTTCCCATCTTTTGTAATCAAACCAAATGGAATATGAATCATCTCATCCGACCAATCAAAATCCATTTCCTTCAAAACAGCCTTCAATTGCTTAAAGTGTCCACTTTGTTCATTTCCAACAACATATAGTGACTTAACAAAATTATATTCACGCTTGCGATAAAGTGCCGCTGCTAGATCACGTGTAATGTATAAGGTTGCTCCATCAGATTTTTTAATCAGTGCAGGATTCAAATCGTATTTTTCAAGATCGACGATTTCGGCTCCCTCGTTGGTTTGTAATAAATGCTTTTCTTCCAACATTGTGACAACTTCATCCATCTTATCATTATAAAAAGCTTCGCCATTATAGGAATCAAATTCTACTTCCAGCATACCGTAAATTTTATTGAACTCTTTTAATGATTCACTACGGAACCACTTCCATAAGTCCAAAGCCTCTTGATCATTTTCTTCCAGTTTTTTGAACCAAGCTCGCGCTTCATCGTTCAACTCCGGTTCATCTTCGGCTTTTTCATGAAATTCTACATATAGACGTAGTAATTCATTGATTGGTTCAGCTTTAACCTTCTCTTCTGATCCCCATTTTTTATAAGCAACAATCAGTTTCCCGAATTGGGTTCCCCAGTCTCCTAGGTGATTGATTTTGATTGGATTATAACCAATTTTGCTTAGAATCAAGCTGATAGAATTCCCAATAACGGTCGAGCGTAAATGCCCCATCGAAATAGGTTTTGCAATATTCGGTGACGACATATCAATCGTTACATTGCCTTCATTTCCAATATTACTGTCACCAAAGTGATTTTCTTCCTTCGAAATTTGTTTTAAGACCATACTTGAAATAACTTCTTTTTTCATAAAAAAGTTTAAATACGGCCCAATCACTTCAATTTTTTCAAACGCTTCTGGATTGATTTGTTCAGCTAATTCTGCGGCAATTTGTTGTGGCGCTTTACGAAAAACTTTTGCCAAAGCAAAAGTAGGAAAAGCCACATCCCCATGATCAACTGATTTAGGATTTTCTAGTAAACGTTCAACTTCTGGCAAAGTCAGATTTTCCTTGACTGCTTCAAAAACAGCTTGTGCAACAATATCTTTATTATTCATCCAAATTCCTCCTTATAAATACTTTTCTAAAGACAAAAAAGTGATCAGTCCTCGATGCTTTGCCGAGAAACTGAAGAGTCAAAATAAAACAAAAAAAGCCTCTGATGTATAAATACATCAGAGACGAGAATTCCCGCGGTACCACTCTTATTGTCATAAATGACCAGCTTAGGCTATAACGGTAGCTGCCGATTCATCTCAAAAGTGCGCCCTCTATTTTTGTTTATCCGGCTTTCACCTACCCGAACTCGCTGCAAAACTGCCATAGACTTCTCTTTTTCATCGATGAAATAATTATCTGGCACTTATATTAACAGAAAAAACTTCATCTGACTAGTCAAGAAAAATATTTTATGCTTTCGGAATGAACAAATTTCCTAATGTTGCTGCCATCACCGCTTTAATTGTATGCATACGATTTTCTGCTTGTTGGAATTGTAAGGCATTTTCGGCACGAAAAACTTCATCTGTAACTTCCATTTCAGTTAAATTATATTTTTCTTTGATTTCTTCGGCAACTTTTGTTTCAAGATCATGAAATGCTGGTAAGCAGTGTAAGAAAATCGTTTCCGCTTTCTGTGTTTTTTCCATTAGTGTCTGATTGACCTGATAAGGTAACAGTAAATCAATTCGCTCTTTGAAATTAGCTTCTTCTCCCATTGATACCCAGACGTCGGTATAAATAATATCGGCCTGCGCTACTCCCTGGTTAATGTCCGCTGTCACCAAAATTTCCGCCCCAGATTCTTCAGCGTATTTTTCAGCGATCGTAATCAAATCTTGTTCTGGGAATAATTTTTCCGGAGTTACGATTGAAATACTTACACCCAAAATGGCACTGGTAATCAGAAGTGAATTTGCCACATTGTTCCGTCCATCACCGACATAGGCTAAAGTTAGCCCCTCTAACTTTCCGAAATGTTCTTTGATCGTTAAAAAATCTGCCAACATTTGAGTCGGGTGCCACGCATCAGTTAGGCCATTCCAAACAGGTACGCCAGAATGTTCTGCCAAAGCTTCAACTGCTGTTTGTGAGAATCCTCGATATTCAATACCGTCAAACATACTGCCTAAAACTTTTGCTGTATCCTCTACGGACTCTTTTTTGCCCAATTGAATATCATTCTTTCCTAAATATTCAGGATGTGCACCTAAATCAATCGCTGCCGTTGTGAAAGCCGCCCGCGTACGCGTAGAGGTCTTCTCAAAAAGTAAAGCAATATTTTTTCCAGCTAAATATTTATGCGGAATATTTTGTTTCTTTAATTCTTTTAGGTGCGCTGCAAAATCGATTAAATAAAGCAACTCCTCTTTAGTAAAATCCATTTCTTTTAAAAAACTTTTCCCTTGAAAGATACTCGTCATTATAACGCCTCCATTTTTGAATATTCATTCGTTACTTCCAATAATATTTCATTTTTATTCATAATAACTGAATAAAATGAAAGTATCAACCTCTATTCTGAAATATTTATATAAAAAAGCCTCCTTGAAAATTTTCAAGGAAGCCATTTATTTATTTTGCTTGAGTTAATTTGATCCGATTCAGTTTACAGGTGACAGCACTTGCAACGACTCCACCATTCAAATTAATGGCTGTACGTCCCATATCAATCAGTGGTTCCACTGCAATAAAAACACCCACTAGTCCAACAGGTAAGCCTAACGCAGATAAAGAAATAATCGTGGCAACTGTACCTCCACCACCTGTTCCTGCTATCCCAAAAGAAGTCATTGCGATAATGAAACCAGCGTACAGTAGGAATTGCGGTGATAGCGGATTGATCCCTTGAGTCATGGCAACAATTGCAATAATGATTCCAGGATATACACCGGCACAACCATTCATTCCCATCGATGTTGCAAATGAAGCAGCTAGACTTGACACGCCACGAGGAATATTTAGTTCATCCTGCATTTCAATATTCATAGGCATTGATCCTGCACTAGAAGCTGTAATAAAAGCAAAGGAAAGAACAGGAAAAGCTTTTGCTAAATAGCGTATTGGAGGCAATCCGCAAATCGTTAAAATCAAAAGCTGAATCAAGAACATCACCAACATCCCAATATAGGAAACAGCAAAGAATTTTGCCAACTTCAACACTGCTGAAACATCATTATTTACAATTGTTGCGATCATGATTGTTAATACAGCATAAGGTGCATAAGATATAAATAGACGAACAACAGACATGATAATCTCATAAGCGCTGTCGAGAAAATCTTTAAACAATTGGGCTTCCTTAACCTTTTTATCCTTGATTTTTAAGTAGGCAATTCCTAAGAAGAACGCAAAAATTACAACACCTAAGGTTGCACTTGCTCGTTGTCCAGTCAAATCAAAAAACGGGTTTGACGGAAAGATCGCAATGATTTTTTGCGGCATAGTTAGTGTTTGCTCGCCACCAGAAACATAACTCTTTTGAATCTCGTTTGCCGAGTGCAGTGCGGTTTGTGAAATATTAAAAGATGTTCCATCAATATTTGAAAAATATCCAGTCACAATCCCTACTATACCAGCAATTCCAGCCGTAACAATCAAAGTCCCAATAATTGACATACCGACCTTTAATACATTGGTTTTGATTTTAATTTTAGTAAACGCCAACAAAACACAAACAAAAATCAAAGGTACCGCAATCATTTGAAGAAGCTTTACATACACACTGCCAATAATTCCGATCCAATCAGCAAGTACCACACCATCCGTCTTTGATAAGATTTGATTGAAAATCAACCCCAAAATAATCCCAATAGCCAAAGCAATGACGACACGTTTAGAAAATGACCATTTTAATTTCTTTAGATAAATCAATCCATACAATGAACCTAACACAATAAGAAACGATATTGCTAATAACACCCAATCACTCCATTTCAAATTATTTAACAAAGATCACCGATCTTTCAATTTGAGCTTCTTAGGATGTAAACAATCCGTTGTTTAAGCGATTTCATTTTGAACAAGTGACAAACTTCACATTAATAACGAATGGTATTCATAAAATATGAATCTACTTCCTTAGAAACTCTAAGTTCTATTTTTGATCAAAGTCAAGTCCGTCGTAAATTCATCATTTTCATCTCCCATCCCTTTGCTGTTCACTTGCAAAAACAGTATAAATCTTTACACATTGTTTCACAATCAAGATAAAATATTTATCATAAAAAAGTGCTACTTTTTTTCATCCAGTGAAATTAAAAAAGAGTATTCTTCATAATCAGTAAAGAGAACTACGGAACGTACCAGAATACTCTGGTAGCACAAAGCCATATCATAAACCACTATAAGATCAACATGTTTTTAAACTCATTTACCCACAGAAAAAAGCAGCTGAAAACCAGCTGCTTACTTTTTTTGCAATTTTCGAATACGCAATGTAATTAGATATTTAAGATCAGTAAATGCTTGCTCGGAAGTAAGCTCAACAACAAACCAGTGACCGCCCATAACTGGTTTGTCCTCTTTAAACGTTTGCTGAACTGATTGTGACATTGAAGCAATGTTCTCTGCTAATTCTTCCTGATAGAGATCAGATACAACAACCATCATTTTAGCGTTGTCATCTAGAAAATAAATCGTGCCTATATTACCGCCGTACTTTTTCGCTTTTACATGCCACCCGCCGAATCGGACTTTCTCCTTCGAATATTCGATGGAAAATTTAGGCTGATATTCTACTGTCAAATAATCCATTAATTTTTCAAAATAAGTATCAGTTACATACTCCTTCATCTGTTCCACGGTTGGCTGAATATCAATTGAAAATTACTCTTGCCAAGATTTTTTCATCTAATCGCCTCCTTGGCCTCATTATAGCAAGGCGCTAGATGTGTTGGAATGCTAAACTTGGATTAGCATTTAAGTTCATTTCTGCAAAATGATGTTTTTGCAACTCAATATGAGCCGCGGCTCCAATCATTGCTGCATTATCACCGCATAAGCGTAGTGGCGGCACGATTAGTTTCATATTAGGTAGCTCTTCATTAATCGCAAGAGATATCTTCTCCCGTAGACCTTTATTAGCCGCAACACCACCAGCAACGATTAATTGTTTAACTGGATACGTTTTGCACGCTTTAATTGTCTTTGTCACTAAAACCTCAATGACACTTGCTTGAAAGCTTGCTGCTAAATTTTTCTTATCTAATTTTTCTCCGCGTTGTTCAGCGTTATGAGTCAAGTTTATAAAAGCACTCTTCAAACCACTAAAACTAAAATCAAAATTATCTTCTTTGATCATGGCACGAGGAAAATCATACGTATCTTCTCCTTGGTGTGCCAATTCATCGATTTCTTTACCACTGGGATAGCTCAATCCCAATACACGCCCAACTTTATCATAGGCTTCACCAGCTGCATCATCACGAGTTTCACCGATAATCTCAAAGGAACCATCTTTTTCCATATAAACCAATTCAGTATGTCCACCACTAACTAATAAAGCCATCAAGGGAAACTCTAATGGTTCAACTAGACGCGCTGCATAAATATGTCCTGCCATATGGTTGATTGGTAATAATGGAAGTCCATTCGCCCATGCAAAAGCTTTGGCTGCACTCAAGCCAATCAATAGAGCTCCCACAAGCCCTGGTCCATAGGTAACTGCTACAGCACTGAGATCTTTTGCTGTTACACTTGCTTCAATCAATGCTTCTTCCATACAAATAGTAATTTGTTCCACGTGATGGCGGCTAGCCACTTCTGGAACTACCCCGCCAAAACGTTTGTGACTTTTAATTTGCGAAGCAACAATATTGGATAGAATTTTTTCGCCATTTTCGATTACCGCCACACTCGTTTCATCACAGCTGCTTTCGATTGCCAAAATAAGTTCTTTTTCATTCATCTGCATTTCCTACTTTCAAAGACATCAGTACCGCATCTTCTTGAGGGTGCTGATAATATTTTTTTCGAATTCCAATTTCTTGAAAGCCGAACTTCTCATAAAAAAAACGCGCCTCTTGATTCGAAGCACGTACTTCTAGAAAAATACTCGCTATTTTCTGTGACTCTGCGTAACGAATCAAGCGTTTCATTAGTTTTTTGCCATGTCCTTGACCTTTTATTTCAGAAGCGATATTCGTAATTTCGATTTCATCACATACTTGATGAAATCCCAGAAAAGCGATAATCTCTGCTTCTTCTGAGAAATAATGGCTATGAGGTTGCCCCATATCGCTGATAAATTGACTAATTGTCCACGGAGAATCAAAAGCATACGCAGCTTGGCTGATCTCCCAAAACCTTCTTGCTAACTCTTCCAACTATTCCACTTCCAAACGTTTGATCATATCCAAAGCATCCTCGTTATTCTCAGTATAATAATTTTTTCTAATATTCCGTGCAGAAAATCCTAATCGCCGATACAAACGTTGGGCATCGGTATTACTGAGACGTACTTCTAAAGAGAGTGTTTCACAATCGTTCATTATAGCGAAATTTTCGACTTCGTCAATCAATAGCTTACCAATCCCACGATTTTGAAACGCAGTTGCTACTGCTATATTGGTAATGTGGGTATCGTTACCAATCAAACGACTACCAACAAACCCGGCAATAGTTGATTGTCTCGTTACCATGCAGATATATAAATGAGGGATTGGCGAATGAATTTCTGAAAGAAATGCACTTTTAGTCCAAGGGGTTTCACCAAAATAAACATCACGCTCTAGAGCAATCAATTCTTTGATATCTTGGTCAATGATTTCTCTCAATAAAAATTCTTCATCACCTAAAATCACGCTTTTAGCATTGAAAGGGTATTGTTTCCCATAAAGGATCGTTCTTACTAACCCGCTAAATTTTTTCAACATAGTTTTCGTCCTCTGGCTGATGATTCTCCAACCATTTTTCTTCTGCCTCCACTCGCTTCAAATATTCTGGTAACAATCCATGAACATTTTCAATAGGTTGCGCAAGAAAACCTAGATTTCCTAAAACAATACCGTTAGGCAAGTTCAACTCATCTGCTTCTGAAACTTCCGCAGTTGGTATCGCAGATATAATTTGCTCATTAAATTTATAGGCCTCACCAACAAAATATGCTGGTTCTTTAATCTGCTTCAACAAATCGATTAACGCGATATGCTGATCAGCTAAAATATTAACTAGTTTATGATCTTTCCAGCGATATGCACTCGCGTAAACATTGTTACGACGAGCATCCATCATTGGAATAATCAATTTATCTGTATGTACATTTCCGGCGATCACCGCCAAACTAGAAACTGTGGTCAACTCTATTTTCAGTGTTTCTGCTAAAGTTTTTGCGGTCGTTACTGCGATTCGGATACCTGTATATGATCCTGGACCCTTGGCTACGACAATCCGATCCAAATCAGCAGGCTCTAATCCGCTTGCCTGCATCACCGATTCGATCGTTGGCATTAAGGTTAAACTGTGATTCATTTTCCGATTTAATTGAAAGTGAGCTAACAGCTTCTCATTCTCTAAAACTGCCACAGCTAATGTTTGGTTGGATGTATCCATCGCTAATAATTTCATAAGAGTTCATTTCCTCGCATTTAAGATAGCAATATTTTAACACAAACTATATTTGCTTTCCTACTAACTGTTCAAAGATTTCTGCTTTCCTTAAACTGACAGAAAAGAAGCCGAACAATCATCCACTATCATATTGGATAGGGAAATGACCATTCGGTTTCCATTTGAATTTTTTTCCATGAAAATTTTACAATTATTGGAAATTATTTTGTAGAATCTCGTTGAATCAGTTTAGTTCCCAACGTAATTTTTCGTGGTACCGGAGAAAATTCTTTTGCTAACTCCAAGATTGTTGAGACAGCTAGTTCACCCATCCATTCAGTTTCAACTTTAACAGTTGATAAAGATGGAGATACATATTTCGCCACACTGACGTCATTGAAACCAATCACAGAAATGTCTTCAGGAATTTTCAATCCTGCTTCTTGAATCGCTTGCATTGCTCCAACGGCCAATGCGTCACTAGAAGCGAACAACGCATCTGGGTACTCTTTTGTTTCCAATAGAAACTTTGTCATCGCTATTTTTCCGGCTTCCATTGAAAAAGCAGCAGTCAAGGTGAACTCCGGTTGATAGAGATTGATTTGTTCTAGCTTCGTTTTAAATGCATGCAATCGTGGATCTTCGATTGGCTGCAAGTTATGCTTGGTTGTCTCTTTGCCAGAAAGTATCCCAATTTTTTGATGCCCCTGTTGAATAAAGTAGTCAATCACCAAATTCAGACTTTGATCAAAATCCACGACTATTGAGTTTAAGCCCATATTCATCCCGTCAAAATCAACAAATAATAAGTTATCATCGATTCTTGTTAACTGCCGAATCTGCTCAGAATCGAATTTACCTAATGCGATCGTCCCGCTGACTTGAATATCTGACAAATCATTTAGGGCTTCTCGACGAATTTGGATGTTTAACTCTTCAGCTTTTTTCTCAATCCCTAATCGAATTGATAAATAATATAAATCCGCTAATTCCTCCGCTTCGTTGTACCATTGCACAAGACGGATCACAGACTTCACGGCTTTGTTAGCGCGCTTATGTTTCGTGTAATTCAATTCCTCCGCCACTTCAAAAATACGCTGCTTTGTTTCTTGGGCGACGGATAATTCTTGATCGTAATTCAGCACACGAGAAACTGTGGCAGGTGAAACACCTGCTAATTTTGCAATATCTCGAATAGTTGCCATCGCTGCCCCTTTCTACAAAGTTTTAATAAAGCGTGTAAATCCTTCTTGCCCTTCGACATCCCGTTTAAAAACTCCTGCATCTTCCAAAACGCGAGCAAAAACTGCTCCTACTGCTTTTTGGACAACGTGAGTTACATTTTCTTGTGTAATATGAACATTGGCTTTTAATTGTTCTGCCCATTCTAGGTGATAATCAGCAATATCATTTTTTTCAGCTAATAAGTATTTTTCAACTTCTTTTAATTCTGGTTCCAATCGTGGAGGTAAAACAGCCAGTCCCATCACTTCGATCAGCCCGATATTTTCTTTCTTAATATGTTGAACATCTGGATGAGGGTGAAAAATACCGTCAGGAAACTCTTCAGAGACATTGTTATCTCGTAAAACTAAGTCCATTTCAAATAAATCGTCTTTTCGGCGAGCAATTGGCGTAATTGTATGATGAGGTGTGCCATCTGCAGTTTTGGCTACGATTTGCAATGCCTCGTCCGAATAATTTTGCCATTTTTCAAAAATTAATTGCGATGCTTCAATCAAATCTTCTTGATTTTTTCCTTGTAAACGAATCACAGACATCGGCCACTTAACGATACCGGCTTTTACATTTGGATAATCTTTCAGTTCAAAATTTCGTTCAATCTCGGCCAAAGCCATCGGAAAAGTATGTCGTCCGCCTTGATAATGATCATGAGAAAGAATAGAACCACCAACAATTGGCAAATCAGCATTTGAGCCAACGAAATAATGCGGCAACACTTCTATGATTTTTAACAAACGTCGAAACGTTGCCTTTGTAATCTTCATTGGGCGATGTTCTTCCGATAAAATAATACAGTGCTCATTGTAATAAGCGTACGGTGAATATTGGAAGCCCCAGCTTTCACCCTCAAGATTCATTCGAATAATCCGATGATTGGTCCGTGCTGGATAATTCATTCGTCCTTTGTATCCTTCGTTTTCCATACACAGCATACATTCCGGATAATCAACTTTTTTCATTTGTCTTTCCGCAGCAATTTGTTTTGGATCTTTTTCAGGTTTTGAAAGATTAATCGTAATTTCCAATTCGCCATATTCTGTTTCAGCGGGGAAAATAATGTTACGAGCAATCTCACGGGTTTTAATATAATCATTATTTTTACTTAACTTGAAGAAATAATCTGTCGCTTGGACAGGATCCTTTGAATAGTATTGAGCGAAATAAGCATTTACAACAGAGGGTGGTGGAGTCATCAAATCCATCAATTGAGCTTCCAATATATCTTTTTCAGCCTGTAATCCCGTGATTACTTGATTCTTTTCTGCTTGAGTTAAAAGTTGGTCGACTAAATCAACTGCACTTTCTGATACCATGCGATTTTCGGCTTTTGATAAGGAGTTCTCCCCAATCATCGCGATAACTCGATTTTCTAAATATAAGCGATCCATCTCCATCCAACCGCCTGATTGAATAGCTAAAGTAATAAAATCTTTTACCGTTTGACTGATTGACACGCTACTTCCTCCTAATCCTCATATCCATGCGGATGGCTTACGTGCCAGTTCCACGCTGTTTTGATAATTGTCTTAATATCCGTATACTCTGGTTCCCAGCCTAACGTCGCTTTCACTTTATCACTGGAGGCTACCAAACGGCTTGGGTCACCAGCGCGGCGCGGACCAATTTTTGCAGCGATTTCTTTTCCAGTAACTTCACGTGCCGCATCCAGCATTTCTTTGACTGAGTACCCATTGTTTGAACCAAGATTGAAGAAATTACTTGGATTTCCAGCTTTTAAATACTCTAGAGCAAGGATATGCGCAGCAGCTAAATCCTCTACTTGAACGTAATCACGAATGCATGTGCCATCTGGTGTATCATAGTCATCACCGAAAATCGTTAAATGATCTCTTTGCCCCAACGCTACTTGTAAAATAATAGGTACTAGATGAGTTTCTGGATCATGATCCTCTCCAATACTAGCATCTGCTTTTGCGCCCGCAACATTAAAATATCGCAACGCAACATAGCGCATACCATACGCGTTATCGCACCACTTCATCATTTTTTCCATCATTAATTTACTTTCACCATATGGATTGGTTGGATTTGTTTGAACCTCTTCCGTGATTGGTGAAACTCCAGGCTCACCATATGTGGCAGCAGTTGAAGAAAAGACAATGTTCTTCACGTCAAACTCTTCCATGACTTCTAATAGGCTTTCCATTCCAACAACATTATTGTTGAAATACTTTAACGGTTTTTCAACCGATTCACCAACTAATGAGCTGGCCGCAAAATGCACAACTCCCTCGATCGATTCTTTCTTGAAGACATCCCGCATAAACACTTTATCACGACAATCTCCTTCATAAAATTTCGCTTCTGGATGTACGGCTTCACGATGACCTGTCAACAAATTATCGATTACGACGACATCGTAATCTTGTGAAATTAATTTATCAACCGTATGTGATCCAATATATCCTGCTCCGCCTAGAACTAAAATTGCCATTTAATCGACTCCCGTCTTTTCCATTTTATTTAGTAAACAAATTATAGTTTGTTTACTAAATAAAAGCAAGTGAATTTTCCATTCGTTAAACTTTCTATTTTTTCGTTTTTGCTTCATAATGAAGATATAAAGAGAAGGAGTGATGAAACGATGCGTAAATTTGCTTCAGGATTCGTTACTGGTACTTTAGCTGCTGCAGCAGTAGTTGCTGGTGTAGTAATGGGCGTGAAAAAGAAAGTCATCGACCCAATTGAAGAAAAAGAATCAAAAATCGATGAAAATCGTAAAAAAGCTCGTAGAAAACGTATTGCACGATAAAAAAAGAAAGCCGCGGCTTTCTTTTTTTATTGATAAAGTGCATTGACAATTTGATTTGCTAAATAAAATACCCTATCCTCACTTTTCGGACGTGGTGAAGCAGCATTTAACCAATCCAAGCCCTCAAGTGGAATCCCATAGCAGAATATGTTCGATAAAATATTTCCCTCTTGGTCAATCACCTGATGTGTTTTACGACTGACTTGCAATGCTCCAGTAGGATATTCTTCCCCTTCAATTTCTACTTGATGTGGAGTTATATAACCTTTTTTACGCATCTGAATCAACAAGGAATTCGTTGTACGTTCGAAACTAGTTGCCGACAAACGAGCTTCAATTAAGTTTTTACAGCTATATGACTGTTCGGGTGCCTTTTTGCTAAAAGCTAAGAAGGTACCATCTTTTCTTTCGATAGTCATTTCAGGTGCAAGAAACTCAATAAATCCAGCCTTGACCAAGGCTAACAACTGCTTTTGTCGAATCACTGGTGCGCCAATCGTCAGAAAACTATAGTTGCGATTGAAGCTACCAAAAAAATCTTCAAAGTATTCCTTTGGCGAAAATTTATTGTGATCCAACATATAGTTAAAGGGTTCCTGAATTTCTTTATAGGTATCGATTGCTGCAGCCAAAGCACCAGTCAGATTTCCTAATTCTGCCTCGTTAATATCTTTTTTTAAATAGTTTTGAATAAATTCAGGAAACTCTCTTGGTAAAACATTTTTTGCGGGATCAAAAAGCGTCTCCCAATCTAAACGGTCTTCAGCAGAAATTTGGTATTTTTGCAAAACTGTTTCTCGATCGCCATCACGATATTCTTCTAAAAAATTATCTAAAGCTACTTCGGACTCAGCCAATTTCTTTTGATAGAAAACTAGCTCAGCTTCCTTTTTTAATAAATCAAACAAATCTTGTGCACTGCCAGAAAATCGCTCCATAAAGGACTGAGTCAAAATCTGTGGCTGCGCGTCCTCTCCGGCTTTCTTCTGATTATTAGGTCGAGCATGATAAGGCAATCCTCTGCCTGAGCCAACTATCAAATGCTGCTCCCTGCCAGAAGCTTTATACTCCAAGCAATCTTTTTTTTCGATGAAGTGTCCACCCCATTTAGAAACGAACAACGCAATATAATCAAAAAAGCTCAATCCCAATCCACGAAGAACCACATCGCCTTCTACTAAATGATCTAACCGAGTATCAGAAGGATTTCCTGGTCCTTGATAGAAAAGATTATTCTCTTTTGCATAGTTTTGATTCTTTGCTTCTTCATCACTCATGTAGTTTTGTGAATGTCCTGTTGCTAAAATCACATCGCTCACTTGATAGATGTGGGAAGCCTCAAGCACTATCTTATTTTCTTCCATAGTCAGATCTACTACTTTTTCTTTAATTAATCTGACAGTGATGTTTTCTGGCAATCCTTTTTTTAATTCATCGAAAAACCAGCATTGATAGACACCGTAATAGCGGCGCTGACAATAATCGTTTTCACCTAATTTTGTCTCTGAGAGAAACGTTTTTTTTAGATCAAAATCAGTTAAATACTTTAATGCTTCTGTTTGATTCCATTCTGCTAAATTTGGTCCTTCATCTTCAGAAAATAGAGTCACATGTTGCATAACAGTATTCATGATGACCTGGTCGCTTTGATTCTTACGCCAAATATTACCACCCGGTCCATCTGGATCAAAAAGTAAAAGTTCAATCCTTTCATTTTGAGGAGCTTGTTTGATTAAGCGATCCAAAGCAATCAATCCATATGGGCCTGCTCCAATAACTGCAATTTTTTTCATACATATTCCCCATTTTTTCATTCATTTCTTTAAGAGTAGAGAAAATTTGAGGAATAAGCAATAAAAAAAAGCTTCTGACGAATATTTCATCAAAAGCTCGTAGAACTATTTTAACACCCAGCGATCAAAAGCTTCTTTTACACCGTCTTCTAGATTGGTTGCAACAGTATAATCTGCAGCTGCTTTGATTGCCTCACTAGCATTACCCATCGCTATTCCAGTTCCAGCAAATTCAATCATTGAAAGATCATTTTCTGCATCACCAATGGCCATCACTTCAGATTGTTTGATTCCCAAATGTTCACTCAACTCTTTCAGCGCTATCCCCTTGCTAGCATTAGGATTTAATACTTCAAGAAAATATGGCGTACTGCGAACAAGTGTATATCTTTCGAAGTAATCAGCTGGGATTTTTTTGAAAGCTACGTTTAAAACTTCGGGATCGTCAATCATCATCATTTTAATCGGCAATACATTTTCTGCAGCAATTTCTTCCGGTGTTCGATAATGTAAAGGCATATTTACCAAATAAGATTCTAAAATCGTGTAAGGGCTAATGTCACGATTAGATGTGTACATCTCCTTCTTATCTGCTAAATGTAAGTGAACGTTCAGCAAGCGTGCTAAATGATCAATCTCCAAATAATTTTCTCGAGTCAAGCCATGTTCAGCTACGATATCCCAAGTATTTGTATTCAGAACTAAAGCACCGTTATAAGTAATAATATAATCATCTATATTGTTTAGTCCCAAAACATCTAATTGCGCTCTTGTTCCTGATAATGGCCGCCCAGTGGATAAAACTACATAGACACCCGCTTCGCGCGCTGTCTTGATAGCGTCAACTACAGGCTGATTAATTTCATGATGATCGTTTAATAATGTGCCGTCCAAATCAATGGCAACTAATTTGATACTCATATATTTCTCCTAACTACTTCTAAATTTATTGCGATAAATTAATTTGTTTAAACTGTCTAACTGTAAGCTTGTTTCTTCTGTTTTATATTTTTATGTGACCCAATGGCGTTTTGATTTTAGCAGACAGCGTAAAAAGTTCCAGCTTTCATCATAAGGGTAATTCTATTTTCAGTCAATTTTCATAATGAAGGACTTCCAAATTACTAATCTTCCTAAATAACTAGTCATTGTTCATAATCCGAATATACAAACCTGTCAATAAATCATTCCCACGAAAAAACGACCAGATATCTATCCAGCCGTTTTTCTATTAATCATTCTTTTTCTGTTTAACTTTCCCAGTCCAATCCTGCATGCCGCCTTTTAGGATATATAGATCTTTGTAGCCCTTTTTACGAAGCAGGTTAGCCGCACGAGCGCTGACTGCCTTATTTTGATCATAGATATAAATCGGTTGATCTTTTCGTAAAGAACTGAATGTTTCTTTCAGCATACTAAATGGAAAACTACGGGCTCCCAAAATGTGTTTTGAGTTGAACTCATCGCGTTCGCGAACATCTATGACTTGAGCTTTCCGCATCCCAGCTTGAAATTCTTCTTGTGAAATGATTTTAGCAGAGCGTCTCATCATGATTCGAACATACAATTCATACAGACCAAATAGAACGATCACCGAAATTAATACAATATTTATCTTCCACCAAATTGACATACCTTGATTCCCCTCTTACCTTTTTCTCTATTTTGCTAACGAAGCCGCGCCGATAACACCAGCTTCATTTCCTAATTCTGCTAGTTTAATTGTGGTACTTTCTCGTACTTGTGGGAATGTGAACTCTTTAAAATAGTTCTCAATGCGACTGCGTAGAAACTCACCTGCAGCAGAAACACCGCCACCAATGACAATAGTCGAAGGATTCAATGTGTTCCCAAGATTTCCACAAGCCAACCCTAAATAGAAAGTTACTTTATCAACCACCATTAAAGCAAGATCATCATTTTCTTTTTCGGCCAATTCAAAAACATCTTTACTTGTGATATCTTCGCCGTTATCCAAACGCGCTTTTAATTGTGAGCCGCCTGCATATTCCTCAGCCAATTGACGAGCAACGCGTACAACACCCGTCGCACTAGCAACTGTTTCTAAGCAGCCACGCTTACCGCATGTACATTCAAAACCATTAGGATCAACGGTAACATGTCCGATTTCACCAGCACAGCCAGCAATTCCATGAAGCAGCTGACCGTTCATCACGATGCCGCCACCAACGCCAGTTCCTAGTGTCATAAATACCACATCTGGTTCATTGTCACCAGCACCCTTCCAGCGCTCACCTAAAGCAGCGACATTAGCATCGTTATCAATGCTGAATTTGATGTTCGTTCCCTTTTCGATCGCACTTTTGACCTGTTGCAACGTCGTCCAGTTCAAATTATAGGCGCCAATTACTGTTCCAGCCTCGATATCGACACTGCCAGGAGTTCCCATGCCAATCCCGATAAATTGTTCTGGTGTCATACCATATAATGATAAATGATGATTAATAGAATCAATGATATCTGGCACGATATGTGAACCATCATCTAAAATATTAGTTTCGATACTCCATTTTTGCTGAATCTCACCAGCTTCAGTCAAAATAGCAAATTTTACTGTTGTTCCACCTAAGTCAATACCTAATAATTTTTTATCCACTCTAGTCACCTTCTCGACTTTCTTCAATGTGATGTTCTCGTTTTAAAATGTTCCAACCCTGCAAATAAGTGTCACGATCCACTAAACGACTCTCATATAAATTTTTCAATTCGATCTGCATCAATTCAATATCGTAAATTCTTTTTCCTACGTAAACATAAATGCCGAATTGTTTTAGCAACTGCTGTACATCGTATAAACTTTCCATCCAAACACATCCCTAGTATTATACAGAAAAAAGAGCTTTTTTTATAGCCTTATTTCTATTTCCTAGCTTATTTTTTTAATAAGTCATCTAGTCCACCATACATTTTATAGCATTCTCTTAATAGTCGCAAATCAATCACGAGTATTCCACTAAACTTGTAGATAGTCTTAGCAATAAGTCATGTATAAAAGCTGCTCTTCAATTCGTAATAAAATATTCGCTATAGTAGCCATACAAAAAAAGCGAACTACATTCGTCCGCCATTTATTGATACATACTAAATTTTCTTAATCCAAAAAACACAAAAATGACAACCGCAAAAATAAAAAATAAAATAGACGTAGCCCTTCCACGAGTTGAAAAGCGATCCTGTGAATATGGAACAGCTAACGCCCAACCAGATAATGCTCCACCGATTATACCGCCTAAGTGTCCCCAGATATCAATCGTTGAATCAAACAGACCAAAAGCAAGATTCATCAAAATGAAAAGAGCAAATTGGCGTGTCAAAGCTTGAATCGCTCCATTATCGCGATAATGTAAGCCGACTACTAAAAAGGCACCGAACAAACCAAAAATTGCTGTACTTGCCCCGCCGGATAATGTCGTAGGCTGATTGAATGCAAAACTTGCAAAATTTCCCATGACCCCACTCAATAAATAAATTATTGCAAAACGCCAATGACCAAAAATAGCTTCACATTGTTGTCCCATATAATACAGGACCACACCATTCAATGCAAAATGCATCAACCCAAAATGGATAAACATTGGCGTGATGAAGCGCCAATATTGGTGCTGCCAAATGATTGATGGTGCAAACATTCCTAATTGATTCTCGATCGATAGTCCCGGGAGTAAATATTGCATTAAGAATACAATTGTATTGATTGCAAAAAAAGTATACATTACATAAGGTTTATCTTTTCTCATATATCTACCTCTCTCATTTCTCGTTTTTTTCATAGTTACATTGGAAGAAATAGTTGCTGAATCGGTTGATCAAACTCTTCTACCTGCCAATCTTCTATTAATTGTTCAACAAAAACCAGACTGCAGGTGTTCCCATTATAATTTGCTAAATAGCGGTCATAATAGCCACCACCAAAACCAACACGATACCCTGCACGATTAAACACTAATCCTGGAACAATCAATAAATCTAACTCATTAGATCTCGCAATGTCTTCAGTTTCAGGCTCAGCTACACCAAATCTTGTCGTATAAAATACCGTTTTCGTGTCCACCCAATGGAAAATCATCTCTCCTTTAGGCAACGACTTAGGGACAGCGACTTTTTTTCCCATCTCAAAAGCACGTTGGATCACCGATGAAGTTGGAAACTCAAATTTGGTCGACATTGTTACACCAATACTGCCAGCTTCTTTCCAAACTTTACTTTGAAATAATTTGTCAAGAACGCGTTCGACTTGGTCCACTCGCTCTTCACTATCCGCCAATTTTTGCAAACGAGCAATCCCACGTTGTCTAAGCTTTTCTTTTTCCATGCATTCACCTTCTTATCTAGAAATACTAACAAAATCAAACCAAAATAAAAAGAGGATTACTCCCCTTTAACAAAATCACTAGAAATTTGACGCGCGATAGCTAATCCAGCGACTGCATTGAAGTGCAAATGATCACCGCTATCGAATAATGAATGTAAATGTCCAGAAGCTTCCTCCACGATCTTAGAAAAATCCCAAACTTGCCGATAATTATCGAGCAACCACTGATTTATTTCTTTACGCAGGTTCTCTTTTGTTTGGTTCATTCCAAGATACCCCAAACACGGTGTTAATGTACACAATTGGTATTCTACCCCACTGACGTTGCAAAGATGAATCATTTCTCTGATTCCTGTTTTGAAAGTCTCCAGTGTAAGTTCACCGTTGATTAAGTCATTCACGCCAAGAGATAAAAGAACTTTGCTAACATTGCTATGGCTAAGAAAACAATCTTCCAATCGACGTAATCCACCAAAACCATAAAAAAGATTTTGTTTCTCAGTGTTCGCGTTATCACTGCTTGGCTTCAATAAGCAACTACCATTTATCCCTTGATTAACTAAATAAATATTTTGCTTCCGCAGTTTTCTTTGCAATGGTGTCGTCCAAGTAGCGCCTTCAGTTAAAGAATCTCCCAGGGCAATAATACATTTCCCATCGAGCTCTGCTTCGATCGCTAGTAATCCTGAACAAAAATCTGTTTTTCTAAGTTTTGGCAACATATCAGCATCATTGTAGGCAAAGCCGCTTTCACTTGAAGTAATATGAAAAGTGAGCCGCCATGTTCTCGAATTAGAATCGATCAAGATAGGTTTTGTCTTGAAAAGTTCATTTGGAGCAAGTGAAAAGTCAGAAATAAACTGACAACATTTATCCGTTTTTACCGATAACTTTTGAATCTGCTGTGTTTGCTGACCATATTCATTTGCAAATACCAAACGAATTTTCTTAACTGGGACAATTTGCTTCAACGTTAGATGGACCACTCCTTCTGCTATACTGTGCTGAGCGATTCCTCGTTGTGCATGACTCCATATCGTAGTCCAAACCATCCAATCTCTCCTTATCTTTCATTACTTTTTTTTAGAAGCTTTAAAATGAAATATGGAGCGCCAATCAAAGACACAATAATTCCCGCTGCCATTTCACCATCCGGGAGAATAATCCTAGCCAAAATATCGCTAAATAGTAACAAAATACCACCGATCATAGCAGTCATCAGCAACGTTTGATTATTTTTTCGTTTAACGGACTGTTGAGCAATATGAGAGGCGATTAATCCAATAAAACTGATACTGCCAGCAATCGAAACACTAACAGCTGCTAAACAAACTGCACAAATTAAAAAGAACAACTGTGTTCGTTTCAATTTCACTCCCAGTACAATGGCTATCTCATCTCCTAACTCCAAAACTTCCAAAGAACGTCCCTTTAATAATAGCAAAGGCACTATACAGATGATCCAAGGAAGCAAAAGTAAAACATGCTGCCAAGTCGTTCCCCAGATCGTTCCCGCAAGCCATGCGGTTACGAATTGATAATTATCTTTAGATACTCGCATCGTACCTATCAATGTTAAGGCCGAAATACCAGCATTTACTGCGACTCCTGCCAGTAACAATCGATTAGGAGTGATACGCTTTGAGTGACGCCCAAAATAATAAACCAATCCTGTCGCTGTAAAACTACCGACACAAGCAATCAGCGGTAAAAACCAGCTGGTTTCGCCTGATGCAAAAAAACCTAAATAAATGAGAACTGTTAAACCAGCACCAGCATTAATTCCCAAAATTCCTGGGTCGGCTAAATCATTGTGTGTGATTGTTTGAAACAAATAACCCGATACCGCTAACCCCATACCTGCTAATATCGACACTAGCATTCGAGGAAATCTAAAATCAAAAACAATTAATTGTTGTGCAGTCGTAGCAGTTCGTTGAAAAACTTGCAACAGTTCGGATATTGTTAATGGAATCGTTCCTACCGTAAGACTGAGTATCACCCCGGTAATCAGTAAGAGAAGCACTATCAGCCAACTAATTTTTTTCCTCATAAGCTTCCCTTCCTAATTTGTAAAAGTAAAAATGGCACTCCAATAATCGTAACAATTACTCCAGCGGGGGTCTCTAAAGGGGGTGCAATTAAACGAGAAGCAATATCTGCTACAACAAAAAATAGGGCGCCAAATAACCCAGATGCCGGAATGACAAAACGATAATCATGTCCAACAAAAAAACGAACGACATGAGGAACGATCAATCCAATAAAACTGATTGTTCCAACTAAAGCCACGGAACTTCCTGCTAACAGTAAAACAAAAAGCATGCTTAGTTGTCGAATCCGACTGGGATTTTTCCCCAACGAAATTGCTGTTTCATCTCCTAAACTCAGTAACGTAATTTGTGGGCTGATTAAACATGCACCAATAACCCCCACTACAATTACTGGAGTGATCACCTGCAATTGATCCCACGTAAGATTAGCCGTTCCTCCTACAAACCAAAAGGTCATATCTTGATTCAAATCAAAAAGCAAACTGATACTTTGGCTTATAGCCGTAAAAAAAGAACTCAAAGCAGCACCCAATAAAATAATTCGGACTGGAGATAATCCAAATGAGATTTTCGTTGAAACTAGATAAATCAAAAACAGCGAGACCGAGGCTCCAATAAATGAACCCAGCACACCCATAGTTGGTGAAGGATTTGTATTGAAGGCAAAAACCAAGGCAAGACCTAGACCTGCTCCTGAATTGATTCCCAATAACCCAGAGTCAGCGATTGGATTGGAGGTAATTCCTTGGATCAATGCCCCTGATATCGCAAAGGCCGCCCCAACCGAAATAGCCCCTAACATGCGCGGTAAGCGCAGATAACGAATCAATTGTTCCCCCTGATTATTCGGATCAAAGTGCAGTAAAGCCTGAGTGACATCTGACCACTTGCTGGTAACCGCTCCAAAGCGCAGGGAAAAAAGCATGGCTATTAATAGTAACAGGAAAACAATTGGAAAAAATAATTTTCGCTTTGCCATCTTTAGTGCTCCTTTACTAAATCATAAGCAAGAACTAACGGTTTATCGCTATTTGGCATCGTTGCAAAGGTTGCTTGAATGTCAAAAAGATTCAATAATTTTTCCGCAGTAAAAATCTCCTTTGGTGTACCTTGAAAAATTAATTCACCATTTTTCATTCCTAGCAAATAATCAGAAAAACGTGAAGCATGATTCAAATCATGAATCGTCATTAAGATTGTTTTTCCCTGCCGATTGATTCCTTGCAACAATTCCAATATTTCTAATTGATGAGCAGGATCTAAAAAAGTAATGGGTTCATCCAAAATTAAAATATCCGTGTCTTGAGCTAATGCCATAGCAATCCAAACTCGCTGCTGCTGTCCACCGGATAACGTAATTAATGTCCGATCTCTTAATTCTTGTAAATTCGTTGCCTCTAACGCCCAATTAATCAAATGATGATCCTGTTCTTTTAAGCCTGAAAAACCTTTCTGGTATGGGAAACGACCATAGGCAACTATTTCTTCAACGGTCAGCCCACTGATTTGTGTACTGGTCTGTGATAACGAAGCGATTTTTTGTGCGACTGTTTTGGTATCTAAACGTTGAATATTCTCACCGTCAATAAAAACTTCACCTTTGGCAGGCTCAAGAATTCGAGCTAAGGCTTTTAGTAAAGTCGATTTTCCACTACCATTTGGACCAATCAAACTAGTGATCTGACCTTTAGGGATTTCTACGGTAATATCGTTTACGACAATTTTTTTATCATACCCGATTGAAAGATCAGTGGTATTCAATTTTGTCATAGACTTTCCTCATTTCTCTGATAATCGTTCTCAATTATGAGCTTATTTGTTATCTGCGTCAACTGTCATTTAGAAAAAATTACGGTTGACACCCTTATGCCTTTCAGTAATAATAGCAATTGAGAACATTTCTCAATTAACTTCGAAGGAGTTTTTTTATGTTAAAAAAAATAATTTTAGGTACATTTTCTCTGCTGGCTTTAATCAGCTTAGCTGCTTGTGGGCAAAGCAGTGAGAGTAAAGATAAAAACAATGACGTGCGAACGATGACCGATGCGCAAGATCATAAAGTGGAAATCCCTAATAAACCGAAACGTATCATTGCCTCCTATTTAGAGGATTATTTAGTGGCTCTAGACGAAAAACCGGTTGCTCAATGGACAGTCGGTGAGGGAAAAATACAAAACTACTTGCAAACCGAACTAAAAGATGTTCCTACTATTAATTATGACCTTCCCTATGAAGCCGTATTGAAATTCGAACCCGATCTGTTATTAATTGGAGCAAACGGTTCACTTGAGGGCGGAAAATACAAAGAGTATTCTAAGATTGCACCAACTTATGTTGTAAAAAATGGTGGGAACGTCACTTGGCGGGAGCAATTAGAAGACATCGGGAATGTTTTGGGTAAAAAAGATCAAGCCAAAAAAGTGGAAAAAGACTATGATCAACTCATTGACCAAACCAAAAAGGACCTGAAAGAGCAAATCAACGGCAAGTCAGCTGCCGTCTTATGGGTAACAAATAATTCAGCCTTCATGGTGGCTGACAATCGTTCAAGTGGGCAACTCCTTTACAAAGAACTAGGATTCGAAATCCCTCAACTGACCAAAGATATCAGTAAAAAAGCAACGGCAGACTTTTCACAAGTCTCTTTAGAGAGCCTATCACAACTTGACGCGGATTATATTTTCTTAGTAAATAGTGATTCTGGTGCTGCGATGTTTAAAGATCCGTTATGGAGCAATATTCCAGCTGTCAAAAACAACCGACTATTTGAATTTGATGGGGAATCAAGCTGGTTGTATAATGGTCCTATCGCTTATACAAAAATGGTGGAAAATATTCGAGATGTCTTGAAGTAAAAAAATACCGATCTGATCAAAGCCCATTCTATTTAGAAAGCTGCTTTTGATCAGACGGTATTTATTTTTTACTACGGCGAGTTCGTGTTGTGCCCTCTTCCACTTTGACTAAAAATTTTAAACGATAAGGTTCATGGTATCGCACGCCATCTTTAACAAAATCTCCACCGACAATAAATAATCCAATCGGTTTTAATGGTTCGACATGTCGAATGGTTCCAATCGTTTCCAGTTCGCGATAATTTCTACCAATCTGTAACTGATAGATCCCTGTATCGATTTGCTTAACATAATAATACGGATACAGTGTATTTTCTTCGATTAAGAATCCTTCCTCTTTAGAAAGATCTCGTGTTGTGATCTCTTTTCCATCAATCAGTGTCTGGATATTCTCAACAAGTTTTAGTTGATAATCTTCATTGAAATCAACTGGGATTTCTTTTGCCTGTTCAAAAACTTTCTTCTTTTTTCTAGGCTGTTCATTTTGAATATTGAAGGCATCATCAGGAAGATATTTAACAAAAAGTTGTGTAATGTCTCCCTTCACATTTTTATCTAAGAAGTAATAAAAGAAATTCAAAATAAAGAAATACACTAAAACAATAAAAATTAACCCATAAAGTACTAATTGCAGATAGTTTTGATTAAGCCACAATCCATAAACAATCCGTAAAATATATACAGTTGGAATGATACTTAATAGCGTGTACGCTCGGTTCGAGTACTTTGGACTAATATCCAAAAATCCTAAAAACTTGTTTAATCCATTAATGATATCTAAAAGTATCGTCATTGATTACCACCTGCTTCTGAACCAATTGGAGCATCAGCTGGCTGCTGCGTTGGCGTCGTTTGTGATACCTCCGTTGAGGATTGAGGTGTAACAGAACTACTTTCTGTTGACGGCTGTGTATTTTCAACCTGATTGTTTCCAGCCGAGCTTTCCTGAATAGTATTGTTCGCCTTCGACTCTTCGGTCGGTGTTATTTCTTCGACCGTACTTGTTTCATGGGTAATGCTATTTAGATCACGAGAAGAATCGGTCGTACGATTCGTTGATTCTGTCGACGATGTGGATGGTGTCGTCGCTTTTGCTTGTCGATAACTCGAATTATTTAAAATTCCTGTAGTCGTCGCTATCAAGATTGACAGGGTCAAAAGAGCGATTGGCTTTAAAATCGGTGGAACTTTACGCATAGGATTCTTCCTTTCTTTGATTATTTTATTTAATACTTAGTTTTAGCACTGGAAGGTTAGCTTTTGTTTAGGATTCTGTGAAGATTTCATGTAGATTTCTGAAAATATTTTGCGACTCTAACATTCTTTATAAATTACCCTTAGTTAAAATTTTTACTAAAAGCAGATAGACTCATCTTTACCTACGGATACAACTGTACTGATAAAAACGTGAAACTCTAAAAACATAAGAAAACCTCAGGAGAAAACCGCTCCTGAGGACTTTTTGTTTAGATGAATCATTTTATTGTCGATCACTGATTCTAAATTCGTATCCAAGTACGTTCTTATAATATTCTGGATACAT
>NZ_JAHLOS010000048.1 GCF_018917525.1 Enterococcus raffinosus | reverse complement strand
AATCGCTTATTTAGACGTGCCATCGAGCGAATAAAAGACAAATCCGTAGCACTGGAGAAGAACAATTCTTCCACCAGTACTACGGATTATTTGTCAATATGCTTAAGTTAATGACATTGAATAGTATATTCACCCTTTTTTAGATAATTCGATTCAATTATTTCTATTTATTTGAATCGTTTATTCTAGATCGTAAGTCTGTTCTACCTCACCACCATGACATCGCAAGGAGCATTATTGACCACATAATCGGTGGTGGACCCAACGAGCATTCGTTCGAGTCTTCCTTTTCCGGTAGCGCCAATATAAATCAGATCGATTTTGTATACTTCGGGCAGATCAAAACAAAGAGCCTTTTTGGGGCTTCCCACACAAGTAATCAATTGTTTATTGTAATAATCGATTCCGGCAAACTCTTCTTCCAATAATTTGAGTGCGGCTTTCTTCTCTTCTTCAATGATTTGGGCAATTGGCGTCGCACTATTCAGTAGTAATCCACTACTATTAATAACCTGGGCGATATACAAACGTGCATTATTTCGTCGTGCGGCTTCGACAGCTTCCATCAACGCTTGATGAGCCTGTGGTGAACCATCTACTGCTGCCAAAATATTGTAATAGCGTTCATTCATGAGCCTTCCCCCTTTTACTCTAGTATAGCAAGCGGTCAAGCATTTGTAAGCCCTTTTTCATGGTAAAAAAACCTATAATACCAACGTTCCTCACAACGAACAAATTTACTCATAGAACGATAAAAAACCACCTCAAAATGACTTGACGTGGTAAAAAAATGACTAAATTTTTTCTAAATACAATGACTGCTGATCAGACTCCTCATAGACTTGCTGCATATCAGACCAATCAATTTCACGATTTTGATACCCGTAAGGATCATTGACATAAACAATCTCTTCCTTACGATCAAAGCCAGTAATGACGGCGGAATGAACTAATGGTGTGACATACATGCTACCTTGATCTGTCTCCCATAACAACCAATCATTGTCCTTTGGCACCTGAAAGTCCACAGTTGCGACGATCCAAACGGGTTTTCCGCTAGCTACAATATCTATGACTTTATTGAATGATTTTTTGTTACTCGCAACCACACGATAATCATCCGCCACATATTCTTTGGCCAATTTTGCGATCGGCTCTACAGCTACGCCCATCGCTTCGTCTCCACCAGTAATGTCTCCCACGAAACCTAGATGGGGATTGCCATGATTACCAGATTCTGTGTACAACGGCTGATAGTCAAGCTCATCCGCCAGCTCATTTTTGTCTGTATCGTAACCGTAATATTGTAGTAGCATCGAAAGTGCTGTAACCTCGCATCCATTTTCCAAGGCCACGTCATCAAACTGGCTCTCTAGGGGAACATCTAACACGATTTTATTTTTTTTTTGAGGTGCCACAATTCGCTCAGTCAATTCATTTTTTCCTTGGGCGTAATAAATCCCCCCACTAATCACTGCTAAGAAAAGTAGCAGAATCACGACTCTTTTTTTCTTCATTTCATCACCTAACATTAATAGTCCATCCGAAATTATACGGTTTATTATGAAAAGCAACAAAGAAAAGCCCTTGAAACAATATAATTTTAAGCTATTTTAACGTTTTAGCCCTCAAAATATACTATTCTCATAAAACTTTTTTTGACATTCATTTTTCAAACTGATATGCTCAATGAACTAATTCTCGGAGGTATTGTCTTATGAATGCTTTTACCTATCAAATTGACGAGCATTTAGCTTTTGCCTTTCCTCAATTAGAGGCTGCTGAAGAGCTTTTGGCATTGATTGATTCAGATCGTCCGCATATCCAAGCATTTATCGATGTCATGGAAGAAACAAAAACGCTGGAAGACGAAAAAGACTTCATCAAAATGAAGCTACATGGTTACGCTGACGGCACAGACTATCTTTTTCTTATTCTCCAAGATCACATGATTTGCGGCTGCATTGATATTCATAATATTGATCGGAAAATCGGTAAAGGCGAAATTGGTTACTGGCTGCATTCCTCCTTTACCAAACGCGGAATCATTTCAAAAAGTGTTAGAGCCCTTTGTCATTTGGCATTTAACGAGTTCGATTTGAATAAACTATTGATTTGTGTCGATGTTGAGAACACTGCTAGCAATCGTGTGGCCGAACGTTGTGGGTTCTTTTTGACTAGCACTGAATCACAAGATACACTGCTTCGTGGCAAACTGAGAGACATGAATCACTATACTTTATTGAAAGAACAATTTAAAAAAGGTTTTGACGAATAACTCCTTCGTCAAAACCTTTTTTTATCGTACGACCATTACATTACATGGTGCATGATTTACAATATATCCACTAGTTGAACCAACTAATAGACGTTGAAAACGCCCCTTACCTGTTGCACCAACATAAATCAAATCAATCGCATATTGCTTCGGTAATTCTTCTGTTAATGCCTTTTTAGGATTGCCAATGTATTGAACGAGCTCCATATTTTGATAGCGACCACGTTCCTTTAATTTCTCTAGGTATTGTTTGGCCCGTTGAGATTCTTCGGCTAAAATATCATCCATCGGCTGCGCGCTGCTCATTAAAATACTAGAATCATCAATCACCTGAACGACGTACAATTTAGCTTCATTTCGTCTTGCTGCACCGATCGCTTCAAAAAAAGCGCCCTCCGATTGATCAGATCCATCCACAGCAACCATAATATTCTTATATCTACTGATCATATTATCTGCTCCTTCAAACTAATGACTTTATTTTTTCCCTATACCCATTCTTTTATTATCAAGACAACTAACGAATGACAGTCACGCTACATGGGGCATGGTTAACAACATAAGCTGCGGTGGAGCCGATCCGGGACAGACGAATTTCGCCCTTTCCGGTGGCACCAAGGTAAATCATGTCAATATCATTGTCTTTTGCAAATTCAACAATTTTTTCTTTGGGACTGCCCATTTCAACAAATGGTTCAACATTATCAAGCTCTTTACGCGCCGCGTCATGAACTTTTTTCAACATTTCTTTTTCAATTTGCTCTTTTTCCGCCGCATAGATTTTGCTAAAAGAAAAAGCGCTGGTGGAGAGTTCACTGTCATTAATGATTGAAATAACATTCAGTTTGGCATCGTGACGTTTGGCTGCTTCAACGGCTTCATCAAAAGCATGCTCTGAATGTCCAGATCCGTCGATTGCTACTAAAATATTTTTGTATTTACTCATCATTGTAACCGCCTCCTTTATTAAATTATAAAGGAAAATAAGTGATCTGTGAAACGAAATCAACTTTTTCCTCAGCAACTTCCTTAGTTTAAGTGCCTACAAAATTGTCACTATTGAAAATCCTACTGTTTTAACTTCTGTTCTACCTTAATAAAATAAATAGTCAGTCATTTGTTTATACTATTTTGCGGTTCTCTGAGCATTTTTCTTGTATCTTTTTCGACAATCCATTAAGGTTACAGTAGTTCATTTGTTTATCCGAGTTCCTTCCCAGGACTCCAGCCGTCGTTGCCCTGCGACGGCTTTTTTTGAGCAAAAAAATTGCCAAGAAAGCCTTTTCCTATTATAGTAATTGTTGGGTATTACCCATCCTTTATAGAATTTGTTTTTTCACTTGTGGACCGTTGCCATTTTTTGGCCGGTCTTTTTTGTCGGTCTTCTTTTTTCAGCTGAATAATTATGAGAGCCCATCTAGCTTGATCTTAAGCACGGTGAAATTCCACTCCTTTTTATAATTACCAAAAAGGTTTTTTAAAACAAAAATCACCTCTTTTTCTTCATCCTTTGTGTGTTAAACTATGTACTGTGATACACAAGTGCAATTGGAGGAACAGACATGTATAAAGCTAACTTAAAAAATATCCTCACCCGAAAAGAAGAACGAACCATCGACCTTACACTACTTCCTAATGTCGGCGACACGCTGCAGCTGAGACAGCCTGACAAATTTTTGCTGGTTCACGGGGTTACTCATATTATTGAAAACGAATCCACCGAGTTCGAAATTTTTGTCGAACCGATTGATCGCACCTATTGGATGAATGAAATTTAACGAAAGCGAGGACTAAAAATGATTGCACACAAAAGAGATTTTCTCCATGTGATTTAACTAAAGACAAATTACATGGAGGAATTACAATGAAAAATATTTATGATAATGAGAAATTTTTTGAAAGCTACAGTCAGATGAGTCGCAGTCAAAAAGGATTAGACGGGGCTGGCGAATGGCAGACACTTAAAGAGTTGCTACCTGATTTTAAGGAAAAACGTGTGTTGGACCTAGGTTGCGGATATGGTTGGCATTGTCTTTATGCTGCTGAACACGGTGCAACTTCAGTCATTGGCGTGGATATCTCCGAAAAAATGCTGGAGGTCGCACGCAAAAAAAATACCTTTGACAATATCTGCTATCTTCACGACAGTATCGATGAAATCACTTTTGAACCAAATAGTGCAGACATTGTCATCAGCTCCTTAGCGATCCATTATATTGAGGATTTTGAAAAATTGGCGAAGAATATTGCTAGTTGGTTGGTTCCCGGCGGACAATTCATTTTTTCTGTTGAGCATCCGATCTTTACGGCCGAAGGTTCTCAAGACTGGATTTATGATGAAAATGGTACGATTGTACACTTTCCTGTCGATCATTACTTTTATGAAGGAAAGCGCAACGCGCATTTTCTCGGTAGTGATGTCACGAAATATCATCGCACTTTAACTACCTATTTAGATAATTTGCTGACAAATGGGCTTCAAATCAAACGCCTTGTCGAACCAATGCCGCCTGAGAATATGCTGGATATCCGTGGAATGAAGGATGAAATGCGCCGCCCGATGATGTTGATTGTGAAGGCGGAGAAAAACTAAGAAAGGCTTCGCGAACTCGCTCAGCCGGACATGGATATACCTGCTGTAAGGCAAGTTATTCATATGAAAAGTTTATACTTTCTTTATAGTCTAAAAATAAATCCCTGAAGACAATAGATCTTCAGGGATTTTCTCTGTTGTGTCCATATTTATTCGTAGCATCATACAACCCGCAAGCCATACCTCCAGCAACAAGACCTCCGAGTGCCAATTCTCCTAACGATTGATTGAAAAGAAGTCCCATCGCTACTCCTAAAACTGTACCAAGAATTAGTGACACTATTGGTAAATACCGTGTATCCACTAACCTCGTCTGCTTCACACCCTCTGTTATAATCATCATGATTGGTGCAAAACTTAATCCAGTCGCCAAAATATGTGTCAAAATCTCATCCATTTTCTCCTATCCTTTCTCGTATTCGATTGACAGTTGTCTCGATTCTCTCAATTTGCTTAAGTGACTCTGTTAAGTCGTCAATCGTGTTCAGGTAGCGCTCTTCACGTGCATTATTTTGCTTCATCACCCAAACTAATAGAAATACAAAAAGCACTGGAAATCCGATGCTTTCCGGGTTGTTGAGAACTGTCGAAATAAAGTTATCCATGCTTCATAGCTCCTTTAAAAAATAATCATCTATCTCCATCTAGACTTCAATTTCATTCGGAAAGGTTAAATTTTACAGTAATTTTTTATTCTCATATTAGAACAATTCACAACCTCCAAAGAATACAAAATTCCTCTCTCAAAAAATCCGAACAATCAAAGTCCTCACTATTAATCTGCCATGAAAATATACATCCTATCCATCCCCTTTCCTTTGATCTACTTACACTATATACGAACATACGTTTGATTGGTTGCCAAAAAAAAGACATCAAATCCCTAGATGTTCGGCTAGTTCTTCAAAAAAAGCATCCCGTAGACGAATGACTTGGCGTTTACTCAAAAAAACTTGATCAGCTACCAAATCAAGATTAACCTTGCGATGATTCGTCATATAAAGCAATTTGATAATTTTTCTTGTCTCTTCCGTCGAATTTTCTAAACACAAAGAAATGATTCGCTGATTTCGCTCCAAGTTAATCAATTGTCGATCAAGGGAAATCGAGATTAACAACTTCTTGTCCTTAGTATCTGTATTGGCTCGTTGATGAGTCTTCTTATTATGCAAAAGCAGCTTTTCTTTTCTTTCCAAGTAATAGTCTTCCATCTTAGGATAATCTTTCAGAATTCCTTTCAAATAGTCCTTTTTCCATTTCTCCATCTTCTCTCCTCCTTAAAATAACTAACGAATTCCACTAGCTACAGGGAACTTCGGATTAATTTTAATGATACATCGCTTAAAAACGTAGCTAATTATTTTTTCTAAATTAATGGTAATACATTTCGCGTACTTTGTAAAATTATTTATTCTTTTTTATGGATAAATTAATACGTATCGTGTTATCATAGAGAAGAAGGGAGTGCGTGCTGATGTTTGCCCAACAATTGAAAGAATTAAGAAAAAAAACACCTCGTTTGACTCAGACTGATATGGCAAAAAAATTGGGAATTGCGAAAACGACCTACGCATCTTATGAACAAGGAAAACGAACACCTGATATTGAAACACAAAATAAGATTGCGGACTTCTTTAACGTTTCTCTAGACTACTTACATGGCCGAGAACCGAAGAACTCCTTTTCAGCAAAACAAATGACTGTTGCTGCTCATATTGATGATGAAGTGACGGAGGAACAGATGGAAGATATTTTGAATTACATTGATTTCATTAAACAGAAGCACGCAAAGAAGGATTGAACAGATGGATAAAGCAGAAAAACTTATGGCCAGTTTTCAAGGAATCAATTACGTTTTCGATCCTTCCATGCCAGATGGACAAAAAGGATTGTATATCGACAATCATGTCTACCTAAATCCTCGTCAAACCTCCGAAGAGCTAACAGATACGGTTGCCGAAGAAATTGCCCATTATTTAACCAGCTCAGGCGATCTAATAAGTCAGGATACCGCTGAGCAACGAAAACAGGAACAACGAGCGCGGGATGTTGGCGCTACTTTAGTCGTGACTCCAGAAGATATTATCGCTTGCTACAAAGAACGTTTTACAACTGTGTGGGAATGCGCGGAGTTTTTGGGGGTAAATAAAAAATCCTTTGAACATGCAGTCAAAGTCTATGCAAGAATGTATGAAAAGGGCCTATCTTACCAAAATTACCGCATCCTTTTTCGTGCAAACGGTACAATTGGCGTATTTGAATTTTTTGAATAAAAAATAAACGATCCTAAACTAGGGTCGTTTATTTGAGCAATTTCAATTAAATACCTTCATCATAACGATTGTAACTAGTCCTAGGAAGGGCATTTTATTTTTAAAAATTTGTTTCCGGATCAACTAGGCTGTCGTAACTAATCACCGTTGTAAAATCATTCAGATCTTCTGTTTCACTTTTTATGATTTTAACGATTGCTGAGTTATTCAACTTATTCTTTACAATGCC
Organism: Enterococcus raffinosus; assembly: GCF_018917525.1. Classification (GTDB taxonomy): domain Bacteria; phylum Bacillota; class Bacilli; order Lactobacillales; family Enterococcaceae; genus Enterococcus_A; species Enterococcus_A raffinosus_A. The sequence goes on along the minus strand of NZ_JAHLOS010000048.1, from coordinate 24,642 downwards.
TCGTTGAGTTTCTTTTTTATATTCGAAAAATACCTCTTGGCCTACCGAGAAGCGCTCCCCTAAAAAAGAGGGCTTTGGAGATTTAAATCCATAAGTGCTTGCCATGTGAACATCCTCCTTCAAATATTAAAAAAAGAAGACCGTTTCCGATCTTCTTAGTTATTCGTAATTAAACAAATTTTAGTCTTTTACAATGTTTGAAGCTTGTAAGCCACGTTGGCCTTCTTCAACATCGAATGTCACTGCTTGGCCTTCATCCAAAGATTTAAAACCGTCTCCTTGAATAGCTGAGAAATGAGCGAACACGTCGTTGCCATCTTCACCAGTGATAAAACCAAAACCTTTTTCTGCATTAAACCATTTTACTGTACCTTTATTCATGTAAAGTACCTCCAATTACACATCAAATGTGTTTATTTGTAATAAAAAATGACGTGTAATAAAAAAGCATCTTAATAAATATAGATAACCAACTAGTCACATATCAAAGTATTACTTGATTACCTTACCATGGATGGAGGGTAAAAGCAAAAGAATATGAATAGTAAGTGCACATTAATCCAAACAAGTCACTTCCTAATGATGTTCCCTCTGCCCCTTTTGTTTAGGGAATCCTTTATAATCAATGATATATTCATTTTGTCTTTACGTCTTTTCAAAAAGTAAAGAATCCCTAAAGTTATTTCGCGTAGTGTCTTAAGTTCTATTAATCAAGAAAATATTAAACCTTCAAAATAGAGCTCTTCATGCCGACTTCATCATCTCCACAAGTATAGTTTTGCTAAAACAAAAGCTCATCAACTTGAAATAAATCCAAAGCGATAAGCTAGTCTTTAATAAATTGTTTAATAAAATAGGATTTCAGCTATTTACCATTTAGAATCTCTGAAATTTTCTTTTTATTAGACTCAACACTGAAAATCGAACAAAGGCAAATAATAAACAAATCATAAAAACAAGTAGCGGTTCAAAAATACTTCTAAAGATTAGCCAAGAGCTATCAAATGAATCCTTATTATTAAAAATGATTTGCCAAATCAATGGACGGATATATCTGTTATCATGCAATAAATATACATCAAAGACTAAAGGTGCAACAAATAGGATAATTTTTCTTTTAATAGAAACTTTTTTTAAAACTATTAAAAAAAGAGTTGCGCTAAATATCAACGCGTTTATGCTTTCAGTTCCCGTTAAAAAGAAACTTGGCAGTTCAGGAAATGATTTGACAGCATAAGGTTGATAAAATAGTCCTTTATATAAGATCAGCATCCCGCTGAATATAAAAAGCAATGAGACGTATTTAAAGTATTTTGTAGATAACTCATGTTCATAATTTTTTAACAAATCTCCAACTAAAACGAAGGAAATAAAGGATAGAATACTATCAGGAATAAAATAATTATCCGTTTGTGTCACTATTCCAATCAATGCAGGTATATGTAGCACCCCGATAAAAAGTAACGTTACTCTTAATTTTTTCTCTCTTTCTATACTAACTAGATAATTCTTTAAAAAAGGATTGAGTAATAAAATAATAACATACGGAGTCAAAAACCAATAGTAATTAAATTCAATTGGAAACAGCACGGGAACTATCTCTTGAGCTGTTAATTCCAATTTCATATCTGTGAAAAAAATAACTATAAAAAGCGACAAAATAGAATACCATCTTGCAGCATTTGAGAGTGTAAATATTTTTTTTAATTTAAACTCTTGTTGAGAATAAAAATACCCTGTAATTAGAACAAAAAGAATAACTCCAATTTTTCCCATGCTACCCATAATAATAATAAATGCAGCTTTTCCAGAAAAATCATTAGGAAACGCCCATCCACTATGAACATAGTAGTGATGATAAACAATCATTAGCATGCTGATGATTCTAAGCAATTCAATATTTATATTTCTTTTCGAATTTCCCACTATGTCCCCCGTCACTAGCATAAATTTACTGATAACCCAAAAAACTTCGTACATACTTATGATATATTTTAGAAAAATAGAAAACAAGCAGTTTTTTACCCTTTTAAGAGTGAATACTACTCTTTCAGGATAAAATGTCCTTTTCCTGTTAAAAAATCTGTCATTCTTCTAAACATGCAGCATAACAAAACAGCGTGATTATGTTTTGACCTGAATTACTTACCTTTAATTAATTCGGAAATCTTCAATTGTCAAATAAACGTAACACATTGATATAGCTGAATTTCTATTTAAGTGTTACTAAATTGAAGAAACAATGACGTGTACCACATCCCCAATATCCTTCCCTATTTCCTTGCGAATGTCTTTTCGAATTCCTAAAATATAGCAAATACTGCCATCCTCATTTTTTACACCCATGTTCACAATACTTCCATCATAGTCAACGCCATCAAACGTCGCATGTACCTTGACGCGGCCTTTCCCAAATTCTTCCCGAACATCATACGGAAAGATTACGTAAGCACCGCCTTTTCCTACTTCTGATGTATAGATTTTAGAATCAAACTTGTATTCCTTCATTTCTAAACTCCTCTTTCTTAGGTTTTGAAAATTTCTAATATAAACTCTAAAACATAAAAAAGTCCGGCAAACACTGCTGAGATTGGCGTCAAATCAGTGTTTGTCAGACATAATAGTTTAATTGGCGGGAATGTGTAGGAATCGAACCTACCCAAGAAGCTCCTAACTCCTCATACTGGTTTTGAAGACCAGAGGGAACACCAGAACCCATCCACTCCCGAAACAAAATAATCATACCACTCCTTCAAGGTGGAATCAATAACAAATTGTAAAGAAAAAAAAGAAAGAATTCACCTTATCTTAAATGCTTCTTTCTTTTTAAAAATTACTAAATTATTGGATTCAAAGCAGGATGATCTTTTCCTCAAAATCCTATTGATCATCGGAAAATTCACTTATTTCTTTATTTAAGAAATAAGAAATCATCGTTCGGATCAGCACGATCATCGCTAATTTGATAATGTCCTGAAAGGTGGGATTGATGATTGATTCAATAATGTCCGCAACGATTAAAAATTCCAGGCTCAGCAAAATATAACTGCCTAAATATGCTTTGATACATTTGTTTTTGTGCAGCACAGAGGAATAATCCTGCTCACTTCTCGATTGGATTAACTTAACAAAGGAAAAAATTGCCCCATATAAAATGATAAAAATCGAGATGACATCCAGTGCCAAAACAATGGGATGAAAAATAAGCTGAAGTATCTGTTCAAAATTTTCCATAATAATCCTGCCCTTTAAACTTTATATCTTTATTTTAATCTGAAATAGATCGCGAAGCAATCGGATTTTCTGTTGAATAATTTAGACTTTCTTAGTTCTATTTAAGTAACGCGTAAGTTTCGCTGCTTATGGTAGGGACACGACTAATTCGAAAGGATGATTTTTTATGATGAACTCGTTAAAGGAAAATACGGCAAGCCTTTTGAAAGATACGTTTTATGACTTAACGGTGTTGCTTATTTCCCATTTACTCTACCAAATTATCACTCAGTTAATAAACTAAATGGCGGGAATGTGTAGGATTCGAATCCACCTAATACAATCCTTCTTTGCAATTGAAACGAAAAGAAGCACCCACGGTCGGATGCTTCCTACGTATACTATTGAATTGGCGGATATAATGTTGCGGTTGTCTTATTGCCATTTTTTGAATAAAGACTGGTTGATTGATTGCCTTTTTCCTTTTCGATCGCCGCATTTTTCTTATCAAGATCATGATAATCGTATTTCTGTGGATCAATCGGTGTGAAGCCTTCTGGCGTGTAAAAACGTAAGAGATTTTCTTGATTCAGCCTATCAGATAAACTCAATGCTTGTTTGACCTGTTTTTGTTCCTTATCAATCTCTGAGGCGATACCTAAAGCTTTCGCATCAACCTTTTCCCCAGTTTTATTCTCGTAGGTTTCACCACCTAATTCGGTATAATTTGGTGTGACAAAGTCGCCGTTACGAAAGGCAACCGTTTGATCATGTTTTGGTGAAAACAGATCTGTACCGAATTGAATATACTTTTGATTATCAATGCCCATTAAGTGTAACAGTGTTGGTAAGACATCAATCTCACCACCATATTGATGTTGAATTCCACCATTCGTATAACCTGGAATATGGAACATCAAAGGTACCCGTTGCATTTGAGCGTCATCGAACTTATCCCAAGTTGTTGGATCTTTTCCTAATGCTTTGGCTAAATCCTTATTGTTGCTGTCGGAGATACCAAAATGATCCCCATAAATCATAAAGATCGAGTTTTGATAAACACCGGAAGCTTTAAGATAATCAAAAAATTGACGCAGCGATTCATCCAAATAATGCGCGGTTCGAACATAATCATCCACCGTACTATTCCCAGTTTTTAAGGCGGGGAAATTAAAGTTCTTATCATCAGTCAAATATGGGGTATGATTGGTTACCGTCAAGAATTTCGTATAGAACGGTTGCTGCAAATGTTCTAAATGTCCAACCGTTTCCTTTAGCATATCCTTATCTAAAATCCCGTAGCCTAAGTTTTCATCTGCTTGATTAAAATAAGAACGATCAAAGAAATTTTGATAACCGAGATTCTTGTATACATGATCGCGATTCCAGAAGCTGCCGACATTTCCGTGGAAAACGGCGCTTGTATAGCCAGCTTCTTGATTCAAAATTGCCGGAGCGGCTTGGAATGTATTGTCAGATCCTAATTGAGTAAATAAAGAGCCTTGAGACAATCCGAAGGTGCCTGTTTCCAACATATTTTCCGCGTCACTGGTTTTTCCTTGTCCTACCTCATGAAAGAAATTATCGAAGGCTAAGGTTTGCTTATTGTCATTTTCCAGACTATTTAAGAATGGGGTGACCTCTTGTCCATCCACTTTCATATTGATCAAAAATTGTTGGAAGCTTTCCAAATGGATCACGATAATATTTTTGCCTTTTGCGATACCGTATTTACTTGGATCGGGCGCTGCATAATGACTCTTCGTATATTTTAGAATGTCTGTTAAACCATTACTTGAAGCGTGAGCCCGCACGCTGTTGGTCTGCTCAGTCTTGATCCCATCATAAACAGTAAAGGCATCCAGCCCTAAATATTTAACGATATAAGAACGGTCAAAGGTCCGCTGCAGCAATTGTGGGCGGTTGGCCTCGCTTAAGGATAAGTTGATTGAGAAGGTCAATGCTGCTAGACAGCTAACTGCCACTGCAAATGTTTTTTTGATCGGCTTGCTGGCAATTTCTTTGTGTTTAGCAAAGAGATAAATCAGAATGCCTAAAAATATAATTAAGTCCAGCCAATAAAAAATATCATGCACTTTCATTAAGGCAAAGGAGCTGCCTGAGATTCCTTGTGAAACTTTAGAAAAACCAAGAATTGATTTGATCGTAACAAAATCAGTAAACTCGCGATAAAAAATCACATTCAAGTATAAGATCAAGGTATTTAACAGATCCATTAAAAACAACGCGATCAAGGCTGGCTTAAATTTCTTTACGTAAAGGAACACGCCAAACAACAGCAAGGTTGTAGCAATTGGATTGATCCACAAAATGAAGGTCTGAATGGACCCTTCCACCCCTAATGAAAAATCTACGTAATAGGCTAAGATTGTTTTCACCCAAAATAGCAGACTGACTGTCAGTAGGATCAGCCAACGGTTGCTAAAAGCTTTTTTTACCCGGTTCATCCGGATCACTTCTTTCTCTATTAAATTGTCCGTTACTACTATAGAGCAGAATATAAAAAAATGCATATTTTTCTGCATGGAAGGTGCAAACTTATTTTTTTACTCAAATAGCGGATTTTCCTTTAAAATTTAAGGAAAGACCTGCGATTTTTATCGCTTTTTCAGGTCAAATGAAAATTTCCTAAGACATAAAATTTTCACATTCTTAATAATTATCCATAAAATAACAAAAGCACCTTCCAGCGGCTAACTGGAAGGTGCTTTTTAGGCTTCGCGTTTCATGACAATCCCAGTATATATCCAAATGGTTAAGACATAATAGATAAAGTATAAAACAAAGAATATTAAAAATGGCAGCCAAATATTACTGTAAGGTTCAGTTAGAAGTGTGGTGAACAGTTGTAGTCCAAACAGAACATGCGTGACTCCTAATAGACCTGGGACCAAGAATAAAATACCGATCTCTTTGCGAATTGATTGCTTCAACAGTTGACGGCGTGCCCCGATTTTTTCCAACATGCTGTAGCGTTGGATATCACTTTTTGCACCAGATAGAATTTTAAACATCAAACAGCTAGCTAACATGGTTAGAAAGGCAATTCCCAAGAAGAATCCCATAAATTCAAAGCCTGAAAACAGCGCATTGTATAGCTCATAAACCAGAGCCTTTTGATTCATACCTGCTGTATTTTTATCCAACGTAGGATTTTTACGGAAATTTTCTTCGGCTAAGTTCTTCAAAGCATCCTTATCTTTGGCAAAATCAGCCACTGTAATCAACCGTATCTCCGTTGCGTTACCAGGTAATGCTGAGAATGCTTCACTAGATAAAAATTGATGCTTCTTCGCACTTTGCTCTGGTAGTTCCAATGCTCTTAATTGATCCGAGGCTGACAAATCGTTTGCTAACTGTTCCCCCGTATAGCGCACTTTTTTCGTTTGACGGCTAGCCGCAAACTCCTTAACCTTCAAAGGGGCTTGATCAAATTGAGAACGATCGTAATAAACAGTCTCATTATCCTCTTTTTGTTGATAAACAGCATCAGAGGTTGGAGTGATTTTTTCAAGCTCAGCTGCACTAAAGTTTTGTCCATTATTTAAGACTAAATCGTAGGCAGACGTTGCTTCAGTCATTTTCATGATTTCATTATGGAAGCCTAATCCGACGGTGATCGCACCGAGAGCTAGAGCAAAAAGCATCGCAACCATCGATAGAATTCTCGTATAATCTTGAATCCGGAAGCTTAATTGCGACAACGTAAAATTATTCAGCTTCTTCAAAGCGATGCTATCACGTCGTTTCAATAAATCCAATACGAAAATCAAAATAGAATGAAAAACAAAATATGTGCCTAAAATGATGGTAATCAAGGCGATAATCAAGGCTAGGAAAGCCAGCTTCATTACTTGTGTCATCATGAAATAGCCGATCCCTAAAAAGACAATTCCAGCAATTACTTCTAATACTAATGTAAAGAGTTTACGATTAGCAGGTAGAGGTGTTTCACTCGCTTTTAGCAAATTCAAGATTGGTTTTTTCACAATCGTCATGGCATTTACAAACGCCGCCAATAAAAAGATTACGGTGAAGAAAATCAACGTGAAGAACACGGCTGAAGAATTTACAGCGGTGAAATGAGTGATTTTAATGTCTAATTGCTTAACCAGTAATTGCTGAACAACACCACTTAATCCAAGACCAAGCAAAGTCCCAACCACAGTGGCGCTGACGCCTACTACAAAGGTTTCAATAAAGATCAATTGCGCAATCTTGCGGCCTTTTGCCCCTAGCATCATAAACATCGCATAATCCTTTTGACGCATCGTCATCAGGAATGAATTGGCGTATAAAATATAGACAAAGGTAATGATTGAAAGTAGGACTGTTCCCAAATGAAAGATCATCACTACCGATGAGATCATTGAATTACTTTCTAAAAAGGTCTTATTCGTTGCTAGACCCTCAAACATATAAAAGATTCCTGACGCTACTACAAGCCCTGAAAACAGAACCACATAGTCGCGCAAGCGTCCTTTGATTCCAGCAAGTGATAATTTTAAAAGCATCGAATGACCTCCTACTGTTCCAAATTACCGAGAATACTTAAAATTTGACGATAAAAAGCTTCCCGGGTTTGGTTTTCTCTTTTTACTTCTTGATAGATCACTCCGTCTTTAATGAACAGGATCCGTTGGCAATAACTAGCAGAAAACGGATCATGTGTTACCAATAAAATCGATACTTGATCCCTTTGATTCAATTCCTCCATCGTGTCTAACAGATCTCTTGCACTGTTAGAATCCAACGCACCTGTAGGTTCATCGCCCAAAAGAATGGTTGGTTGGGTAATCAAGGCGCGCGCCGCAGCGACCCGTTGCTTTTGACCACCAGAGATTTGGGCCGGATAGCTATTTAAAATACTGCTAATGGATAAGCGCTCTGCTACTTCAGCTACTTTACGATGAATTGTTTTTCCTTTCACTCCTTGCAGAGATAAAGGAACTGCGATATTTTCTGCTGCTGTTAAATTTTCCAACAAATTGAAATCTTGGAAAATAAAACCAATCTCGCGACTACGGAAATCCGCTAATTGGTTTCCCGATAGTTTGGTTACATCTGCTTGATTGATCTGGATTTGGCCGTCAGTTGGCTTATCTAAAGTCGCTAATAAATTTAATAAAGTGGACTTACCAGAACCAGATGCTCCCATGATTCCGACGAATTCACCTTTTTCTACTTCAAATGAAATACCTTTTAAGGCCTGCGTTTTTTTCTGATTGCCTTTTCCATAGGTTTTCTTTACTTCATTGACAGATACAATTTTTTCCATATTTCCACTCCTCGTAATTAGACTAAGAGGGTCATTTTTCATGACCCAGCCTCTCATCGTGTCTCATTCCTCAATACAACAGTCAAGGTTAAATTAAACACCTAATTTATCCGCGGCTTTTTTGGGTAGATCTTTTTGCTGAACCTCTTCATAGGAAGTCACCCCTTTTTTCTCGTTCCAAGTAACTTTAAGAAACGCTTCACGGCGTAACGGACGATCTTTTGTTGCATTAAAATCTAACTCTTTTTTATTTCCTTCTTTGTCATAACCTGGCAATGAGTATTTGTAATCAACGTACTTATTGCCGCTATCATCTTTTTCTTCCACACGTTGACCATCTGTCGTAATCTGGACAAAATACTCATCTCCACCTTTGACGACTTTATCTGCTATTTGTAAGCCTACAAAGGCGATAACAATTAAACTAACTAAACCGATTAAAAATTTTTTCATAACTGATTGCTCCTTTTTTAATTTCTAGAGCAACTATACAAAAATTCCAGAAATCCAACCATTGAAACCTCCTAAAAACACCTAACATTTTTGTCATTTTGATTTTTGAAAAAAAAGCTGGTAACAACTTCTTCGTTGATACCAGCTTTTTGTAAAAATTAATCTTAGTTCTTTCTTTTGATAGTTTCATCTTCGATCACTAATTGGCCATGGGTGACTTTTTTTAAAAAAAAGCGATCATGAGAGACCACCAGCAATGTCTCACTGTAATCTGCTAAAATGTCCTCCAGCTCTTCTTTACTCTCGATATCTAAATGATTTGTCGGTTCATCTAAAATCAGAAAATTAATTTTCTGCTGTAGCAATGTCAATAGATACAACCGCATCTGCTCTCCGCCGGAAAGATCCTGAATCCGTTTTGCTACATCTTCGGCAAAGAAGCCGAAATGCGCCAACGCTTGTCGTGCCTTCTGTTCGTCGGTTAAAAACACTCGAACATAGGCTAAGATTCGCTGTGTCGGTTGATCAAATGCTAGTTTTTGCGGCAGATAGCCAATTTTTACGCTGGAACCTAACTCAATAATTCCTTCATCTAAGGTATCCTTTCCCAGCAAGCAACGAATCAATGTCGTCTTCCCACTACCATTCGTTCCCATTAATGCCAATCGTTCCTGTCGATAAATCATAAAATCAGCATCCGTAAAAAGCAGTTGATCACCAGCCAACTTGCCAATCCCTTTTGCGCTTAAAACTTCTTTACCCGAACGATTCGCCTGCGGAACTTGCTTCAAACGCTTTTTACCAGACTCTGGCGGTTTTACTAAGGTTCGCTTTAATTTCTCGATTCGACGTTCGATTTCTTTTGCTTTACGGAAAAAATCCTCATTATCTGCTTCCTTACCCCATTGACGATAGCGTCGACTCATTCGTTGCAGCCGCAGGATTTCTTTTTGCTGCAAAGCAAAATTCTTTTGCAATAAAGCGATTCGTTCTCGTTTAAGCTGTGCGAACTTGCTATAGTTTCCAGGATAGCTGATAGCCTGTTCTCCTTCAATCTCGATCATCTGATTAACAACATTGTCTAAAAATTCGCGGTCATGAGAAATCACTAAGTATGCTTGCTTACTGTGACTTAAATAATTTTCCAGCCAATTGATTCCCTCTACATCCAAATGATTGGTCGGTTCATCTAACAGCAAGACATCTGCCTGATCTGTAAGGACCCGCGCCAATTCTACACGAATCCGCTGTCCTCCACTCAATGTGGAAAGTGGCACCTCCAGTTTGTCTGCAATGCCTAACCCTTTTAGCGTGTTAGATAGCCGATCTTCCAAAGTATAACCACCAGCAGCGTCATAACTCTCTTGTAAACGACCGTACTGTACCAAAAGCCTGTCAACATCTGCTTCAGGGGCAGTCATGGCAACCTCAAGCCGCTGCAGCTTTTTGCGTAAATGTCCGATTTCTTCAAAACTGCTAAGCAGATAATCTTTAACCGGTTCATCTGTCGTCATCAATTTTTGTGGGATATACCCAATTGTTAACCCTTTTTTCCGAGCAACAGTTCCTTGGTTAACTCCTTCTTCGCCAGTTAAAATTCGCAATAACGTACTCTTACCACAGCCGTTCATTCCAACTAACCCAATTTTGTCACCCATATTGATGGTCAACGTCAAATCTTTAAAAACAGGTACTGTACTAAAATTTTTCGTAATATTATTTACTTGAATCAGCATTCTCTTCGTCTCCTTTTGGCAAGACCATGAGAAAAACAAATAAGATCATGAATGGACAAACCAAACATGACCTTGTTATTATTTAAAATTCCAAAAAATCAGGATTTTGCCACATGGTCATGCATTTTCTTTAAATTTAGGTGTTTTTAGACAAACTTCTCCCTCGAACACTAATTTAAAGGTAAGTGTATGACAAAAGCTGATATGAAATCGCAGACTATCTTGATTCATCGTTATTTTTGACATACAGACCATGTGTAAATTCCTCCTCTCAACAATTGATTACCTATAGAATAGCATAATTGAAAACGATCGCAAAGAATTGCTTTTATTGACAAAAAAATAAGCTAACCTCAACATTGTTCCCGTTGATTCTAGCTCACTTTAAGATTTCCAGACTAAGCACCTTAGTCTTAGAAGCTGTTCATGCTCATTTTACGGCGAAACGTTTCATCTGCGGCAGCTTAATAAACCAAGCCACTAACAGACAAGAAACAATTTTATCCACTAGATTACCGGTTACGGCACCCCAATACGTTGCAGAGATCATTTCCTTACCAGACGCTCGCAATGCCATGATGACGACATCCGTTCCTGATCCAGTAAAGCCACCAAACAGGGCCAGTCGAATTGGCGCGCCAATCATCGGACAAATAAAAGCTAACAATAGACCCGCGATCACTGCTTTCCCAAAACCAAAACCATTTTTCGCTAATAAGGCGACGATAATCGCGACAGCCACATTCACTAATGCGAAAGGAATCGCCGTCACTCCGCCGATCAGCCCCATCAATAAGTTAGTGGTCACACCGGTTAAAATGCCATAGCCCATTCCAAAATTGGCCGCGATAAAAATCGTCCCCATCGTATCTAAGAACAACAATGGAATCCGCATCATCGACACTGCTTCTCCCAATACCACATTTAATCCTACCGCGATGGCACACATCGCGATCACTTTTGCTTTACTATTCATTGTCTAGTCCTTTCTCTAAAAAACGTTGCAACTGTTTATCAAAATTTCCTTGATCCTCTTCACTGTAAAACGTGGGCACCTCCAAATAATTTGTACCGATTTTGGCCTGCTGACATTCTGCGAAAAACTCTTCCATTAAGACGCCTCGTTGCCCGCTGATGGAACAATTGGGGCTTTCATGGATGCCGATTATTCCAAGATATTGATAGCCTTCTGCTTGATACGCTTGAATCTGCTGAATGATCGGCTGCAGCATTGTCTGGCATTGATGACGATAATCAGGCAAATCACGGTATTCTTCATAGGTCATTGGCGGACGATCTCCACCTAAGACGATAAACTCCGGACACGGTAGCTGTATCAGTGCAATCCCACTGCGCAGCAAATCGATCGCAAAGGGGAAGGCTCCTCGTGCTCTTTCCCAGCCGTGAATCACAGCATTTTGATTCAAAACACAATGAGACACGGCTACTAATTGCTTCTGTGGTTCTATAATCCCAGCTCCTTTCTTTTAGTTAAAAATTTCCTGCAAGCTTTCTTGAATTGCTGCGAATTCTTCTATCGCAATCGTTCGTACATCCAAGTAGTTGCAATCATCCTTGATCCGGCTAATGATCGGTGTAGCAGCTAATCGCAGTTTTTCTTGCAGCATATCCGCAGAGAATTTACTACTGCTTAAAGCAACAGCATAGGTCGGCAATAAGTGTTCTGGGTAAGAACCGCCGCCGATTTTGCTACTGTCCTTTTCGATCTTCACACTTAGCTCAGTGATTGATTGCAGCATCGCTGCTAGTTCAGCTGCTTTACCTAAGCAGTCCTCCTCATTTTGTCCGATCATTTGTAAGGTTGGCACGGATTTTAAAGCTTCTTTTTCATCAAGATATAAAGACAGCGTTGCTTCCAGTGCACTTAAAGTCATTTTATCGATACGCAAAGCTCGCAATAATTGATTTTTCTTCATCTTGTCAATGTATTCTTTTTTCCCAACAATGATACCCGCCTGTGGACCGCCTAATAGCTTGTCTCCACTGAAAGTCACAATGTCACAACCCTGATCTAGAACTTCCTTAACTGTGGGTTCGTAAGGCAAGCCAAACGGTCGCATATCCATCAACAGCCCGCTGCCTAGATCATTAATCAATGGTAAGTTCTTGGCATGGGCCAGCTCTGCTAGATCATTTAACACTGGTGTTTCGGTAAATCCAACGATGCGATAATTACTGGTGTGTACCTTCAAGATCGCACCTGTTTCTTCGGTTAAGGCTTTTTCGTAGTCGGCTAAATGCGTCTTGTTGGTCGTACCCACCTCCACGATCGTGCCACCGCTTGACGTAATTACATCAGGAATGCGGAATGCTCCGCCAATTTCCACCAACTCGCCTCGCGAAACTAAGACTTCTTTTTCTTGTGTTAAGGTACTTAAAACGAGTAGTACGGCTGCTGCATTATTATTTACTACCAGAACATCTTCGGCTCCTGTGAGCTTCTTCACGATTGAAACTAGGTGACTATAACGCGACCCGCGCTTGCCACTTTCTAAGTCAAATTCTAGATTTGAGTAATGAAAGCTGGTTGCTAGGAGCTGTTCTTGTGTTTTTTCGCTTAATGAAGAACGCCCTAAATTCGTATGGATTACAGTTCCGGTCCCATTAATTACGCGTCGTAGTGAAAATTGTTTTTCTTCGAGCTGCTTGTGAATCAGTTCTACGACCTCTTTTTGGTCAATCACGGTTTTTCTAGTCCCGTTAACGACTGCTTCTCGAAGACTTGCAATAACCTGTTGCGTAGCTTCTTTGGCTTTTCCATGAGGATAACTTGGATCAATCTGCTTCAATAGAACATCTACAGAAGGCAAACTTGCTAAAATATTCTGAATCTCTTTTGACATAGGCCACCTGCTTTCTTAGCGTAACGCCAGATTTTGTAATGCTGCTAAGACTGTGTCAACCTCAGCCTTAGTGGTAAAACTCGAAAACGACAAACGCACCGTCCCGCGATCAGCCGTACCCAATGCTTCGTGCATTAAGGGCGCACAATGATACCCCGGTCTGGTCGCAATTTGAAATTCTTCCCATAATAAATCGCTGACGATTGCCGATTCCGCATCTTTGATATTGATCGAAAAAACATCCACTCGCGGACCGCTGAAATCACCGTAAATCGTTAGACCAGCAATTTTTTTGAGCTCTTGATAAAAATAATCACCCAATGCAGCTTTTTCTTCTTTTTCTTTTACCCACTGAACACTAGCGGCCAAACCCGCTAAGCCAGGAATATTCAGAGTTCCAGCTTCTAATAGGGTAGGAAGTTCTTTCGGCTGAACCTTTGAAAAAGACTGCATTCCATCGCCACCTGTGATCACTGGCTCCAAAGTCAGATCCTTTAGCAGACAAACTCCACCTGTTCCCTGCGGACCATAGAGTGATTTATGTCCCGTAAAACAAACAGCCGCTATTTTCCCATCACTGAGATCAATAGGGACTACACCGGCAGTTTGCGAAACATCAATAATCAAATAAAGCTTATGTTTTGCGCAAAACGCCTTGACCCATTCTAGCTCCAGTAGATTTCCGGTAACATTACTCGCATGATTGCAAATCACAGCCTTCGTTTCGGGACGAAGCTTTTTCGCAAATTCTTGATAGTTAAGACGACCAGTTAATGCTTCGCTAGAAACAACATCAAAGCTGGCACCTGCGGCTTCCAGCTGATACAGCGGCCGCAGAACGGAATTATGCTCCCAAGCAGTCGTGATTACATGATCTCCCGTCTGAATCAAGCCCTTCAAAACTTCATTTAGAGCGACCGTAGCGTTATTTGTAAAAGCGACCTCATACCGTTTATCTGCTTTGAATAGCTCCTTCAGCTGATTACGGGCATTTTCCGCCACACGATAGCCCGCGAGAGAGTAACCGTGAGCACCGCGAGAGGGATTGCCATATTCACCTGATAAAATCATCGTCATCGCTTCTGCCACGACAGCCGGTTTTTGAGCAGTCGTAGCGGCATTATCCAAATAAATGCCCATTTATTTTCCCTTCTCTCCTAGCACACGATAGTTCTCCACACGTTTTGTAATTCCCTGCTTGTCCATATATTCCAAAATCAGCATGGAGGACTTACGACTGGAATCTGTCAAATCGCGAAAATCTCCTAGCGTCATTTGCCCGTGCTCTGCAATATATTTTTGAATCAATCCCACTGATTGGTCAAAAACCTTGCCCAATAGAACAAACTCATGCGTTAAAAAGACCACTGTGTCGCCATTTAAGGCTTCCAGAACTTCCTCTGCATTCTTATCCAAGTCGAATAATTCTTCTTTTTTAACAGGTGTATAGCCATTTTTAGCAAGTGTCTGTTCGATCTTTTCTTTCGCGGCTTGCTGGTATTTGTTAAAGCTTACTTCGAAATCGACTAAAGCAATTTTATCATTGGCTTCCTTGACAACATCCTCTTTCAGCAACAGGATCAGCGCGGAAATTTCCTTTTCAGTTAAAACACCCCGCATCCGTGAACGAAATTCCTCTAAAGGCATCCCATAGCGCAACCGATATTGCTTATGATAGGCTGACAAGATTTCGGTTGCCTGCTCCACCAATTTTTGATAGCTAGTCTGAGCTAGATAGCCAACCTTGGTTTCAATTACACGACCTTCTGTTAACATCTCCGTTAAAATCGGCTGCAGCTCTTCTTTACCCACACCTAAGTATTCTAATAATTCTTTTTCTTTCGTAAACGGCTGCTTTTTATTAATCATGAAATCCGCGATTAGTTCATCTAAGCTGCCCTCTTCTTTAGCCTTTAAGCTTTCCAGAATTTCTACTTTGAAACGACGATGTTTGTGTGGTGCCGCATCTAAAACCTCACCCCCAGCAATTGTATGCATTGGAGAATAGGTTCGTAAAATGAAGCGATCCCGCTCTTTTACTGCTACCTGCTCTTCCAGCCGCAGTTGTAGGAATCCGTCTTCTCCCGGACCAATCCAGTCAACACCTAATGGGACTGTTCGTGCCATCACTTCCCGCGTACCAACCAGCAAGCGGACGCGATCCCATAAACCAATCCCGCCCTCTACTTCAGGCAGACAGGTAACTTTTACATCTAACATCCAGGTGTCCTCCAGCTTCTCTGAAACTGACAAGACATCGCCTCGTTGAATTTCATCCGTGGCGATATTCGCCAAATTCAAAGCCGTTCGTTGCCCCGGCTGAGCGCTTTTCACATCCGTCTCATGAACCTGAATGTTTCTTACTCGCGTTTTTTTCTGGCTTGGATAAAGGTACAGATCATCCCCAGCATTGATGGAGCCATCTAATAAGGTCCCTGTAACAACCGTCCCAAAACCTTTTACGCTAAAGACCCGATCCACATTCAACCGCGCAGAGCCGCTGGCTGTACGTTCTTGTGCTTCTTCTGAGTGCTCTTGAATTTTGGCCAGCAGTTCTTTGATTCCTTTGCCAGTCACCGCATCTGTCTCGATTAAATCCGCTTCAGCTAACGGTGTATCGGCTAATTGTTCACGAATGTCGTCCACGACTAATTCCTTCAAGTCCGGGTCAACAGTATCTACTTTGGTCAACACGATCAAATAATCACGAATCCCTAATAACGTTAAAATATCAATGTGTTCCTTTGTTTGCGGCATGATCCCTTCCGCCGCATCAATCACCAGCAGAACCAGATTAATCCCCGGCAAACCAGCGACCATGTTTTTAATAAATTTTTCGTGCCCCGGCACATCCACGATTCCGACTCGCTTCTTATTCGGCAAATCCAAATAAGCAAATCCCAAGTTGATCGACATCCCGCGCTTTTTTTCTTCACTCGTCGTGTCCGTTTCGATACCCGTCAGCGCTTTGATCAACGTGGTTTTTCCATGGTCGATATGCCCAGCCGTTCCTATCACAATATTTGCCATCTGCTTATCCTTTCTGAACCAATTTATAGTCTGTTTTCAAACCTTCTTGGGTTGCATGATAAAATCCCTCTGAGGCAATCTCTGCCGCTGTAAGCAAAGACGTTAACGCCTCCTCTTCCGTCAACGGATATTTCAAAGAAAAGCCGCAACTAGCATGAATCTTTTCCGGTGTGGGAATGATTCGAACGGCAAGTTGGGCTTCCTTCGCGATTTCCTCAGCTTTCATGGCCTCCCGGGTTGAATAAAACAACGCAACACCGTACCTCTGCATAAAAACTGCTCCTTTTTTCATAATACTGTAATCAATAAGCTACAGCTTCAAGCCACATCGCTCAAATGATGCTCTGCACCCTCTATGGTTTAACGATTCTCGGTGCTTGGCGCATCATTTCCACGATGCGATACATATTGGTCACTTCGCCAACTGCTGCGGTCAACTCGTAAAAATTCAAGCAAGCTCCGCAAGCGTAGATTTCCACGCCTTGTTCTTCCATGCCCTTAAGGTCTTCCAGCGAATCAGAACCTTCTACCACAGAATGCACACCGCCATTATAAAAAATGATCTTTTCCGGCAATACATCTTGTTCAGTCAATGAATAGATAAAGCCCTTCAACAGGTTTTTCCCTAGTTCATCTGAACCACGACCCATCACATTTGTATCTACAACTACGATATAATCATCCCCCGTAGCTACTGGTTCGACTGCTTGCGGCGCTTCTTCAGTTAGATCCGCATTTCCTTTTGAAATAACCACAGTATAATGGTTCGGCGCATCCTGATCCATTTGATAGATATAGCCAAGCTGCTCCGCCATTTTTTTCAAATTTTGCGTAGCGATCTCATTATCCACCAGTGTTTGCACGACTTCATGCTCCCGCAGTGCTTTTTTTGTTTCAATGACTGGTAACGGGCAAGCTTTGCCTAACGCATCAATTTTAAACATTTCTTTCACTCCGATCCTCAATTGACTTTCATCTTATTGCTATTAATAAACGATCAATTCCTTCTCTTGCTTCTCGATGACAACGCCGAAATCTTGTGCAGGAATATCGGCAGCTTGTAATTCCTGTACTAGCGTGTCCGCTTGATCTGCTGGAACGCTAACTAATAACCCCCCAGAAGTTTGTGGATCAAACAACAATTCTTCAATCCCAAAATCATCAAGCTGAAAATCCATCTTCTGTTCCATGTAATTCCGATTACGCTGACCACCAGCTGTCAAAATAAATTCTTTCGCGCCTTGATAAGCCTCTTCAAAATACGGTAAATCTTTCGAATGAATTTCCGCACTAAAACGCTCGTTCATCATTTCATGCAGGTGTCCAGCCAAGCCGAAGCCGGTCACATCAGTACAGCTGTTGATCGGGTACTTGCGAATAATATCCATCGCATATTTGTTCAATGTTTCCATGCTCGTGGTAGCTTTCACAAACGCTTCGTCACTGATTTCTTCAGCACTGTAGCCCACCGTGATGATGCTGACGCCCAATGGCTTCGTCAAAATCAGGTGATCTCCTAGCTGACAGGTATTGTTTTGATAAATTTTATTCGGGTCAATCGTCCCTGTTACAGACAAGCCGTATTTCACCGACTGGTCATGAATCGAGTGGCCGCCAGCCAAGATTGCTCCTGCTTCTTGAACCTTTTCAGCCCCGCCTCGTAAGATTTCTTTTAATATATTCAAGTCCTTTTCTTCTGGGAAAGCGACAATATTAAGAGCGGACAAAACTTCGCCACCCATCGCATATACATCGCTTAGCGCATTTGCTGCAGCGATTTTTCCAAAAAGATAAGGATCGGTTACCATCGTTGGGAAAAAATCTAACGTTTGAATAATTGCTAAGTCATCACGCAGTTTAATAACAGCTGCATCATCTGTCGAGTCAAATCCTACCAGTAAATTTTCATTGGTTGCTTTTGGTAAATCCGCCAGCAGCTCCCCTAAATTCCCCGGTCCGATTTTCGCATTGCAGCCACCGCAAACAATTAATTGTTGAACTGTCTCCATGCTTTCCACCATCCTTCACGCCCTCTATTATAACAGTTTACTTTTTGTTTCTCCACGTATATTTCCATCCAATTTATAACGGTTTTAATCTCTCATAAAAACGCTTTTAATTTATGGAATGATTTCTTGCTTGAGTATGAGAACAGCATTAAAAAATGCGTTTCCTAAAAAATAGGAAACGCATTTATGCTCACTTAACCGGATGATTTTAGCTCTTTATTGATGCAAATACCTCAGAGAAGCTCAATTTACCAGCAACCTTAACTTTAATATTAACGGCCTGCTTAGGCAGATAGGCCAAAGGAATGACTTCGACAAAAATTGTTTTCAAAGTATCAACGGACGCGCCTGAATCAATCGCTTCTTTTCGAGCAGTGTTGATCGCCAGATTCACTGCCTCTTCTTGCGTTTGATTTTCTAATGAATAGACCGAATTTACTTCACCAGAAACTTCACCTAAAGCCGCCCCAATCGCATTAGCGGCATCATAATTTTCTGGAACAATTACTTCTGACACCCCGTTCATTTCTTTGGGCAGGATGATGCTGCCTCCACCAACTAAAATAACCGGAACTTCCTTACGATCTGTTTTCATTTGATCAATCGCATCTTCAATCAGTTCTCTTATTTTTTCCTTCGTTTGTTCCACTAGATTAACCTCTAACTCAGGTGAAACCGCCCCATCTACCGGATGATTCTTTTGATTAGCGATCGCGATATCTGTCGCGCACAAGACATCGCCACCAAAAGATAAACTCTCTTCCAAAATCCGATAGCCCAAGCTTTCTGGCCCGACTCTAAGTTCGTTTTCCATGTGCACGATCGTTCCGCCGCCTAATCCAATCGATAGAACATCCGGCATCCGGAAATTTGTTCTGATTCCACCAATCACAGTTGCTAATGAAGACTCGCGGGGAAACCCTTTTTTCAAAACCCCAATATCTGTTGTCGTTCCACCGACATCGACAACTAAAGCATTTTCCAAGTTGCTTAAATGCGCGGCTCCACGAATGGAATTGGTTGGACCGCATCCAATCGTTAATACAGGATAACGCAAAGCCTTTTCTAAATTCATTAATGTACCATCATTTTGGCAAATAAAAACCTCTGAAGTCAGGTTATTATTACTTAACGCTTGCTTCAATCCACGAATCATTTGCTGAATCGTTTGTGTTAAAGCAGCGTTTAAAATACTAGCATTTTCTCTTTCTAACAGTCCAATCGATCCAATCTCGCTAGATAGCGTTACAGGAACTGCTAACTCTTCTTCTACGATCGCGGCAACCTGTTTTTCCTGCTCTTTGTTGACTGGAGAAAATACGCCAACGACTGCTACGGCTTCTACTTTTCCCCTCATTTGTTGACAAACTTCGCGAATCTCTGTTTCATCGACTTCAGCTATTTTATTTCCATTGTATTCATAGCCACCCGAAACAATCGCTGTCTGCGCGTTCATTTTTTCGGCAAGATCCTCCGGCCAGCCAACCATGGGAGCAACCGCAGTGGTGGCTGGTTTGGCTAAACGAATGATTCCCACCTTGCTCATTTCTTTTCTTTGAACGATCGCATTCGTGCAATGAGTAGTCCCTAACATGACCACACTGATTTTATCCGTTGGGATACGCGTTTCTGCTAAAATTTTTTGAATCGCCGCATCAATTCCTAGACTAACATTTTCCATCGTAGGGCTTTTGATTTTTCCAATACAGTTTAGGTTTTCATCTAAAATCGCGCAATCCGTATTCGTTCCGCCAACATCAATCCCTAATCTATACATATCGCTTCTTCTCCCATCAATTCTTCCACTGGCTTGTAGTCCACCTCATAACCAAAATAATTTGGTCCAGCTACTTCTATCCCTTTTTCGGTTCGCCATTTAGCGTCACAAGGCAAGGCGATCACATGAATACGCGCGCCATAACGTAAAGTCTCTGTGGTGATCGGACGGCCAGTCTCATAATCCAATGCACAGATTAAATCAGGCGTAGAGGCCAGAACTTTTCCGTCTTTTTTTGCTAGCAGCAATTCGTTTTGGAAAAGAACCTCTAGCTCCTCCCCTTTATTCTTTCCGATACCGGCAAATAACGCACTGCCGCGAGTAAAGCCGCCTTCCACATTCCGTTCAATATTCTTAATCTTCCCTTCGAATAACGAATGCCCATTTAAGGTAGATAACAATCGCTTAACAGGTGCTGTTGTTTCTTTTGGATTGGTTAATTCCTCTCCGATTTTTTTAGCCAAACTCAAGGTACCGCGAATCCCGCACTCTTTCACAATTTTTCCAGGAAAAACATTATCAACCATATTGGCGCTGCCACCCATTACATCGGTAATCGCTCGAGCAATCTTTTCAGACCATTCCCCGTCTTTTGGATAATAGATGATTCGATTTCCCTGACTATCAGCCATCGCTACAATCTCTGGCTGATAGCCCTTTAAGAAGAAGGTAACCATTTGTGATTCTGGAAAAGCCCGACCCATAGCATCCGCATCAACGATTGGCAACCCCATTTTTGCAGCGCAGGCAATCGGAAGCAAGGAGTTTCCGCCGCCAATTTCAATCGGCATAATCGCTTGCGTTCGTTCTGGAAAGGTTTCTTTTAATACTTCCGCTGGTGCATAAAGTTCTTCCTCTGAAGCAATTTTCTCGTTCGAAACAGAAGGGGCGCCAATCGACCCAACAGGCATGACTAGAGCGTCATCGTCCAAGTCTTCTACTTTTAAAACCCTCACTGGACCATATTTTTGAAGCGCCTGCAGCGCCATCAATCGACCGACAAACGGATCGCCGCCGCCACCGGTTCCCAGCAACGTTGCACCGATTGAAATATTTTCTAAATCTTCTACCGTAATCCATTCCATGAGTTATTTCCATCCTTTAGTCAATTTTGTCACAATAAAATAGCAAAGCCCTGCCACCAAAATACCATCTAGCGCAGAAACATTTGTCAGCGTAAACAAGCCAAAACCTGCTGGCGGCTGACTAGTCATAAAGGCTACTGTGCTCCCGACTACCCAAGAAAAAATAGATATCGGATAATAATCCTGCAACTTATCTTCGTAAGAAAAGTCATACTTCTCCTTATAGAAGAAATAGTCAATCATATAAATTCCAGCAATCGGAGAAACTAGTACCGTTACAATCGATAGAAAGTTTTCAAACATGCCATAAATCCCAAACATCGCCATTAAAATACCCAATGTACCACAAATAATGGTAATCAATTTGGGATTAGCCTTTTTAAATACTATCGAAAAATCCAAGGATGCCGAATAAAGATTGTTTGTATTCGTCGTCCATTGGGCAAGCGTTAAGACCAGGATTGATGGGATACCTAGACCTAAGGTAAAGAAAACAGCCGTAAGGTCCGCGGTATTCATTACCTTCACTAAAATCAGTGAAATAATGATCATAAAACTATTCCCAACGGTAAAGCCAACAAAGCCAGCAATCATTGCCTGTTTTGGATTTTGTGCCCAACGAGCAACATCTGGCGCCATAACAACCCCCACCATATACACTCCAATGACAAGAGAAACAGCCAAGCCGAATGAGATCGTAGAACCCTGAGGAGCATTAGCCAAACCAGATGTCCCATTCCGATTTAAGGACATGAGTGTCGCAACGATGATTAATACAGCTAGTAATGGAACAGAATACGTACATAACTTCTCAATCGCCTGATAGCCCCAGAAGGCCGACAGCATCATTAACCCCCCACCAATCAATGACAACAGCCATGTAGGTGTATTAGCACCCGTCAATTGGTTAATCGCCGCACCAATATTTTCAGCAAAGAAACCAATCTGCACACCAAACCAGCCTAAAGAAGAAATCCCCATGATTGCTCCCATCAATGATGCGCCCTTCTTTCCAAAAGAGATTCTGGAAATCATTCCCGTTGATAATCCAGCCTTCGCTCCAATGTAGGTCGCGCCAATTGCCAAAACTCCTAGAATAACCGAGCCAATAATGACCGCGTAGATAGCCGTCCAAAAAGCCATCCCTTGAGATAATGCGACCCCCATAAACATTCCTGACAAGTCAATCCCGATAGCAATCCACACCATACTAATGGATAACCAGCGCTTTCTGTCTTTTTCTGGTACACGTTCTCTTTCATAATTTCCCGAATTTGTTTCCACTGTCTCTTCCATTTAACACCCTCATTTCTGAATATTCTGACAAATAAATATTTTATCATTATAGCTAAATGAGAATTCTCTGACTATGTTAATCTGACAAAATAGAAGAAGCCGTCTTGTCAATTTTGACAAAAGCGGCTTTCTATCAATCTTTCTCCGAGTATTTTCGATAATAAATTAGATTTTTAATTAGCAAATAGCGCGAAGCTGTATGAGAAAAGGACATTCCTAAGCGTTCTTGCGCCCGTTTCAACCGATACTTAATCGTATTATTATGCAAAAAAAGCTGGCTTGCTGTATCATTAATATTCTCATCACAATCCAAAAAGAAAACTGCTAACGATTCAATTAATTCCTCCTCCAGATAGGATTCTAAAAAAATCGATTCCGTTTCCTTTGTCACATCCTTCAGCAAATATAGCTCTTCTGGATAAAAACAACTCTTCTTTGGAAAAACTTTTTTACTATCTTCTATCTGATCCACAATAAACGACATCTGTTCAAAAACGGATGATAGCCCTAAAAATTCTCTACCAATATAAAAGTAGTCGGTCTTAGCATCGTATAACGGAAAAAGCGCCGTGACTGTCGTACCTAAAGAATTGCTGATGACCCATTCTAGATCCTTTTCTTGATAATAGATTCCTTTCATTTTGTAGGTGGCTCTGCCCTTTTTAGGTATTCCTTTTTGCATACAGTACAGTTTTAGTGGCTGGCTTACATCAATTCCTTCTTTTTGTGCTAGCAATGTCGCCGTATGAAAATCCTCTGTTTGACAGGCAGAAAAAAATTGTTGTCCAGTATTCAACAACTGTCCTTCGCCAAAATATTTAATCATTCTTTCAATGACTGTCCTTATTCCATCTATTTGCTTTTCTGCCAAGGGTTCTCTTCTAAAAATGGATAAATAATAACGGTGCTCCAAGGAAGACAGCGTTAACTGAATATCTGTTTGAAAATAAAAATTTTGATTTAGCTCTACAGGAGTATTCTTTTTAGCTTCGTTCTCCTTTTTATTAGCAATGACCTCTCTTAAATTCTGATCCAGACTTCGCGGCCACGTCTTTGATAACAAAACCTCATCTTCCTGACTTTTAATGAACAAGCTGCACTTGAACTTGTCCGATAAAATACTTAATCCTGTTTCAATCTGATTTGGTGCAGGCAGTTGTCGAATCGTCTCAAGCAAAACCTCTTGTTGAGGATCCACATCCGCTTCCTCTTTGCTGATATAGGACAAAGCTTCAGAGATCACCTCGCTATATCTCAAATCCATTCGATTAATCGGCATTAAAATCAAAACCATTTCCAGTTCGTTCATCTTAGCAATTACTTTTTCTGAAACTTCGGGCATGATCAGACCAACATAGTATAGGATAATCCCTAACTGTCTGTGTTGATGAAGAATTGAGATAATCTCAAGCTGCTTTTCTACATCATGAGCGATTTGAGCAAAGGACGTAAGAACCAACTCGTTTCCGGAGTATTCCCCTTTAATAGGCATTCCACTATACAGCTTCGGCTCAGAGACCTCCAAAACAGAAATAGTAGTGACTAATCGCTGGCTTTGAGACGCACCGGCGATTATTTTGGCTCCCTTCATGGAAGACAATCTCAATATATCTTGAACATTCAATGGTATTCCTCCATTCACGAAAGCGTTTGAATCATTCTATCAAAAAATGAAAGGAATATCATTTAATCCTTAATTATTTGTTAGATTCATTCTTTTAAAGCAGATTTTGTTTCACTGTAACTTTTTATTGAATGATTGTAAACGTAATATAGTAAAGTGTATTTAAAAATCCCGTAATCATCCTGCATAGTTAAGGATGATGGCGGGATTTGTTAATAGTTTGCGCGGCAGTTCGCTTGAACAGTTTCGTTCCATG
>NZ_JAHLOS010000047.1 GCF_018917525.1 Enterococcus raffinosus | reverse complement strand
CTCTTTGAACTCAGCCTGTGAAAACGCTTCATTAGGCTAGGCTTTTTTGAGTGCACCTTCTTTCAGTTCTTTAGGGTAGAAAACGTGTTACTTTACTCTTGACTTATTACCACTAGACTTATTCATTTTAATGTACTAATTTTTTAGCAAAAATTAGGTCGATTTTCATGCCGTATATCATTCTACTAAAGCGCTCTATTGCTTTTTTTAGCAATTCATTTTGGCATTTTCGTGCTGTATTCCCTGCAAAAAATAGAACTGACATCCTCTTTTTATAATAGTGAAACTAAAGCACGTCCTTCACATAGATTTTCTTATCGTCAACTAAGGGACGAATTTCAATCTCAATACCACGATCAATCAACTCCCTCAAAATAGCCTCTTCCTCTTTTGTCACAAAAACCTGACGACTGATTTGTTTAGTTTCTCCGGTTTCTTTGGTATTTCCCAAGTTGATGCTTTGCACTTCAGAGCAGCCCTCAATTAATTGCTTGGCCTCTTTGATAGTCTGAACAACAATAATCATTTTATATTTATCGGTGATTCCACTATTAATAGCTTCAATAGAATCCTGCATATTTTTCATCACCAACTTAACGCCTGTCGGTTTCCCTAGACGCAAAGTCGTTTTCCAAACGTCACTGGTAGCTACCATGTCACTGGCTACCAGAATACAGTCAGCTCCTACCCCATTCGTCCAGGAAAAGGCTACCTGACCGTGCAACAGACGATGATCCACTCGAACTAGTTTAATCATAAGAATTCCTCCATTAGAAATCTTCTTCCTCTTCTTTATTAGCGAAAAGGTCATTACAAAACATTGGTGCAGTTTCTTGTTTATTAACGATTGTACGAATCATCGTTGCTGTGTCTTCCTCTAAGGACAGAAACAGCTGCATGAGCAACGGTAGATTAATCCCGGTGATCAGATAAAAGTTTTTCCGATTCATATGTTTCATCCACTCATTATTGACACTGCCGCCGAAAACATCGGTACAGACAATCAATTCCTCGTCCTCAGGAACTTGAGCCAAAAGCTGATTGACGGGATCCTCAATATCATTGCATTCTACAAAAGCATTTAAGAGATGGACATTTTCCTGCTCGCCAACAATGATTTTTAAACTTTCGTAAATCCCCTTAGCAAAGGTTCCATGGGTTGCGATCACAAAATTTCTTTTCATTTTTTTCAATTCTCCTATACATCGCCATCGACTGTGCATCAGCCTTTTGCGGATTTCTAAAATACTCACTATTCACGGTTTCAATAGAATAAAACCCTAGATACTTATTCTTAGCAAACACCGCCAGATCTTCCGACATATTTCGCTCCCCGTCACCCCACGCCAAATGAGTGGTCGTTCCTTTGACGTCTACAAAATGACTATGGACGATTTCGGTCGGAAATACATCAAAATAATCTTGAATGGTTTCTCCAGCAGCTGCCATCGCACCGATATCTAGACAAACCTTTAGGCTCGGTCGATCAACATCGCTTAAAAGTTTTTTTAAATCCGTTGCCGTATTGACTAACAGGGATTCCTCTTTTTGCAATGCTTCAATGGCCAACAGCATATTTTTTGTTTCTGCATACTCACTTAACTGCTGCAACATCTTCACACTTCGCTGATAGGCAATTTTTAAGGGTTCATTATAAAAAGCCCAACCACTAGTCACAACAACTTGCTTAGCCTTAACTGCGGCGGCCACATCAATTGCATTCTTGAAATAAGCCAGTACCCGTTCCTGCATTGCCGAATCCTTAGCTGCCATGTTGTGGGGCTTAGGATTCGTTTGCTCGGGACAGATACCAATGATCTTCAACTCGTACTGATCTTCCAAACGTAAGAGCCTGTCAGGACTTTCATATTGCTGATAATCCAAAAAGAAATGCTGGGGTCCTGTCCAAAGCTCTACTTGCGAATACCCATTGATCTTGGCACTCTTGAAAAAATCCTCCAATTCATAAAAACGATGGCAACAATTCATCGCGCACATGGGAGTTTTCTCACTCATTCGCATCACTCCTTTAGCTTTTGAATCAATAGATAAGCCTCCAGCAGATCATTCACCAGATAATCACATTCAGACTGGTCCGGATAGAAACGTTCATCCTTCAAGGCAATGACAGTCGCTCCGGCTTTTTTGCCGGCTTCAATGCCATAGTGAGAATCTTCAACCACGATTGTCTCCTCTGGTGTTACTTTCAAACGCTCCATCGTTGAAAGATAAATCTCTGGATTTGGTTTGCTAGCAGCAAAATCCATTCCCGTAACCAACAAACTAAAATAATCCCTTAGCTGACATTCCTCCACCATATCGGTAATAGCTTCCATGGGCGAAGATGAAGCAATCGCCAATAGAAGACCATCTCGACGCAATTGATTCAGCACATACTTCACATAAGGGTTGGCAATATCTGAATAGGAAAAGGCATTTTTAGGTTCGTTCGCTTCGTAAAGCGTTTTCATTTCTTTTGGTGTAATGTCATCCTTCCACCATGAGGCCATCATTTCCCAGCCATGAGCGTTGCTACTGCCTGCGAGTTTTCTGACTTCTTTATCCTCTAGCTGTATACCAAATTGTTGAAAAAATAAAATCGTATGATACATATAGATGGGTTCTGAATCAATCAGAACACCATCCATATCAAAAATTACAGCTTTTTTCATGGGCCTAATAGTCAAACTGGCGATAGTAACGACGGTATTCCAAATTATGTTTGGTGTAAACCTCGTAATGTGCAGCCAAACGTTCAGTTAATAATGAAGTAACAATCCAAGGAACAATTAATTCTCTAAACTCCGCATCCAACCCCTCAAAAGAAAATTCCTGCGTATCCAGAACATAGTATTCAGCATTAATCATCTTACAGAAATTTTCAACCCGTGTATCTTGTTTTCTGAACTCGTCCTCACCCTTGACAATAAATACTGGAACACCTGGTTCGACCAATTCCAGAGTACCGTGGAAGAACTGAGAGCTAGTAACCGGGCGTGTTCTCACCCACTGCATTTCTTCAAGAATACACATTGCGAATAATAAGGTTTCCCCCCACAAAGAACCAGACCCAGTAAAGACCGTGTATTGTGCATTGTGAATAGCTTTGGCAATTTTATCTGCACGTGGTTCGAAGCTCTTGCGAATATCTACAAGATTTTTAAAGGCACCCTTTAATTGATCTGCAAATTTTTCATAATTGTCAAACTCCCCGCGTCGATTAAGCAAACTGTAAATAAAGAATGCTTGAAGCATATAAGAGTATTCACATTGACCCGTCGTCACATTGGCTTCTATAACATGCTGAGCAATTTTTCCTAAAGGACCATCTTTTTTCGTAAAAGCAACTATGCGAATCCCTTCTTCCACCATCCATTTAGTTGCTTCAATAATTTCTACCGTGTTCCCACTGGCACTGGCAGTAATTACCAAAGAGTCCTTTTTGATCTCTTTTGGTCGCAGCGTGTTGACGTTCGCTGCGTCGAAGCCGTAGATATCAACTGTGGATTTTTTCTTCACTAGATATTCAAATTGAGCAAATTCAAATTCGGTACCACCGATACCTAATAAAATAATATTGCTGTACCCTGCTTTCGCTACTTCATCCGCAAGGGCCTCGACTTCACCTCTTAGCGCGTAAATCATTTCTCCTTCAGCTAAATACTTGTCCTGATCAAATTTAATTAGTTCAACCTTTTCTGTAATTTCAGCCATTTTTGCAAGTCTCCTTTTCCGATTCCAAAATATCTACCAACAATCTTGTGAAAGTGATTTACGTCTTACTCATAGTGTGCACCCTATGGTTCTTTGAGTAATCCACTTTTCTATTTTATAGTACCAGAATAATCTGGTTCAAGCAAGCGCTTTCTTTAAATAATACTTATTTTGATTGAAAACGCTAATTTAGTCGTGCTTGTAGCAATGTATAAAAATGACGATTTCTTTACAGGATTACAAAATAATCCAATTAATTTATTTTATGTACCAAAATAAATTTAAACATAATTTACTTAGCTTTTGATGATAGGCTGTTCATGCTTAGAAGTATTTCGTGTATTTATCCAACGAATCTGTCTGACAGCCGTTATTCAGAATTCTCCAAGGCTTAATGACTAGAAAGTATACAGGCGTAAACACTTTCGGTATACTATTTTATGTGAATGTTCGTTCAGTGAGACACCTTCGTTCTACTGGTTTTATGATTGTCGATAACATTGAAGCGCTGAACAGCATTCGAATCAAACATATAAGGAGATTCATCCTATGGAAAAAGAAAAACCCTCAAAAATCATTCAATTTTTTGGCGGGAAAACCTCGTACTATATCATTGGTCTGATTATTTTGAGTGCGTTAGCCATCTATTTATTAAATACTGTTTCATTCATTTTCAGACCGCTAGTAGTAATTATTACCACGGTGCTGCCGCCGATGGTCTTTGCCTTACTGCTGTATTATTTACTAAATCCAGTGGTCAATTTCTTGAGTAAAAAGGGCTTGTCACGAACCATTGGCATCATTCTCACCTACGTGGTGATTCTGGGTGTGATTTTCTTTGGCGGCGCTCGCCTCGTTCCAGTTATCCAGGACCAAGCGCAGGATTTGATTAAACAGTTTCCAACGTATGTCGATGATTTCCAAAAATCGATCCGAAATATTTTGGATGCCACGCCATTTGCGACATCCTCTGATCAGGCATTGGATTCATTGGACAAGCTGGCAAAAGAAGCACTCACTTATCTTGGGAAAAACTGGCAGGACGGGGCAAAAGGCTTAGGAACGATCTTTTCCGCCGTCTCCAGTACTGCGATTACCTTGTTTACTGGACCGATCATCGCCTTCTTTTTACTGCAAAGTCCGCATAAATTGTACAATGCCGTGATTGACCTGATTCCACCGCGCTTCAGAAAGGATTCTAGTGCCTTAATCAGGATCGCTAACCAGCAATTAGGTGCCTTTTTAAAGGGACAAGTCATCGCGTCTCTGCTGCTGGGCTTGATTTACTGGGTCGTCTTCCTGCTGTTGGGGCTGGAATTTGCGACAGTTATTGCACTGGCTGCGGGAATCTTGAGCATCATCCCATATATTGGGTCATTCTTGGCCTTCTTACCGGGAATGTTCATCGCCTTTCAAGATTCAAATTTGATGGTAGTCAAATTCGTGATCGCCTGGTTTGTTGTTCAGCTGCTTCACGGGGACTTGGTTGTACCGCGGGTCATGGGAGACAAGTTGAAGATTCATCCAATCACAATTTTAGTTGTTTTATTGGTTATGGGCGATCTGTTAGGATTAGTCGGTGTGATCTTCGGAATTCCGATCTACTCCATGATTAAACTGTTCGTGGTCTTCACCTTCCGCAAGTTCAAACAGCGCTACAATAAGTACTTTTCTGATGAAGGTGCCTATCGAAACACTGGATTTTCTGAGGATGATTATCTATAAAAAAATGAGTTGTCTCCAAATTGCGGAGACAACTCATTTTTGTTTAATTTTTTATAAGTAAATCGAGAAGAACATCAGCATCGCACCCAGCATGACAAACAAATGCCAAACAACATGCATGTATCGGCGATTTTTCATACTGTAAAAGACCGATCCGACAGTATAAGCAACGCCTCCGCCAACCAACAGCAGCAAGCCCTTCAATCCAACACTATGATAAAGACTTGGCAAAGCAATCACGACTGCCCAGCCCATTACGTTGTAAATGATCGTGGACAATTTCGAGACCGATTTAACTTTGCTTAAGGTCAAGCTTTTGTAGACAATCCCAACGATCGCCGCCAACCAAATGACACTCAACAAAACAATCCCGATCGTTCCTTTAATATAAAGTAAGCAATAGGGCGTATAAGTCCCAGCGATCAACAGATAGATTGAACAGTGATCAAAGACCTGAAAGACCTTCTTCGCCTTGGTAAAGATTAAGCTATGATACAGCGTCGACGCTAAAAACAGCAGTAGTAGCGAAACACCATAGATAATAAATGATACATAATGCAGTCCACTATCGGCCTTCCTCAGCAAAAAAACAAACCCAATGATACTTAACACGACACCGATCCCATGCGTTACCGCATTCAACACTTCATTTGTAATCAGATATTTCCGATTAAATTGTGTATTCATTTATTTGTCACCTCGAATAATTTATTAAAGATACTATATCATGATTAACAAAATAATTCAAACTAGTTATCAAAACTAGATGATAAATTTATCCTAAGACTATCCCCTGTTTAATCAATTTATAGCCAAAAACTAAGTCATCTTCTATATAAATTTCCGATTCTTTGGCTGTGTTCAATACGTTGATCAGCTCAGTCAACGTCAAGACCTGACCCGTCTGCTTCGTCAAAACGATTTTATCCGTTTCTGTTTTGATCGTTAAATGATTCGTCTGCTTATCCCCGTCATTTATAAAGACATAGGTATAGGAAGACAGCTTTTTCAACTCACCTGCCGTATCCACCTGGATTGCGGTCAATAAATCTTTGGCTTTCAACGCCCTCACCTCCGCTTTCATTATAGCAAAAAGAAAACGATGAATCTGGGTAAAACGCTCCCCGACTCATCGTAATATCCTTAACTTCGATCCAAGCTTTTAGCGATTGTATTACCTAATGACTGAACGATCTGAACCAGTACAATCAGCAAAATAATCGTTGTATACATCACTGCCGGCTCATTGCGTAAAAAACCGTATTGATAGGCAATGCTTCCTAGTCCTCCTGCTCCGACTAGACCGGCCATCGCAGTGGCTCCGATCAAACCAATCATGGCGATCGTCAAGCCGCGAATGATTCCTCCCCGCGCCTCTCTCAACAGTACACTGCGGATAATATGAAAATGACTGATCCCCATTGCCTGATAAGCTTCAATTACCCCGCCATCGACTTCTAAAAGCGATGTTTCCACTAAACGAGCCAGATAAGGTGCTGTGTAAATGATTAACGGCAACAGCACACCCTGCACCCCAATCGTGGTTCCCATAATCAGCTTAGTGACAGGCAGTATCAAGAATAATAAAATAATGAATGGCAGCGAACGCAATACATTAATGATACTGTTTAAGATCGAATAGAGAGGAAGATTGCTGTTCAATCCAGCAGGACGAGCAATAACAAGCAACACACCCAGAGGTATCCCAATAACGATTGACAGCCCTAACGCCACACACACCATCACAAGGGTTTGACCCAATCCTTCGATTACGACATTGCCCCACTGATTCCAAAATTCGCTCATTACACAACCCCCTCAACGATGATTCCTTGATTTTCAATATACTCCTTCGCCGCTTGGAAATCGGCTTCTGTTCCGCCGTCAAACTGAACCAGCAACTGACCATGACGCTTATCCTTCAAATAGCCAATGTTCCCGCTGAGAATATTGGGACATAAAGGAAAATCCTTCGCGACCTTTGCCAAAACCGGTTCCGTTGCCTCTTCTCCAATAAATTGCAGTTGAACTAAACGACCAGTTCCCTTATAAGACGCTAGGACCTCATCTGGGACGTTGTAGCCATCATTTGCGCCAATGAACCGTTTCGTCGTTTCCTCTTCAGGACGGGTAAACAGATCGATCACAGGGCCTACCTCAACGACCTTGCCCTCCTCCATCACCGCTACACGGTCACAAATGCGCTGTACTACATCAATCTCATGAGTGATCAGAAAAATCGTGATCCCCAGCTCCTGATTGATCTTCGTCAATAACGTCAAAATGGATTCTGTTGTCTCTGGATCTAACGCACTAGTAGCCTCATCTGATAATAAGATCTCAGGTTCATGAGCCAACGCGCGGGCAATTGCCACCCGCTGACGCTGACCACCGGATAACTGCGCAGGATAATTGCCCTTTCTATCTGTTAAACCCACTAAGTCCAAATACCTGTCCACCCGCTCAGCGATTACTTCTTTTGGTATCCCCTCTAGCTTCAAGGGCTTAGCGATATTTTCATAAACAGTCGCTGTTGACAGCAAATTATAGCCTTGAAAAATCATGCCGATCTTACGTCTAGTTAACAATAATTCTTTTTTGTTAAGCTCGCCCAAATCTTGACCCTTGATCAAAATCTGTCCTGTTGTTGGCGGCTCCAAAAAATTAATCATCCGAATCAAAGTTGATTTTCCCGCACCAGAGTAACCCACCACGCCGAAAATCTCGCCCTGTTGGATCGTTAGGCTCACCTCTTTTACCGCTTCGATTCGACGCTTTTTTTGTTGGTAAACCTTTGACACATTTCTAAGTTCGATCATGTGAAGCTCCCTTTCTCATTCATCTATCTGGTACTACTAAAAAGCTGGAACCACAGAACCTTTGAATTTTTCCTCAATAAATTTCTTCGTTTCGTTTGATTGGTAATACTTTTTGATCTCTTTAACGATCTTGTCATCTTTGTTTTCTGTCCGAACTGCGAATACATTGTAATTAGGGTTATCCTTTAATGGCTCGTGGTAGATTGCATCATCATTAATGGTCAATCCCGCACCAAAGGCAAAATTCGTATTGA
The DNA here is from genome assembly GCF_018917525.1 of Enterococcus raffinosus. Lineage (GTDB taxonomy): Bacteria > Bacillota > Bacilli > Lactobacillales > Enterococcaceae > Enterococcus_A > Enterococcus_A raffinosus_A. Next base: position 24,875 of record NZ_JAHLOS010000047.1, on the reverse strand, counting down.
TTGCTGCTGCCGCTAGCTCACCCAGCTGAGACGGAATCTGTGAAGCCTCTAACTCAACGATCTCGATATCCTTAGGGTTTTCCGCAATATCATTCTTCGTTGCTTTAATTTCCACGCCCTCTTTCAGCTTCAGTACACCAGCTTCTTCCAATAGCTTCAACGCTCGATATTCATTGGTCGGGTCATTCGGTACACCAACTTTGTCCCCCTTTTGAAGTTTACCTAAATCAGAAACTTTTTTAGAGTAAACCCCTAATGGGAAAGCCACTGTTTTAAAGGCCGATTCAATTTTGTAATCCTTATCCTTCACCTGCTGCTCGAGAAATGAAATGGTTTGATAACTGTTCCCATCCAAATCCCCGTCACTTAATGCTGTATTTGGCGTATTGTAATCATCGAAGCTTTTTACTGTAATATCTAATCCATCTTTTTTCGCTTGCTTGGCAACCTCTTCTAAAATTTCCTGATGAGGACCCGATGTCACACCAATCGTTACTTTCTTTTCATCCAATGGCTGCGCCTCACTTTTCGTCCCACAGCCCGCCAAGATTCCACTGACTGCCAATGCCGCCACACTTAATAAAATTCCTTTTCCTAATTTTTTCATCATCAATTCCTCCTAATTTTTGTCCATTTTGCCAAAGAAAAAAGCCCGCCCTCTTCCACACAATATGTGTTGGAAAAGGACGAGCTAACTCGCGATACCACCTTCATTTGCAACAGCCTCACAGCTATTGCCTCTACAAGTACGATCATACTTGAGCGTTGTTAACGAGCGCTGCCCCGTCACTGCCTACTTATCGGCAATGCCATTCAGAGACCATTTTCTAAATTCTTCCGCATATCCGCTCTCACCTACCCGGACTCTCTTTGATGCTTCGTCATTTATACTTTTCTCTTCATCACGTTTCTTTGATTAGCAAATTGTTAAATCGTATCTTACAGGTTAAAATAAAAGCTGTCAACACTTTTTATCATTAAAAACACAGTTGACTTTAATTTTAACAAAGCATAAACTAGTTGAAATCTCACTAAATGACTATGTATCGTGTTTCATTTAGCGAACTATTTATTCGTTTAAATAGAGCAAACCTTCTACTAACAGCTTGCTCTTTAATATAAAAAGGAGTTGAAATAATTGGACATCACTACCGAAGTACGCCCTGGCGCCAATCGCTATGCCAGCGGAGCGAATATTCTGCAAAATTTACCGAGCTATTTAACTGGCTTCAAAAAAATCTCGGTTATCACCGGGGAGAAATCCTCTGAAGCATTCAAAAAATACTATCGCAAGGAACTACATTACCCTACCTATCGATACGATGGCAGTTCAAGCCATGAAAACGCAGTGGAATTAGCCACTCGAATCGGACATGCTGAGTTGATTCTTGCGATCGGCGGTGGACGTGTGATCGATACAGCTAAGATGGTTGCTGAAGAACTGAACGCCGAGTTAATGGTGATCCCTACATTGATCTCTAATTGTGCTCCGTTTACTCCAATTGTCGCAGTCTATCATCCAAATCGGACATTTAAAGCCATGGGTTTCATGAAACGCGCGCCTTACTTAACACTGGTAGATTCAAACTTCCTGTTGGCAACACCGAAAGATTATTTTGTTGCCGGTATTGGTGATACATTAGCAAAATGGTATGAAATTGAAGGAATTACAAGAAATCTAGCTGAAGATGAAAAATCCGCTTATGTGCGACTTGGAATCGCCAGTGCAAAAGCAATCCAGCAGCTTCTTTTAGAAGATATCATTCCTGCTATTAAAGATCTTGAAAACCAACAACCAACCCCTGCCTTTAGTCGTGTTACCGATACAATCATTGGTTTAGCTGGGGAAACAGGCGGATTTGCTGCATCCTATGGCCGTTCCGGAGGCGCTCATGCTGTCCATGATGGTCTCTCCTATTTAGAAGCGACCCATGATCAGCTTCATGGCATGAAAGTCGCCTATGGTATTTTGGTTCAATTAGCTCACACAAAAGATTTAGAAGAAATCGAAAAACTGAGACCTTTTTATAAAAAAACCGGGTTACCTTTAAAACTAAAAGATCTAGAAGTATTCGATACATCAAAAGCATCTTTAGCACCCGTAATCGAACATGCAGCTTCTCAAAATGAAACCTTTAATATGGTTGACCCTAATATCACTGCGGATCAGATCTATCGAGCAATCCAAGCCGTCGAATTTTTATAAAGTTTACTTTTAAGCCATTGAGGTATACCTCAATGGCTTATTTTATTTGAGTTTACCTATTAACAATTATATATAATGTTTACCTCATTGATGAAAAAGGGGATGAATAAAATAAAGTAAATCTAAAATAAGTCCGTTAATTACGCATATTATTAAAAGTTTACCTTTAATGTCTCAAATTAAAAAGTTTACTCTATTTCAATCGATAAAAAAAGAAGTCATTTTTTTAAGGTAAACTTTATTATCGATTTTTCCAATTTAAAAAAGTTTACTTCAAATGATACTATAAAGTAAACTTCATTTCACTATATTAGTTATTCCTATCTCAAACGGGTTATTTTATCATCTGTTTTTTCCTACTAACTAGTTAGTGCACAGTTTACCTCAAAAGATTTAAATGAAGTTTACTCTATTAAAAATTAAGGTTTACTCTTAATAAACAGGGTTTACCTCAATTTCACATAATAGAGTAAACCTCAATCAACCAACATAAAGTTTACTTTTTAATTTAAGTTAACTTCAAATTTAAATATTGAGGTTAACTTTTTTCGATGATAAAAGTTTACTCCTATTTATATTAGAATAGAAGTTTACCTTATTCTTTTCATTATTTGTGGTTAACTTTATATATCGCAAGGTATACTTTAATCTGGATATATACGGTATACCTTTTATATTAATCGTTTACTTTAATTCTATTATCAACTAGATAAAGTTAACTTTTTAAAATTTATAGGTTTACTCATATTTTATTATAGGTAAACTTTATATAAGTATAAATACTATAATGAAGGTGTTTTATTCTGTTAAAAGTTTACCCTATAAAATTTAAAGTATACTTTTAGAAAAATAAGGGTTAACCTAAAAAAATTAAATAGTTTACTTTAAATAATATAAAGTAAACTTAATATATGAAAATGAAGTTTACCTTATTAATTAAAATAAAGTTTACTCTATTATAGAGAATTGCAGTAAACTTCATTTATCAATACTTTTATAGTTTACCTCATTATTATGAATTATAGTAAACCTTATTGATATTCTTTGCCTTTTATAGTAAACTTTAAATTGAGAAATTACGATTGGAGAATTTGTATGCCAAAAAAAGCTGAGACATATGTAGTAGGAAATTTTAAAGGGGGCGTAGGAAAGTCAACGACTGTTCAGATGCTTTCCTTCGAGAGTGCTTTTCGGAAAGATCGAAAGACCTTAGTTATTGATTTGGATCCCCAAGGAAATACAAGTGATGTATTGTCGCTAACTGCTGAAAATTTTGGTAATGATACATTACCTGACGAATTCGATGCAACAATTTGGGAGGCTGTCCGTTCTGGTGACATTCAGTCATCCATTTACCAGATCATTCCAAATTTAGATTTGATTCCAGCGAATATTTCGTTTTCTGATTTTCCGGATTATATGATTGAAAAATACCCTGGCGATAAATTGTCTCAATTTAAATACATGGAGGAATTGATTGAACCACTTAAGAATATTTATGATGTCATCTATATTGATGTCCCTCCGACGATCAGCACCTATTCAAATGCAGCCATGTACGTAGCAGAGTATGTTATCGTCATTCTGCAAACTCAGGTGAAATCACTCAAAGGGGCGCAAAATTACATTGATTACATGAACTTCTTCATTGAACAGTATGAAACAGAGCTTGAAGTTGTAGGGATTGTTCCGTTTATGATGCAAAAACGAGACTCCGTTGACCAGGAAATCTACACTGCAGCAAGAGAGATCTATGGGGCACATCTGTTGGATACAGTTGTGTTAAATCAAAGTCGTTTGAAACGCTACGATGGGTCCGGAATCACCTATGAAATCAACAAAAACGGCAAAGTTGAGCAATGGGACAAGCGCGCACACGAGGTTTTCGTCAATATTTTGGACGAAATTGATGAACATCGCCTCATATTAAGCGGTGAAGAGTAGGGGAGACGTTAAATGGCGAAAAAAATGAAGCTAGATTCGCTTTTAACGGCGAATAAGAAGAATAAGGGCATTGAAAAAATGTCTGAGTATTCCAATCAAGATAAAGAAGAGAAGAAACCCAGTTCTCAAGACCTTTTAGCAAAAAGAACGTTAAGTCCAGAAACGGATTTTCGTCGTCCCTCAATCCACGATGATTCTAGGCAATTAAATGAACGAACCCAAATTCAAGAACGTCCTTCTCAGCCGCAAGAATCAGAGTCAGGGAAAAGAGGGCGGAAACGTCAATATTACGATCCTCGTTTAAAAGCCTTGGAAATGCAAAAAATCTCTGCCAGAACTAAGATTCGTATGCAGAATTTAATCAATGCAAAGTTCGATGGGTATACACCAGATAAAATGATTGACTTCTTATACGACTATTATCTTGAAAAAGGGCTGTCAAGAGATGATCGAAGTTTCTTAAATCAGCTTGAGGAAGCCTCTATGGAGGAGTATAAAGAGAAGCCAAAATACCAAAAATTATTCAAAGAATTAGAAAACGATGAGAAATAAACGTAAAAAAAGTAAACCGCAATGCAAGATGTGATCTGCATTGCGGTTTACTTTTTTGAAAGTTATCTGATAATTAAGTTTACCTTTATTATTGTTTATTATTTTTTAAAGTTTACTTTTTCCTTACAAAAGGATTTCCATTCGCAGCTTGTGGATAACTAAAGGAATCCTTATCCACATTACTTTTTATCCACATTTCACCTTGAACAGGGGATAGCTATTACTTTATTTAGAGTAAACTCTAAATACTTTTATATCCTTTAATAAAGTAAACCCAAATTGTTTTTATCTCTGTATTATAGTAAACCTCAATTGCTTTTACAAATATAATAAAAGTTTACTCCAAAAAAAGATGTTAGGGAATCGCTTTACAACAGGCTTTTAATCCATTATTCTATACATGTAGAAAAAAACGAAAAAAAAGAGTTTAAAGATTTGGCGATCTTTAAACTCAAAGGTTTGAGCTAATTTTGGCGAATTAGCCTGTCACATTTAGATAAACGTTTAAAGGGTTAGAAAAATTGGTGTTTGCCTAACCTTCTATTAAGTATACCATATTTTGGTTACTTTCTCAATCATATATCTTGTGACAGTAAGCATTCCTTTAAAACTTTCGTAACTAATTTTGAGAGTGAACAAGGAGGTTTTTTGTCGTGTCCACAAATTTAGAAAATATCATGACAGCAGCAAACTTACCCAACGGAAATTATCTTCCGATTGATTTGAATTTAATTAATAATCCCCAGTATGAAAAGCTTTCTATTGAAGCAATGATGCTCCATGCACTCTACACAATGCGCATGACCTGCAGTATTTACAATGCCCAAAAAGATGGAAGTTGGCTTGATGAAACAGGGCTTCCATATATTTATTTTTCAAATGAAGAGGCAGCAACTTTATTAAGAGTATCTGAAAGAAAAGTAACTAATCTAAAAAATATGTTGATTGATGCTGGTTTGATTCAAGTAGTTCGGCATGGATTAAAGAATTATCGTATCTATGTTTCTAATCCGAAAGCACCTGAAAAATGTATTGTTGTACAATTGTCTTTTAAAAATTATATGAGCACAAAATCTTTAGCTCCTGTGGAAAACACGGTTACTGAAAAATCAGCCGAGTTATCCACTGTGGATAGAGAAGCAAAATCTGCGTCTTCGAGCTCGCAAAATCTGCTTACAAGTACACAAAAACATTTAGCAAAACAAACCACAAATGCAACAAAAGTAACCAGCACGCTGCCTCAAATCGCTGCGAATTCGCAGGATCAAAGCTTAATCGAGGGCTTAAATGCTCGCTATGCTCATTTATTACCGCAACAAGCTTTTCAACGTTTTTTACCGTTTTGTAACGGAAACTATGAAAAAGCACGCTGGTTTGTGGATACTATCTTCAAAGCTAAATATGCCAGCACGCAGCAATACATCAAAGCTGGCTTACCAGCAGAAGCCGAAGTCTTAACCTTTGAACACAACGACTATTTCAAGGCTGACATTGGAGATGCAATCGCTAAAGCTATCGAACAAATGTATCGCTATAAAACGGTCAAAAATCCAGAAGGCTTTTTCTTTGCATTCATGAAAGGCTTCTTTACAGAAAAAACGCGACAATACCTAGTTGATCATTATGAGTTAACCCCAGATCTGAAACAAACGCTTTCATCTGTTCAATTGACTATTCAGCAAAAAAAAGTGCGTCAAAAGCTTGAAAAAACACAAAAAGTCGCTAAAAATGTCTCCTAAGAACGAAAAGCTTTGATATAATGTAGCGGAGTCTATCAGTATAGAAAGGTTAATTTTATGAATAAGTTTAAACTAGCACTTTTTGGCTATAGTTGGCTTTTAGGATTGGCTGTAGGAGTCATTATAGCTTTATTTATGGGGCTGGCAGAGGTAGGTCATCAGCTTTTATGGCAAACATTGCCTAAAGCGCTGGGCGATCCGCGCCTTTACCCCTTGATTGTCTGTACGGTTGGCGGGGTTGCTATTGGCTTTTTTGTTAAAACTTTTGGCCGGTATCCCCGAACGTTGCAAGAATCTTTTGATGAATTTCAAGAAACTCAGCGAGTCGACTATCATGATGGCAAGCTGATCAGAAATTTATTAGGCGCTTTGATCGTATTGTTATTTGGCGCTAGCCTAGGACCTGAAGCGGCTCTAGTAGCAATCATTGGTGGTCTAGTGACCTATATTGCTGACCGAAGAAAAATTCCCGATGAACAGCGAGCTGATATGATCGAATTCAGCATTGGAACATCCATGGGTGTTATCTTTATGACGCCATTGTTCGGTGTGGGGCGTTCAGTGGAACGTGATAATTGGCAAGTGGTGACGGAAAGTAAACTTAAAAAATACGTTTTATACATTTTTACTACGTTTACAGGTTTCATTGGTTATCTTTTAGCGTATAATCTCTTTCCTAACCAAGAGCAAGTTTTTGCGATTCGCAGAATGGAGAGCAGTTTTACTTGGCAAGGTTTGCTGCTTGTTATTCCTATGATTATATTGGGCGCACTTTTTGGAAAATTTTTCCTCGTTTTACAAGAGAAGGGCGATAAGCTAAATCAACGGATCAAAAATCCACTGCCGTTAGCTATTTTAGCAGGAGTGCTTCTGGGATTATTAGGAACCATCTCTCCATATTTTCTGTTTTCTGGAGAGCATAATCTCTTATCCTTTACTCGCCAGGCAGAAACCATGAGCTTTTTCATTCTACTATTAATTGGATTTGGTAAAGTAGTGATTACGATGATTTGTTTGGCCTGCAATTGGCGGGGCGGGACGATTTTTCCGATGATTTTTGGTAGTATCGCGGTGGCATTGGCTTTTGCGAATTTATCACCGTACTCTCCCGGTTTACTGGTGGCTGTTTTCACAGCTAGTGCGTGTGCGGTAATCTTGAAGCAACCACTTGCTACAGCATGCTTGTTCTTATTATTGTTCCCAGTAGAACTATTCTTGTGGATCTGGTTAGCTGGATATTTAGGCAACTTATTTTTACAGCGGGTTCCCTTTTTCAATGAAGAACAAACAATCAAGTCTTTCAAACTTCCTGAATTACCAAAGCGTTCTAAAAAACCTTCAGTAAATACAGAAGAAGAGGGCGTCACAAAGGATGTCTCAGAATTAAGAAAAGCAGCGGATCGTAAAAAAGCTGAGAAGGCGGATGTTCAGCCACGCGTTGCTGAACCGAAGCGAGAAATTTTAGCACGAAAAGAAGTTCGTCAGCCGCGTGAACCAAAACGGACGATTCCAACAAAAACAGATAGACAATCAACTGATGCACCAATGACTCGGATGAGTCGACATCGACGTAAATAAAGAACAGCAGAAATTCTTCATTGAAAGAATTTCTGCTGTTTTTTGTCGTCCATTTTTTAAGGTTCAACAATATTGAAGTAACGTTCGTCAGGATTGACTTCAAACAGTCCGCTCCACTCCTTTAGTCCATCTGCTTTCGTATGAAGAAGCTGGTTCATAAAAGGTATTCTGTTTCCCCGATAAAGCCACTCTTCTGATGAAGGTAATTTTGTTAAATCAATTGGATAGTAAGTCAAAATTCCTTGCCAATAATCAAGTTTATAACAAGAGGTTTGTTGTTTATACACGCCATTTTCAAATGCCCAATCATCTTCAAAGACAATCGTACCAGAAAGTTGTTTGTCGGTATGGACTGTCAGCAAGCTTAAATAATTGAGCACCATTTCCCCTGTGAGATGATTAATCAAATCTGGAGAGCTATTGGCATAATGATCGGGATTTTTTATTGTTCCCTGAATCAGTTCCAGAGCTCCCGTTAAGTATTCATTGCGCCAGGTCCCTGATTCTGCTTGATAACCCAGTTGGGTGAGAGCTTTGTTGCAAAGGTGGCGTGCCTCTAGATTATTTGGCTCTGCAAAAACAATCAAATTGGTCACTTTAGCTACCCAGCGATAATTTCCGTTTCGATAGTCTTCAGCAGCTTTTTGTAAGACTTTTTCTGCTCCCCCCATATAACTGACGAAATTTTTGGCTTCTTCAATTGGCGGCAGCGGGTCTAAATTGACTGGATTCGAATCATACCAGCCCATATACTTTTGATAGACGGCTTTACTGTTATGGCTTATTGTTCCATAGTAAGGTCTCAAGTACCATTTTTCTGTTAATTCCTTTGGCAGAGTAATTTGGTTTTCAAGCTCGTTAAAGGTGTACCCTTTGTTGATTGCGGTTAATGTCTGATCATGGATACCTTTATATAATCGTGCTTGTGAAATTAAGTAGTCTTTAATTGTGTCAGGTTCTTCGTCTGTTGCATAACGCGGCCAAGTATGGGCATGGAACATTACCTTCGCTTGGTTTCCAAACAATTCTTTAGCCTCTAATAGATATTTTGCCCAAGCAGTTGCGTCACGAACCTGCGCACCTCGTAAGGTATATAAATTATGCATAGTACAGGTACAGTTTTCTGCCATCCATAAGGCTTCATATTGAGGAAAATACGTGTTCATTTCGGCAGGAGCTTCTGTGCCGGGAGTTAATTGAAAAACCATTTCTAATCCATCTACTTCTAGCGTTTGATTTTCAGTAATCTCTTTTGTTGGGAGTTCAAAACTAACAGTCCCTAGAGACTGTCCTTGACCAATACCGATAGACAGTGAACCAGTCGGCGATTTTTCCAGCAGGGTGCCATATTGATAGCCTGCTCGTCGGCCCATGGCTTTTCCTGCCATCAAATTTTCCGCAATTGCCGCTTCAGTAAAACCTGTTGGAGCAAAAATAGGTATCTCTGGATCTAATGTGAAATCAGGAAACAATCCGCGAAGGCCACCAAAATGATCCACATGAGAGTGGCTAATAACAATTCCTGCGATATGACCGTCAACTATCGGATAGCCATTTTTTTCAAACCAGCGATTGGCAAATTTAATCGCTGCTCGGGAACATTCGATACTCATCAAGGTGTCAAAAATTACCCAGGTATTTTTGCGGGTCAAAATCAGACTCAAGTTCGCCATATCAAAGCCGCGAAGTTGAAAAATTTTATCCGTTACACGAAAAAGTCCGGTCTGATGATTGCAACGGGCATTTTCCCACAGGCTGGGATTGGCGGATTCGGGACAGTCATTTTCCAAAAAATCGTATGCTTTTTGACTCCAAATCACTTTGTTTTCTTGGATAATTTCAAGCTTGTTAAACGAGGCAACACAATTTTGTTTAGCTAAGTTCAATTCGTGATTTTGGTTGAAAGGTAAGCTCGACTTCATTTGCTGATTATGCTGACAGGTATAATGACTAGCTTTTTCCATAAATACCTCCTTCTAAAAATGTGATAAACCAATCGTAAGCGATTTCAACACAGGCTGTCAATCTATAGCTGAAGGGTAGAATGGGGATAAGAATTAAACCTTTAGAGTTATTTTTAATGCTTTTATTGAAAGAATATTTTTTTGAAAGCGTTGACCAAAGTTCTGCTGACTGCTACTCTATTTATTAGAAGGCTAGAACTTCAAAACAGAAAGGAACGTGTGACAATGTTAAACGAAGCAAAGATTCGTGCGTATTTGGAAAAAGAGAAATTGGATGCTTTTTTTATTGCCAAAAGAGTAAATGTTCGTTTTACTAGCGGTTGGACAGGAGACGATTCATTTATTTTGCTCACACAAGAGGGACAATACTTTTTGACCGATCCGCGTTATACCGAACAGGCGGATATTGAAGTACCAGATTATGAAATCATCAATTGGCGCTTGCCCGGGCGGACTGTTGGGGATACAGTGGCGCGCTTAGCAAGTGAGAAAAATATTAAAACGATCGCTTTTGAAGCGGATTATCTGACTTATGATATGTATTCCGATTTTACTTCGAAAACAAATGCGGAATTTGTTCAAGCTGGTGGTGTGATTGATCGCATGCGTGCCATTAAATCACCAAAAGAAATTCAATACATGCGCAATGCTTGTGAAATTTCTTGCCGTGCGTTGAATCGACTGTTACCAGAAATTCGTGTTGGAGTGACGGAAAAAGAATTGGCGGCTAAGCTTTCTCTTTACATGGTACAAGAGGGGGCCGATACTCAGCCTTATGGCAATATTTTAATTTCTGGCGCGAATACCTCTTTGTTACATGGGATTCCATCGAAAAAATCAATTGAATATGGCGACTTTGTCTTAATGGATTTTGGTTGCCAATACGAAGGCTATATGTCTGATATGACGCGTACGGTCGTTGTCGGTAAAGCTTCTGAAAAGCAAAGAGAAGTCTATGAACTAGAAAAACAAAGCTTGGAAGCAGCTGAAGCAGTCATGAAAAACGGCGCTGCGGTGAAAGATATTTATCAAGCCTCTCTGAAACCTTTGGAGGGCACAGAGTATCCGCAATATACGTATCGAAATATTGGTCACAGTATTGGGCTGTTTGTTCATGAATTGCCATACATCGATGAGCAGTATGACGATGTTTTGGAAACTGGAATGGTCATGACTATCGAACCTGGAATTTACATTCCTGATTGGGGCGGTGTGCGGATCGAGGACCAAGTCTTGATCACCGATGACGGCTATGAAAATATGATCAGTATTTCTCATGATTTGATTGAATTATAATCGTGAGATAGGCTATACTAAGACGACGACGGCACAGGCTGTCGTCGTTTTTTAAACACATAAATCTGGCAATTGATTACAAGAAAAACGTATGGATTTACAGGATTCTACGTAGAAAAGGGAGGGAAACCGATGAATGAACAGGAAGCGTTTGATTTCGTCTATGATATTGGAGAGACACTATTAAAGAATGGTGCGGAGATCAAACGAATTGAGACGACCATTCGTCATATCGCGGAAGCTCTGGATCTGAAGGAGTTTGATAGTTTTGTCTTAATAAATGGAATTTTTATGACGGCTCGGCTGAAGGATCAAACTGTTCAGGCCCGTGTGCGGGATATTCCGATTTCACCGATTAATTTAGGACGTATCGAACAAATCAACACCTTGTCGCGGCGCTTAACGGAAAAACGTTTGAGTCCGGAGGATGCCAATGAGTGGCTGCAGGAAATCAAAAAAGAATCCTTTGCCTCAAATCCATTAAAAATCTTTGCCTATGCTTTCGGTAGTGCTAGTTTCTGTTTTATCTTTGGTGGAAGTCTCTGGGATACCATCGGTGCATTCATTTTGGGAGTGCTATTAGCCTGCTTTTCTATGTACTTATTACCGAAATTTAATATGTCGGATATTATTTCAACGATTACTAGCAGTGGTTTTGTCAGTATTTTAGCCTGCTTGTTCGTTCATTTTTTCCCAGTATTACAGCTGACAAGTCTAGTTACTGGCGGAATCATTTCATTATTGCCTGGTGTGGCGATTGTTAATGGTATACGTTATTTATTTGATGGTGACTACAGTTCTGGCTGGGGACAGATGATCAATGCTTTAATTACCGCTCTTTGTGTTTCGGTGGGAGTTGGGCTTGTCTTGCAATTATTTAGTTAAACTTATTTGAATATTGAAAGGGGCGAAAGCGGTCATGATAACTACCTTACTTCAAATCCTAGCAGGTTTTTTAGGAACGATCTCGTTTGCAATACTTTTTGAAGTTCCCCGACGCTACTATGTTTACTGCGGAGTAATCGGTGCTTGTGGTTGGGCCATCTATTTACTGATCATGCATTTTTGGGTTGCCCCCGTCGCGGCAACTTTTATTGCTTCAATAGTCTTGATTTATCTTTCACGAGAGGCGTCCTTCGCATTAAAAGCACCGGTAACAATTTTTTTGATCTGTGGTATTTTTTGCCTTGTTCCCGGAATGGGGATTTACAATTTTACTTATAATTTCTTCATCGGTGATTCCATCAAGGCCGCGCAAATTGGTGTTCAAGTTTTGAAGATCGCTATTGCAATTGCTGTAGGGATCACGATTGGATATGAAATGTCACCGAAGTTTTTCTACTCCTATCACAAAATGCAAAAGAATAAAAATTCACTCTCGTGAATAAAACGGAAAAACAATTTTGTTGTATAACAGAATTGTTTTTTATTTTATTTTCATTTAAAAAAACAAGTTGATTATTTTAGAAAGTGTTATTGAAAATCCCTTTATTTTAATAGAAAAACAAATTCATGAGAAAAAGGTAAGGAGCAGAAATAACTGGAGATATAATAGAAACTGGGTCACTTTTTTTGATAATTATTCCAATCAAATGGCGATTTAGAAAAAAAGTTTAAAGAATTGTTTAAATAAGCCGAAAGATATAGTAAACTAGTGGAAGCGGATACGGATAATTATATTTGATTTTATTCTATGAAAGACTTGAAATTCAAATGATTTTATGGTTATTTTAAAACTAGTGATAGGTGAATAGCTGCACAATTTTTTTGTGCTGATTCTGAACTGTTGCATAGCAGTTAGTTTCCGCGAAAAAGATTATTAACAGCTACGTGAAAACAGAGCTGTTTTTAATAATGCCGCCAGGCAAAGAATATCAATAGAAGGAGTGAAACATTTTGAAAGAACGTCGCGTTGAAAGAGTAATTGAAAAAATGAAAGAACAAGGTTATGGCCAACTGCTAGTTTCAGATCCAACAACTATTTTCTATCTAACTGGTCGCTGGATTCATCCTGGTGAACGGTTGTTAGTATTAGTGATTACTCCAGAAAATAAAAACACATTGATCGTTAACAAATTATTCCCAATCGAAGAAGACTTGGGCGTGGAAAAAGTATTTATTGATGATACCGACGACGCTGTGAAAAAAGTACTTGAGTATGTTGATACTGACCAAAAAATTGGTGTAGATAAGAATTGGCCTGCGCATTTCTTATTACACTTATTAGAGCTTGTTCCAAATGCTAAATTAGGCAATGGTTCTGAAGTCACTGACGCAGTTCGTGCGATCAAGGACGAAGAAGAAAAACAATTGATGCGTGATGCGCAAGCAGATAATGAGATCGCGATTGATCGTTTGAAAAAATTATTGCCACAAGAACTAACCGAAGCTGAAATGGCGGACAAATTAGGTGAGATTTACAAGGAGTTAGGCAACACAGGCTTCTCATTTGATCCGATCGTGGGTTACGGCGCGAATGCGGCTGACCCTCACCATGAAACGGATGATTCAAAAGTTAAACCTGGTGATTCAGTTATCTTGGACATCGGCGGAATCAAGAATTCATATGCTTCTGACATGACGCGGACATTCTTCTACAAAGAAGTGTCTGACAAAGGTCGCGAGGTCTATGAAATCGTCAAAGAAGCTAACCAACGTGCCATCGACTTAGTAAAACCAGGTGTAAAACTGTCTGATATTGATGCTGCAGCTCGTGATTACATCACAGAAAAAGGCTATGGTGAATACTTTACTCACCGTCTTGGTCACTTCATCGGAATCGATTGCCACGAAACAGGTGATGTTTCAGGCGCAAATGATGCTGTTGCCGAAGTGGGCAATGTCTTTTCAATCGAACCAGGAATCTACATTCCAGGCGAAGTGGGTGTCCGGATCGAAGATTTAGTGATCGTTACAGAAGATGGCTGCGAAAACTTGAACCATTATCCAAAAGACTTAGAAGTAATCGGTTAGGAGGCCGCGCAACGTATGAAAATCGAAGAAGGATATATGCCTTATCTAGGGCATCAAACTTATTATCGAGTTGTTGGAGAACAAAGCGGGAATAAGAAACCATTGATTGTCATGCACGGCGGACCTGGATCAACCCATAACTATTTTGAAGTTCTTGATGAAATGGCGGTCGATGGCCGCCAGATCATCATGTATGATCAATTAGGTTGTGGGAAATCTGCGGTGCCTTCACAGCCGGAACTTTGGACGGCGGAAACATGGGTCAATGAATTAATCGCTTTAAGAGAGCACCTAGGATTGGATGAAGTCCATTTACTGGGACAATCTTGGGGCGGCATGCTAGAAATCATTTATGTTTGCGATTATGCACCAAAAGGCATCAAGAGTATGGTACTTTCTAGTACGTTGCCTTCTGCCAAGCTTTGGGCACAAGAACAACATCGGATGATCAAGTTTATGTCAGAGGAAGATCAGGCGGCTATTGCAAAAGCAGAAGAGACCGGCGTTTACGACGATCCAGCTTATCTGGCGGCAAATGATCGCTTCATGGTACGCCATGCGGCTCCAGTATTCACAGAAGCTGATCCTGAACCATTATGGCGTGAAAAAGTAGCTGGTACCGAAAGCTATGTCACGGCTTGGGGGCCGAATGAATACTCACCGGAAGGAACTTTGCAAGGGTATGATTATACCGAAAAGTTGCGTGACGTCACTATCCCAACACTTGTTACGAGTGGCACAAACGATTTGTGTACTCCATTAGTAGCAAAAACAATGTATGATGCGATTCCAGGAGCAAAATGGGAATTGTTTGCTAACAGCAGACACATGCCATTTGTTGAAGAACGTGAAAAATACATGAAGTTGTTGGAAGAATGGCTAGCAGCGAACGATTAATTTTTTAAAGAGAGAAGGAATGATAGTGGAAACAACTCCAGTAAAAACAAAGAAACCTTTTGGGTTTTATGTCTGTGCGTTAGGGTTTTCGTTTGAACGATGCGCATTCTACACAGTAAAATATATGTTGGCAATCTGGATTGCGGTTAATGTAGGCTCTGGAGGTCTTGGACTTTCAACTGCAAAAGCTGCATCAGTATCAGCTGCATTTGTTGCAATGACTTACATTACTCCAATTTTTGGTGGTTGGTTAGCCGATTATTGGTTAAGTCCACGCCTTTGTGTGGCTGCCGGAATGATTTTGATGGGTGTAGGTTATCTATTTACTTGGCAGGCAGATTCCCTGACTATGGTTTGGATAATGATTATCTTAGTATCGATTGGTACTGGATTATTCAAAGGTAATTTATCCGGGGTAAACGGGTTGCTCTTTGATGATGAAAAAGCACTGAATGAAGCTTTCTCTGTTCAATACTCATTTGTAAACATTGGTTCATTCATTGGAACGACTTTCTTAGTATTGTTAATTCCAACATTTGGCTATAATTTTGTTTTCTTAATTTGTGGTATTTTACTATTAGTTGATGCATTATGGTTTATTTTCAATAGCCGTTCATTGGGTGATGCAGGAAAAAAACCATTTAAAATCGACCAACGTAAATTTGAATCTGCTGGTAAAAAGGAAGAAGGAGCAGATGCAAAATTAACTTCAGGGGATAAAAAACGTATTTTAGCGATTATCCTAGTTACTATCTTTTCTATTGTCTTCTGGACAGTTTGGTACTTAGCTTATATGCCGGCTTACTATTACTTTGGTTATGGTGATGGCGCAGGTTTCTTAGAACGAGCAAACTGGCTAGTAGGTAGCTTTAAAGTTCCAACGTCTTATTTTGATTCAATGAATGCATTAACTTGTATCATTTTAGGCCCACTATTAGGTCGTTTGTGGACTAAAATGGCTGCTCGTCCTAAAGGCGATATGAGTATGTTTAAAAAGACAGCATTAGGAATGATCTTAGTAGGTGTTTCTTATGTTGCAATGGTTCTAGCTGATATTATTGGTAAAGGACAGACATCAATTTTATGGTTAGTATTGGTAAGTTTATTGATGTCAGTTGGTGAAATGATTTTCTCTCCATTAGGAAATTCATTTATCGCGAAGTTAGCACCAGCTAAGGTTATGGGATTATTGCTAGGATTATGGCCAATCGCTGTATTCTTTGCGACTATGATTTATCCTAAAATCTATGCTATTTTAGAAACAGATGATCCTTCTCGATTCCAAATGGGCTATGGTGTTTTAGCAGCGGTTGTTATCGTATTAGGTTTAGCGTTATGGTTTGGAAGTAAAACTCTTGATCGTTTAGAACAAGACGATTAATTATTTTTAGCACTTGCCTCAATCGGGTAAGTGCTTTTTTTGTCTTTAATATAGTTTAAAGCGTGTTAATTCTGAGATTTTTTTAATGTGAACAGATATACATAAATTTTCTGGCAATTTCTTTCTAGTAATGATTCTTTATTAGGTTCATTTTTTTTAGCCTATAGGCTTCCGAAAAATAACAGATATAATTAATCGTCATAAAAGTGAAATAACAGGCGTGTTTTCTTATTAAACAGATGCCTAACCCTTGTTGTCGACAATCCACAATCGTTAAAAATAGGATTGAATCAATCTTTGTAAACGGTTTTTGTGTAAGTGATATTTTTGATGAAAATTTAATTAGAGAATCCAAAAAAATCTACAATTTGTTAAGTTATTTGTCAGAAAATATCAAAATTATCGGGAAACTACCTTTTACAAGATGGTTGAGTGTGCTATGATTTACTTGAACTACGGGTGGCTGATTTGCTCAAGTTCGAACAAACAAAGAAGCAAGGAGGTGAAATAATTTGACACAAATTCTTATACCATTAAAACAACATGTCGGCGCTCCTTGTAAAGGGATCGTGCAGGCTGGTGATCAGGTCCAACGAGGACAATTAATCGCTGAACCTAATGGTTTAGGTGCCAATATCCATGCAAGCTTTTCTGGAAAAGTGGTGGATGTGGATGGTGAAAATATCGTTCTGACAATTGACGAGGAACAAGACTTTTCAACATTCGTTCCCATTCCTGAAACAGATTCTCACGCAAAAGCAGTGGAAGCTGCGGGAATCGTCGGTGCTGGGGGTGCAGGTTTCCCAACATTCTTGAAACTGGCTTGTGAGATTCCAGAAGGACTTTTCATTGCGAATGGTGCAGAATGTGAGGCGTTATTAGCTCATAATGTCAAACAAATGAGCGAGCACATCGATCAATTGATTCGCGGAATGAAATACTGCATGGAGATGACGAAGGCGCCAAAAGGTGTGATCGCCGTAAAAGGCAAACATCGGATGTTAGTTACACGCCTGTTAAAAGCAGTGGACAATGAACCAACGCTTGATGTTTATCAATTGCCGGATATTTATCCAGCAGGGGATGAGCGTATGATCGTTCGTGAAGTAATGGACATTGTTTTGGAACCAGGTCAACTTCCTACAGAGGTTGGTGCTGTGATCGACAATGTGGAAACGATTAAACGAATCGCAGAAGCAATTGAAGATCGCAAACCGTTCATTGACAAAGACGTGACCGTTTCTGGTCGTGTAAAACAAAAAGAAACAGTTTTCGTAGATGTACCTATTGGCACACCAGTCAAAACCTTGATTAACAATGTTGGCGGATATGTCGAGCCTCATGGTGAAATCGTGATTGGCGGACCAATGACGGGAAGAAGCGGCGATGAGATGACACCGATCACTAAAACAAGTGGTGGTGTGCTAGTTGCTATGCCTTTCCCTCAAGAAAGCCGAAAAGTCGGTTTATTAATTTGCGAATGCGGCGGTTCAGCCGAACGCATGACCGAGATCGCTAACAACATGGGCGCAGAAGTTGTCGCTGCAGAACGCTGCAAGCGAATGGTAGAAGTAAATGGAAGATATAGATGTGCCCTGCCAGGTATTTGTCCAGGCCAAGCTGCAACTGTCATGTCCTTGAAGAAGCAAGGAGCAGAAGTAGTATTGACTGGATCCTGTTCCGATTGAACGAACACCGTTATGGGTGTAGCTCCTAGGTTAGGAGTTCCGGTTTATCATCATACAGATCATGTGCTGCGGGCAGATGGGCATAGACTATATCGTCGATTACCTACAAATTAATTTTAAAAATTTAGGAGGATTTAACGAATGTCTATTACAGCAGAAACTGCTAAAGAACATGCCAAAGACCCTGCAGTATTATGTTGCCGTGCAGAAGCAGGCAAAGTAATCGCACCAGATGATTTAGAAGATCCAGCGATCTTCCCTGATTTAGAGGATTCAGGGTTATTAGAAATGCCTGAAAATACTCTAACTATCGAACAAGTACTTGGCACGACATTGAAAGAAACAACGGATGCGTTGGTTCCATTAACAAAAGAATTATTAGATGGTGTTTCAGAGGACACTGAAGAAGTAGCAGAAGAAGAAGCTCCTGTTGAAGAAGCTCCAGCTCCAGTTGCTCCTATTGCTCCCGTGGCACCAGTTGCGCCAGTGGGCGGACAAACAATTAAAATCCATATTGCTGAAGGACGCGGTATCGATCTAGAAGTACCGATGGCTATCGCAGGTCAAATGGGTGTTGCCCCAGCAGCGCCAGTACCTCCAGTTGCAGCGGATCAAGCGCCAGTAGCGCCAGTTGCAGCAGCGGCTCCAGAAGCAAAAGTAGAAGAAAAAGTCGTTCGTTCCGTTCGTCGCGATCACATGAAGATCGAAAAAGTGACATTTGGCGATGAAACGAAGATTGAAGGTACGACATTAGTTTTACGTAAAATGGAAGACATGTGTGCGGAAGCGGCAGAACTAGAAGAACTAGTTGAAAGTGTTACTTTTGAAATCATTACACCAGATAAATACAACGAATATAGTGAAACGATCATGGACGTACAACCTATCGCTGCTAAAGTCGATGGCGCAGATATCGGCCATGGTGTTACGCGTGTGTTAGATGGCGTTGTTATGGTTCTTACAGGAACAGATGCAAATGGTGTTCAAATCGGTGAATTTGGTTCATCTGAAGGTGAATTAGACCGTAACATCATGTGGGGACGTCCTGGTGCACCAGACAAAGGCGAAATCTTCATCAAAACACAAGTAACAATTAAAGAAGGCGCGAATATGGAACGTCCTGGACCATTAGCCGCTCATAAAGCATCTGACTACATTACACAAGAAATTCGCGAAGCAGTGAAAAAAGCAGACGAATCTCTAGTGGTAGAACAAGATGAAATCGTACAAAAACGCCGGATTGGTAACAAACGTGTGATCATCGTTAAAGAGATCATGGGTCAAGGTGCGATGCACGATAACTTGATCATGCCAATCGAACCAGTTGGAACATTAGGTGCAAAACCTAACGTTGACCTTGGAAACTTGCCAGTCATTTTAGCACCAACTGAAGTATTAGACGGCGGGATCCATGCATTGACATGTATTGGACCAGCATCAAAAGAAACTTCTCGTCACTATTGGAGAGAACCATTAGTACGTGAAGCGATGGAAGACGAAGAAATCGATTTAGTCGGTGTTATGTTTGTAGGTTCTCCGCAAGCGAATACTGAAAAATATTATGTTTCTAAACGTTTAGGTATGACGATCGAAGCGATGGATGTTGATGGCGCAATCGTTACAACTGAAGGATTTGGTAATAACCATATCGACTTTGCTTCACATATCGAAGAAATTGGTAAACGCGGCATTAAAGTTGTCGGAGACTCTTACTCAGCAGTACAGGGTGCGTTAGTTGTCGGTAACCCAGAAATGGTTGCTATGGTAGACAACAACAAATCAATGCAAGGAATCGAAAATGAGATCTTGTCGAACAATACCCTATGTAAAGAAGATGCAATTCGTGATCTAGCAATGTTGAAGACCTTGATGGGCGGCGGCACGATCAAAGCTGCTGAACGTAAATGGAATCCAAACGTGAAAGCCAACAACATCGAGATCATCGAAAAAACAACAGGCAAGAAAATTGACCTGGTAGATAACGAACAAGTCTTACCTAAGAGTAAAAAACGCCAAGAAATTTACGAAGTAGAATAAGGTGAAGCAATGGATGGAATGGATAAACTCAAATATATTTCGACGGAACAGATGTTTGAAGGCATCATCGTTGAACTTCACGATGCCAGCGTGACGATCGACTTAAAAGGTCGACTCGGTCAGCTTAAAATCCCCCGTCGAATGATCATTTCTGAATATAATTTAGAGATTGGTCAAGAAGTTGGGTTTTTAATGAGCTATCCAGAAGTTTTGGCAGAAGAGCCGGATGAACATTATAAAACTGCTATTTATGAGCACGAACGTCGTCGGGCCGAAGCCAGAAAAAAACGTGAAGAAGCAAGAGAGGAGAATTAACACATGGGCTTAACAGTCTTTGAAGGGTTACAGTCAGAAATTTTTGTGCCAATTACGCCAAAATCTGTCTTTACCCCTGTGAAAAAAGAGCTTAAAGAAATGCGCGTGGCGTTAGCAACAGCAGCCGGCGTACACTTGAAAACAGATAAACGTTTCAATTTAGCGGGTGATACAACTTACCGCGAAGTACCAGACACTTCTAAAGTAGAGGAATTGATGGTTTCTCACGGTGGTTATGATAATGCCGATGCGAACCGCGACATCAATTCAATGTTCCCATTGGATCGTCTACATGAATTAGCTGCAGAAGGCTTCATCAAAGAATCTGCACCTGTTCATTACGCATTCATGGGTGGTGGTGGAGACCAAGACGCATTCCACGATGTGACTGGACCAGAAATCGCTCAAAAATTAGTAGAAGAAGAAGTCGACGCTGTCGTCTTAACCGCTGGCTGAGGAACCTGTCATAGAACTGCCGTGATCGTGCAGAGAGCTATTGAGGAAGCGGGAATTCCTACTATTTTAATCGCCGCATTACCACCAGTTGTACGCCAAAACGGGACACCACGTGCCGTTGCGCCGCGTGTACCAATGGGTGCCAATGCAGGTGAACCACATAACATTGAAATGCAAACAGGTATCATGAAGGATACTTTAGAAGCACTAGTATCAATCGAAACGCCAGGGAAAATTGTTCCATTACCTTATGAATACATTGCCCACGTCTAAGTCAAGAGGCTGATTTAATAAGTGTTTAGCGTCGAGAAATAAGACGGGAATTCCTAAAATTGCTTTTCAAATTTTTGTGAATTTTCGACTTATTTCTGAAGACGCTACTTATTAATCGCCGTTTACATTGAAAGTAGGTGTGAATGATGCGAGGCGAAACTTTAAAGATCAAAGTATTTCATATGGAGGAAGTTACTGTTGGTAACGACTTCCGTATTGAACCAACTCGTTTACAAATCAAGCAAGACTTTGACTGCAAGGACGCCGCTATTCAGAAGCTGACGATTCGATTGCTCCCACCGCAACAACTTAATGTTGAAACCAACACCATTATGGATATCATTCCGATCTCCACAAAGGTGTTGGGGGCGTTGGGTACAGGGATCACGCATACACTTACGGGAGTTTCAGTCGTCATGACTGGGGCTATTGAAGATGGAGAACAAATGCATGAATTTGGCTCCTCTGAAGGTGTTTTGCGTGATCATTTAGTATTGGATCGAGCAGGGACGCCTAAAGCGGAGGACTACATTATTCATGTAGATCTCTTAGCGAAAAAGGGGACTCCTTTTAATCGTGAGCTCTGTCTTAAAATGTTTGCGATTGTGGATGAGTTTGTCCAAGAAATTCGTGAGAGAATGAAGATGTTAGAGGGGAAGGACGCCTGTGAAGTACACGTTTAT
Source organism: Enterococcus raffinosus (assembly GCF_018917525.1). Classification (GTDB taxonomy): domain Bacteria; phylum Bacillota; class Bacilli; order Lactobacillales; family Enterococcaceae; genus Enterococcus_A; species Enterococcus_A raffinosus_A. The sequence goes on along the minus strand of NZ_JAHLOS010000047.1, from coordinate 2,893 downwards.
GAAGAGCGTAGTAATCCGGGTAAACCTAAAGTCGCTTTAGTCAAACAGGTGGCGGGTCAGGGAGCAATGTATGATATGTTGCTTTATCCAAATGAACCTAGCGGCTTTAAAGGCGGTTGTTCAATTATTGATATGAACAATATGCCGGTATTTCTAACAGCAAATGAATATCGCGATGGGGCAATTCGTTCCATGGTTTAGCGTAAATAATGGATAGGTGGTGGCGTTATGGGAATTGGTCCATCGACCAAAGAAACATCACTGCATCATTTCCAAGATCCGCTTGTCGAGCTTCTTGGTAAGGACCCAGATATTGACTTTCAAGGAGTCGTTGTCGTGGGAACACCGCAAAGTAACGCAATGAAATACCTCGTTGGGCAGCGTACAGCTGCATGGTTGGAAGGCATGCGCACCAATGGCGTGATCGCTTCAACCGATGGCTGGGGGAATTCAGATGTCGATTTTGCGAATACCTTAGAGGAAATCGGTCGTCGAGATATTAGCGTGATTGGACTCAAGTTCATTGGTACACAAGCGAAATTTGTGGTGGAAAATGACTTTACGGATCACGTATTGGACTTTAATAAATCAGAAGCTGGAGTCGAGACGGAGGTTGTTGGTGAAAATACTATCAACCATCGGGATGCAGTTAAAGCGCTTGCGTCAATTAAATTAAAAATGCGAAAAGATAATCAACAAATACGTTAGCGTAAATTTTTATGAGTATGAATTATCAAAGTCCTATTTATTTTTAAAATAGGTAACAAGGGAGGATAATCATGAAAGTATCAAAAATGATCTCAGCAATCGACACACATACAGCAGGCGAGGCTGCACGTTTGATCATCGGTGGAATTCCAAAATTCCCAGGTGAAACAATGGCTGACAAGAGAGCTTATTTAGAAACGGAAGCAGACAATCTGCGTAAAATGTTGATGCTGGAACCACGTGGGCACCGTGATATGTTTGGCGCCTTCATTACTGAACCTGTCCACAAAGAGGCTGATTATGGAATCATCTTCATGGATTCAGGCGGTTACTTGAATATGTGCGGACACAATACGATCGCAGCGATGACATCAGCCGTGGAACAGGGCTGGGTAGAGGTTAAAGAAGGCGAACGTGAGGTCAAAGTTGTTCAAGATACACCAGCAGGAATCGTACGCGGAACAGTTCATTTGGATGAAGACTATTCAGCTGAATCCGTTTCATTCGAAAACGTGGAATCATTCCTTTATAAAGAAAATGTAACGGTCAATGTTCCTGAAATTGGTGAATTGACAATGGATATTTCCTTTGGCGGAAGCTTCTTCGCGATCTTACCGGCAGCATCTATTAACTTAGAAATTAAGCCGGAAAATGCTTCGAAATTCAATGAATTAGGTATGATTATTCGCGATGCAGTGAACGAACAGATCGAGATTCAACATCCGACATTGGAACACATCAAGACCGTTGACCTTGTTGAGTTCTATGGTCCTGCAACAAGCCCAGATGCAACGTATCAAAATGTCGTTGTCTTTGGTGATGGCCAAGTGGACCGTTCTCCTTGTGGAACTGGTACTAGTGCCAAACTTGCGACATTATATGGCAAGGGTGAAATGAAAGTTGGCGACACTTTTGTGTATGAAAGTATTTTATGCACGAAATTTAAAGGTGAAATTGTTGAAGAAGCGGAAGTTGGAGGATACAAAGCAATCATTCCTCGTGTATCAGGTTCTGCTTATGTCACTGGATACAACTCATTTTTAGTTGATCCGAAAGATTCCTTGAAGGATGGTTTCCTTTTAGGATAAAGATGAAGGAGGGGTAGTATGGTAACAATTATATTAGCAATTTATGTTGGGTTGATTTTGATGCATGCAGTCAATATGGGTGTTGATACAGTCAAACATAAAGACGATTTGGGTCATGGAAATTGGATTGTCTCAGGAATTATCGGGTTCATTACAGACTTCTTGGATACATTAGGGATCGGTAGCTTTGCACCAACTGCGATGCTGTTAGATTTTACAAAACAATTGTCCAGTGACCGCTTATTGCCAGGAACACTAAATGTAGGACACGGGATTCCGGTATTGGTTGAAGCGTTTATCTTTACTCAGGTAGTAGATGTATCTCCTGTTACGTTGATCGCTTTAGTTGGTTCCGCAACAGTAGGTGCTTTTATCGGATCAAGATTCGTAACTGGGTTGCCAGAAAAGAAAGTCCAACTTTGGATGGGCTGGGCTTTAATCATCACGGCTGTTTTGATGTTTGCTCGTCAACAAGGCTGGATTGATATCCTAGGTGCGGATAATACTGCAACTGCTTTAACGGGTATCAAATTAGTAATTGGTGTTGTGATTAACTTTATTCTAGGCGCGTTGATGACGATCGGTGTTGGTTTATATGCCCCATGTATGGCGATGGTTTATATGTTGGGCCTAAGCCCGTTAGTTGCTTTCCCTGTAATGATGGGTTCTTGTGCCGGCTTGATGCCAGTTGCAAGTATCAACTTTGTTAAAACAGGCGATTACGCTCGTAAAGTTAGTTTAGCAATTACAGCCGGCGGGATCATCGGGGTAATCATTGCCGCGAAATTCGTAACTGGTTTGAACCTAGAAGTTTTAACGTATATTATTATCTGTGTTATTATTTATACTGGTGTAACATACATTCGCAAGAGTATGAAACCAGCTCAAACGGCTTAATAAGGTTCAATTTCAAAGCTACTTGCTCACATGTGGAGCAGGTAGCTTTTTTGTGTATAGGAAGCATTAAAAAAAATCATTCGTAAGCGTCATATACTAAAGCGTCTCGTTTTCTCCTTCTCCGACTGCTAAACTTACTGTATCAACTTACAGGAGGCACACTATGGAGAAAAAAGAAATCGTACCTATTCAGATCGTGG
>NZ_JAHLOS010000046.1 GCF_018917525.1 Enterococcus raffinosus | reverse complement strand
AATCGCTTATTTAGACGTGCCATCGAGCGAATAAAAGACAAATCCGTAGCACTGGAGAAGAACAATTCTTCCACCAGTACTACGGATTATTTGTCAATATGCTTAAGTTAATGACATTGCAATTACTTGCCGCACTTTTTATCTGGCTGTTTTTCACAAAAAGTTAAATTAACCAACTTGATTTTACTAATTTATTAAAAACCACGTATTCCTTGTCGAGATTTACCTGAACCACTTCGTAATTCGCATTTAACCAACCGTAGGCACCTTTTTCCGGATGACGATAATCATTCGCCCACCAATCTGAATCTTGGCGCGCGGTTTGAGGCAATCCGCTGCGAGGAAATAACAGCTCGTCAAATTGTGTAAAGGTCAACGTGACTTGGGAGCCATTATTATTTTTTAAATAATGAGTAATGCTGTCATATTTTTTTGCACGTGTCATGCTCATCCCTCACCTTCAAACAAAAATCATACAGACAAAGCAGCCTTTAGTTGAAACCCCTCCTGCTTTTCTTCTATACTAGAATAGAGAAAACTAAAGTGAGGCAAAAACATGCTGCAAAAATATCGAACCATCAAAGAAGACAACCAACACGAAATAGAGATTAAAAAATCGAGATTTATTTGCTTCTTAAAACGCATTGACTCTGAAGAAGAAGCAAAGGATTTTATTCAACAAATAAAAAAGGAACATTGGAAGGCAAATCATAATTGCAGTGCCTTTGTTCTAGGTGATCATCATGAGATCCAGCGTTCTTCAGACGATGGGGAACCCAGCGGAACTGCCGGCGTCCCCATGCTAGAAGTATTGAAAAAAAATGACTTAATCAATATCTGTGCCGTTGTCACCCGCTATTTTGGCGGAACAAAGCTTGGTGCTGGCGGATTGATCCGTGCATATTCCGGCTCTGTTGCTCAGGCAATTGTCCATACAGGAATTGTTGAGGGCAGGCTACAGCAAGAAGTCTTCGTCCAGCTTGACTACCCGAATTGGGGAAAGATGGAGAATTTTATTGCCAGCGAGAATCTTGCTGTCAAAGATACTCAATTCACCGATCGAGTGGTTGTCACTTGCATGGTAGATGAGAATCAAGTTGATGATTTCGAAGCTCAGGTTACTGATTTGCTGAATGGTCAAGTGAGCTTTACTACTGGCGAAGTGACTTATCATGAACAATTGATCCAAGAGGCCTAGTCGCTTGGATTATTTTTCTAAATAGAATTCAAAGCGACTGCCGACATACTGAGTACGGACATACTCGAAGGGATGCTCATCAGCCAAATAGGACACCTGCCGCAATCTTAGAATCGCATCTCCACGTTTCACCGCCAAATATTCAGCGATTTGTTCCGAAGCTAGTGTTGCCGAAACTGTCTGATTGGCGCGTCCGATTTCAAAGCCTTTTTCTTGTAGACTGTGGTAAAACGATTCTGTGATTTCTTCTTTACTGAAGCCTTCAATTAATTTAGCAGGAATACTCGCAACTTCAAAACAAATTGGCAAGTCGTCCGCGTAGCGAATCCGTTCCATTCGTAAAACTTGTTCGCCTTTTTCTAAACCTAATTTTTCTGCTTCGCTGGAGCTTGCTCGCGAGTGGAAGAAAGAAATGGTTTTGCTAGAAGGCGTTTTCCCTTGAGACTCCATAATATCAGTGAAACTCGTTGTCCCAGTCATTTTTTCTTGGACCTTTCGACTTGCTACATAAGTTCCTGAGCCGATCTTCCGTTCCAAAATCCCCTCATCAGAAAGCGTTTGGATCGCCTGACGAAGAGTCATTCGACTGACGCCAAATCTTAACGATAACTCCCGTTCAGAAGGTAAACGCGCCCCCACCTTCCATACACCGTTTTCAATTTCATGTTTTAGCTGATCATGTATTTGAATATAAACTGGCACTTGATTCGCCATGTCCATCACCCCGTTCAAATTTTCTACTCTTATTATAACTGGTATATACCTAATGTACAACAATAATCCTTTTTATCTTACATTTGCCTCCCCTTATTCTATGGATCATTTTTAGGCTGTTTTTAGAATTCCCAAAAGAATAGAGAGCTTTTATTGAGCATTTGTAAGCTTAATTTAATCTATTCTTATCAACAGAATTGCCGATTACAGCTAACTCTTTGGATAGAAGCTATTTTTCCCAAGATAGGAAAAAATAAACTTAGTTTCGTAGCCGAACGTTTTTTCCAATCCTGCTGAAGCACAAAGAAAAGCTCGCAAAAAGAGTAGACCAGATTTAATTGGTCTACTCTTTCCATTAACTTTTAACTTCTTCTTTTAATTGTTTGTTGGCCGTTGCCATCATTAAACGAATCCGATTTAATTGGTTTACGATTGAAACCCCTGGATCGTAATCGATCGCGGCAATATTTGATTTTGGATATTGATGACGTAATTCTTTAATAACGCCTTTTCCCACGACATGGTTCGGTAAGCAGCCAAACGGTTGCATACAAACAATATTGTTTACCCCTGTTTTCAACAGATCAATCATCTCACCTGTTAAGAACCAGCCTTCACCGGTATGATTACCAATGGAAAGAATCTTGCTGGCATCTTCCGCCAATTGATAGATCGAATGAATCCCGGTGAAACGTTCCGAAGCACGTAAGGCTTTGTCCATCGGTTTTTCTACGACTTCAATCAATTTGATTGCCATTTCTGCCAGATTTTTATTCTTCTTCGGCATTCCCATATTGTCGTATTTCCAAATTTGATTATATAGAGAATAGTTCATAAACCCAATTAAGTCTGGAACAACTGCCTCAGCACCTTCTGCTTCGAGCAATCGAACGATATCATTATTCGCTGTTGGTGAATATTTCACTAGGATTTCGCCTACAACACCAACTTTTGGTTTAACCTCATTAGAGATTGGAACCGTATCAAAATCCTTAATGATTTTTTTCATATTACGATTGAACTGCGTCAATGAGCCGTTTCGAACATTTCCTTCGACTTTTTTCAACCATTCCTCATGCAGCGCATCGATCTGTCCTTTTTCCAATTCATATGGACGTGTTCGATAAACCACACGTTCAAATAAATCACCATATAAAATCGCCACAACGATCCGTTTTAACATTGGCAGTGTAAATTTGAAACCGGGATTGCTTTCTACCCCTTTATTCCCAAGAGAAACAGAGACAACTGGGACCTGTGGGAAGCCAGCATCATTTAATGCTTTTCGCAATAACGGGATGTAGTTCGTCGCACGACACCCACCACCGGTTTGGCTCATCATCACACTCGTATTGTTTACATCGTATTCACCACTTTGCAGCGCTTCGACTAATTGACCGATTGAAATGATCGCTGGGTAACAGGAATCATTGTTAACGAACTTCAACCCGACATTGATGGCTTCACGATCCATCGCTGGCAAGCAAACGACATTATAGCCCGAAGCCTCCAACGCGATGTCAAACAGTCCTGATTGATGGATTGGACTGAGCATTGGTAATAATAGGGTATGTTTCTTACGCATTTCTTTCGTGAAGACAATTTTTTCTGGCTCTTCGAAGCGTTTCGTTGGTTCGAAATTCGATTTATCTCGTTCGTTGACAGCTGCTTTTAATGAACGCAAACGAATTCTGATAGCTCCCAGATTCGAACCTTCATCAATTTTCAAGACGGTATAAATCTTGCCATACTGATCCATGATTTCTTCAACTTGGTCCGTGGTTACCGCGTCAAGCCCGCAACCAAATGAATTTAATTGTACTAGCTCTAAATTTTTCGATTTTGCTACGACACGTGCCGCTGCATACAAGCGAGAATGATAGACCCACTGATTAACTACCCGAAGGTTGCCGACATCACTCAAATGAGACACACTATCTTCCGTTAACACATGGAAGCCTTCTTGGGTAATCACTTCAGCGATCCCATGATTGATCTCAGGGTCCAAATGATACGGACGTCCAGAAAGAACTACCCCACGTTCCCCTTTTTGATTGAGCATCAGGAGCGTTTCTTCCCCTTTTTGACGAATATCTTCTTTAAAGTTCTCTAATTCTTCATAAGCATGATGCAAGGCTTGATCAATTTCTGTTTGAGTAATCCCCAAATCTTGGAAACAGCGTCCCAAAACTTTGGCGACCGAAGCCTCATTGCCTAAATTCAAATATGGATTACGATAATCCACTTTTCCTTCACGAATATCATCGACATTGTTGCGGATAACATCGGGATAGCTTTGAACGATCGGACAGTTAAAATGATTATCTGCTTCTTTTGACTCTTCTCGTTCAAATACCACGCCCGGATAGAAAATCATCGGTACGCCACTATCAATCAAAGCTTGAATGTGTCCGTGAGCGATTTTTGCCGGATAGCAAGCCGTATCACTTGGAATTGTTTCCATTCCTTGTTCATATAATTCTTTGTTAGACCGGGGTGATAATGTCACTCGGAAACCTAAATCACTGAAAAAAGTATGCCATAATGGATAATTTTCATACATATTCAAAACGCGTGGGATACCAATTTCACCACGAACCGCTTCCTTTTTACGTAATGGACGATACTTGAACAAACGACGATATTTATAATCGATTAGATTGACTTTCTTATCTTCCCGCTTAATCTTGATTCGTGCACCGCGTTCGCAACGATTTCCGGTAATAAATTGACGGCCATCTGAGAACAACGTGACTGTCATCATACAATTATTTTCACATAAACCGCAGTGGGTAAATTCTTTTTCAGCGGTGAAGTTATCAATTTCTGCTAAAGATAGCGTCTCCGTTTCTTCACCAGCTTCGTAATTTTCTAAAGCAATCAAGGCTGCGCCAAAAGCTCCCATTAGGCCAGCGATCGATGGTCGAACAACCTCACGGCCGGTGACCATTTCAAAAGCCCGCAAGACAGCTTCATTGTAGAATGTTCCACCCTGACAGACGATTTTTTCGCCAAGCTCTTCTGGGCGACGAACCTTAATAACTTTATAAATCGCATTTTTAATTACAGAGTAGGACAAGCCCGCAGAAATATCCCCGACTGAGGCACCTTCTTTTTGAACTTGTTTTACTTTAGAGTTCATAAATACGGTACAACGTGAGCCTAAATCAACAGGAGCCTGCGATTTCAGCGCCGCTTTCGCAAAATCCTCAACATTGTAATTCAATGATTTGGCAAATGTTTCGATAAACGAACCACAGCCTGACGAACAAGCTTCATTCAATTGAATGGAAGACAACGCGCCATCCTTGATCGTCATCGCCTTCATGTCCTGTCCGCCAATGTCCAAGATGAAATCAACCCCTGGTTGAAAATGGTTGGCCGCTTTATAATGGGCCATGGTTTCCACTTCACCAATATCGATTTTCAACGCGTTTTTAATCAATTGCTCCCCGTATCCCGTCACTGCCGCCTTCCCGATAAAGACATTTTCAGGCAATTTTCTATATAAGTCCTTCAGCACAGTCATCGTTGTTTCCAAAGGTTGTCCTTGGTTATTCCCATAAAAGGAATACATTAAATTACCGCTATCATCGATCAAAGCAACTTTGGTCGTGGTTGATCCAGCATCAATTCCTAAAAAGGCCACTCCTTCATGATCAGACAAGCTCTTTTCTTGTGCTTGTGCTTGTCCGTGACGCATTCGAAAGTCTGCTAGATCGGCTTCTCCCTCAAATAATGGCTCTAACGTATCTGATGGAGACAGGTGTCCCTCTTCGGCTGTCGTTAGACGATGCAGCAATTCTTTCAACGTGGTTACTTCTGCTTCCTCTGAATAAAAAGCCGCCCCCATCGCTACAAAGAGTTGAGGATTTTCAGGAAAGATGACATTTTCCGGCGCGATATTTAACGTTTCGATAAATCGTTGACGCAATTCAGACATGAAGAATAGCGGTCCACCTAGAAAAGCAATGTTTCCTTTTATTTTACGACCAGCTGCTAAGCCAGCGATTGTTTGATTAACGACTGCTTGAAAAATACTCGCAGCAATATCTTCTTTTGCCGCTCCTTCATTAATAAGCGGCTGTACATCTGTCTTAGCGAAAACCCCACAGCGTGAAGCAATCGGATAAATCGTTTTGTAATTTTTAGCCAGTTCATTGACTCCATTTGCATCCGTCTTCAATAAAACAGCCATTTGGTCAATGAATGCTCCCGTACCACCCGCACAACTCCCATTCATACGTTGTTCCAATGCGCCTTCAAAAAACGTGATCTTAGCGTCTTCTCCACCTAACTCAATGGCTACGTCGGTTTCAGGAATAATTTCCTCAACGGTACGAGTACACGCGATAACCTCTTGGACAAACGGAATCTCTAAAACATCTGCTAGACCCATCCCGCCGGACCCGGTAATGCTCATCGACATTTCTTGATTATCGATGATTGATTCGGCTTCTCGCAACACACGTTCTGTGGCAGTTTTCACATCTGAAAAGTGACGTTCATACTTCGAAAATAAGCTTTCGTTTTGTTCATTCAAAATGACCAACTTGACGGTTGTAGAGCCAACATCAATCCCCGCTCGTAATGTCATAATTATTCCTACCTTCCATTTTTAACAACACATGTTGATTAACTTACAAAGTGTTTGTTATACTACTCACGTATATTCTAAAAACATTTTGAACGTTATGCAATACCCAAAACCAGTTCATCCGTGTGATAAGCAACAATCTTAGAGAATTTGTTGTAAAATGAAAGGATTTTATTATGACTAAAAAAATCGACCTCCGGGTTAAACGAACCAATAAAATGATTATGGAAGCATTTATTCGTTTAGTAGAAGCAAAAGGGTACGACAATATCACCATTCAAGAAATTGCGGATGAAGCGATGATCAATCGAGCTACCTTTTATGCACACTTTAAAGATAAACAAGATCTCTATGATCAAATCTTTAAACAAGCAATCGATGCCTTTACGGCTGTACTTGATCCCGATCAGATCGTTCAAGGAAACCGTTTGAAGGTTCGAAAAATTGAAATGGTGTTAAAAAATATTTATGAACAAATTCAAGCGAACCGAAAATTCTTCTTAACGATCATGGACGCCTCAGGGAACGAAATTCTGCGAAAAAAAGTCGCAGATATCCTCAACGAGAAATATTCCCATGTCTTCAAGCGTTTAAAAATTACGGAGAATGATATTGAAGTTCCTTTAGATTTTATCATCGAGTACATGACTTCGATTTTCGTGGGCACCTTGCATTGGTGGATTACAAGCGATACGACTATGAGTGCCGACAGCCTTTCAAAACTAGTTATCAAATTAGTCGGTAACGGACACCTGACTATTTTAGGCATTGAAATAGACCATTAGACTCATCAGTGGTCAAGAAATAAGAAGGAGCTGATCCGAAAGTCTAAAAGACTTTTAGGTCAGCTCCTTCTCTGATTATTAATGATTTTTGGCTTTCCATTTAATCGTGTGGCGGGTCGGACGAACCGTGCGCACATGAGGAATTTGTCCTTTTTCTTTGGTTACTTCAAATGAACTATCCTTGATTGTACTGTAAATTTTTGCCACTGTATCTGTCAACATTTCTTTCACTTCTTCAACTTTACTCATGATTACAGACTCCTTTCAGATTCATAAAATAGCTTAGTAAATAGCAGTCAATTTTTAGAAAAATGATCGTTACTACTACGATCTCGTTACCACATTTCATCTACCAAACGGCCACTTTTTTCCTACTATATAAATGGTAGCGTATATCGTAACTAGCTTCAAGTGAGAGCTCTTTATTCAGTTAAATTTTTGAAAAAGCTTGATTTATCAAGATTCTACGCAAAGTAGAATCACTTTTTCAGCGGATTTTATACCCATTTGTCTGATAATCAGCTATGCTTAAATTATCAATCAGAAAGAGGAAAAGAAATGGGAAATTTTTTAGGGAAACAATTAAGAAACTATCGGCAACGAAATGAACTCACACAAAAACAATTAGCCAATATTTTATATGTATCTGATCGAACGGTTTCCAAATGGGAACGCGGGGCTGGGTACCCTGATATCGCTACATTAAAACGCATTGCACAATTGTTGGATCTTTCGTTAGACAATCTGTTAAACGAACGAGAGCCGGAGCTCTATTTTGAATATCGATCAACCACACTTTTATTTACACTGCCTTTACTACACATCGTTATTCCAAATCTTTCAGAGCTATTGTGGCACAATCGCCAATTCGCACTCAGTACGTTACGACATAAGAAGCAATTGATCCCAACTGCACATGGAATTGTCAGTATTGGCTTTTTCTCTTCAGGATTTTTTTCATTAGGAATCTTTTCTAAAGGGATCATTTCAATTGGACTATTCTCGCTAGGTGTTTTTTCCGCTGGTTTATTATCACTCGGACTTTTTGCTGCAGGAAATCTTGCATTGGGACTAATTGCATTGGGAAATCTTGCTCTCGGATTACTCGCTTTAGGAAACTTGGCCGTAGGTGGGTTTAGTTTAGGAAATTTTGCGATAGGCTATCTCGCTATTGGCAATAAGGCACTTGGAACTTACACAAGTGTTCTGCCTGAACATAGTAATCTTCCAGAAGTCTCTCAAGCGTTGACAGAGATGCAGCAGCATGTTCCTGCCGCTATTCGTCAAATAATTATCAATCCCTTTTTATCAGTTGCCAATTCTTCGCTATTTCCTTATGCTACATTGTCCTTTGTACTGTTTTTAGTCTTCTTATTCTGCCTTGCGTGCTTTTTGGGTATTCAAAAGGTTCGACGAAAGACGATGGAACATTGATGAGTAAAAGAACCGATGGACACCATCGATTCTTTTACTCTTTTTGTTATATAAAAACGCAAAAAAAAGCGAGTTGCATCTGCAACTCACTTGACTACTGGGGTAGCTGGATTCGAACCAACGCATGAGGGAGTCAAAGTCCCTTGCCTTACCGCTTGGCTATACCCCAATGGTGGAGGAGAGTGGATTCGAACCACTGAACCCTAAGGAACGGATTTACAGTCCGTCGCGTTTAGCCACTTCGCTACTCCTCCAGCTAGGTTTTTTATTATTTAAAAACCCGACTCAGTTATAATACCTAATCTTCAAAAAAAATGCAAGTATTTTTTCAAAAATTATTCATGTAAATTCCAGTTGCGAATTAGGGCTTCAATTCCATCATCTAATGTCTTGAAATTCCCCAATAGATGCCCATCATTATAGGCTTGAAAATTTTTGTTTTCAGGAACGACTTCGCCAATCGTTTTTTTCCCAATCACTAGTTGAGTAACGGTTTGTTTTTCCCCATTAATCAAACGTTCTTCTTCTTTGACTTGAACTTGGATATCTTTGTTCTTTTTAGACATAACTTTCCCTCCGTCTTGAATAGTTTATCATACAACAAAAGAAAAGGACAACTGATCTCTCAGCTGTCCTAAAATTATGGTTGAGTAATCGCTGCCCGCAATACTTCGTACCCATTATCGGTCAGAAGTTGTTTGATCTTTTCTGTTTCCTTGCTGGCTAATTGAATTTCAACGATCGTTGCGCTTGTCTGATGATCGACAATAATAGTGAGAATACTAAAGTCATTGTCTGCTAAAATTTTCGTTACTCTGGCTAAAACCCCTTTTTTATCTTCTAGGATTTTCAACTGAACGCGTGTCCCGCCTTCATAATAGCCAGTCAATTTTAAGAAAGCATCAAAAATATCATTGTTGGTGATGATCCCGACCAGCTTTTCATTCTCCAACACTGGTAATACGTTGATTTTATTTTGACGCATCAGATAGATACCGTCTTCTAATTCCGCATCTGGAGCGACGGTTTTAACATCCTTGATCATTACATCCGCGACAACTGTTTTATTTAATAAATAATTCACCTCATGAACGCTCAGGCTAGTTGCTTTTGACGGTAACGCTTCTTGGATCGTTCCTTCGGTGATCAATCCGACCAATTTATCGTTATCAATAACTGGCAAGCGGTGAATATCATATTTTTTCATCAAATCAACGGCATCAAAAATTTTGGTTTTCGATGTGACCGTTACTAAGTCTTCTGTCATAAAATCTTTTACACTCATGTTTTACCCTCCTAGATAAGCTTTCTTCACTTCTTCACTTTCTAGCAATTCTTGCCCCGTTCCTGATAAGACCACTTTTCCGGTCTCTAATACATAGCCACGATCAGCGATTGACAGAGCCATCTTAGCGTTTTGTTCAATCAATAAAACAGTCGTTCCTTGTTTTTGAATCTCTTGAATGATATTAAAAATTTCTTGAATGAAAATAGGTGCTAGTCCCATTGAAGGCTCATCCAACAGCAGTAGACGTGGTTTAGACATTAGAGCACGCCCCATCGCTAACATTTGCTGTTCCCCTCCAGATAGCGTGGAAGCGTCCTGATTCAATCGTTCCTTCAAAATCGGAAATTTCTCATAGACGTGTTCATAGTCCTTTTGAATTTCGCCGTCTTTTCGTAAATAAGCGCCCATCTCTAAATTTTCTAAAACAGTCAAACCAGGAAAAACGTGTCTGCCTTCAGGTACTTGAGAGATGCCTTGTGCCACGATCTTTCTTGGCGCTTTCTTTTGAATCGGTGTCCCTTCAAACGTAATTGTTCCTTTCGAAGGTTGGTTTAGTCCAGAAATCGTACGTAAAATCGTCGTTTTTCCTGCACCATTTGCCCCGATCAACGAAACAATCTCTCCTTGATTGACTTCAAAGCTAACATCACGCACTGCTTGGATCATGCCGTAATGCACCGAAAGATTTTCAATTTTCAGCATTATAGCTCACCTCCAAGATAGGCTTTGATCACTTCTGGATTATTTTTGATTTCTTCTGGCACGCCTTCAGCCAAAATACGACCGTATTCTAACACATAGATTCGTTCACAAACATCCATAACCAAACTCATATCATGTTCGATCAATAAAATTGTAATTTGAAATTCCTTTTGGATCTTGCGAATCAGCAAAGTCAGGGCCGCAGTCTCTTGCGGATTCATCCCTGCTGCCGGCTCATCCAAGAAAAGAATCTTCGGTTTCGTTGCAAGCGCTCGGACAATTTCTAAGCGACGCTGTTCTCCATAGGGCAAGTTGCGAGCTAGATTCTCTGCTTTATCCTGCAAATCAAAAATCGTTAATAATTTCAGCGCTTCTTCTTTTAATTTTTCTTCCTTATTATAGAAAGAGGGCAATCTTAAGACACTTGAGAAAAAGCCTTCTTTATTTTTACTGTTCATAGCAATCAAGACATTATCCAAAACAGTCAGATCTTTAAACAAACGAATATTTTGAAAAGTCCGACTTAAACCTAAATCGGCGATTGCATAGGGTTTTTGACCATTCAAGCGATGGCTCTTCCCATCAACCTTCAATAGTACATCCCCTTCACTTGGGTCATAAACGCCAGTGATCAGATTAAATAAAGTCGTTTTCCCTGCACCATTTGGGCCAATCAGACCTACTAATTGATTCTCTTCTAATGCGATATTGACATTGGAGACCGCCGCCAAACCGCCAAAGTTTTTGGTTAAATCTTTAATTTCCAACAGAGGCATTTTGGTCATCTCCTTTTTTAAACTTAGTTAAAATTTTCTTCACAGATAGCTCTTTTGTGCCTAGTAATCCACCTGGCTTAAAGATCATTAAGATGATCAATGCCAATGCGTAAATGATCATCCGCAATGTTCCGAAATCCTGAAGATACATATTGATGATCCCTAATAGAATCGCCGCGATAAAGGTTCCCGTCACACTACCGATTCCTCCCAGTACGACCAGAATCAAAATATCGACTGATTTAGTAAACGCAAAGTCTTTCGGAGCGATTGACTGTAAATAGCCTGCATATAGTGAACCAGCAATACTGGCAGTCATGGCACCAAAGGTAAAGGCCATAACTTTATATTTCGTTGTATTAACGCCCATCGCTTCTGCGGCGATCTCATCTTCACGAATCGCCATTGTCGCACGGCCAGCGCCTGAACGAATATAGTTAACAATAAACAGGGTGGTAATCGCCATAAACCCATAAACCATTTGCCAGTCGACAAAAGGCTCGATCCCAAACAAACCAGAAGGCCCGTTGGTAATCTCTTTAAAGTTGATTAAGAGGATACGAATGATCTCTGCCACACCCAGCGTAGCAATAGCTAAATAGTCACCGCTTAAACGCAGAGTTGGAATACCCACTCCTACAGCGACGATTCCTGCTATAAGAACACCGACTGCCATCCCTAAGAAAAAACCACCATACGTTGGGGTATTCATCGAAATAAGGGCGGCCGCATAAGCGCCGATCGCCATAAACCCAGCATGTCCTAATGAAAACTGACCGGAAAATCCGATGATCAAATTCAAGCCTACTGCTAAGATTACGTTGATTCCAATTTGTACTAAAATATTGTCTAAGAATAGATTGACCATCCCAGCTGAATAAGCAATGTACAATACTGCATACCCAATTACGATCAAGGCTAGCCAAATTAAATTATATTTCAAATTCTTTTTCATTTGACTCACCTACACTTTCTCTTTCACATGTTTGCCTAAAATACCGGCTGGACGAACTAATAAAATTAAGATCAATACAGCATAAACCACCGCATCTTTAAAATCAGAAAAACCTAATGCTGTCGTGATTGTTTCGATCAGACCAATGACAAAGCCGCCGATAGCCGCTCCTGGAATAATCCCGATTCCGCCTAAAACTGCGGCGATAAAGGATTTAAGTCCAGGGATGTAGCCCATCATCGGATCAATCGAGTTGTAATACAGACCGATCATCATCCCGCCTGCTGCGGCTAAGGCTGAGCCCAAAGCAAAGGTAAATGAGATGGTTCGATTTACATCAATCCCCATCAATTGTGCCGCATCCGTATCGACACTCACCGCACGCATGGCTTTTCCCATTTTGGTTTTTTGAACGATCAAGTTCAACGTAATCATCAAGAATAGCGATAAGCCTAAAATCAATAATTGAATATTTGTAACCCGTAAGAAACCAATATTGAAGACCTGCATTTTAATTACCTGTGGAAACGGTCTTGTCGTTGAACTGAAAAAATAAATCATTGTGTTCTGTAATAGATACGAAACACCGATCGCTGTAATCAATGCCGCAATTCGTGTTGAATTTCTTAATGGCCGATAGGCTAAGAATTCAATGACTACCCCTAAAATTGCGCTTCCTGCCATTGATAAAACTAAAGCCGGGAAAAACCCCATATTAAATTGATTGATCAGAAAATAGCCAATAAACGAGCCGATCATATAAATCTCTCCATGGGCAAAGTTGATCAATTTGATAATTCCATAAACCATGGTATAGCCTAATGCCATCAGTGCATAAACACTACCCAGAAAAAGCCCATTGACGATTTGCTGAATAAATACTTCCATTTTTATCACATCACTTTTCAAAAATAGTTTGGACGATTCATAGCCCTAATTCTTAAAAGGGAGTGTGCCAAATTCCATTGGCACACCCCCTTGCCTGCTTTTTCCGAGTAATTAAGGATTTACGGTTTCAGCAGAAGTTTCTTTTCCATCTGTTAGACCAAGAACAACCGCTGATTTTACTGGATTATGTTCTTTGTCCATTGTGATCTTTCCTGTAACACCTTCGAAATCTTTCAAATTCGCTAAGCCTTTGTTGATTGCTTCCGGTGTTGCTTTTCCTTCATCCTCAATTGCTTGTTTAATCATATAAACAGAATCATAAGCTAACGCGTTGAATGAAGATGGCTGTTTGCTATATTTCTTCTCGAAAGCTTTCACGAACGGCTCAACCTTGTCTGTTGCTGGTGCTTTGGTTGAGAAGTGACCAGTGTAGTAAACATTCTTGACATTGCTTGCTCCAGCAGTTTCAACAAGTTTTTCATCTCCAAAACCGTCTGCCCCAATGATTGGTTGCTCAATTCCCATTTCACGCGCTTGTTTAATGATCAAGCCAGCTTCTGTATAATATCCTGGAATGTAAATGACATTGAAATCTTTATCTTTGATTTTTGTTAACATTGCTTGGAAGTCTTTATCTCCTGCAGTAAAGTTTTCCTCTGCAACAATTTCACCCTTGTAGGTTTCTTTAAACGCCTTCTTCAAACCATTTGCATAGTCGCTTGAATTATCACCTAAAATGACGGCTTTATCGGCCTTTAAATTTTCATCTGCATATTTAGCCAACACAATTCCTTGGAAACTATCTTGGAAGCAAGAACGGAAAATATACTCTTGTACTTTTCCTTTTTGAACAGTAATTGCATCATCAGTTCCTGATGGTGTCACTGCTGGAGTTTTTGCTTTTGTTAAGTTTGGCAATGTTGCTTTTGTCGCACCAGAGGTAGCAGGTCCGATGATTGCAACTACTTCATCTTTTGTCGTTAAGTTGGCTGCTACTGAAGCAGCTTCATTATTATCAGACTTATTGTCTTTTGAAACGTATTCGATTTTCTTGCCGTCAATTCCGCCATCTTTGTTGATTTCTTCGACCGCTAATTTGACACCTTCATTTTCCGCTTCACCATAAGCAGCAACTGCACCTGATAATTCAAAGTTTCCACCGATTTTGATTGTCTTAGCGTCTTCACTACCGCCACCATCATTTGCTTTAGGTGACCCACATGCACCTAGCAAAAACAATCCTGCTGCCATTACAGCTACTGTTCTTTTTTTCATCCTGTTACCCCCTGATAAAATAATGATAATTCGTTAAGATAATAAAGAATATATAGGAAAATTCTCTCACTGTCAATTAAATTTTCTGAATATTTTAATAATTCGGCAATACTCAAACAATTTATAGCGCTTACAACCCTTTACCTAATCTATCAAATAACAAAAAAAGAAATCCCTTTAACTGATAAATGGTTAAAGAGATTTCTTTAAAATAACTATATTTATTTACTTACTGCCTTATTCATCAACCACTTCAGCGACAGGGTGAAAGGGGAAAATTTTTTGATTTTACTAATACAAACCTCTATTTACAGTTAAAAGAAGAAAAATGAAGCGTCTTTTTCTAATCTATAGAATAACTCTATAAACAATTTTGCTCTTCATTCTCTCAATTGGATACAGATACTGATAACGTTCTTTCCATTGAGTATTTGAAATCATTTTTCGTCTCTAAGAACTTTTATGTAGTTTTTCATAATCTGGTTCCTCTTGGTCGATAAGGTTCTTCCGTAAGGAAAATGTTGTCGGTACATAATCAAAACCGGCTTTCGCAAATGGATGACAGCGTAAAATCCGTGAAATTCCCATCAAAAACCCTTTGAAGGCTCCGTGAACCTGTATTGCCTTAATCATGTAGCTCGAGCATGTTGGATAATACCGACAAGATGGCTGAGTCAGCGGTGAGATAAACCGTTGATAACCATGTACCAAACCAATTAAACCTTTACTAATAATATTCATTTCTACACCTCAAAATAATTCTTGGTAATCAATCAGCTCGATACCATTTTACTGTTCTTGTAAAATAAAGCAAGAAACGTCCTTCGTTGGTCATCAAAATTTAAACTTCATGATGAACAATAATTCTGTAATCCTCATCACGTGATAATTTCATAAAAAAAGAGACCGCACCAAAAATCTGGAGCAATCCCTTATGAATGATCAAAATCAGCTTTTATCTAGAATACTAATGAACGAACTCTAAAATATGACGCCAAACATCTGGCATAAGCACTTTAAATGGATTTCCGCCACCCATTGCACCATAACCAATCATACTGCCGATGATAAATAATAAAACACCTGCAAGTAAGATCGCTACAATCCGAATTAAGCTGCGTAAGATATGTTCTCCAGAACTCATAAATCCACTCCTTATTCATACGTATGGATTAATTTTTCTCGCAGAAAAATTAGTCCCATTTTCATGCCGTATGTCATTCCTCTATACTTCTTTTACTTTTTTGACTGCTTGCGCTTAGTTTTTCTGGCTCAGCCAAAAATACTGCGAAAAGAGGAACTGAAATCCTTATTCATACGTATGGATTAATTTTTCTCGCAGAAAAATTAGTCCCATTTTCATGCCGTATGTCATTCCTCTATACTTCTTTTACTTTTGACTGCTTGCGCTTAGTTTTTTCTGGCTCAGCCAAAAATACTGCGAAAAGAGGAACTGAAATCCTTATTCATACGTATGGATTAATTTTTCTCGCAGAAAAATTAGTCCCATTTTCATGCCGTATGTCATTCCTCTATACTTCTTTTACTTTTGACTGCTTGTGCTTAGTTTTTTCTGGCTCAGCCAAAAATACTGCGAAAAGAGGAACTGAAATCCTTATTCATACGTAACCGGAATCCTTAAACTAAGACAGTTGCGGCATCCGTTGCTTTTTTGCTTTCAGTATCCACACGTTCCACATCCGCACCTAATTGTTGCAGTTTTTTATGGAACTGATAGTATCCACGGTCTAAATACTTCAAGTTACGTACACGTGTAATACCATTTGCTCGCAATCCAGCTAAAACTAATGCTGCAGCTGCGCGTAAATCAGTCGCGTACACTTCTGCTCCTTGCAGCTCTGAAGCACCTTTAATCAAAGCAACATTGTTATCGATTTTGACTTGTGCATTCATTCTGCGCATTTCTTCTAAATGTTGGAAACGATTTTCAAAAACAGTTTCTGTCGTTGTGCTGACACCATCAGCAACCAATTGAATGGCTGTCATTTGCGCCTGCATATCTGTTGGGAAACCAGGGTGAGGCATTGTTTTAATGTCCGTTGCCTTTAATGATTTAGGTCCGATTACACGTAAACCATCGTTTTCTTCGGAAATCTTAACGCCCATTTCGATTAATTTAGAGATCAAAGGACGGTTATGTTCTGGAATTGCACCATCAATCAACACATTTCCTTCAGTCATCGCTGCGGCAACCATGAAAGTTCCAGCTTCGATACGGTCTTGAACGATTGGATGAGACACTGCATGCAGATGATCCACACCTTCGATACGCATTGTTTCTGTACCAGCACCATGGATATGAGCACCCATTTTATTTAAGAAATTGGCTAAATCAACAATTTCAGGTTCACGAGCAACGTTTTCAATCACCGTTGTGCCTTTTGCTTTAACGGCAGCCATCATGATATTTTGCGTTGCGCCAACACTTGGGAAATCCAAATAGATAGTATCCCCAACTAATTCATCCGCAATAGCTTCAATATAGCCATTTTTTTGAATGATTTTCGCACCTAATGCTTGGAATCCTTTTAAATGCAAATCAATCGGACGCTTGCCAATTGCACAGCCGCCGGGCATTGCCACTTTAGCATGACCATTGCGAGCCAGTAACGGACCCATTACAACAATTGATGCACGCATCTTGCTTACATATTCATAAGGAGCTTCCACGTTTAATTGACGTGTTGCATCCACTGTAATTTCTTTCGTTTCTTCATTAAATTCAACGTCTGTATTCAAATAACGAATCACTTGATTCATGGTAAAGACATCAGATAAGATTGGAACATTGCTCAAAGTTGAGGTTCCTTCTTCAGCCAATAATGTCGCAGCTAAAATTGGTAGCACAGCATTTTTTGCACCTTCGATATGTACTGTTCCTTCTAATTGTTTACCACCACGAACGATGATCTCTTCCATTGTATTCCCTCCAAAAAATGCTAGTCGATTATTTCGTATATGTACCTTACTTAATTAAATGTCAAAAAGATATTTTTGCACAAAAGAATGATTTCTAAGAAAAACGTACTACAAGTAAAACCTAACGTGATCGCCAGCAGGATAATCACTAGGCGAACCTGCGTTTCTTTAAACGCTTTGAAAAGATTTTCTATTCGTAATGATCTCAAAGCCCAAAAAGCTAAGTAGATAAAGGAAAAATGCGAGACGATTCTAACGATTGCATCGATTCCATATACTTGCATAACTTCGTTCCTTTCAAAAAAATCAACAGTTGGATTATATCACAGATTCAGGTAAAGAAGAATACTTTGAATACCCAAAGGACTGTACAGAAACTTTTAAAAAACTTAATGTTTATTTTTCTCTCTTAAGTCTACTAAAAATAAATCCGTTTCTTCTTGGAAAGCCCTTTTAAAAATCCTTTACTTATTTTCCAACAATTATCAACGTAACAATCTATTTTTGCGAACCTCTTTTCCTCTATTTTTTCGATGAATGTTTCGGAGAGCATATTTTGAAACTTCTTCCCGCATAGTATCCAGTCGCAAAATCTATCAAATGAAGGACAGGTCTTTTGCTCTTTACTGTCTATTGATTTTACTCTTGACTTTTTACTTCTAATTGGGAACTATACACCATTTTGTCGGGTCGTAAAATGTGGACGCATTTTTCTTTCTCCTATATTACTGACACCAGCTTTTGATTACGATACTTCTCTTAAAACAGCCAATGTAACCGTTTTATAAAAAAATTAATTATACTACATTCCTATTCCGTTTGTAAAATCGCAAATTGACCATTTCACCCCCAATTTGACCGCTTTTTCATCAAAAACAGCACTTTTTACCCAAAAACAGGTTAAATTGACCCTCTTTTAGTCAATTTGCGATTCGCACTTTTTTTTGAAATCGTTTATCTTTTAGTCACCGGCCGGAAACAAAAAAAATTAGGAGGAAATAACCATGATTCAAAATATTGGCAATAAACTACAAGTAGAAATCGATGCAGGTGGAGAAAAAACTAAGAAGATCACTTTTACGAATGTGATGGATGACCCCAGCGAAGAAAAAGTATTGGAATTGGGACAAATTATGAAAGCCTTATCAGTTGAAGGCAGTCAGCTAGACGGTGTGATCCTGACCAGTCAATCGCGCTATACCAAATAAATCATAGAAAGGAACATGAAAGATGTTAAAAATCGTTGCAACCTTTAAAAACAGCTTAGGGAAAAATCATACCTGGAGCTTCAATGATACTGATACTCAAAAGACCGACACAGAGATCAAAGGATTGTTACAACGCATGACGGGCGTAAAGCTTTGTCAGAAAGATGGCGCGGAATTATTCCACACCATCGAAACCGCCAAATATGTCGAAACAATTGAAACGATTATTTTTTAAGTCACTGAGGAGCAGCGGTGGTCTTGCCGCTCTCCTCTCCTACTAATGAGAATGAAAGGATGAGAATCAATGAATGTCATACAAACACTGTCCTTCCGGCAGTTATTCAACTTAAAAGCAAAAACACTCGAACAGCGAATCACTAATTTCTACCATGAAACACAGAACAGCAGTGTCACGATTAAATACATTTTAGCCTTAAAAGTTCGCTGCCAATTAGGAGCGGCGGAGTTTGATCATTTTCTAAAGGATCTTGTCCGCGAAGTATTTATGCATACCAAAGCGACGCGCACGATGAAACGACTCTTCTACTATTTTGAGGACTACTTTATGGCACCGGAATGGAAGACCTTAAAATTAAGAGTCTTTCCAGTAAAGAAATTCGGTGAGAAAGTCGTCTCTGTCGCCCGCTCCCTTATGTCATTTGTCCGACCAGAAGAAACCGGCGAACCTTGATAAAAAAGATCTAATATAAAAAAACTACGCAGATTAAACATTAAAAGAAAGGAATAGAACAATGACCAAGGATTTAATTGCCACCTTTGGAAAAAGTGATGGTGGAACCCACAATTGGAAATACAAAGGCCTCGATCCCAACTTATCGGCCCCGCAGATCAAAGAAGCTTGCGAATTATTGACGAACTTAGACATTTGTACACAAAACGGCGTAAAACTATTTGATTCTGTGGTCACTGCCAAGGTCGTGAACTATAAAGAAACCCTGATATTCGATCCAGAACATGAAACAAGAGGCGTTCGTTATGATGGAGAGCCCGTTGAGGAAGCTACCTGTGAGGAAGTACGTTGCTTTGAAGTCGCGGAAAAACCGGAGAATCCTGTGACAGTGACGGCTCCAAAACCATCTGTACTACCAGCAACGCCACATGGCCACTACTTTAAACAATTAACGACCATTGAGGACGCAGAAAAGGTAGCGATCAAAGTAGAAAAAGAGTCGCTTCCACAATCAAGCAATAACCAGCTTAACGATCAGAAATCAGACGCTATGCCTTTAATGAAAACCGAGTTATCAAACCAAGACACGAAAGAACAAAACAGACTGCTTCAATGGCTTCACAGAATCAGGAAGAAAAACAAAGAAGGACCGCCTGAGACACCGCGGGAATAACTCTTTTCCCAATTAAATTCCGTTCATTGACAATCAAATACTGCGTAGAAAACGATAAAAAGACGATCAGGAAAATACTCGCTATGACAGCTCTTGTTTGCCTGCCTTTTGACAAAATAAAAAAATGCTGCAAAAGCCATATCAACTTTTGCAGCACTAAAAATTTGTATTCACAGGTTCCAGAAATTATTTCTGTCACAACCTGTAAAAGAATTAACGATGTTTCGAAACCTTGATTCGATTCATTGCACGGTGCAAAGCAACCTCGGCACGACTTAATTGGTCGGTATCTTGCTTTTCACGCGCTTCTTGAATTCTCGCTTCTGCACGTTGTTTTGCTCGTTCAGCACGAGACACATCAATATCACGTTCACGTTCGGCTGTATCAGCGATGATTGTCAACACGTTGTCACGAACTTCCATGATCCCACCGTTGACTGCAATCCAGTCCACGTGTGTATCAGAATCTGTTCGACGAACCCGAACTTCATCAATCGCAAGAGGTGCAATGATCGGTGCATGGTTCGGTAGAATACCAATTTCACCAGCAACTGTTTTAGCAACAACGATGGTGGCATTATGATCATAGACGTTGCCGTCTGGAGTAACAACGTTCACTTGCAGAACTTTGTTTTTTTCTTGTTCCATCGTGCACCTCTTTCTAGTAGCCTAAAGTTTTCGCTTTTTCGATAACGTCTTCGATTGTACCGACACTACGGAAGGCATCTTCTGGAAGATCATCATATTTTCCTTCAAGGATTTCTTTAAAGCCTTCGACTGTTTTCTCAACCGGTACATATGAACCAGGTTGACCAGTAAATTGTTCTGCTACGTTGAAGTTTTGTGACAAGAAGAATTGAATTCGACGAGCACGAGATACGATGACTTTTTCTTGGTCAGACAATTCGTCCATCCCTAAAATAGCGATAATATCTTGTAATTCACGATAACGTTGTAACACTCGTTGAACTTCTGTCGCCACACGATAATGTTCTTCACCGACGATTTCTGGTGCCAAGGCACTTGAAGATGAAGCCAATGGATCAACGGCTGGATAAATCCCTTGTTCCGTTAATTTACGTTCCAAGTTTGTCGTTGCATCTAAATGGGCAAAAGCGGTCGCTGGTGCCGGGTCAGAATAGTCATCGGCTGGTACGTAAATGGCTTGGATTGAAGTGATCGAACCTTTTTTGGTTGAAGTGATTCGTTCTTGCAATTGTCCCATTTCAGTTGCCAAAGTTGGTTGATAACCTACGGCAGAGGGCATACGACCTAGCAAGGCAGAAACTTCTGATCCGGCTTGAGTAAAGCGGAAGATGTTGTCAATAAACAGCAACACATCTTGTCCTTCTTCATCACGGAAATATTCAGCTAATGTCAAACCAGTCAAGGCAACACGCATACGTGCACCAGGCGGCTCATTCATTTGTCCGAACACCATGGCAGTTTTTTCAATAACGCCAGAGTCTTTCATTTCATAATAAAGGTCGTTCCCTTCACGAGTACGTTCCCCAACACCGGTAAACACTGAAATACCACCGTGTTCTTGGGCGATATTATGAATTAATTCTTGGATCAATACGGTTTTACCAACACCGGCACCACCAAATAGTCCGACTTTCCCACCTTTTAAATAAGGGGCTAATAAGTCGATAACTTTGATCCCTGTTTCCAAAATCTCATTACTTGTACTAAGGTCTTCAAAAGCAGGCGCCTTTTTATGAATGCCGCTTCTTTCTGCATCTTCTGGAAAAGGTGCTTCTTTATCAATCGTTTCACCTAATACGTTAAACACACGACCTAGAGTATCTTTACCTACAGGAACGGAGATTGATTTGCCAGTATCGACAACTTCCATTCCACGTTGCAATCCATCAGTAGCCTCCATAGCGATTGTGCGGATAACACCATCACCAAGTTCTAAAGCAACTTCAAGAACAACTTTTGTTTTATCTTTTTTGTAAACAATCAACGCATTGTTGATGTCTGGTAAGGATTGATCTAAAGAAAATTCCACGTCGACAACGGGACCAATAACTTGAACAATCTTGCCTGAACTCATGTTTTTTCCTCCAATCTTGAAATTATTCTAATGCGGAAGCCCCGCCGACAATTTCAGTAATCTCTTGGGTGATCGCCGCTTGACGTGCCCGGTTGTATGAAATGGTTAGATCATCAATGATCGCACCAGCATTATCAGTCGCTGTCTTCATCGCTGTCATCCCGGCTGCATGTTCTGCTGTCTTAGCATCAACGATCGCACCGTAGATCAAACTTTCAGCATATTGCGGAAGTAATTGATCAAGGATGGCTTCCTTTGAAGGTTCAAACAAATATTCTTCACGATATTCTTGTGCTTCACTTGGGTCCAAGTCAGAGATCGGCAGCATTTTTTCTACTCGGAACTGACTGGATAGTGAATTAACGTGATGATTATAACAAACATACAGTTCATCAAAAACCTGATTTTCATACATACTGGTCGTCATCGAAACGATTTTTCGCACTTCATCAAAGCTTGGTTGATCCGATAAATTGCGTAATTCATAAGCTAATTTAACGCCGCGAGCTTTGAAAAAGTCCGCTCCGGTTCCACCAATGGCTAACAAAACATATTCATCAGCAGAATCATGATCATCTTCAAGCATTGACATGGTTTGTTTTAAGATCGAGCTATTATAGCCCCCCACCAAACCGCCATCAGAAGTAATCACAATATAACCAGTTTTTTTGACTGGACGATTCAATAACATGCTGTGATAATTGATGCCGCCTAATTCACGACCAGAATTGGCTAACTCAGTTAATTCGCTCGCTGTTAAGTGCGTCAATACCTCACGTACTTTTGAAGCATAAAGTTGGAATTTCGCTGAGTAAGCTTCTGACTTCGTTAATTTAGAAGCTGATACCATTTGCATAGCGTTGGTGATTTGACTTGTTTTCTTTGTCGATGCAATCCGTGTTTTGATTTCATTTAAGGATGCCATGATCTTTTTTCACCTCGATTATGCTTTTTCTTGGTTAGCGGAAGAAGCGTCAAAAATATCTTTGAATTCTTGGATTGCTCCATCTAGCTTATCTGTATCTGGTAATTCTTTCGTATCACGAATCGTTGCAAATAAATCTGAGTGATTCGTTTCCAGATATTCGAATAATTGCGCTTCAAAATCTAAAATACTATTAACTGGGATACTATCAAGTACGCCATGAGTCAAGGCATAAAGAATCACAACTTGTTTTTCAACAGGTAGTGGCGCATGTAATTTTTGTTTTAATACTTCAACCGTTCGACGTCCACGATTCAATTTGGCTTGTGTCGCCGCATCCAAATCTGAACCGAATTGGGTGAAGGCTTCTAATTCACGATAGCTGGCAAGGTCTAAACGAAGCGTTCCGGCAACCTTTTTCATTGCTTTAATTTGTGCTGATCCCCCAACACGTGATACAGATAGACCGGCATCAACGGCTGGACGAATACCCGCATAAAACAAATCATTTTCTAAGAAAATCTGTCCATCGGTGATTGAGATTACATTAGTAGGAATATAGGCTGAAATATCTCCAGCTTGTGTTTCTACGAATGGCAAGGCAGTCAATGAACCGCCGCCTAATTCATCTGAAAGTTTTGCCGCACGTTCTAATAGACGTGAGTGCAAATAAAAGACATCCCCTGGGTACGCTTCACGACCTGGCGGACGACGTAATAGTAATGACAGTTCACGGTAAGCAACGGCTTGTTTTGATAAATCATCAAAGACAACTAACACATGTTTGCCGTTGTACATGAATTCTTCACCCATCGCTGTTCCAGCGTAAGGCGCGATAAATAATAGCGGTGCAGGTTGAGAAGCGCCCGCTGTTACGACGATGGTATAATCCATTGCGCCAAATTTACGAAGTGTTTCTACTTGTGAACGAACCGTTGATTCTTTTTGTCCGATAGCAACATAGATACAGATCATATCTTGACCTTTTTGGTTGATGATCGTATCAATCGCGATCGATGTTTTACCCGTTTTACGGTCACCAATGATTAATTCACGTTGTCCACGTCCGATTGGTACTAGGGCATCAATGGCCTTTAAGCCTGTTTGCATTGGTTCTGATACCGATTTACGTTGCATAACGCCGGGAGCCATTGCTTCGACTGGACGTGTGTTTGTTGTTTCAATTGGACCCATTCCATCAACTGGTTGACCAAGCGGGTTCACAACACGACCGATCATGTTTTCGCCAACTGGCACTTCCATGATCTTACCGGTACGTTTTACTTTGTCTCCTTCACGAATGGACTCAAATTCACCTAGAACGATGATACCGACATCATTGCTTTCTAAGTTTTGTGCCATTCCATAAGAGCCGTTAGAAAACTCTAAAAGTTCTCCACTCATTGCATTTTCTAAACCGTGGGCACGGGCGATCCCATCCCCAACGTAAGTGACTGTTCCGATTTCTTCCACAGACAACTTATTGTCATAATTTTGAATCTGTTCTTTGATTAAAGCACTGATTTCTTCTGCTTTGATGGCCATTCATTTCACCTCTTCTTCTCTACTTTTTACTAAGTGCTGCTCGTAGACCATTTAATTGGCTGGCGAGGCTGCCGTCGATCACTTGATGATCGGCTTCAACAATGACACCGCCGAGAATTGATTTATCAACGATCGGGGTTAACGTGGCCTTCTGGTAGCCAAAAACATCAGCGACTTTTGCTTCAAGTTCATGTTTCTTTTCTTCAGAGAGTGGAACAGCCGTAGTGACTGTCCCGTGTGCGATTTTATTGCGTTCATCATAGCGACGTTCAAACTCGTCAATCATAAACGGCAGATCGTCACTACGATTGTACTCAAATACTACTAATAGAAAATTTTTAACAATACCGTCAAAACCGCCGGTGAAAGCATTCATAATGGCTTTCTTCTCAGCGCCTTCCAAGCGAACATCTGTTAAAATATTTCCAAGATCGGGAATTTCTTTACAAATTTCTCGAACAGTCAACAACTCTTGATAAACGGTGTCGGCGGCTTCATTTTCGATCGCCAGTTCAAACAAAGCTTTTCCATAGCGTTTACCAACAGTGTATTTATCAAGCTTCATGTTTCGTATTACCTAACTTGTTCATATAGTCGTTGATCAAATCTTGATGAGCATCTTGTGAGAGCTCTTTGCTCAAGATTTTTTCTGCGATTTGTAGAGAAAGTGTTGCCACATCATCTTTAACAGAAGTCAATGCGTTTTCGCGTTCATCCTTAATTTCCGCTTGTGCGCGATCTTTCAGACGAGTCACTTCTTCTTTAGTATCTTTAATGATGTTTTGACGGCTTAGTTCGCCACTTTCTTTCGCATTTTTGATGATATCTGCCGCATCACTACGGGAACTTGCTAACTGAGTTTCACGTTCTTTTTCTAACTCAGCAGCCTTGATCCGAGATTGTTCGGCAGAATCTAGATCATTGGCGATCTTATCTTCACGTTTTTTCAGGATGTCTTGAACGGCACCCCACGCGAAATGCTTTAACAACGCCATTAGAATCACGAATGATAACGTAACGACGATTAAATTACCGAGTGTTGTATTGACAGCCTCAGCAATAACTAGATTCAGCATACTCGGTCTTCCTTTCTGTTCTTTCTCATTTCAGAACCGCATTATACGCTTCTGCTGCTCATCACTGGGATGAGTCTCAACAAAAAAGCGTCGATTATTAACCTTGGAAAACCATCAACATACCTAATACGACACCTAGAATTGGCACAGCTTCGATCAAACCAACACCGATAAACATAGTTGAACGAATTTGACCTGACATTTCTGGTTGGCGAGCCATTGATTCAATTGCTTTTGAGATTACTTGTCCGTTACCATAGCCAGCCCCAATTGCGGCTCCCATGATTGCGATTCCTGCACCGATAAAGTTCATAATAATTTTCCTCCTAAAAGTGTGTTAAATTTTTTTAATTATTCTACCTCGATTTTATGACTGATATAAACCATAGATAGAGTAGTGAAAACAAACGCTTGGATACTACCGATAAATAGTGAGAATGCGATCCAAATCATTTCAAGCGGGATAGCGAATGGCAATGTCCACCATCCTGTGCTTGTCACCATGCTTGCGATTAGTGAAAGCAATACTTCACCAGCAAAAATGTTACCGTATAGACGTAAGCCTAACGTAATAACATTCGTAAATTCTTCCATCAACTTAATAGGAAACAATCCTGCCGGTGTGAAAAAAGAATTTTTAATGTAGCTGCTTAGACCTAATTTTTCTGTACCTAGGTAATTGGCTAATACTAATACGAGTAAGGCCAATCCCATGGTTACAAAGGGGTTAGCAGTCGGGCTTTTCCAATAAGTCACTTCGTCACCTGTGACGATTTTTGTGACCAGCCCGATTTGGTTTGCTACAAAAATAAATAAGAACAACGTAAATGAGAACAAACTAAAATTTCTGACTTCTTTACGAGGCATGTTGTCACCAACAATGTTCGTAGTAAAATCAATGACCCACTCAATTGCGTTTTGCTTTCCTTTGGGCTTCAATGACAGGTTGCGGGTAAATGCAAAAACCAGTAAGAAGACAATCACACATGTCAAAATGATCATTGTCGTAACCGTACCATCGAACCATACGGGACCAATATGGAAAACCCAAGATTTTTCATCCAATTCAGTTCACCTCTCTTCCCAGCGACTCGCGTCAGCTCGTAGCTGCTTAGCGCTGCTCCTCAAAATACTATCGTATGTTACCACCAGAGTAAGAAAATTTCAAAGAATTTTCCTGATATTTTTCAAATAACTCGCATTCTTTTTCCGATAGTTATTTTATTTTGAGTTAAACGGCTCCAATCGTTAATTTAGCCCACAAAATGGCTAGTATAGATTGTAACTAATCCTATCAAAATCTATTGTGAAGTAAAGAAATTCTCATCAAATATGCGAAAAAGAATATTTTGCTAGCGAGAATAGTTTTTTAACGTTCGACTGATCTGACGATCGACATCTTTGCGCTTCAAGCTTTCCCGTTTATCATATTGATGTTTCCCTTTCGCAACACCAATCAAGACCTTCGCATAGCCGTCTTTTAGATAAACTTTCAATGGGACTAAAGTAATTCCCGTATTTTTAACTTCACCAGCTAATCGGGCAATTTGTTTTTTATGCATCAATAATTTTCGCGTGCGCACCGGATCATGATTAAAAATATTTCCCTGCTCGTACGGACTGATATGAACGTTGTATAAAAAAGCTTCGCCATTTCTAATGCGGGCAAACCCATCCTTCAAGTTGATTCGGCTATTGCGAATCGATTTGATTTCTGTTCCTTGTAAAACAATCCCTGCTTCGATCGTATCAATGATCGTATAATCATGGCGTGCTTTTTTATTTTGTGCCACTAACTTGCCTTCACCCTTTGGCATATTATCCCTTCTTCCTACCTGGTTTTTTCTTTTTGGCTACTGATTTATAAAAAGGCTTCTTGCCTTTTTTCTTTTTCTTGTCTTTTCCCGTTTTTTGACGGTCTTGATTTTTGCCTTTGCCGTAATTCTTTTCGGATTTCTGATTGTTCTTGCGACCGCCAGTTGGTTTACGGCGCTGGTTGCGACGATTATTTCCCGGCACCTCTAATGCGGGGATTTCTTCTGCTTCTAGCAATTCAAAATCAATCTCTCTAGTCTGAGGATCGGATTTCGTGACTTTCACTCGAACCTTTTGACCAATCTTAAAGGTCTGGCGAGTCCGTTCGCCAACTAATGCTAATTGGTTTTCAATAAAGTGGAAGTAGTCTTGTTTTAGCTCATTTAAATGGATCATTCCTTCAACCGTATTCGGCAGTTCAATGAAAATACCAAATTTTGTGACCGAGCTGATGATCCCATCAAACTCCTCACCGACTTTATCCGCCATGTATTCAGCTTTCTTCATGCTGTCAACTTCACGCTCGGCTTCTACCGCACGACGCTCCATTTTCGAACTATGGTCCGCAATCTCAGGTAAAGCTTCCGCCCATTTCTCTTTTGTCGCTTCACTTTGATCGTTACTATAAGAGCGAATCAAGCGGTGAACGATTAAGTCAGGATAACGACGAATTGGTGAGGTAAAGTGCGTATAATATTCAGCGGCTAATCCATAATGACCATAATTATCTTCTGAATAGCGCGCCTGCTGCATACTACGCAGTAGCATGGTGTTGATCACAGCCGCCTCTGGTTTATCCTCCACCTCGTGAATCACCTGTTGTAAATCTTTTGGAGTGATCGTATTCTTGGTTCCTTTGACTAAAATACCTAACGCCGCGGCGAAATCAAAGAAACGCTGCATTTTTTCTTCTTTAGGTTGTTCGTGAATCCGATAAATAAAGGGCAGCTTCAAACGATTGAAGTGTTCAGCCACCGTTTCATTGGCTGCTAGCATAAAGGACTCGATCAATCGTTCCCCCACACCACGTTCACGGAGTTCAATATCTGTCGGACGCCCTTTTTCATCCACAAGTATTTTCGCTTCACGATCCTCAAAGTTGATGGCGCCACGGCGATTCCTGAGTGATTCAAGAATTTGATGGAGTTCCTTCATTAAACGGAACATTGGAACTAACTCTTGATAACGTGTAATCGTTTCTGGCTTCTCATCTTCCAAAATATCATTTACCGCTGTGTAAGTCATACGCTCGCTGGTTTGAATGACACTTTGGAAAATCTCATGGTGGACAATCGTTCCACTTGGATCAATTTCCATCTCACAACTCATGGTTAGACGCGGCACCTGTGGATTTAAGGAACAGATTCCATTGGATAAGCGTTGCGGAATCATTGGAATCACACGATCGGTTAAATAAACACTCGTTCCACGTTCAAAGGCTTCTTTATCCAATAAGCTTTCTTCCGTTACATAATAAGAAACATCAGCGATATGAACGCCTAAAAAGTAGTTTCCATTAGCCAATTTTCGAACGGTTACCGCATCATCTAAATCTTTTGCATCAGCTCCATCGATCGTCACAATCTGCTGATCGCGTAAATCCCGACGACCAATCAAATCAGATTCCGCGATTGTGTCAGGTACCTGCTCTGAGGCTGTCTGGACTTCATCTGGAAATTGCGTTGGAATCCCCTGCGCAATTACAATTGACAAAATATCCATTCCTGGATCATTTTTATGCCCAACTACTTTCGTAACGATACCTTCCAAACTAGTAGCATAACCTTTTTCTGGAAAATGGGTGATCTCAACGATAACGATACTGCCATCAACCGGTTGAATGCCTTCTGCAGCAATAAAGACCTTAAACTGAGCGCTCTTCTTATCCTTTGGCGTCACATAACCAAACAGATCCGATTCCGCGATCTCGTCAACATCAAAGGCGGTAAATTCTCCAACGAGTTGTTGGATTTTTCGTTCCTTAATAGACACGACTCGACCTTCAGCGCCGCGATCAGAAAAAAGGTCCGCCGTTTTTTGGATATCGATCATGACGATGTCACCATCCATCGCAAAATTCGTCGCTTCCTTGGGAATAAAGATATCCGGTTCTTCTGGATCAATCGTCACAAAACCAAAGCCCCGTTCATTGCGGCGGAAGATCCCTTCGACTTCGATTGGTTGAAATGGCAGCTTAATTCGGCCTTTTTTATTAAATTCTAGGGCTTTTTCTCGTTCCAATTGGGCAACCGTTTGGACTAAAAGTTTATAGTCTTCACTCTTGCGCATGTCTAACACTTCTGCTAATTCTTCCATTGAAAGACTTTTTTTGTTGGCTGCTTTCAATCCAGCCAATATTTCTGCTTTAATTGTTTTTCTCTCCATTATTTTCTCTCCAAGCAAGAGTGGCTAAAAAATCTGCCACATCTTGTTCTAATTGTCTTCTTTCAGGTCCCACAGTAATCACGTGACCACTTTTGGGGTACCAATTCAAGGAAAAGGCGGTCTGCTGCAAGCGCTCGGCTGTTCGAAAAACACCTTCAGCTTCAATCATTTCGTCTTTTCCTGCCTGCGCCATAAAAAATGGGCACTTGATTTGTGCCAGATTTTCATAAGCAATCTGAGCTTGTTTCTCAATCGTCGCCAGTTGTTGTTCGACTAGCGGACGATAACTTTCGATTTTTTCTTCTGTCGTTTCTTTACCATTTCGTTCTAGCACTTGTTTCGCATATAATAGGAAGTTTTTCGTCACATTGGTTTTTACTGGAGCGATCGGCGAACAGAAAAAACCACCACCGATAAAGCGATCAGGCAGCTCACTTAATAAGCGAGTGGCCAAAGTACCGCCCATTGAAAGACCAAATACCGCAATTTCTTGAAATCCTTTTGCTTGTAGAAATTCTACTGCTTTCTGACTGTCTTTCCACCACTGTTCCGAATGCTCGTGTAAAATATCCAGCGGATCAGACGTGCCGTGTCCTGTAAAGAGCGGCGCATAAATCGTATAATCTAATTTTTCTAAAAAGCGGGCAAGCATCCGCACATCATTGGGACTACCTGAATAGGCATGTAATAATAGGACCGCTCGTTTTCCGTGAGGCAAAAATAGCGATTCAGGGACTTGTGCCATGAGTAATCACTCCTATCTTATACTTAGGTAATTGTAAAAACGAAAACAATCGTTCATTTGCAATTTGTATATTTTCTAACAAAGCACTCTCTACATTAATAAACAATGCAGAGGGACTGATTAGCAACTGTTTTCTTGCTTATCTTCAAGTGTACTTGATTTAGAGTAAATACAAAATAAAAAAGACCTCTCAAGTGAGAGGCCGGTTTTATTTGCTTGATAAAAACATTAATACGAAGAGCAAAATCATCCAAACCGCACCTAAAACAGCGGTTGATCGTTGCATCACAGCCTCAAAGCCGCGTGCTTTTTGCTTTCCGAATAATTGATCCGCGCCACCAGTAAAAGCACTCGCAGCACTATTTTGTTTGCTAGGTTGCATCATGATCGTAATGACGATGATCACTGACAAAACTAAGATAACACCCAAAATAAAATTATACAAAAGATGACCCTCCTTATTTCCAAACTACCTCATTTTTTACTTTAGCACAAATGACGTCGTTTGACTAGAGAAGTCCCAAACTTATTTTCTTAAAACATCTGCATATTCTGATTTTTCTTCAAATTCTTTTTTCGCAAATGGGCAAAGCGGAATAATTTTTTTGCCTTCCTTACGCGCTTTTTCGACACCCGCTGCCACGAGTTTTTCTGCTAAGCCTTGACCGCGATAGGTTGGGTCAACGAAAGTATGATCAATAATCATGATTTCTGGACCCGCATTCGACCAAGTCATTTCCCCCGCTTCTTCTTGTGCATCAT
This sequence comes from Enterococcus raffinosus, assembly GCF_018917525.1. Lineage (GTDB taxonomy): Bacteria > Bacillota > Bacilli > Lactobacillales > Enterococcaceae > Enterococcus_A > Enterococcus_A raffinosus_A. The sequence goes on along the minus strand of NZ_JAHLOS010000046.1, from coordinate 2,137 downwards.
TCAATAAAACAAAACGTTCTTTTTCTTCTCTGATTTCCATAATACCGCTCCTTACTCAAATTAATCTGATTTTCGTAATGTAATCATTTCTCTAAACTCATCCATAAACTGTCAGCTTAACAGTTCTTAATTTTTAATGACGTATTTCAGCGCCCCGCTAGGACAAGTGTCCACGACATAGCTAGCATTTTCTACGCTGCCATTGTCAGGGATGATCCATGGTCTGCGGCCCACCTCAAAAATTTCCGGGTTTCCTCGTACGCAATTGCCAATGTGTGCACAAATATCTTTATTGTAGTAAATATCGATACCTTCACCATGGTATTTGCGATACCCTTGAGCCAATAATTCTTCTTCGTTCACTGGCTCATGATTGAATTTACTTCCATCCATTTTATCACTTCCTTTTAGTAAGATTATACTGGGAATCAGAAAAAAATTACACTAACTCGTCTTTAAGCTAACAGTTCAATGAGAGTCTGCATCGCTTGATGAGCGTCTGCTTGATCTGGAAAGGCCAAGACAAAGAATCGACCACCGACAGTTTCTATAATCAGTTCAAATACTCCCGCCTGTTGGCGAATTGAAAATGGCTTTAAACTATCTACCGGATAATAAACGTTGCGCGGCTCCTTTGTTAATTGATCTTCTTCCAAAACATGTAGCCCTCGACTGGAAAAAATCAAAAAATGTTCCGCTTGATCTTCATAGATAGCCAATTGATTTAAACCATCGTCTGGAAACAGTGTTCGTAGTTGTGCTTGAAGTAATAAGAAACTAGTTTCCCTCATGAGTGACTCCATTGGTTTGGATTTTAGGGAACTCATTTTTTAAATAGGCTTCCCCTAATTCAAAATAATGCTGTGCATTTCTGCGATTTTTTTCAATTTCTTCCGGCGTCAATTGACGTATTACCCGAGCTGGTGAGCCAAAGGCCAACGAATTCGCTGGAATAAAGGTTCCCTCTGTTACTAAGGAACCTGCTCCGATTAAACTATTTTCGCCGATTTCCGCGTGATTCAAAACGGTTGCTCCCATGCCGATCAGCGCACCTGAGTGAATCGTACAGCCATGAATAATACAGGCATGTCCGATCGTTACATAATCTTCAATCACCGTTGGAGCATCATGATCCACATGAACGACCGTCCCATCTTGAACATTCGTCATTTTACCAATAGAAATCGTATTACTATCACCTCTCAAAACACTTTGGAACCAGATTGTTGACCCCTCACCTAGTGTTACGTCACCGTAAACATCTGCACTGTTTGCAATAAAATTTGCCATGTTTTTCCCTCACTCAACTTCACTTTTTTTATATCTCACGTTATGTCTTTACCAGACAAGTATAGCATTTATCGCGGGTTTCTTCCTTTCTAGATTGAGTTTGATAACCTATAGTTAGATTTTTCGATAAAAATTGGACAGGAAAAAGCGGCACTAACAAGTGCCGCCTCAGACTGTAGACAAAGTCCATTTTATGGATGCTGTCTACAGTCTTTTCTTTTATAATAGATTTATGAAATCGGATACAGGGAGTGATAGTTATGATGTCTAAAAACAATACGAACGGTAGAAATCAATTTGCGATGCTCACGATTGATGATCTGGTTCCTCAAGATCATCTCGTTCGAAAGATTGATGACGCACTTGATTTTGAGTTCATTTATCCAATCGTGGAAGCTACATACTCAGAGTTAGGTCGCCCAAGTATCGATCCAGTGATTCTGATCAAATTGGTGTTTATCCAGTATTTATTCGGCATCCGTTCCATGCGACAAACCATTAAGGAAGTCGACACCAATATCGCTTACCGCTGGTTTTTAGGCTATTCCTTCGAGGAGAAAATCCCCCATTTCTCAACTTTTGGAAAGAATTATGTCCGCCGATTTAGAGAAACGACACTATTTGAGGATATTTTTTCTTATATTTTAGAACAAGCTGTCAAAGCCGGTTTCGTAACAGAGGATAATTTGTATCTGGATTCTACCCACATCAAAGCCAATGCCAATAAGCATAAGTTCACGAAGGAAATGACCCATGATGAAGCGAAAGCCTATCAAGATGAATTAGAAGATGAGATCAATCGTCAACGAATAGAGGCCGGAAAACGCCCTTTTACTTTGGACCTAGA